>CANQUS010000018.1 GCA_947627055.1 uncultured Clostridia bacterium | reverse complement strand
GGCGACTGCTGCTCCTCCGGAGCTTCGTAAACAGGCGACTCATAAACGGGCGACTGCTGCTCCTCCGGAGCTTCGTAAACAGGCGATTCGTAAACGGGCGACTGCTGCTCCTCCGGAGCTTCGTAAACAGGAGACTCATAAACGGGCGACTGCGGCTCTTTATGTACCTGATTTATTGCCTCTTCTGGAACTTCAATAACCTGCTGAGATTCAGATGCAGATGTAGGATTATCTACATTTTCCTCCCATGCGTTGTCATTGCTTTCCACAGGATTGACCCAAACCTCGTTCGGTTGTACCCAGACTTCATTTGTGCTGCTGCCATTAGAGTCCTTAAGCCATGGCTGGCTGACTTGTTCGGGGATCTGATACATATGGATATTCGGCGTTATGCCAAACATCGGTACGCTCCAATTAAGAGCATATACTATGGTTTCTACGGCATAACATGCCCATTTTTCAGCCATGCAGGCTTCTTGTGTTAAAATCTTAATTGACTGAAGAATAGCGATGCATTTATCGAGCTCACTTTGATCCGTTGCATCAAATAAGGTCGTGCAAACTCCTTCGTTCATTGCTTCAACAATTACTTTTCTTTCCTGCTTCAGCTTAGGCATGAATTTGTTGAGAAGTTTTGCAAATTGTTCATTATCGACAATAATATCCTCGCCGAAATTCTCGACAATATGGCGAACGCCCTCTTTTGCATTTGTAAATGTGATCTGATGAGGGACTTCCTTCTCAAGGCTTGCGCCGCAGAAAGGACAGCGTTGTATAAGATCGACGCGATTGCTTGTTTTCCACTCGCTGCCGCATTCCGGACACTGCATAAGTTATCACCGCTTTCAGAATTTACTCATTTCTATATAACTATACTAAATTTTTTGCGGCTTTTCAATAGTTATAAGTAAATTTCATAAATTTTTAAAAATTTTTTCCCTAAAAACTATTTCCAATGTACTGAATTTGTACTATTTGGGGTTATAAAGTCATTTATTTAAAGGGAATATTTATTCGTTATATTTGTTTTTTGATTTTGAAGTTCACTGATTTTCCTCATCTCTTTTTTTACATTTTCTATCTGCATACACGGTTCGTTTCCTCTTTTCATAAGCCAGAACGGCATACAGAAAACCCCGACCATAGTACCCGTACCGTATGAAATATGGAGCAGAGGGAAAATTAACAGGAGAAGAATATTTAGGGGATTTTTTTTTGCGTGAATAATGGCTGTGACCGTCATCAGAATATCAGCCGAAGAATATAGAATGATAAGGGCGTATAACGGTATGCTGAGTATCGGCATACAGCATACTGTACCGATAATGCTCATAGCTATGCAGCCTATTATAGCGAGTACAAAGCAGAACGGAACAAAGTGGAATACTGAGAAGCATTTCGGGCAAACACCGAGAGTAAGGCCTATCCATTTTCCGTTTCCGTATTTTTGCTTGATCATCTTGCCGAGTGTCGCCCTTGTGTGCTGATACGAGATTATATCGGGGGAAAAACAGAGCTTATAGCCTGCCTGACGTATCCTGTAGTGGATCTCGTTGTCCTCCGTTCTGCCGAGCGACTCGTCAAAGCCCCCAACATTCTCAAACACCTCGCGCCTGTACGCCGCGTGAAACAGTGAGTTAACGTATTTTTTCTTGGTGCTTGCCCTGCGGTATGAGGCGGCGGAGCTTCCGAACATGGAGCTTTCCGCCAACAGCAGGGTTTGCTTCATATGAGTTTCATCAACGATAATATTAGGCCGTGAACCGCCGCTGATATTTTCGCCGCTTTGGATAACTGCTATATTTTTTGAAATAAAATCATTCGGAATCGAGGCGTGAGCGTCTACACGGATAATAACGTCGCCGACGGCGCTTTTCAGGGCGACATTCCATCCCGCCGATAGTGAGCGCTTATCGTTTTCAAGTACGTCTATGGATATATATTCATCCGAATTTGCTGCGGAGAACTGCTCCATTATCCTCCGTGTGTTGTCATCGGAGCGTGAATTTACAAGTATGATTTGTATAAGGCTGCGCGGATATGTCTGATACAGTATATCTGACAGTATAGACGAGATAGTATGCTCCTCGTTATAGGCGATCACACATATCGAAACCGTTAAATCCATATTTGTCCCTCATTTCACGTTCATTATACTATTATCCGCAAGTTGTTGTCAAACAGAACAAGAAATTTGTGGGAAACGCCTTAATATCGCGCTTGGAGCTTGTCGGAGCGCGAGACCGTTTATTCGCACGGAAATCAATTTTGTGCAATAATATTCAAAATCTATCGCTTTGATAGAAAAACCGCTTTTTAACAGACTCTGATGGTGATGCTTTTAAGGCATAAAAGCCAAAATTAAGAACCTTGCTATGAGACGATTTCAATTTTATGAATATTTATACTGAAAATTGATTTCCGTGGGTTGTTCGGTGTTTTCCTTGCGCAATGCGGCGCGATATGGTAAAATCATTCCTAAGGGAGATGTCTATGGAACTTTTAAGAATTGATAAAATTTTATCATCACAAAATATTGCTTCTCGAAAGGAAATAAAATCCCTGATAAAGCAAGGCAGGATAAAGGTTAACGGGCAGACTGTAAAAAAGCCGGAGGAAAAGCTTGACCCGTATTCCTGCCGGATAACGGTTGATGATACAGTCGTTTTGTATAAGCGGTTCATATATATAATGCTGAACAAGCCCAAAGGCATATTGTCCGCGAGCAGAGACAGCCGTGAAAAAACAGTTCTAGACCTGTTGCCTACAGAGCTTAACAGACATGGATTGTTTCCGGCAGGAAGGCTTGACAGAAATACCGAGGGCTTACTGATAATAACCGATGACGGTGATTTTGCCCACAAGATGCTTGCGCCTAAAAGCCATGTCTATAAGCTGTATGAGGTCACTGTTGACCGCGCACTTTCCGATGAGGATATCGAAGCCTTTAAGACGGGAATAAGCGAGGGTGGAGATGCCTTTAAGCCTGCCGGTATGAGGATAACAGGTGAAAGAACAGCACTCGTCGAGATATGCGAGGGGAAGTTCCATCAGATAAAGCGGATGTTTCATGCGGTGGGCGCGGAGGTGCAGGAACTTAAACGTATAAGAGTGGGAGAGCTTTCTCTTGACGCTGATTTGCCTGCGGGAAGCTCAAGGGAACTGATGCGTGATGAAGTCGTGCTTGCATTAAGCAGAAGAAGAGCGTTATAGTGGATATTATCTTATTTTTTATTATTTTAATAATAAATTCTATCTTATTCGACTTTAGTTACTGTACACATTGCACATAAAATCCTATTTTTTTTTGGCTTATGTGAAATATATCTAAAGTATTGCCTCAAGATTTAGTAAAAAAATGAATTTCATTTTTAAATAAAATCTGTTATTATATTGTTATCGAATTTTACGGGTAACCACAGGAGGAACAAATTATGGCAAGTCTATCACTAAGAAACGTATACAAAATCTATGACGGTAATGTTGTTGCCGTTAGTGATTTTAACCTTGAAATCGAGGATAAGGAATTTATCATCTTCGTTGGTCCTTCAGGCTGCGGTAAGTCAACAACTCTCCGTATGATTGCAGGTCTCGAGGAGATCACCAAGGGTGAGCTTTATATCGGTGACACACTATCAAACGATATTTCACCGAAGGACAGAGATATTGCGATGGTTTTCCAGAACTACGCACTATATCCTCATATGACTGTTTTCGATAATATGGCTTTCGGTCTTAAGCTCCGCAAAACTCCTAAGGATGAGACGCGCAGAAGAGTTGAGGAAGCAGCGAGGATCCTTGATATATCACATCTTCTCGAAAGAAAGCCGAAGGCTCTCTCCGGTGGTCAGAGACAGCGTGTTGCTCTCGGTCGTGCCATTGTTCGTGACCCGAAGGTATTCCTTCTTGACGAGCCTCTTTCGAACCTCGACGCTAAGCTCCGTACTCAGATGAGAACAGAGATCTCCAAGCTTCACAAAAGACTCGGAACAACATTTATCTATGTTACTCATGACCAGACAGAGGCTATGACGATGGGTGACAGGATCGTTGTTATGAAGGACGGCTTCATTCAGCAGGTCGATACTCCTCAAAACCTCTACGACAAGCCATGCAATCTCTTTGTAGCCGGTTTTATGGGCGCACCTCAGATGAACTTCATCAATGCTACTATCGTAAGATCAGGCGACGACTACGGTGTTTCTTTCGGTAAGTATACGATTCCGCTTCCCGAATCAAAGAACAAGAACAACGTTCTTGCAAAGTTTGTTGGAAGAGATGTTATTCTCGGAATCCGTCCCGAGGACGTTCATGACGATCCCGAGTTCCTTGAGAGAGCGACGGACATCATCGAGGCACAAGTTGAAGTTACAGAGCTTATGGGTGCCGAGATTTATGTATATATGACGATCGAGGGTGAATCCGCTGTCGCGAGAGTTGACCCGTCCTCAACGGCTGAAGCAGGTGAGCCTATCGAGATCGCTTTCGATGTCGAGAAGATCCATATTTTCGATAAGGAAACAGAGAGAACTATTACAAACTGATATATTTGCCGTATTATAGGGATAGAGGTATGGGCTTCTGTCCCTATTTTTTATTCTCTGTGCGGAAACCAGTATAGCTTCGGCAAGGCGTCCTACTGATACTATGCTGTATATTGTTTGATATTATTAAAAGAATAGATAAAAGATTAGGAGCAAAACTGTGACGACAATTTATTTTGTAAGACACGCTCAGCCTGACCACGATTGGGAAGACGATAGAACACGCCCTCTCAACGAGGAGGGAATGATGGACAGTGAAAAGGTATACGAAGCTCTCGCGGAGATCAAGCTTGACTATGCTGTTTCCAGTCCTTACAGGAGAAGTATAGATACCGTAAGGCGCTGTGCGGAAAGCCATGATTTGAAAATAGCCACCGATGAAAGACTTCGTGAGCGTCAAAAGGGCTTGGACGGTAATGAATTTGGAATGTTTCAAAAGAGATGGGCTGACTTTAACTACCATGAGGACGGTGGTGAGTCGCTGCAACAGGTGCAGAAGAGAAACATGGAGGCTTTATTTGAGTTGTTGGACGGTCACGCAGACGAGAAAATACTAATAGGTACTCATGGGACTGCGTTAAGCATGATTCTTAATTATTTTGACAGATCATACAACTGTGACAGCTTTTTGCGTATTATCGACTATATGCCCTACATGATCCGCCTTGACTTTAACGGCAGAGAGTGTATCGGGAAGGAAGAAATGTTGATTATTGAGAAAGAATTTAAGGGTAATAACAGAGCGGATAAAAACAGATAATAAAAAGAGCGTCAGAGAATGCCGTATAAGTCAGTGATCGAGGCTGTGTGAATAATGACTGTTATAGTATGAATTTTATTCGGGAAAGAAAATATCAAAAATGGCTAAAGTCCTTGTAAGTCAAGAGCTTTAGCCGTTTTCTTATGCTATTTTGTCGCTTGAATCTGCAAAGAGATATTACAAGATAGTGGACGATACAGGACTATTTAGTGTCCGCTCTTTTCAACTATCTTTGCCAATATGTCGCGCACACCTACTTCATATTCATCAAAATCATCAATGTTCGTGTCTTTCAGCCAAAGTTGTCCCTCGCCAACGTTCCCACGGTGTTGACCGAAAGAGTAGTAACGATTATTCTTGACTTCATCGCTGGAAAGCACCCAATAGCGTATTACATCGCGCCATACTGCGATCCATACAAATACATCACAGCAATCTGGTTTTATTTGCTGAAAGTTCATATCAAACCCATATTTTGAATCGCTGGAAAGCGCTTTTATTATCAATGAATCGCCGCTTTTGCGCCGAACAGCCCTTGACGCTTTTACTTCTATCCTTATGCCGTTATACCAAAAGTCGTATTGTCCCGAATAATCGGGGTCATAAGAAGTAGACGGACGCTGTAATTCTGGTACTACTTCATTTAGATGCCGTTGCGCCCACGTTTCCCCAAAGGTTCGTGGTGCCGTGATTTCAAACACATACAGATATTTGTTGCGCTCCAAATATCTATTGCGAATATCAAGGTACTGTTGCAACGTGATTGTATCGGTTCCTATCAGGTGACTAATGATATATTCAAACTTGTTGAACGGATAGACAGAATACAGATTGTCTAAAACCTCGTCGCTAAGGTTGTACTTTCTTCCGTTCACCTTGTTCATAGCAGCAATCTGTGTTTTCAGTTCCTTGATCAGCTTTTCCATTTACCATTCTCCTAACATATGCCGTTTGCTTTTCTGTCAAGCCATAGACAGAAAAAATGTAATTCTCTATTTCTTCATGCTTTTCTCTGTTGCCGTCTAATATTTCATCAACTAATGACGCTATTTTCTCATTATCGGCGGCAGATATTTCCGGAAAAGGCAGTTCGATCAGGTTTCCTTTTAATATCTTTACTTCTCCAAATAGTCTAATATACATAAATTGGAACAGAGAAGAATTAAGGAAAGCCATAACTGTTTTTACGCTCATTGATGGAATATCCGGAATAAGGATATTCGCGCTGTTGAGGAAAAGGCTTGCACTGCTATCATAAGCGAATACAAGTTTGTTTGATATAAACTTATATACTAATTTTTCGGGCGCACGGTATATTTCTTCTTTTGCAACTTGCTGTAAATTGGCTCTGTCGTACAAAATGTAATTTTTTGCAGAGCACAATACATAAGGTTGAATTTCTTTTCCAGTATATATTTTTTCCATACCATCATGGTATTCCGGGAATAGTTTGCCTTTATTGTCTCCCGTAACAATGCCTAAAGCCCAAATGCTGTTTTGCAGAGAATATTTCCCTCTGCCTTTAACAATCCTAACTATTGATAAATCATCATCTGATAGCAAATTAAAGATAAGGTTTTCGGTTTCATATACCGTCCTTATTTCGACGGTTCTCTTTTTATCACCCGCATAAACGGTAAATATGCTTTTGTTAGCGTCTTTACCACATTCAATATCTACATATTTTGTGGTTACACCTGAAAACATATCATCATATGTTGTTATACTTATAGGTCCGGCTCGGTCGAGTATGAACTTACGAATGTCCTTGTGGATCTTGACATTAAGAATTGCCTCGGGAAAAAGGAATCTGATAGTACCATTTTCCTTTAGTTGTTCAAAGGCTTTCACAAAAAAATATGAAAACGTTTCCTTTGATGTTATAGCAGATATATTGCTATAGTCATCCATAGCTCCCCACGGGGGATTTGTAGCAATATAGTCAAACTCTTTTTCAAATATAGGATGTTGCTGTATTACAGAGTAACCCATAAGAAAGTCAATACAGTAGATTTGTGGTAAAAACTCAATGTCTTTGTATTTCAACAACATATTGATTTTTGATATTAGAACGGCAACTTTATCATTATCAACGCCGAAAATTTGATTAGGTCCGTTTGCAGATACAGTCAGCAAAAAGGCACCGCTACCACAACAAGGGTCAAAGAACAATTCGCCGTTTGAAAAATCAAAGCCTTTTGTCATATTATAGGCGATTTTTTGAGGGGTATAATATGAGCCTATAATATTTTTTTCCCCCTCTTGTAAATATGACTGATAAATCAATCCTAAAATGTCAAATTCATCTGTTGGCAAATTGGATGCTGCGAATTCATCAATAACTGCAATATCCGCATATTCTCTTAAAACGTTTGCGACATGTATCTTATTATAAATATTTGCCTTTTTCAATAGACTAATTCCAAAAGAGAAAATAGCCGACATTATATCAATGTTGTTTTTGTCAATATAGTCAAGTGTGTTCTGTACAAAGACAATATTATTCTTGTTGCTGATATATTCCATTGGAAGAACGCGCCTTTTTGACTTGCGTTTATTTGCGCGTGTTGTCAGTCGTTCGGCTGTTTTGGCATTAAGTTTTTCCCAATTCCTTAATGTAGCGTCAGAAATGCCGAATTTCTCTGTTTCAGCGTTATAAGGTGATTCATTTTCAGAAAAATCTACAATATCAGAAAGTGAGCATTGTATGGCTGCACATATTTTTGCAAGGCTTTCCATTGGCACGGGTTCGTCCTTGCCCATTTTGGCAAGAATGTTCGTGCTGATACCCGCCGCCTTTCTCATATCCGTTTTTGTCATGCGCTTGTCTATCAGCAGTTTCCACAATCTATTGTAACTGACTGCCACGTGTCACCCTCCCGCAACTCACCATTTTTAATATATTATAGCATAATGGCGGTAGAAAGCCAATATAATATTCAGATCACAAAATATTTTATTTCCGCCTCACCCGTCAGTTCTGCAAGCTCCCACATATCTGGAAGGGATCTCGCCTCCTATAACTTTAACGAAAATTGCTTACAAAAAGATACGGTCAGCGCCGTTGCCGACACTGCACCGTATTCCCTACATAATTATTCTCTTATCAGGTGCTCACAAAAACCTTGCCGATTTTATTCTAGATAAGCAATATTAAATAATTGTATTCAGCTCATTCATATTTACTCTGTATCCGTAGGAGCGTCGTCTTGAGTAACGAAATCCTGTCCAAGCCGTCTGAAACGATTGTATCTATTATCAAGGAGTGTATCAACAGGCTGCTCCAGCTTTTTCCGAACGGTTTGGGAAATCAGATTTTTTAGACCGTCAAAGAGCTTGCTGTCGAGATCTTTCGGCTCGCGAATAATTCTCTCTATAACACCCAGCGAAAACAAGTCCTGAGAAGTCATCTTGAGACATTCCGATGCCTCAGCAGTCTTGGCGGCATCCTTCCAGAGAATGCTCGCACAGCCCTCGGGCGATATGACCGAGTATACAGCGTTTTCGAGCATCCAAACCTCGTCGGCAACAGCAAGAGCCAAAGCGCCGCCGCTGCCGCCCTCTCCGATGAGTATAGAGAGGATAGGTGTTTTAAGCGTCATCATCTCCATGAGATTTTCCGCGATAGCCTGTCCCTGACCGCGTTCCTCCGCGCCTATGCCGCAGTATGCTCCCGATGTATCGACAAAGCATATTACAGGTCGTCTGAATTTTTCAGCCTGCTTCATAAGGCGGAGAGCCTTGCGGTAGCCCTCCGGGTGTGCCATACCGAAGTTTCTCTCCATGCGCTCGTTGAGGTTTCTGCCCTTTTCTATTCCGATAACCGTTACGGGCAGACCGTTGAGCCTTGCAATGCCGCTGACGATAGCCTTGTCATCTCCGAATCTGCGATCGCCGTGAAGTTCAAAGAAGGAATCACCGAAGATCTTGGTGATATAGTCTATTGAGGTAGGTCTGTTGTTTGCTCTCGCGGCGTTAACCCTGTCTATAGCGCTCATCGGTTTCCCTCCTTTTCATGAAGCTTTAAAAGCTCGGAAAGTGTTTTTTTCATATCCTTACGGCTGACGACCGCATCAATAAAACCCTTTTCAAGGACGAACTCAGCTGTTTGGAAGTCCTTGGGCAGCTTTTGACGAATAGTCTGCTCAATAACTCTCGGACCTGCAAATCCAATAAGGGCTTTCGGCTCTGAGAGGATAATGTCGCCTTCCATAGCGAAGCTCGCTGTAACACCGCCTGTTGTCGGGTCGGTAAGAACCGTTATATACAGTAATCCCTTGTCGCTGTGACGTTTTACGGCACCGCTCGTCTTAGCCATCTGCATAAGCGAGAGAATGCCCTCCTGCATACGAGCGCCGCCTGAAACCGCAAATACAATAACCGGCAGGCTGTTTTCGGTGGCATATTCAAAAGCGCGCGTGATTTTTTCGCCCGTCACAGTGCCCATAGAGCCCATCATAAACGATGAATCCATAACACAAATAACGGTCCTTGATCTGTCTATCTCTGCGGTACCGCAGATGACAGACTCGTTTTCACAGCTTGAGATCTTCGCTTTTTGGAGCTTCTGTGAATAATCGGGGAAGTCAAGAATATTTTTTGAAGTAAGTTCGGAGTCCATTTCCTCGAAGGTGCCGTCATCAACCGTTATATTTATTCTGTAACGAGCGTTAATGCGGAAATGATGTCCGCACTTGCTGCAAACCTTCATGTTATCCTCGAGGTCGGAGGTGAGCAGCATATTTTTGCATGAGGGACATTTTACCCAAAGCTCATCGGGGACATATGGGTGAGTTTCGAGCCATTCGCCCTGCTTTTCAAGCTCGTTTTTGGGCTTCATAAAGTTAAATATATCGGGGGTAAACATCTGAATATACACATCCTTTTACGCTGTGTTTTTATTTACTCGCGGAACGCATAATGACTATTCATTTTCTTTTTTTGCTGCTCTGTGCCGCTTCTCGAACTCTTCCATAAAGCTTGTCGTATATGTGCCGTTGACAAAGTCCTCGTCAGAGAGAATATCGAGGTGCAGTCCCCTGTTGTGGATAACACCCAGTATTATAAGCTCGCTTAGCGCCATCTTCATCTTGCGGATAGCTAACTCACGTGAGCGCGCCTGCACTATGAGCTTGCCTATCATAGAGTCGTAGTACGGAGGCACTGTGTAGTCCTGATATATAGCTGTGTCAAATCTGACATTGGGACCTCCGGGAATATGCAGGAGGTTTATAGTGCCGCAGCTCGGTCTAAAGTTGTTGTCGGGATCCTCGGAGTTTATACGGCACTCTATAGCGTTACCGTGCAGATAAACCTTTTCCTGAGTTACTGTGAGTCTCGCTCCGGCGGCAATTCTTATCTGCCACTGAACGAGGTCTATGCCTGTTACCATTTCTGTTACCGGGTGCTCGACCTGAAGTCTTGTGTTCATTTCCATAAAGTAAAAATTTTTGTTTTCGTCAAGCAAAAACTCAACGGTTCCCGCGTTTTCATATCCGACAGCGAGAGCCGCCTTTTTCGCGGCTGCCATCATATTTGCGCGTATCTCCGGTGTTATGGCGGGGGAGGGGGACTCTTCTATGAGCTTTTGGTTTTTACGCTGAACGGAGCATTCGCGCTCACCAAGGCAGATCACATTTCCGAACTTGTCGCAAAGAAGCTGCATCTCAATATGTTTTACAGGCTTGAGGTATTTTTCAATGTAAACGGCGCCGTCACCAAACGCGCTGGCAGCCTCAGCGGAAGCGGAGTTGAAAGCGTTTTCAAACTCCTCCTCCCTGCGGACTAAGCGTATGCCTCTTCCGCCACCGCCCGAACGTGCCTTGATGAGGACGGGAAAGCCTATCTCCGCTGCCTTTTGCTTTGCTGTCCCAACATCATCAATAATATCCGTTCCGGGAGTAACGGGAACACCCGCGTTTTTCATTGTTCTGCGCGCCTCGTCCTTGTCACCTAGCTTAGAGATCATTTCGCTTGACGGACCGATAAACTCTATATTGCATTTCTCGCATAGAGAGACAAACTTTGCGTTCTCCGAAAGAAGTCCGTAGCCGGGGTGTATAGCCTGAGCCCCCGAAACCACAGCGACCGTGAGGATAGCCGCCATGTTAAGGTAGCTGTCAGCGACCTGAGGACCGCCGATGCAGTAGCTTTCGTCGGCTATACTGACGTGAAGCGCGTCCTTATCCGCCTGAGAATATACAGCGACCGTAGAAATACCCATTTCACGGCAGGCTCGTATTATTCTTACGGCTATTTCACCTCTGTTGGCAATTAAAATCTTAGAAAACAATGCTTTTACTCCCTTTCAATAAGAGCAAAAGAAAATTCGGCGCTGACACACAGCTTACCGTTTACAGTACCCTTGCCCTTGATAAAATAGAACTTACCGCGGTTTCTTGTAAGCTTGCACTCTATCTCAAATGTATCTCCGGGGCGAACCATTTCCCTGAAGCGAGCGTTATTGATGCTTGTGAAGTACGGAGTGCTGACTGCGGATTTTTCGGCTATTATAACGGAACTGGTCTGAGCCATCATTTCGCATAGGATAACTCCGGGAACTATAGGATTGCCGGGAAAGTGACCGTCAAGAAACCACTCGTCGCCCACTATTTTCTTTTTGCCCACAGATGTATCATCAGATATTTTTGTCGCCTCGTCAATAAGGAGCATTGAGTTTCTGTGTGGGATAATGCCTTTAAGCTCTTCCTTATTCATTATTTATCAATTCCTTTCACAGACAAAACAAAGCTTGAAGGATTTCGCCGGGATTTTCCGAGCCGCGATCCTTCAAACTTCGTGCAGATATTTTATTTTATCATAAACAACGGCTGACCGTACTCGACGACCTGTCCGTTTTCAACGCAGATTTCGACGATTTCTCCGTCTGTGTCCGCAGTGACCTCGTTCATAAGCTTCATTGCCTCGATTAGGCAAAGCACATCACCCTTATGTACCCTTGAACCTATTCTGACATATGGCTCTGCTCCGGGAGCAGACGCAGCATAAAATACGCCAACCATGGGAGAATTGACGGGAGCTCCCTTAATGACAGGTTCGTTTGTCGGCATATCGCTCGAAACAGCCTGCGGAATAGTAGAAACCGCCGCATGAGATACTGCCGCGGTCTGTTCAGATGTATCCGTAGTCAAAGAAGGACCTGTATTTTGCTTAAATATGACGCGTTCGCCGTCAATCCCCCTGATCTCCAGCTCTGTTGCCTTTGAAGTGTTGAATGCGTTCAAAAGCTCCTTGATTTCTTCGACATTAAAAATTGGCATTGCTGTTTTCATTCCTTTCAATACCTAATTAAATTGCTTTAAAATATCGCGAATTGATTATTTATGCTTTTAAAGAAGAATTATTTAAAACGAATAATTGCGGCACGAATGCAGTCATCGGGCATCCACGCACGCATTTATAATAGTTGTTTATATATTTTTATATTTTTTTCATTACTATGCAGGCGTTATGACCGCCAAAACCAAATGTTGTCGAAGCCGCAAATGTAAGGGGCGCTTCGACTGCCTTGTTCGGAACATAGTTGAGGTCACATTCAGGGTCAGGCTCCTCAAGCCCTGCTGTCGGCGGAACTATTCCGTTTTTGAGGGCGAGCGTGGCGACTATAGCCTCAACTGCACCAGTTGCCCCAAGCATATGCCCTGTCATGGACTTTGTAGAGCTGATATATGCGTCATAAGCCTTTTGTCCCAAAGCCTTTTTGAAGGCTGCTGTCTCGGTTTTGTCGTTGGCGGGTGTGCTTGTGCCGTGCGCATTGATATACAGAACATCCTCGTCAGTAAAGCCCGCCTCTTTCATAGCAATATCTATACAGCGCGCCGCGCCTGCCGCCTCAGGATCGGGAGCGGTGACGTGATGAGCGTCGCAGGTGTTTCCGTATCCGGCTACCTCCGCATAAATTTTGGCTCCGCGAGCAACAGCGTGTTCATATTCTTCAAGAATAAGTATACCCGCACCCTCGCCCATAACAAAGCCGTCACGTCTTTTGTCAAATGGAATGGAGGATGACTTAGGGTCATTTCTTGTGGATAGAGCCATGCAGCTTGAGAATCCCGCGATAGCAAGAGGGATCACGGCCGCCTCTGCACCGCCCGTTATAATGGCATCGGCGTAGCCGTCCTTTATCGCATGGAATGCTTCTCCGACAGCGTGCGTTGAGGTAGCACAGGCAGTCACGACAGGCAGGCACGGACCTTTAGCCTTGAAGCGGATAGCTATCAAGCCCGAGGCCATATTTCCTATCATCATGGGGATAAAGAATGGTGAAATTTTCTTTTCGGCTATCATATTTTCGCACTGAGCGAAAAATGTATGCATACCGCCGGTACCCGAGCCGACATATACGCCGAGTCTTTCATTATCAACGGTTCCGATTATTTTACTATCCTCGACAGCCTGTACAGCGGCGGCAATAGCATATTGGCAGTAAAGATCAGTTTTCCTGAGTTCTTTCTTTTCAATATATTTTTCCGCGTCAAAGTCCTTGACCTCGGCTGCTATCTTTACTTTCAGCTTTTCCGTATCAAAACTCTTAATATAGTCAATTCCCGATTTGCCGTTTATAAGCGAATCCCACATTGTACCAATATCGTTTCCGACCGGGGTGATTGCGCCGACTCCGGTAATAACAACTCTTCTCATAATCAATATTCCTTTCTGCCTGAGTGTTTAGAGACTCGGGCATATCATTCAACAATTTTACTCCTAATATTATGGCTGCAGGTGATTACATAGCCATGCCGCCGTCAACTCTGATGACCTCGCCTGTGATGTACGAAGCCTCATCGCTTGCGAGGAATGCAACAGCATTGGATATATCCTCGGGAGAACCCATCCTCTTGGCAGGGATAGTACCCATGATAGCCTCCTTATTTTTTTCACTGAGTGCGGATGTCATATCCGTATCTATAAATCCGGGAGCAACGATGTTGACCGTTACTCCGCGTGCCGCAAGCTCCTTGGCGATTGATTTTGACATACCTATGATCCCTGCCTTTGCGGCGGCATAGTTTGCCTGACCCGCATTGCCGTTTAAGCCGACGACAGAGGACATATTGATGATCCTCCCACGGCGTTTTTTCATCATATGCTGATACACATTCTTTATCATATTGAATGTACCCTTGAGATTAACATCAATAACCCTATCGAAGTCCTCCTCCTTCATTGATAGAACGAGGCAGTCCTTGACGATTCCCGCATTATTGACGAGAATATCGACACAGCCGAAGTCCTCGATGACCGAAGCAACAAGCTCCTTTGCCGCGTCAAAGCTTGAAACGTCACAGCGGTATGCCTTAGCCTTTACTCCGAGAGCCTCTATCTCGGAAACCGTTTCCGCGGCTTTTTCGGCATTCCCCGCGTAAACAACGGCAATATTTGCACCGAGTGACGCGAGCTTAACGGCGACAGCCCTGCCGATCCCTCTTGACGCGCCAGTGATTATAGCGTTTTTATTATTTAAGTCTAACATTCGTATATTCATTCCTTTATTTATTAGGATTATTTATAAGAGTTCCCTGACCTGTTCAAGACCCTCTTTATTTTCCACGTTAAATGCGACAACATCTTTATTGGTTTTCTTTATAAGACCGACTAGAGTTTTTCCGACGCCGACCTCTATGAATGTATCCGCGCCCTCGGCGATGAGGTTTTCTATAGTCGTCTGCCACTTGACGGGGTTCATCACCTGCTTTGAGATAAGCTCTCTGAAGTTCCCTGAGTATGGCTGAGCAGTCAGGTTGGCATAAACGGGAATTGTCGGCTCGTTCAGTGTCATTCCCTCAAGGTAGTCCGCAAGCCCTTTGGAGGCGCTCTCCATAAACGGCGAGTGAAACGCTCCGCTGACAGCTAACCTTACAGCCTTGCCCTTTTCTGCCTTGACGTCCTCGCAGAGAGCATCTATCTTATCCTCTGAGGCCGCGACGACAGTCTGTCCGGGGCAGTTGTAGTTTACTGGCCATGCCTTATCATATTTTTTGCAGATCTCCTCCACCTTATCGGCGGTAAGCTTTAGTATAGCTGCCATCGCTCCCTTGTTTTCTTCGGCTGCTCTGTTCATAAGCTCTGCACGCCTGCATACGAGCTTAAAAGCCTCCTCATAGGAAAGTATCCCCGCAAAAGCGATCGCTGCTATCTCTCCGAGTGAAAAGCCTGATATGTAATCGGGAGTGACACCCGCCTCCTTGACGGCCGCCGCCGCGGCAAGGTCAACAGCAAATAAACATGGCTGAGTATTGAGAGTTACATTCAGTTCTTCTTTAGTACCCTCAAAACATTGCTTGACAGTTCCGGGACGAATCGCTTCCGCCATATCAAAGACAGCCTTGGCTGCGGGGGAGTTTTCGTACAGTTCCTTACCCATTGACGGATACTGAGCTCCCTGACCGGAAAAAACAAAAACCGTTTTTGCCATAAGACAACGACCTCCGTTTATAATAAAGTTATTGTATGATATGATACCCGCCAAACTCCGAAAAACGAAAAATAGCGGGTGGACATTATTTGCTCCAGCGTATTACACAGCTTCCTGTTGTAAGACCTCCGCCGAAAGCACACAGCGCAAGTATGTCGCCTTTTTTCAGGACTCCCGACCTGCTCGCCTCATGCAAAGCTATCGGAACGCTTCCCGATGAGGTGTTGCCGTAGTGGTTAATGTTGCAGAAGAATTTTTCTCTCGGAATATCAAGCTTTGCTGCGGCGGTGTTAATGATCCTTATATTTGCCTGATGAGGAATTACGAGGTCAATATCGCTTAGCTGAAGCCCCGCATCCTCGACTGCAGTACGGATACCGTTGGGCATAGCGGTGACTGCGAATTTGTAGACATCGTTGCCCATCATATGGAGGAGAGCGGGCTTTGATTCATGCTCATAGAACGGTGAGGAATTTTCTCCGTGAGGAATACAGAGAACCACATCGTTGCCGTTTGCTGTTATGTTGATGGAAAGCAGGTCGTCTCCCTCACCTAAAACGGCGGCAGCGCCTCCGTCACCGAAAAGGACGCACGTTGAGCGATCCTTCCAGTTGGTAATATTCGAGAGGTTGTCCATAGATACAATAAGGATGTGTTTTGCTTTCTTCCTTACAAAGTAACCGTCAGCTATGTCAAGCGCATATATAAAGCCCGAGCAGGCAGCGTTTACGTCAAACGCAGGGCAGGTCGCTCCGATCTCTTTCTGAATCATGCAGCCCTGAGACGGTGTAAGGTTTTCGCCGCGCATAGTGGAGCATATGATGAGATCCAACTGATCGGCGGTGATGCCCGCGTCCTCGAGAGCCTCGTTGGCGGCATTGACACACAGCTCGGTAATGGTTTCGCCTTTGCATATTCTGCGCTCCTCAATGCCGGTTCTCGTGCGGATCCATTCGTCGTTTGTTTCGACCATAGTAGAAAGCTCATCGTTCGTTAGAACGTATTCGGGCACTGCCTTGCCCGTTCCGAGAATGCTAAAGCTCATAAAATATTTTCCTCCGCATTTAAATAATAGAAAAATATTTCGACGTTTAACGTCGAAATTCAAGGAAAATTATTATGCCGCAGTTTGCTGTATAATAGTAATTTTCTTTGGCATATTATGCAATTTCAATTTTAATATATATTAAATGCTTTGTCAAGAAATTTAAATGTATTTTGGGATTTTAGATAAATTTCACGCTATTGCGTGCAGGTGAGGATGTGATCAACTGCAATAATCTTCAAGAAGGCTGTCAAGTTCGAGCTTATCTTCCGCTTCAATACCGTTGATAAGGATTTTCTGATCCTCTTTGGGCAGCTTCGATATCTCGGTATCGGTTACCTTTATCGGAGTTTTCGAGTCGGATTTAAATACGGCTATTTTGCCCTTGTAGTTTTTAAGTATATATGTCGTTTCCATGCTTGGAGTTTGAATCTCAGACCTAGGCTCTATGCTTGAAACAGTGTCACGGACAGATGATTTTTCCTCGGCCTTTACACTTGGCAGCGAGGGGAGAAGCACACCGTTTATAAGCAAACAAAGTATCAGAAAGGAACCCGTTACCCCGATAAGCTTTTTCATGGAAAAGCACCCCTTTTTAATGTTTTGATCCTTTATACTTCTTAATTTTGCCGTAAATGAGTCGTCTTATTCGTCAAAAGCAATAAAAAAACTTAAAAATTTAGGCAAAAAGATAATATATTTTTAATTTTTTAATTTTGCATTCCATTTTTTTGAATTTATGGTATAATACTAAAGATAGCGGTTAAATACTTTAGGTGCTGCAGAATAGCATTTTGACCGCTGCACGATTTTCCAACGCCTCTAAAGCGGCGGGAAACGTCTGTCATTTCAGTGTCGGGTACGATACCGCACTGAAGCCTCAAAATTTCTTTGCAATTTTGGCAGCTTTTAAAGCTGCACTTGAATATTATTGACCTTCGGTATCAGGTTTATTATTTAAAAACGATTTTTTCGGAAAGGCAAGGTATCGTTAATGAAAAATACTGACATCAGTAATTATTCGGACGAGGGCGGTGTACAGATAAGAACAGAAAATCATCCTGTTCTGTCAAAGCTTTTGGGAATAGTAAAGCGAATACTTCTTACAACGCTTTTGGTGTGCTTTATAACCGGTATGATCGTCACTGCTTCCGTTGTGCTCTATATCATAGATGTTGCCAACGAGCCGTTCAGCCTTGACCTTAGAAACGCCAAGAAAAACCTGACAAGCAGTATTTATGTAACAAACGACGACGGAACAGTAACGCTTGACCAAAATCTCTACAATGCCGAAAACCGTGTTTGGGTAGATTACAACAATATCCCCGAGGCGATGAAGGATGCGGTTATCTCGATTGAGGATAAGCGCTTTCTTAATCATAAGGGCGTGGATTGGGTGAGAACAACGGGAGCTGTGCTCAATCTTATAACAGGGCAGGACGAATATGGCGGCTCGACGATCACTCAACAGCTCGTCAAAAACGTCACCGAAAATGATGATGTGAGCCTTAACCGAAAGATCACGGAGATATTTCACGCGCTTGACCTTGAGAAGCAGTATACCAAGGAGGAGATCCTTGAGGCATACCTGAATATAGTAAACTTTGGCAGTGGGTGCAAGGGCGTTCAGGCGGCGGCTAATCTTTACTTCGATAAGGATATAAGCGAATGCTCGATAGCGGAGTGTGCCGCTATTGCGGGAATAACGCAGAATCCTGCTGTATATACGCCTCTTTCTTATCCGGAGAACAACAAGGAACGACGTGAAACGGTTATCTATGAGATGTATTCTCAGGGCAGGATCAATGAATATGAATATGAGACGGCGATGAAGGAATCCGAAACCATGACGTTTGTCGGATATACCTATGACGACGACGATGATGATCTCGGAACGCAGAGCTGGTATAACGACATGATTTTCAGAGAGGTTTCCGAGCATCTCCAAAAGGCGCTTAATATAAGCGAAAGCGAAGCCGAAAGAAAGCTCTATACCGAGGGCTTGAAGATCTATTCCGCGATGGATCCTACCGCTCAGAGCATTGCACAGAAAAAGGTGCTTGAGTGGAAAACACCCGAGGATAAGAAGCTTGAGTGCGGATATATTATGATGGGTATGGACGGCAGAGTTCTCGCGACGGTGGGCAGCCGTAAGGAGAAAAACGGTCTGCTGCTTTTTGACAGAGCAAACGGCGCTTACCTGCAGCCGGGCTCTACCATTAAGCCGATTTCGGTTTACGCGCCGGCTATTGAGGATAAGATAGTTAACTTCTCGTCTCTGTTATCCGATAGTGCGATAGCTGATTGGAGCTATGATGAAAACGGAAATTCAATTTCCGGACCAAATAACTGGTACGAGGGTTACAGGGGCAATATTACTGTTATGACTGCTCTCGAGATCTCCTCAAATGCCGCGACGGTGAACCTTCTTAATCAGGTAGGAATGCAAAAAAGCTATTCGTATGTTACGAATAAGTTTGGACTTTCACATCTCGACAAAGACGAGGACTCCCAAAATATAGTAGCGATGTCTATGGGCGGTGTACACGGAGGAGCATCGGTAAGAGAGATGACCGCGGCATATGTTGCCTTCTGCAACGGAGGAACATATTACGAGCCGTACACATACTATTATGTTACGGATCAGGATAATAATATTATCCTTGACCAAAGAGACAAGAGAGTTTCCGTAAAGGCAATAAGTGAGGAGACGGCAGGTATCATTAACAGACTGCTTTATCAGGTAGTCAACGATGATGAGGGACTCGGCTACCGAGCAAGAATAACAGGCTGGGATATTATCGGAAAGACGGGTACTACGGACTACACATTTGATAACTGGTTTGTCGGCGCGTCGCCGTATGCCGTTGCGGGTATCTGGCAAGGACATGATACTCGCTCGACCATCAATCCGAACGAGGAGGGCAAAAACCATATCCTCTGGAAAGATATAATGGAGGAATACCTCAAGAATAAGGAGCACAAGGGCTTTGATATTCCGGATTCTCTTATTCAGGCAGATTTTTGCAGAGAGACCGGACTGCTTGCTACGAGCCTTTGTCCAAAGACGTGTAAGGGTTATTACACGCAGGACAATATCCCGACGACCTGCACGTCAACTCATGGCAGGGTCATAACGCCCGCGCCGTCCGCCTCAAGCTCACCGAGTACGGAAAGCTCGGCAGAAAGCGGAGCTTTAACGGAATCCTCCGATACTGCATCTTCGGATATTACGTCCTCGGATACAATATCCTCGAATACATCTTCTATGGAATCTTCCGAGAGCAGCGGCAGCTCTGAAGAACCTCTGTCCGAGCTTCCGATAAACAGTGCAGAGTCTGTTGAACCTGAATCGCCGCGTTAGAACAGCGAAATAAGGCGATGGTAAAATAATAATGATCAATAATATAAGGGAGAGATATAAATGATACAAATCGCGGTTATGGGGTACGGAGTTGTAGGCTCGGGTGTCGTCGAGGTTATAACGAGCCATGACGAAAGCATTGCGAGCAGGGCAAAGGAGAAAATAAATATCAAGTATATTCTTGATATAAGAGATTTCCCGGGCAGCCCCTTTGCTGACAAGTTTACTAAAAACTTTGAGGATATTATAGGCGACGATGAGGTCAAGGTCGTTGTAGAGGTCATGGGCGGAATAAACCCTGCCTACGACTTCGTCAAGAGGTGCTTGGAGTCAGGGAAGAGCGTCGTTACATCAAATAAAGAGCTTGTAGCCAAAAAGGGCGCGGAGCTTCTCAATATTGCAAAGGGAAACAATGTAAACTTCCTTTTTGAAGCAAGCGTAGGAGGCGGCATACCTATCATTCGCCCGATGAGCCAGTGCCTTGCGGCGAATGATGTTATCGAGATCGCAGGCATACTCAACGGTACGACGAACTTCATTCTCACGAAAATGATCGATGAGCAGATGCCGTTTGATGACGCGCTCAAAATGGCGCAGGAGTTGGGTTACGCCGAGAGAAATCCGAAAGCCGATGTTGAGGGCGATGACGCCTGCCGTAAGATCTGCATACTTGCTTCTCTAGCCTATGGAAAACATATCTATCCCGAATATGTAAATACAAAGGGTATTACTGACATATCGCTTGACGATGTTCTGTATGCGGAAGCATGGGGAGGCGTTGTCAAGCTTATCGGTCAGGTCAAAAAACTTGACAACGGCAAGGTGGATATTACAGTTGAGCCTATGTTCATCGAGCGCGGAAGTCAGATTGCAAACGTCAATGATGTATTCAACGGGATCCTTGTTCGCGGCGACTCCACAGGCGATGTTGTATTCTACGGCAAGGGCGCGGGCAAGCTGCCGACTGCTAGCGCTGTTGTTGCTGACGTTATCGACTGCGTTAAGCATCTCAGCGCAAGGAAATATCTCTATTGGAGCGATGGTACGGAGGCAGATGTCGAGCCGTACTGCGAAACTGTATTCAGTGTATATGTAAGGGCTTCGGCAGATGATACCGAGGAGGCTATTGAAAAGGTAAAGGGATGCTTCGCTGATGTAAAGCTATTGACAAGAAACGGCGCGCCACAAAACGAGTTCGCCTTTACAACAGGTAATATGAAGTCGTCCGATATTGAGAATGCCGTTAAGGCTATCGGTGAAAACGGTATCAATGTTCTATCTAAAATCAGAATTTCGGATCTTTGATTTCAGGCAGATATTTGATATAATATATTTATTGTGTCTTTTAAGCCGATAGTTGTTTAAATAAGACGTACATAGAATTATCAAGAGGAGAAATGGCAGATGAGTCTAATTGTTCAGAAGTTTGGCGGAAGCTCCGTTGCAAACGCCGAAAGAGTTATGAATGTTGCAAGGATCGTCACGGATACCTATAAAAAGGGAAACAGCGTGGTAGTCGTTGTTTCTGCGCAGGGAGATACGACAGACGATCTTATCGAAAAGGCTAACGAAATAAACCCCAACGCTTCCAAGCGTGAAAAGGATATGCTCCTTGCGGCAGGTGAACAGATTTCGATTTCGCTTCTTGCGATGGCTATAGAAAAGCTTGGTTATCCGGTAGTTTCACTTCTCGGCTGGCAGGCAGGCTTTCAGACAAGCTCCGCTTATACGTCCGCGAGAATTAAGCGTGTCAATACCGATCGCATAATGAAGGAACTCGACAAGAAAAATATCGTCGTTGTAGCGGGCTTTCAGGGTATCAACCGCTATAATGATGTTACGACACTCGGACGCGGCGGCTCCGATACGAGCGCTGTTGCAATCGCGGCGGCGACAAATGCGGATCTTTGTCAGATATATACCGATGTCGAGGGTGTTTATACGGCAGACCCGCGCAAGGTCAAAAACGCAAGAAAGCTTGATATTATTTCTTATGATGAGATGCTTGAACTTGCGACCCTCGGCGCACAGGTCTTGAATAACAGAAGCGTTGAAATGGCTAAAAAGTATAATATAGAGCTAGAGGTGCTTTCGAGCATGACAAACGCACCCGGCACAATCGTCAAGGAGGCAGTAAAAATGGAAAAAATGTTGGTCAGCGGTGTTGCTAAGGATACAAATGTTGCGCGTATTTCGGTTATTGGTGTTCCCGATGTTCCCGGACTTGCTTTCAAGCTGTTCTCAAAGCTTGCTTCAAAGAAGATAAACGTTGATATTATCCTCCAGTCTATAGGTCGTGACGGAACTAAGGATATTTTGTTTACGGTCGCCAAGGAAAACGGCAAGGAAGCAGTTAAGCTGATGGAGGACTTCATAGATGTTGTCGGCGGCAAGGAGGTCAACATTTCCGAAAATGTCGCTAAGATCTCTATTGTCGGAGCAGGTATGGAGAGTCATTCTGGAGTTGCCACGAAGATGTTTGAGGCACTTTATGACGCGCAGATCAATATACAGATGATTTCCACAAGCGAGATTAAGATTTCGGTTCTTATTGATGCTTACGATGCCGACAATGCTGTTTCGGCTATACATTCGAAATTTTTTGACGAGAACTGATTTCGTCTGAAATACTATGCTCCGCAGCTGTAAGGCTGCGGATTTTTTATCTGTGTGTATTGACTTTTGTTTAAATATATATTATAATTAAAAGGCTGAAAACGAGGTGTAGCTCAGTTTGGTAGAGTGCTTGGTTTGGGACCAAGATGCCGCAGGTTCAAGTCCTGTCACCTCGACCATATGCATATAATCCGAACCTTGTGCCGATAGGCGTCGGGCTCGGATTATTTCTTTTTACAATCGCTATCATCATCTTTTTCATTCTACTGCGCTTTTATCCATACTGTGTCGCCAGTGTGACCTGATTGTGTATATGTGGCATTTCTTTTTTATCAGTGACATAAGTATGGTTATGCGCGTTACCTCTCCATGCGCAAAGGTTTTCTTGCTTGGGTGCTTAACAAACATTGCGGTTTTTGAAGTAAGCCGCTTTACTAACGCAGGTGGACGCAAACTTAAGATATTAGGTCAACATATGTATGATTTGTCAATTATCCATGAGAAGCGCCGCAAATGCATCATAGACGCATTCCGCATATTGAAAACATCATTGGTGAGTGCAGCATAATGCCACATATATCCTCTATCTCGTTTATTGTTTACACAAATCTATGCAGCTGTCAATCACTTTCTCGATGGAATGAAGCTGCGCCGAACTGATGGTTTTTAATTTGTCAGAGATGATACCCAAATCCTTGTCTATGGAATCGCCGGTCAAATGATAGTCTGCGCTTACTCCCAATGCGGCGCTGAGCTTAATAAGTTCTCAGGTCGTATGGATTTTGTGGCTCTCTCGGCTGTCGAAAGCATCTGCAGCGTTACAGCGGCTTTCTCTGCTAATTCTTCTTGTTAGAGTCTTACGTTTTTCTTGGTTTCGTGATACGTTTGCCCATTTCCATATGAAGTTTATTGGGATTGTTCATATATTTGCCTCCATTTTTTAATTATATTGTGGATATTATACTATAGTTTAATATATTAAGTAACTATGGTAGAATGTAATATACCATAGAATAAAATATGCTTGATTTTTTGAGGAAGTTATGAAAAAATATTGCTGCGGATTCGGCAATAGGTGTTGAGACTATGACTTAAACGAAATAAGGGAAATTGTGTGAATCTGGTAGAACGGGAAAATGTGGAGATTTTCATGACCGGGGCATGGGTGTCTTTAATGTGGCATTTTCGTAAGTCGTGTGTTCGGCAAAAAAAGCATCTCCAAGTACAATTATGGTTTATAAAGCGGTACTTTTCAAACGTACTCATCATTTGCGCTCAACATGGCTTATTCATTACTATACATACATTTTACTGTTCCTCTCCGCGCTTGACATATCTATACAGTTTCCATAGCGAGGGCAAATAATTCATTTTAATCATCGAATAGTGTGGATAACTATAATCTGTTTGACCGAATCACAAAAGTGAATATGTTAATTCTTAATTTTTTGACTATCATATTGACGTTGTGTCAGAATAGTGCTATACTAATTATACTGACACAGCGTCAGGAAGAATGATCGAGTCTGGAAATAACGAAACAATGAAGAAAAATGTTGGATCATTGTTTGCGCTTTACCTGCGACCGTAACTGTCATAGAAGCTATGAAAAGTGAAATAACCACATGGACATTAGTTGCTTATATCGGTATTATCGGTCATGACATGGCGTCGGTCAGTCTTGCCGCACCTCACTTTATCAACGGCTGTATTAAGGAGATTAAAAAGCTTTCTATCAATCTTGTGAGTGAAGAAATCCTGCCGGAGGCGGACTATGTTGGTTTTATAAGCGGTGTAAAGCAGATAAGTCCGCTGTGTTTGAATATGAACTTGTGGAAACGGGAGCGCCGATCATCCGCAAATCTCCGCTGACAATGGAGTGCGGTGTGGTGTGTGTTTACAATATCCCTAATTTTGAGAGCCTCATTCGCACCGTTGATACACCTATGCGGACGAAAAGAATCTGAACAATAAGGGTAAGGTTGATTGTGACACCTTAAAGCCGATGCGGTTTGAGTTCCCGACCTATCAATATCTGAGAACCGGCGAAGTGAGCGGCAAGTGCCTGTCTTTCAAGAAGGCGTCGGAGAAATAAGGAGGTATACCCATGCCAAAAGGATCGCCTGAGCTGACAGAAGCTCGTAGGGAGGAAATCATAGTTGCCTGCGAAAAGCTCTATCAGACCATGAGCTTCAAGGAGATCACCATCAAGGAGATAGGAAATATCACGAGCTTTACCCGCACCTCTATTTACAACTATTTTCATACGAAGGAAGAAATATTTCTGGCGCTGCTGAAACGGGAATATGAAATGTGGATTGCCTCGCTGCGGAAAGCGATGGAGCGGCATGAGCAGATGACAAGAGATGAATTTGCCGATATGCTGGCCCACTCTTTAGAGGAACGGACACAATTGCTCAAAATTCTGTCTATGAACCACTACGACATGGAGGCTGGTAGCCGCCCGGAACATCTGACAGCGTTTAAGGTGGTGTATGGGGAATCCATACGCACGGTGATGTTTGGCCTCAACAAATATTTCCCGGATATGGAGGCTTCAGAAAAGCAGAATTTTATCTACACTTTTTTCCCGTTCATGTTCGGTATATATCCATATACTTTCGTCACCGAGAAACAGCGGACGGCGATGGAGGAGGCGGGTGTCAACTATGTGTTTATGACGATCTATGAGATCACCTGCAGCTGTGTAAAAAAACTATTGGATCGGGAGGAAAAGTGAAAATCGTTATCATTAAAAGCAGTCCCCACAAAAATGGACCGTCCAATATGTTGGCAGAGCAATTTGTAAAGGGTGCGCGGGAGGTCGGTCATACTGCTCTCGAGTTAGACGCGGCGCACATGAACATCCGCTCCCTGTCTTGGCTGTGAGAATTGCGGCATGAACGGGCCGTGCACGCAAAAGGATGAGATTCAGCAGATAAAGGACGCCATGCTCTCTACGGATATGGTGGTATTTGTTACGCCGATATACTACTTTGGAATGCAGGTGCAGTTTGAAACGGTGATCGACCGCTTTTACAGATACACCATGAAGTTGTCTGCAAAGCGCCCGAAAACAGCACTGATTGCCCTCTCATAGGACACTCAAATGAAGATGCGATGCCATATCTTGCGGAGCATTACAAAAAAACAGACGGCACATGAAATCAAAGTGCAGAGTTTGATACAATTCAGGGATATCCTCGCCGCCTGAAAATCAAGGGGGGTGCAAATTAAAAGAAAGGAGCGTGTCACATGACTGATACATTATTTGAATACGACCATCTGCTGATGCGCGCCGAATACAGGACGCCTGATATTCATTCACATCTTGCTGTTCACCTGATTGTCGGTCTTGGATCAGGGCTGCACTGTACAGTTGTCGATGAAAACTTTGACACCGATGCGGTTTTTATTGCTTCTGATGTGTCTCACACAGTTTATTCCGATTCAGGAGAAATGCTTGTGTTTCTATTCGATTCGGCAAGCCGCTACGCAAGTGAGATTGACCTAATGTATTTGAACGGAAACAGATATTTCTGTCTTACTGCCGAGCATGCAGAAGGAATCAGGATACTGTGGACAGAAACCGGAAACTCGATAAGAGAAGCGGACAAAGCCATACTTGAATATTTAGACCTGTCAACGAGCAGGGAAAAACAAATGGACAAGCGAGTTGCCGAAGTGCTGACCGTTCTTAAGGAAATTGAAGAAGTGCCGGAGAATGCTGTGGACTTTCTTTGTGACAGAGTTTTTCTATCAAAAAGCCGGCTATCGCACTTGTTTAAAGAAAATCTCGGCATATCCCTGTCCCGCTACCTTGCGTGGGAGAAAATGCGAAAAGGTTATATTCTTTTTCAAAAATACGGAAATATTACCGACGCGGCAATGATGGCAGGATTTGATTCCCCGTCTCACTTTGCCGCTACCTGCAAGCGTATGTTTGGCTTATCTTTTTCGGACTACACGAAAAGTTAGCATCTATTTGAAAGTTTTATAAGCTATAAAATGCTATCCTTGTTATGTAAGATGCAGCAAGGAGGCATTTTTTATGGATAAATACGATGTAAAACAGCCTGTAAGACTGAAAAAAGGTGTGTATAAACTGAATGCGGAGCGTAACTTTGACTATCAGCTCAACCGTGTGATCAACTGGGACGGCGGACGCCTTGAGGATATTCAGCCTATTGCAGACAAGATAAAAACGAGCGCTGATTGGAAACGTGAACTGATTGCACTCGGTGATTCCGCCATGCGGGA
This sequence comes from uncultured Clostridia bacterium, assembly GCA_947627055.1. Classification (GTDB taxonomy): domain Bacteria; phylum Bacillota; class Clostridia; order Oscillospirales; family Acutalibacteraceae; genus Pseudoruminococcus. The sequence goes on along the minus strand of CANQUS010000018.1, from coordinate 4,149 downwards.
GAACCGCATACAGAACGCTATCGCATATTACCGTATGAGCGAGTTTTTCATGTATGACGGCGATCCCGATAAGAAATCATACTATGAAAAGGCAAATGAGCTTTTCTATCAGTATTATGCGGATTACTTTGAGGGAGAAAACCCTCGAGTTGAGAAGCTGGAAGTTTCCTACGAGAATGTAAAACTGCCCGTCATGCACGTTGTTCCCCACGAAAAAAGCAAGGGAACGATTCTTCTTCACGGGGGTAATGACAGCTATTTTGAAGAATTCCTGTTCACGGTATTATATTTACAGGAGCATGGCTTTGAGGTCTATATGTTTGAAGGCCCCGGTCAGGGCGGTGTGATGCGGCTGCAGGGGATGCACTTCACGCATGAGTGGGAGAAGCCTGTTAAAGCGGTTCTGGATTTCTTCCATCTTGACGATGTAACAATTATCGGTATTTCTCTGGGCGGATACCTTGCTCCGAGAGCGGCGGCATTTGACAAGCGTATCACCAAGGTCGTAGCATGGTCGGTGTTTCCCTGCTTTCAGGATGTAATTGTTGGGATGCAGAAACCTACCATACAGAAAATGTTCTATCTTTTTATGAAGCTTCATGCCCGTCCGCTTATCAATTTTGTATTTGGCAAGAAAGCAAAGAAGGAGCCGGTTATCGACTGGGGAATCAAACACGGCTGTTATGCTTATGAAGCAAAGGATGCTTACGGCTACGCACAGAAACTGAAGCTGTATGATATCGAACCGATAGCGAATAAAATCACCCAGGATATGCTGATTGTCGGTGCAAACCAGGATCACTTCATCGACTATCGGCTTATCGGTCGTGAAATCAACATGCTCACCAATGTAAAGAGCCTGACTTTTCGGCTTTTTACGGATAAGGAAGATGCGCAGAACCACTGCAATGTGGGCAACGGGGAAATCGTGCTGGACACAATCTGCGGTTGGATAGAACAGATTAACATGGAAAGAGGATAAAATGTATATTAATGAATACGGAGATAAATGCAGCCCGACCATCATTTTACTTGCTCCGATGATGATATCGGGAGAGGATATCTATGCTCTGATGTCACCTCATTTCAAAGGTGAGTATCATATTATAGCGCCGGATCAGGGCGGGCACGGCAGAGCAGGTGTGTATATCAGTGCGGATGATGAATACAGTCAGTTAAAAGAGTTTCTTATTGCAAACGACTATCGGCACATTGATCTGGTCTATGGTGCAAGCCTTGGCGTTGCCATTGCATACAGGCTTTTCTTTGACAATGATTTTGATGTTGCGCATACCTGGTTTGACGGAGTTGCTCTTTCTGAAAATGCATGGTTTGCGGAATGGTTTATGGTAAGGCTTTTCAAAAGCCGCAAAAAGAGTCTCGCAAAGAAACCGGTAGAGGCATCACCGAGCCTCGTAAACATGTATGGCTATGATTTTGCAAAGATGATGACTCGGAATTTCGGCAGAATGACAGATAAAGATATAAAGGCAATCTGCCATGCTTGTTGCCATTATGACTTGCGAAAACTGACAGAGGAAGGACAGAATAAGCTCCATTTGGATTTCGGAGAAAAAGACTTTGACTTAAAATTTTCTAAAAAGTCTATCCCTATTTATATGCCTAATGCGGAGCTTGTAATCAGGAAGGATTATGCCCATTGCGGATATATGGCGGCTCATCCGAAAGGGTATGTCGCAGAAATTGAGAAATTCATATCGAAATAAGAAAAACTCCCCATCTCCGATATGTAATCGGCAATGAGGAGTTTTCTTATACCCTGACTTCCGTCCCGTCTTTCATGGTGAAGCGGATGTCATCATTGCTGTAGACCGTCACAAATTCCACCATACCGTGCCAGAGGTAGGTCTCGTATTCCGTGACAGCATCCTTGCGTTCCTCCAGAAGTTCGAGGTAATGCTCTATGGATTTTCGGAGGGAATCGATATGTCTTTAGGATTTGTTCAGGATCGGTTCGGCAAAGATAAAGCAGAGCAAATCTGCGAAAGAATGGAATATACTTGGGATAAGACAAATTGAGTTTTCGTAAAAAATCCAAAACATATTTAAAAAACAAAGTGATTTTTTAAGGAGGATCTTACTATGGAAAAAATCAAACAAACTGCGGGCAGGAATCAACTCGGCGACTTTGCGCCGGAGTTCGCCCGATACAACGATGATGTTCTCTTTGGCGAGAACTGGAACGATCCCGACATCGACTTAAAAACACGGTGTATTATCACCGTGGTGGCGCTGATGTCATCGGGCATTACAGACAACTCTCTCGTTTATCATCTGCAAAACGCCAAATCCCATGGCGTGACAAAAGCGGAGATCGCCGCCATTGTCACCCATGTCGGTTTTTATGCGGGATGGCCGAAAGCATGGGCGGTATTCAATCTGGCAAAAACCGTATGGACGGAGGACGCCCCCGCAGAGGACGCAAAGGCCGCTCATGCCGCTCATGCCGCTCAGATGGTATTCCCTATCGGAGCGCCCAATGACGCTTTTGCGCAGTATTTTACCGGGCAGAGCTACCTCGCTCCACTTTCAACCTCTCAGGGGGGCATCTTTAATGTGACCTTTGAGGCGGGTTGCCGAAATAACTGGCATATCCATCACGCCGACAAGGGCGGAGGACAAATTCTGGTCTGTGTGGCAGGACGAGGGTATTATCAGGAGTGGGGCAAGGATGCCGTGGAAATGAAGCCGGGCGACTGCATAAATATCCCCGCAGGCATAAAGCATTGGCATGGAGCAGCCCCGGACAGCTGGTTCAGCCATCTGGCAATCGAGGTGCCGGGAGAAAACGGTTCTAACGAATGGCTGGAGGCGGTGGATGATACCCAATACGGAGATTTGAAATAAAAATGAAAATTAAGAAGATTGCATTGATTTTGTTGGCGGTCGTGATGCTATTGTCCCTCGTTGCCTGTGCGGGTGGCAGAGAATCGCCTGAGAATGGCGGCAATACCGACGCCTCTCGAAATGTCGCGAATCGCTCCGCAGCGTCTTCCGGGACGGTGAGCGAAAGCGAACAGCTCGGCGAGAAGTCTGATTCAAAGACTGAGGAGGATTCTTTAGCAGAGCCGAAAGAAAGTAAAATCCTTGTCGCCTACTTCTCCGTGACGAACAATACGGAGGGCGTGGCGCAAAAGCTGGCGCACGGACTTGGCGCTGACCTCTATGAAATAACACCGGATCAGCCCTATACGGATGAAGATCTGGACTACGGCAATTCAGGAAGCCGCTCGTCGGTGGAAATGAACGACCCTGACGTCCGTCCGGCAATATCCGGCTCTGTCGAGAATATGGAACAGTACGATGTTGTGTTCGTTGGTTATCCCATTTGGTGGGGCGAAGCTCCGCGAATTATGAGTACGTTTATCGAAAGCTATGATTTCTCCGGCAAGACCATAGCCCCGTTCTGTACCTCCGCAAGCAGCGGATTCGGCGGCAGCGATTCGACATTGAGAACAGCCGCTAGCGGAGCAACATGGCTTGACGGCCGCCGCTTTTCCGCCGATGTTTCTGCTGAAGATGTGCTTGCATGGGCGAATGAGCTTGAAATCGATTAAACGATATATGAGTTAAAATTCCTGTGTCAGTTTCGTACGGCACAGGAAAGTTTCTTTACCTGGCTGATTGGTGGAGATTATAAAGGTCTGTAAAGCGATAGAATGGAAAACAACACTATGAAGCAATTAAAACAAATCTTAAAACGGATTGTTGACCTTTGTCGGCATACCTTGGAATGCATATGGAGCAGTTCGTTGGCATGGGCGGAAAGCTGTTCCGACTTTCCGAAAAGAGCGCAGCAAGCGTGGGTTCTCCGTATCGTTTGCCGTACGGTATCGTCAAGAAAACCGAAAAGGAAGCATTTTATATAGGCAGCCGTTGCGTAACCGTCAAATAGCCTGCATCTATACAAGGCGTCCGATTTAAATAAACGGCGACCAAAGGTTCTGCCTTCGGAAACCGCAAGCCTTTTGAAAAAGGCTTGACTTAAAACTGAATTTTGACTGCATTTAGTGCGTTTATTCCTCGAATAGTATAGTACCTTAATACTGAGGATTTAATTTACTGCTTTTGTCGGTAAACAGCAGTCTAATATTATATCTCCTCTTTGTCTGCAAGCCTTTATGACGT
>CANQUS010000017.1 GCA_947627055.1 uncultured Clostridia bacterium | reverse complement strand
TTGCAGGCATATTTCACCGCAATTGTGGTAAATATGAAGAGAATTGTGGCAGTAATTCCGGGTTAATAGCTTAGATCATTTCCCTTTCAGCCATTGACTTTCCGGTTTTTACTGCATTATGAAAAGGTATGCCTTTCGTTTGTGAAATGCACACCTTTTTCAGTGCCCTTAAAAATCAAGCATTTTCGAGCCTGTTAGTGTCTGGTGCCGGTGGCGGGACTTGAACCCGCACGCCATCGCTGGCAATGGATTTTGAGTCCACCTCGTCTGCCAATTCCAACACACCGGCAAATGTATTACTAGATAATTATATATCAGAAATCTAAAATTGTCAAGTATTTTATGCACGGAGTTTCGTAATTTTCACTAAACTAAGCAAACGAGGATCTCATTACCTCACGGATTGTTGGCGACGGAAAGGAATCCCTCGTCAACAACCTCCGCCCCGACCAAATTATTATAGAAGAACTCTATATCCTCTATCCGATGGGAGGTATTTACATAACTTCCGTTGTTAAAACTTTTTTCGTTTCAGGTCAATTTCAATAAAAGAGAATCTCTTCGTTTCGACAGGTATTCCGCCACTGTTTGTTTTCAGAAAATCCTTATACTCATTGGGAATAATACTCCAATAGATTTTTCTTCTGCTGCGGGCTGCTCAAGAGTGATATTCTCAACTGTATTGTTTTATTTCATAAATAATAGCCTGTTTATTACTATGCTCGAATGACCAGCTCCTCCTCTATGTGTAAAACCGCCAAACGCAATAGAATGATATTTCCTCGGCAATAATAACACCTATTGCTGAAATAACGCGCTTAATCCGTTAAAAAATCCGCGAGCATTACGAACTCATCCATTGACAGTTCCTCAGCTCGTGCGGTCAACTTTATACCGCAGTACTCGAGAGCTGACGCGACCTCGCCTTTCGACAATGATAATCCTGACGAAAGCGAGTTTGACAGCGTTTTTCTCCGCTGTGCAAAAGCGGATCTCACTATTTTGAAAAACAGCTTTTCATCCTTTGGCGCGACTGCGGGATTGTTCAAAATATTAAGTTTTATAACCTCGGAATCTACCTTTGGCGGCGGGACGAAACTGCCCGCGCTAACCTTAAAGAGCATTTCCGGAACAGCGTAATATCTTACGGCAACGCTGACTGCACCCGCCTCTCTTGTTCCGGGTTCGGCACATATGCGCTTGGCCGCCTCCAGCTGAACCATGACGGTGAGAGACTTTATGGGAAGTCTTTCCTCGAGAATACGCATTATAACAGGCGATGTGATATAATACGGGAGATTGGCGCATATAACGACGTCTCCGTATGCGAACTCGTCCTCTATAAGCTTATTAAAATCTATCCTTAGTGCGTCGCCGTTTATGATTTTAACATTATCGCACTCGGCAAGAGTTTCCTTAAGTACAGGCAGCAGACGCTTGTCAAGCTCTATTGCAACGACCTTATGCGCGGTTTTTGAAAGTTCTCGCGTAAGTACACCCGCACCGGGACCTATTTCAATTACTCCGCAGGTATCGGAAGCGCCGCAGTATTCCGCCATTCTCGGACAGACAGTCGGATTTATAAGAAAATTCTGCCCGAGTGCCTTTGAGAATGTAAAGCCGTGACGCTTTAAAATGGATTTGATATAGGCTATGTCAGTTAAATTATTCATACTCACTCCGCACCAAAGAAGTTGTAATTTTGCTTTTTTATAAGGCTGTGTCACATACTTTCAGCAGTCTTCTATGAACTCATCAGCAATTTTTATTATAGCTTCGCTGATAATTGTTCACCACTGTTTTTAATAGGTTTATATCTATTATAGACTACAAATTTCTGACCTTTACGTTATAAAAACAATTTTTCAATCCGTATATTATACAACATCAGTTTACACAATTGATATACATTACAGAATAATAGAAAAAATATATTTTAGACTTGACTTCATTGAAAATACGTGATAATATAATTCCATCAGTTAGTTGTAACTAATTGTTTGCATTAAATGGTTTATTTTAAAATTCATTATGTATTTATTTTTTTGCAAAAGTTAGTTACAACTAATCGCCAATATTGCCACAAACTTTTTTATTTCAATATGCCGATTTTTTAATTACTTTGGAAAAAATATTTTTAGTAAAGTTCAAAGCTATATTATTACAGCAAGCTGTGATCGATCTAAACAAAAGCATACTGACGTATGCTGAGACAACTCGGTGCAATCTGACAGAAAAGCTGTAAGCAGGGAAGCAACAAGTCGTCAGGCAGTATTTATTTAACAGTTAATTAAATAACAATAGATTTTTCGGTGGTGACATTATGCTTGCAGATCTCCTTATTGATTACTGTTCGCCAACTCTTGCGGGAATCAAAACAGGAAGCCTTTTTAACTGTTTTTTAGACAGTTATACTGAGCTTTCAGTCATACTCGAGTTCTGGAACAGACAGCTCACGGCAAAGGGTTTAAAAATAGCCGCACTTAAAGTATCAAAAAACAGCGCTCTGCTATATGTATATCGCAAACAGCAGCTTGAGAATGATTTTAAAAAGGCAGGAGTTTCTGAATTTTTAAGCGAGTGCGGATATGATGTTTCGAATATTCCGCTTTGCATAGAGAGATTAAGCCGCAGGATCAGAAAATCATCCGAATTTCCTCATGAAATAGGTCTTTTCCTCGGTTATCCTCTCGGAGATGTTACAGGATTTATTGAAAATAACGGAAAAAACAGCCTATATATTGGTTTCTGGAAGGTATACTGTAATAAAAATGAGGCTGTTAAAACATTTGAAAAGTATAAAAAATGCAGAAAGGTTTACCAAAAACTTTATAGGTGCGGAAAACCAATTATGCAGCTTATAGAGTAATCCTATCGCATATTTTCGTACAAATATTGTACGATTATATTAAAAATAATTAACAGAAAGGTTGATAAAAATGAGCAAAACAGCAGTAGTATTTTGGAGCGGTACCGGCAACACGGAGGCAATGGCAGATATTCTTGCAGAGAGTATCGGCAATGCAGGCTCAGAGGTCACAAAGTATACAGCGGGAGAGTTCAGCGGTAATATGGTAAAGGATTTTGACGCGATTGCTTTTGGCTGCCCTGCTATGGGCAGTGAGGAGCTTGAGGACAGTGAATTTCTTCCTATGTTCAACGAGTGTGAGCCTTACCTTAATAACAAGAAAATAGCTCTTTTCGGTTCATATGGCTGGGGTGACGGAGAATGGATGAGGTCGTGGCAGGCAGCCTGTGAGAATGACGGTGCAATTATAGCTGCCGATCCGGTTATTTGTACCGATGCACCCGGTGCAGACACAAAAAGTTCTCTCATAGAGCTTGCAAAAGCGCTTGTTTAAAAACAAAGGCACAAGACATACCTTTTTTATTTTTATCCTAATAACAAAAAAACAGCACAGTAAGCCTCAAGCCTGCTGTGCTGCTTTATTTACTTTAATTGATTCCTGTTCCAATAGTCAAAATCGTTCGCGTCCTTTGATTTATTGTCGTCATCGTCAATAAAGTAGTCGCTTTTTTTGTACATACCCTTGCCGACGGTATAATCCTTATCCTTGTTAAGTTTACCGCCTAAAACCAATAATGCGATACAAATAACAGCAACCAATATATAAATCATTTAAATAACCTCATTGATAATAACAGAAACCGAACTTGGAACTTGAATCAGGCCTTGCCTACCGAACCGAAGAGCTCCATTTTTTCTTTAACTGTTGCCTTGATAGCCTCAAAGCCGGGAGCAAGGAGCTTTCTCGGGTCGAAACCCTTGCCCTCAAGATCCTTACCTGCTTCAATATATTTTCTCGTAGCATCTGCGAATGCAAGCTGGCACTCTGTGTTAACGTTAATCTTAGAAACGCCGAGAGCGATAGCTTTCTTTATCATATCCTCGGGGATACCTGTGCCGCCATGAAGAACAAGGGGCATATCGCCTGTGAGCTGCTGAACGGCGTCGAGAGTTTCAAAGCTGAGACCCGCCCAGTTTTCCGGATACTTTCCGTGAATGTTGCCGATACCTGCCGCGAGCATTGTTACTCCGAGGTCAGCGATCTGCTTACACTCATTCGGGTCAGCACATTCGCCTGCGCCGATAACACCGTCTTCCTCACCGCCAATAGCTCCGACTTCTGCCTCAAGGCTAAGATTCTTTTCATTGCATATCTTAACAAGTTCCTTTGTCTTTTCAATGTTTTCCGCTATCGGATAATGAGAGCCGTCGAACATAACAGAACTAAAGCCTGCCTCTATGCACTTTAAAGCACCCTCATAGCTGCCATGGTCAAGGTGAAGAGCAACAGGAACAGTGATGCCAAGTTCCTCGAGCATACCCTTGACCATTCCGACTACTGTTTTATAGCCGCACATATACTTTCCCGCACCCTCAGATACACCGAGAATAACAGGAGAATTAAGCTCCTGAGCAGTCAGAAGGATCGCTTTTGTCCACTCAAGATTGTTGATGTTGAACTGACCGACAGCATAGTGACCTGCCTTTGCCTTTGTTAGCATTTCTTTTGCGTTTACTAATGGCATTTTTATCACACTCCATATTATTTTGACATTGTGCTAACCGCACTATAAAATAATTATACAATATTCCGAGCAAAATATAAAGTCTTTTTCCTAAAAAATCTGAAAATTATATGTAAATTTATCACAGCTCGTTTAGGCATTCAGCAAAAGACAGCTTGAGTGCTTTAAGACCCTCGATAAGGGTCTCCTCTTCAATGACAAGAGGAGGCATGAGCTTGACGACAGCATTATTTCTACCCGCAAGCTCGATTATCAGCTTATGCTCAAAAGCCTTCTTCGTTACTCTGTCGCTAAAGTCATCACACGGTATACCGGCGCAGTCAAAACCCCATATTAGACCTATACCACGCAGCTTAATGCGGCTGTCAAGCGTTAGAATCTCTCTCTCAGCAAAGTCTCTGACGATTTTCTCCTTATTCTGAACCTGCCGCTCTACATCGTTGTCAAGCATATATTCAAGCCCCGCCTTTGCGGCGACAAATGAAAGCTGGTTGCCTCTGAACGTACCGTTATGCTCGCCCGGAGTAAAGCAGTCGAGCTTCGGATTTATAAGTGTCAGCGCAAGCGGAAGCCCGTAACCGCCTATCGACTTTGAGAGGACGACAATATCAGGAACTATGCCCGCACGCTCAAACGAAAAATATGTACCTGTTCTCGCGCATCCGACCTGAATATCGTCAACTATGAGTACAATATCGTTATCATCGCAGAACCTTCTTGCCGCCCTGAGCCATTCAACATCCAGGACATGAATACCGCCCTCTGCCTGAACGGTTTCAATTACGAGAGCCGCCGGCTTCTCCACGCCGGAATGGTCGTCGTTAATTAAGTTCTGCATATACTGTATAGTATCAAGAGCGGGGTACATATACGGAGCTGGAATATGTGTCACATCGTGCAGTTTAACACCCGCTCCCTTTCTGGCGCTCGAATCAGTCGTAAGAGAAAGCGCACCGAGCGTCATACCATGAAAGCATCCCATAAGGGAAAATACATTGCTTCTTCCCGTAGATTTACGGGCGAGCTTCAATGCTGCCTCAACTGCGTTTGTACCTGTAGGACCGGGAAACATAATTTTAAAATCAAGGCCTCTCGGTTTCAGAACCTTTTCCTCCATAAAGGAGATAAGCTCCGCTTTTGGAGAAGTATACATATCAAGAGCGTGCATTATACCGTCACTTTCGATATACTCGATAAGCTTTGGCTTTATATAATCATTATTATGACCGTAGTTTACCGCACCCGCACCGCAAAAGAAGTCTATATATCTCTCTCCGTTCTCATCATACATAAACGATCCCTTTGACTTTTTGAAAACGGTCGGAAACCTTCTGCAGTACGAACGCACATTAGATTCATAATTTTCAAAAACTTCGGTATTCACAGTATTTATACCCCTTCCCCGACCCATAGGGTCATTATATGCACATTTTTGTTGTGCTTAAGATATTATGTAATCTCATATCATAAATTTTATCCCTTATTCCTTACTTTGTCAATGATATAGCAATAATAAATTAAACGGTCAAATATAAAAATAACCGTTGAAAGCAGTTATAAATTTATTCATATTTTTTTACTCGGCAATATACAATATATAAAAATATGTCTGAAAATATTTTTATAGGTATGCTGAATCTCCCAAACAATGCGGCACACATTTTAACTATAAATAAAACAGACGCCGCCTTTAAACACAGCGTCTGTTTTATGAAACACAGAAAAACTATTGATATTTAAAATCAGAGAACGATCTTCTTGTCGCCGCCAACACCGTTGATAACATAGTAGGCAACGCCATTTTCGGGCTGAACATAAACCTCAAGCGTCTTGATAGGCTCTTCATTGCCCTCTTCCTTATAGGCAGCCTTGATTGCGTCAATAATATCCTTATCGCTGTAATTGCCGCCTGCATACTGAATGTTTAAGGAAACCTTCATAGCGCATGATGGTTTCTTAACCGCAGGAGCTTTCTTAGCCGCCTCAATTTCCTTAACAGCTTCGGGAGCTTTTACTTCTGCAGCCGCAGCAGTCGTCTTTGTTTCCTTTTCTGCTGCTTTTACAGCAGTTTTCTTAACAGTTTCCTTAGCCGCAGTTTTCTTAGTTGTAGCCATATATAGTTTTCTCCTTTACTTTTTTTATCCTTTATTTTACAACTATATTATATCTATTTTGCCCTAAGATGTCAAATATTAAACGCAAAAAAAAATGTTTATAAGCAAAGAATGGTTACATATCCAATATATTCAAAACTAAACAAAATTTATTGTGCATAACATCCATCAGTTTTAAGCCCATATTACTTCAAATACGGCAGAGGATCTACCTTTGTGCCGTCTTTAATTATTTCAAAGTGCAGGTGAGGACCCGTTGAATTACCCGTAGAACCAACAGCGGCTATCGTTTGACCTGTATCAACCATGTCACCAACAGATACAAAAAGCTCGCTGCAATGAGCATATTGAGTTTGATAACCGTTGCCGTGGTCTATGATTATATGCATTCCATAGCCTGAATCATCCTCTTGAGCGAGAATCACTTCTCCCCCATCAGAGGCAACTATATCCGCACCGTATACTCCTCCGCCCGAAATATCTATCCCGTTGTGATTTCTTCCCCAGCGCGGTCCAAACTCGCTTGTCAGCGTACTGAAGTTTGGCAGAGGCCATGAGAACCTGCCAAGTGAGGCTCCCGGACTATTGTTCGTTCCCACAGTCGTTATCTCGTCAACAGCCTCACTTATAATATTTTCGCTGAGTATCTCCTTAGAGACCTCTCTGCCGTCAATATAAGTTATTTTTGCTGTGACCTCCTTCTCGCCGTTTTCGCCCTTTGTCGTTACCTTTTTATATGATGTACTGAGAGCAGAGTTTTCAACGGTTTTTTTGCTGAACTTAATTTCACTTTTGCTTGTATCAGTAAGTGTCAGTTTAACGGTGATCGGTTTTTTATCGTATACTATATTCAGCTTATCTCCCGCTTTCATTTTTCTTCCCTTGATTTCCGGATTCAGTTTTTCAAGGCTTTCAACACTTATCCCGTAGTATTTAGCAATAGATTCCCTTGTATCCTTACTTTTAACGGTATAGGTCTTTGAAACCTTAGCTTTTTCAGAAAGACACCGCTTAAATTCATCTGCGGTGATGATCTCATCCTGTGTGTGGATTCCCTCTAAGATCTCAATCTTTTCCGCAAATTCAGCTTTCGCACCCTTGTGGTCATTTACGGCATTCTTCTTTATTGCAGATAAAACACTATCTATCTCATCCTCGGAAGCAAGAACCGCTACGGTCTTCCCGTCAGCTCTAAGCGAATATGCGACCCTCGGGATCTCAATATCATCTCCCATAGCCCTGCTCGCAGTCGCGGCTGCCGCAAGATTCTGAGCATCAGTAATCCTTGCATCAATATAAGAAATCTCATCGAGCAGCTCTCTGTGCTGCTCGTCAGCGGTATCCGCAGCGTTGTTATTTAACGCAAGCGAAATCACCGCTCCCGCAGTAAAAAACGCAGCTGCGGCGGCAGCCGTCGACAATACCACACGCCTTGCTTTTGGAGCGGATCTTGCACAAAACGTTGAATGTACCTTTATTTCTTCTGCAAAATGCTTTGAACCTCTGTCATCGGAAGCCCTGTTCATTGGCAATTACCTCCCGTTAAAACTTGCCGTGAACATAATTATATCAAAATTGTAACAAGTTTGCAACCTGTATTTATAGACAAAATATGCATTTAAAATCAATGCAAATCCCCTAAAATAACATCAAAAGCCGCTATGATGCTACGAGCTTTCCGATGCTGCATTTTGCGACAGGCTATAAAATTCCTTCGTTTCGGCAACGCGGTAAACCTCTGATTTATGCTTTTCAAGAAGCTGCGATATGGGATAGAGATTTATCCAAATTTCATTGTCACATTCCTTTTGACTCTCATCAAATATAAGCTCAAGACCGAAGTGAAGATGACTTGTGTCAATATTATTGGTGTTCTCAGTCGTGCTGTAGCCCGTTCGTCCGACATAACCTATAACATCACCCGCATTAACGGTTTTCCCCTCGTAAATGTCGCAATGATACGGTCTGTTTTGGCGCAAGTGAGCATAATAGTAATATCTCTTTTTATCAGCACTCCGTATTCCTATCCTCCAGCCCCCGTACTGATTCCAACCCATGACCTCAACCGTTCCTGACTCAACAGCAATCACAGGTGTACCTACCGCCGCCATCATATCATGCCCCAAGTGGTTTCGCTTGTAGCCGTATGTGCGGGATGCGCCAAAATCATCATAGTGCGAATACGGAAATGTCGCCGCAATTGGTGAATAGACCTTCAGACCATACTTTTTCTCCTCAGTGACCTTACCGTCATTATCCTGCGTTTTTTCCGTATACTCTCCTACAAAACCATCGAGGACTGCTCCATACGCTTCTCTGTAATAATCATAATACTGCATATCCTTTGTTAAATCGGAGAGATTCTCCCCATTTTTCAGCTTTTCAGCAACTGCATTAAGGTCACTTTCCTTATACTTCTTGAAATCCCCGCCATACTTCGCGCCAAGATAGGATAATAGGTCAACCCAGTTGATTTTCACATCCTCGCTCTGAGAATCTATATCAATTTTAAGCGCGCTCTCCAGCGCGGGATATGTGACGTTAAATTCAACATATTTGATATAATCCTTTTCTCTGCCTCCAGTCATACATACAAATATAATAAGTCCTGCCGTCAGTGTCATCAGTAAAATTGAAATAAATCTTTTCAAAGCTATCACCCATAAATTTATATGCTTTGTCAGCGCAACTATTCACCTCTCATTTTAGTAAACTGTGCAAAATACATACACAATTTTTATACTACGATTATTTATATCGGCTCTATAATCAGGTACTGAAAAGGAGCCGAGACAAGTCTCAGCTCCGATTTTTAAAGCTATTCAAGTTTATTCCGTATCAGGCTCAAGGAGTCCGTACGTTCCGTCATTTCTCTTATAGACGACATTTATCTCGTTCGTGTCACCGTTCCTGAACATATAGAACTGATGTCCGATAAGGTTCATCTCAAGTATAGCCTCGTCAACATTTTGCGGCTTAACGGGGAAACGCTTGGTTCTTACGACCCTGTACTCGTCCTCGGCGATTGCTTCCTCGCCGTCATCCGCCGGAGAAAAATACTGATCCAACGAATCCGAGCGCAGACGTTTACTCAGCTTTGTCTTGTTCTTTCTTATCTGTCCGCCGAGAATGTCAACGACACTGTCAAGCGCATCATTCATTTCATCGGCACAGCTCTCCGCTCTATAAAGTATTCCGTTTGCTCTTATTGTAACCTCCACTACTTGGCGGTTTTTCTCTACAGTTACGGTAACGGTCGCATTTGCATCGTCACCAAAAATACGCTCAAACTTACCGAGCTTTTTGTTAACGCGTTCCTTAAAGTTATCTTTTAGTGTGACCTTTCTTCCAACGATGTTGATATTCATACTTCTGCCTCCTTTAATAATCCTTTAAGAGAAGCACAGAAAAAGCAAATAATGTTTGCGTCGAAACTATAAATTGTAGCTGTTCAGTCTTTCTCTTTAGGATATTTTATGTACTAATTATAACACAATGTACAAAAAAAAGAAAGTGCTTTTGAAAAATTTATAATTTTTTTGTCTTAGACCAAATACACATATTGGCGCAAATAACATACTTAGGCTTTATCATAATATCAAGAGGACTGCCGTCAATCAAAACAATATCAGCATCCTTGCCCGCTTCAAGTGAACCTACTCTGTCGTATATTTTGCATATTTTCGCCGCTGTTGACGTTATGGCACGAATCGCGTCTGTTTCGTCCATGCCCTCTCGCACCGCAATCGCAGCCGAAAGAGTTAGAAACTGGATCGGTGTTTCAGGGTGGTCGGTGATTATTGCCGTTTCGATTCCGTTCCCGCACATGATCCCTGTCGCCGCACGGCTGAGGTTTTTAAGCTCCGGCTTGCTCCTGTCAGTCATATAAGGTCCAGCCAAAACAGGGACATTTTCCTTTTTAAGCTCATCCGCAATAAGGTAACCCTCCGTCGCGTGAACTATAACGGCATCAAGAGAAAACTCCTTAGCGATGCGAAGTGCCGTAAAAATATCATCTGCCCTGTGTGCGTGAAAATGCGCGGGTATCTTTCCCTCTAACAGCGGAATAAGGGCTTCGCACTTCGCGTCATATTCTGGCGGTTCAAGTTCGTCGTCTGCACTCGCTTTTGCTTTATCCTTCATGTAACGGCTTGCCTTTTGAAGCGTCTCTCTGATAAGCGCAGCCGTAGCCATTCTGGTTATTGGCGTCTGATTTTTGTCGTTATACACGCTTTTAGGGTTCTCGCCCAGTGCGAATTTCATTGCCGCAGGCGCCATTACGACCATATCATCAATACGCTTCCCATATGTTTTTATTGCGGCTATCTGACCCGCTATCGGGTTCGCGCTGCCCGGTCCTGTAAGGACTGTAGTAACGCCGCTCTCTAAAGCCTCGGAAAAGCAACGGTCGAACGGATTCACAGCGTCGATCGCTCGGAGCTGCGGTGTAACGGGGTCTGTCGATTCATTGCCGTCATCCCCCTCAAAGCAAAGTCCATCCTCAAACATTCCTAGGTGAGTATGGGCGTCTATGAATCCCGGATAAGCGTTTGCGCCCTCCGCATCGAGGATCTCACCTGTGCCCCGAGTATAAGCGCTCATCTCGCCTGTTTCTGTTATTTTTCCGTTTTCCGTCTTTATATATCCGTTTTTTATAACTGTGTTTTCATTATTCATTGTATAAATTGAAGCATTTATTATGTCCATATATGCTCCTCCTTGAAGCTATGCCGTTGAATTTAAATTCGCTCCTCAACGCGCCGAGCCGCTTTCCTTTTGACAAGCCATTTTTATTAAACCTATAATAGGTTTCAAAAAGAAATGCCGCCCATCGCGCCTTGTCGATATGCGGCTTACTTTGTCTAACCTCATGTATTCTTATCCACCTGATGAAATTGCTTTAGGTTGCCCGTCTTATTACTGCGCTTATCAAGCTCAGTCATGACATCCTCAACGGTTATTCCCTCGTTGACCATCATAACAAAAAGGTGATATATAAGGTCTGAAATTTCAAGGACGGTTTCGGAGTTATCGCCGTTTTTCGCGGCTATAATAGTTTCACTGCATTCCTCACCGACCTTTTTTAGTATTTTGTCCAAACCCTTGTCAAAAAGATAGCAGGTATATGATCCCTCCTGCGGATTTTGCTTTCTGTCAATGATCGTATTATAAAGAGCCTTTAATGTATCGTTTGTCATTTTATGTACCTCTCAATCCATAAGCTAAAATTTATTTTTGCAAGTATGACGACAACTCATTAAAAAAGCAGCTATGACTGCCTGTATGGCATGCCGCTCCTGTCTGCTCGACAGTCACAAGAAGCGTATCCTTATCGCAGTCGCCCTTTATCGAGATGACCCTTTGAAGATGTCCGGACGTCGCTCCCTTATTCCAAAGCTCCTGCCTTGAGCGGCTGTAAAACCATGTATAACCTGTTTCAAAGGTCTTTCGCATCGATTCTCGGTTCATATACGCGAGCATGAGGACTTCCCCAGTATCCGTTTCCTGTATAATCGCGGGAATAAGCTCTGACTTTTGAAAGTAATCATCAATAAAATCAAAATCGTTTTTACTCATAGCTTGCTCCCTTTCCCTTTCTTTCAGCAGCATGAGCTACGTTCAACGCAGCCTTGAGGTCGAGAGTTCCGGCATAAATAGACTTTCCGCAGATCGCGCCGTAAATGTTGAGGTCGGTAAGATTGACAATATCCTTGAGATTTGAAACCCCTCCCGAAGCAATTATCCTGCACGAAACAGCGGCTTTAAGCTCATCAAGCTGATTTAAGTTAGGACCCGAAAGCATACCATCCTTAGAAATATCCGTAAAAATAATGCACGAGATACCTATTTGCTCCATTCGCTTAGCAAGCTCTGTAAACTTGATTTCTGATGTATCAGTCCAGCCCTCTGCCGAAACCATGCCGTTGATAGCATCGATCCCAACGGCAATCTTCATACCGTATTCATCGACAGCAGTCTTGACAAATTCAGGATTCTTGACAGCCGCCGAGCCAAGAATAACCCTGTCGATTCCGTTATTCAGGTAATACTCGACAGATGCCATATCACGAATACCGCCGCCGACCTCGATTTTCAACGAGGTATTTTTGCGTACATTCAGTATAACGTCGGAATTTTTTCTTTCGCCGTCCTTAGCGCCGTCAAGATCAACCATATGCATCCATGTCGCGCCCTGCTCGGCAAAGCCCTTCGCGGTTTCAACGGCGTCCTCCGCAACCTTATAAGCGGTGGAAAAGTCTCCTTTAAAAAGACGCACACAAGTGCCGTCCTTAATATCAATAGCAGGTAAAACGATCATTTATAGTCATTCCTTTCTATAGGTATCCGCATAGTCAAGCTGTGCGGATCACCAATAAAGCACTATAGTTAAAATATTCATATATTTTTTAATATGTTTTTTGCCATTCACATAGTCAGCAAAGCTCTGGCGTGCTGAATCATCATACATTTTTATCGTTATTTTAGAGCTTAATCAAGTTATAAAACACCCTTTGTCGAAAGCGTACCCTCCCCTGTCTCCTTGACGGCGGCAGCAAGCGCGTGAGCAACAGCCTTGTATATTCCCTCGGTCGCGTGATGCGAGTTTGTCCCGTAAAACAATTTAATATGAAGCGTTATCCCCGAGTTAAACGCGAGAGCGCGCATAAATTCCTCAGTCATGCAGGAATCATAGCCGCCTATTTTTTCTTCCTTGAACTCAGCGTCAAAGACAAGGAACGGCCTTCCGCTTATATCAAGAGAGCAAAAAGCAAGCGACTCATCCATCGGAACATAGAATGAACCGTAACGGGCTATGCCGGACTTATCACCGAGAGCAGCTCCTAACGCCTTTCCAAGGACTATCGCTGTATCCTCGACAGTGTGGTGGCAGTCAACCTCAAGGTCGCCCTTTGTGATCACCTCAAGACCAAAGCCGCCATGAACGCCGAACGCCGTCAGCATATGGTCAAAAAAACCTATGCCTGTATTTACATTAACATCTCCGCCATCGAGATCAAGTGAGACGGCAATGCTTGTTTCCTTCGTTACTCTTTCGAGCCTTGCACTTCTCATATTTAAGAAAGCTCCTTTACTGTTCAGTTGGGATTTTTGTTTTAAAGAATCTTTCCAACGTATTGAGCAGAATTTCGTTTTCCTGCTCCGTTCCGGTTGAGATCCTTATATGCCCATCCTTAAAGTTTCGAACGGCAATGCTGTTATCGGCAAAAAAGCTTGTGATCTCTCGCGCCATATCCGTCTTTATGTAGACAAAGTTTGTGCAGGTCGGATATATCGTAAGATCGGCGCTGTACCTTTCATTTATCGCCGTAAGCTCATTATACAGCGAATTTGTTAACAAAATAAGACTTTTTCTGTTTTTTTCTAAAATTTCCTTGTTTTTATATATTACTGTTCCAACAGCCTGTGAAATTGAATTTACATTATATGGGGCTTTAACACTTCTAAGGGCTTTCGTTATCGTTTTATTCGCGACAGCAAAGCCCAAACGTATCGCCGCCGAGCCGACAGCCTTTGAGGCTGTTTTCAGTATGATCAGGTTATCGTACCTGCTCACCTCGCTCAGCAAAGACTGATCCCAAAAGTCCATATATGCCTCGTCAAGAACCACCATAGCATTGACGCTTGTAATCAGCCTTCTTATTTCCTCCCTTGAAGCTCCCGAGCCTGTTGGGTTGCATGGATTTGAAAATATTATAAGAGCTACGTTTTCTTCGTCTGCTTTTTTAATGATCGCATCAACATTCAACGTCAGATCATTATTATTTTCCACCGTTATGACCTTATGACCGCCTGTCAAGGCGTAAAAGCCGTACATAGAAAAATCGGGACTGACGGTTAGTACCTTGCCATTATCATCAATCATCGTATATATAATGAGGGAAATAAGCTCATCGGAGCCGTTCCCCGCCGTAACAAAGTCAGGTGAAAGCCCATAATAGTCAGCAAAGACATTTATAAGCTCCGAGGCCGTCGAATCAGGATAACGGTTAAACTGAATACCATCGATTGCTCTAACTATCTCCTCTTTAATTTCATCGGAAAGTGAAAAGCATGACTCGTTTGCATCAAGACGGATATTGTACGTTCCGCTGACAGGCTCGTATGGTTCAAGCGAGCGAACCTTGTCACAGAGAATATATGACATTTTCTACCATTCCTTTTAAGTTTATTGTTCGTTTCTGACTATTATCGAGTTTGCGTGTGCGGTAAGTCCCTCTGTGTCGGCAAAGCGGATAATGTCCTCACTGTCTGCCTTGAGCGCTTCCTCAGTATAGTATATAAAGCTCGACTTTTTAATGAACGCGTCTACAGAGAGCGGAGAGAAAAAGCGCGCCGTTCCCGATGTCGGAAGGACGTGGTTAGGTCCCGCAAAATAATCACCGAGCGGTTCAGGCGAATAGTTGCCAAGGAATATCGAGCCAGCGTTGTCAAGCCTGCCGATATACTCCATCGGATTCTCACAGCAAACCTCAAGGTGTTCGGGAGCAAGCTCATTTGCAAGCTCGACAGACCTGTCAGTATTGTCACAAACAATTATCACACCGAAATCATCAAGTGATTTTTCAATTATATCTCGGCGGGTAAGCGTCTCGATCTGTCTGTAAATCTCCTTTATAGTTTCGTCCGCAAGCTTCTCCGATGTTGTCAGCAAAATCGACGAAGCCATCTTGTCATGCTCAGCCTGACTCATAAGGTCGGCGGCGAGGAATTTCGGGTTTGCGCTTTCGTCAGCTATAACAAGGATCTCGCTCGGCCCTGCTATCATATCTATATCAACAGTACCGTAGAGCAGCTTTTTAGCCGTTGCTACAAAGATATTTCCGGGACCGACTATCTTATCTACCTTGGGAACTGACTGTGTGCCGAACGCAAGAGCCGCGACAGCCTGTGCGCCGCCCATGAGAAACACTCTGTCAACTCCCGCCACAGCAGCGGCAGCCATAATATCCGGATTCGGTCTGCCGTCCCTGCCGGGAGGCGTCACCATAACAAGCTCGGAAACACCCGCGATTTTAGCGGGTATCGCGTTCATAAGAACGGACGACGGATATGCCGCCGTACCGCCCGGCACATAAAGTCCGACACGCTGTAAGCCTCGCACACGCTGTCCCAAGATAACACCGTTATCCTTAGTTGTGAGCCAGCTTTGCTGTTTTTGTTTCTCGTGGAAGCTGCGAATATTGTCGGCAGCCCTTTTTAGAGTCGCGATAAACTCGGGATCGCATTCTGCTGTAAGCGCGGTAAGCTCCTCATGCGGAACCTCAAAATTTTCGGGAGCCTTGCCGTCAAATTTAATTGTATATTCACGGACGGCATCATCACCGTTTTTCATAACGTTATCAATAATAGCGCTGACCGTTTCAGTAACGTCCTTATTTGTACGCAGGTTTCTCTCTCTCAGCCTTGCAAGAAACTCCGTTTCCTGAATGCCATCTGCCATAATCTTTCTTATCATGAGGATCTTCTCCTTTCCTCTTCCATTTTTTGCGCAAGGGCTTCTATTTCATTCTTTCTGAGCTTAAGGCTTGCTATGTTTGCAATAAGTCTTGCCGAAATGGGCGCGATATTGTCCTCAACTATAACAAGCCCGTTTTCGCGAAGCGTAGAGCCTGTCTCGACTATATCTACAATAGCGTCCGCAAGACCGAGGAGCGGCGCAAGCTCCACCGAGCCCTCGATTTTAATTATCCTTATATCCATACCCTTGCCCTCAAAAAAGTTTCTCGCGACATTGGGATATTTTGTAGCTATTGTCTTTTCGCTGTGTCCAGAGAAAAATTCGCTGGCAGTTCTGCCTCCCTTACTCGCGAGAGCAAAGCGGCATTTCCCGAACCCGAGATCGAGTATCTCAAAAAAGCTCGTTCCGTTTTCCATGATAGTATCCTTGCCGACAACACCCAGGTCGCACACGCCGTGCTCAACGTATGTTATGACGTCTGCTGCCTTAGCGAGGACAACCTCTATCTCGCCGCTGCCTATAGGCAGGATCAGCTTCCTGCCCTTTTCATGTACGGCGGTGCAGTCATAGCCCGCCGCTTCAAGCAGGCCGACTGTATCCTTTTCAAGTCTGCCCTTAGTAAGGGCCATTCTCAATGGTTTCATTATAATAATTCCTTTCCATGGGAGTAAACATACTGTAATACGGATAAACAATGTTTATGAAATTATCCCGTTCATACACAATATCAATCAAGGATCACCGTTTCAATATTTTCACTCACGAAGTCAACTCTCGCTATCCCCTTTTTCCTTGCGTATTCAATTGCGGTTTCCCGTGCTGAGCATACGCTGTTTTCGCATACAAGACCGCTCTGCGTCAGCGATTCGCAGTGCTTTATAGACTTGACCTCAAAGGAATCGTCACCGTGTACAAGTACATCCGGAGAGCGTTTCAGTGCTATCTGTCCCCTTGAGAGCATGACCTTAGCAAGGGCGTCAGCATTGATCCCGAAGCCGCTTGCCGCCATTGGCGAGCCGAATATATCGAGAAGCCGATCGTATCTTCCGCCGATGAGAACAGGCTCTCCGGAACCCTCGACGTATCCTGAGAAAACTATGTCGCTGTAGTAATCATTCCTTTGTACAAGTCCGAGGTCTATCATAAGTCTTTCACCCAGTCCGAACGTGGTAAGCGAATGATATATCTCTTTTAGATATTCAAGCGGACGAAGTACGTCCTCATCGTCAAAAAGCCCATACGCTTCCTCAAGTACCTCCTCGCCGCCGAAAAGACGGGGAAGTCTCCTGATTGCGGCTACAGCCGTTGTCTGCTCAAGACTATCCAGCAGTGTGTTGAGCGCGGAATAGTTTTTCGATTCTATAAAGCCGCGTATATCCTCACGCTGATTTTCCGTTACGGGCAGCTTTTTAACAAGCGACTTGAAAAACGCCGCATGACCGAGTTCAATTCTAAAGTCGGGCACACACTTCGCAAGAGCCTCTATCGCGGTAGTTATGATCTCAATATCAGCCCTTTTGCCCGATGCCCCGAGAAGCTCTATGCCCGTCTGCATGACCTCATTGCTCTTGCCGGTTAAACCCCGGTTGCTTCTGTATACGCGCTGATTATAGTAAAGGCGTATAGGGAGCACCTCGTTTTGCAGTCTTGTAGCCGCCATTCTCGCGATAGGCAGCGTCGAATCGGGACGCAAGACCATAAGTCTGCCCTTTAAATCACTGAGCTTAAACATATTTTCCTGCGGGATCGCCGCCGCAGGGTTTGAAAACACATCATAAAATTCTATACCTGGGGTGAGCACCTCATGAAAGCCTCTTTTGGTGAATACCTCACTGAGAATATGTGAAACAGTTCTCGTCGAGAGACACTCCTCGAACAAAAAGTCCTTTGTGCCCTCGGGAGTAATTTTGCTGTAATTTTTCATAATATGACCTCATCTCAATTCTTGCGCAGTCCACTTTAGCGTGCTAATGTAATAATAAGATAACATACAAAACATGGTTTGTCAACCAATTTACAAAAATAATTCACACAAGGCACAAGCAAAAGATGCAGACACTTCCGCAGTACAACAATAGTGCTATGTGCTTTATGTGAATCTAAAGAAATATAAATCACTGGTCGTCACTTAAAATCAGAACAGCGTCATCTGACTGCTTTCGGGCAGATCTCCGAACGCTCCCGCGCTGCGGAGAAGTTCTATCGCTGTTTTAGATGCCTTGGAACGTTCGCGGAAATCCTCTATCGACATAAACTCCCCGCCTTCACGCGCGTCTGCAAGACCTTGTGCCGCCGCACCACCGACGCCCGGCAATGATGAAAACGGCAGGCGAATGTTGTCACCCTCAACAAGGAATTTCCTTGCATCGGACTTGTATATATCAACGGGAAGCGCCTGAATACCTCGCGCCTGCATTTCATTTACAATCTGTAATGTGGAATAAGCCGCGTTATCCTTGGCAGTGGCTTCCTTACCCTTCATTTTTATTTCCTGCATTCTGCGTTTGACAACCTCTCTGCCCTGTGCGACGAGAAGCCCGTCAAGATCCTCGCTTCTCACAGTAAAGTACGCGGCGTAATACTCCTTTGGACGGTGTACCTTGTACCAACCGAGACGCAGCGTCGCTATCATATAAGCGGCGGCGTGAGCCTTAGGGAACATATACTTTATCTTCATGCACGAGTCTATGTACCATTGCGGAACATCATGCTCCTTCATAGCGTTGATATGCTCCTCTGTCAGAAGCTTTGTGCTCTTGCCCTTACGGACTATCTCCATTATTTTAAACGCCATATCGGGCTCTAGTCCCTTGTGCATGAGATAAACCATAATATTGTCACGAGTTCCTATGACCTGTGAAATATCGCATACACCCTGCTTGATAAGTTCCGCAGCATTTCCGATCCAAACATCGGTACCATGTGAAAGTCCCGATACCTGCAAAAGGTCGGAAAATGTCTTTGGCTGCGTTTCGATAAGCATTTGACGAACAAAGCTCGTGCCGACCTCAGGAAGTGAGAAAGTCCCCGTCAGTGAATCGATATCATCCGGTTCGACGCCGAGCGCCTTTGTCGATGTAAACAGCGACATGACATCAGGGTCACTCATGGAAATATCCATAACACTGATACCAGTATAATCCTCAAGGTAGCGGTAAATAGTCGGAACATCATGTCCAAGCTCATCAAGTTTACATATAGTGTCATGTATGGAATGGAAATCAAAGTGTGTTGTAATACTGTCGGAGTTTTGGTCGTTTGCGGGGTGCTGTACGGGACAGAATTGGTAAACGTCGTTTCTGCGCGGAACAACGACCATGCCGCCTGGGTGCTGACCTGTTGTACGGCGAACACCTGTACATCCTATAGCAAGTCGCATTTCCTCAGCGCGGTGCATAGTAA
This sequence comes from uncultured Clostridia bacterium, assembly GCA_947627055.1. Taxonomy (GTDB): domain Bacteria; phylum Bacillota; class Clostridia; order Oscillospirales; family Acutalibacteraceae; genus Pseudoruminococcus. The sequence continues at coordinate 16,658 of CANQUS010000017.1, read as the reverse complement.
TACCCTTTTCATCGGCATATTTTTTAACAAAGCCTATAGCTGTTTTTTCAGCAACAGTCGCAATAGTGCCGGCTTTAAAAACATTTTCCTTTCCGAAAAGCTCCTCGGTATAGCGATGAGATTTGTTCTGATATTCTCCCGAAAAGTTAAGGTCGATATCGGGCGTCTTGTCGCCCTTAAATCCGAGGAATGTTTCAAACGGTATATCGTGGCCGTCCTGCTTGTAAAGCGTACCGCACTTGGGGCAGTTTTTGGGCGGCAGGTCAAAGCCCGAGCCGACCTCGCCGTTTACAAAGAACTCGCTGTTCTTGCATTTAGGGCAGATATAGTGCGGCGCGAGAGGATTGACCTCGGATATACCCGACATCGTCGCAACAAACGACGACCCAACCGAACCACGCGAGCCGACAAGATAGCCATGCGCCTCGGAATTGGCAACAAGCTTCTGAGCTGTCATATACAAAACCGAGAAGCCGTTCTTTATGATCGAGTTCAATTCCTTTTCTATGCGCTTTTCGACTATTTCGGGAAGCGGGTCGCCGTATGTGTCCTTTGCTCTCTCCCACGTTATGCGTGTAAGATCCTCTTCCGCTCCCGGAATGAACGGAGGAAAGTTGCCCTTTGGCACCGCACGGATCTCGTCGCACATATCGGCAATAAGGTTAGTGTTTTCAACAACGATCTCGTAAGCCTTGTCCTTACCGAGATATTCGAACTCCTTGAGCATTTCGGCGGTCGTGCGGAGATACAGCGGAGTCTGCTTGTCGGCGTCCCTGTAGCCCTGTCCCGCCATAAGGATCTTACGAAACTCGCCGTGGTGCGGGTCGAGAAAATGAACGTCACACGTTGCGACCACAGGTATCGAAAGCTCCTCACCGAGCCTTACTACTGTTTTGTTCAGCTCCTGAAGCTCCTCGACACTACCGCAGGTGCCGTTCTCGAGCATAAACATATTGTTTCCTATCGGCTGTATCTCAAGGTAATCGTAGAATGACGCTATTCTCTTCAGGTCATCCCACGGCCGTTTGTCAACTATCGCGCGGAAAAGTTCCCCCGCCTCACAAGCGCTGCCCACAATAAGCCCCTCTCTGAGTTTTACAAGTTCGGACTTCGGCAGGAGTGGTTTTTTGTAAAAATATTCGAGATGCCCCTTTGAGATCAGTCTGTAAAGATTTTTCAGCCCTGCGGTATTTTTAGCTAAAACTATTTGATGATAATATTTAAGGCTCTTATAGTCGCCGTTTGAGAGAACGGAGTTGATTTGTGAAATATCCTTTGCCCCGTAATTTTCTGAGAGCTTTGTGAGCATCACCTGAAATATCTTTGCAAGCATAAGCGCGTCATCGCACGCCCTGTGATGATTAAAGTCACCGAGCTTCAGATATTCGGCTATATTATTAAGCTTATGCTTTTTGATCTGCGGGAACATAGAGCGGGACATGATAACCGTGTCAATGCTTGTAAAGCACCAGCTTATATTATGGCGGCTCAATACAGCCTTAACGAAAGAAGTGTCGAACGGCGCGTTGTGTGCGACAAGAACGCAGTCGTCTCCGCAAAAATCCATAAATGCCCGTATCGCCTCATCCTCTAGCGGAGCGTCAGCCACCATGGAATCATCTATCCCCGTAAGCTCCGTGATCTTTTGCGGAATATGCTTTTGAGGGTTTACAAACATAGAAAAGCTGTCTTTGATTTCGCCATCAACTATCCTTACAGCGCCAATTTCGGTTATCCTCTCCTTTGCGGCTCCCAAACCCGTTGTTTCAAGATCAAATACTATAAACTCGCCGGAGAGCGGTTCACATTTTTCGCCGTTGACAGCCCTTGTTGAAACATCATCTATAAAATACGCCTCAACACCGTAAAGTACCTTTATGTGTCCTCCCTTACTCGCGATAGCGTCGGCGGCATTCATTGCCCCCGGGAACGCCTGAACGACGCCGTGGTCGGTGATCGCTACGGCGGGCATACCCCAGCTGTAAGCACGCTGTACTATATCCCCGACATCAGTAACTCCGTCCATAGCCGACATATTCGTATGTAAATGAAGCTCCACACGCTTTTTATCTGCGTTGTCAACGACCTTTGCCTTGCCTATAACGGAAATACTCGCCGCCATTACCACAAGCTCTCGGTCGTACTTGTCGTACTGTGCGTCACCCTTGACGATTATAGCGCTTCCCTTTTTAAGCTCAAGTACTGGCGCACACTTTGCGTTAAGGTCGATAATTTTAACAGTAGTTGAGCCTGTATAATCGGTAATATTGAGTGTAATAATTTTCTTCTTATTATCCTTAGTATCTCTCGAGTCAATGGAGAAAATATCACCCTTTATGACCACTCTCCCCGAATCCGGCGCAAGCTGTGATATATTTATGGGAGAGCCCTTGATGCTCGAACCGTAAATAGTTTTGGGACTGTCAGTAATAAAAAGCGGATAGAGTGATTCACCCTCGCGAACTTCAAGCTCAATATCCTTTGCGGGCTTTGGAACAGAGCGTTTCTTTGCCTCGTTCATCACACCCTCGTATATATCCATTTCCCTCGTTATGCTCTCACGCTTTGCGGTCTCTTCGGCGACTTTCTGATGCTCTATATATATTTCGCTGTCCGCAGTTATCTCCGTAACGCCGTCAAAGACGACCTCCGTATTGATGCCAAACTCATCACGGATCAGCTTCTGAAATTCCTTATCGACCTTTTTCTCCAGAAGTATATCCGCACCGCCGTGAGTAAGGTTTATCGTCATTCTGCCGTCGGAGATAACAGCCTTTGAGCCGTTGAGCGTCCCGTTTATGCTTGCAAGCCTGCGGCGAACCTCGTCTGCAAGTCCTGAGTAGCATTCCTCACCAAAAAGTGATGGATCAAAACAAGGACAGATATTACACCTTTCGAGTGAAAGCGCCGACCGCTCAATTTCCTTTTCGGCGGAAAAAATCTCATTTCTTTCTACAAGCCGCGAAAGGAAGATATCTATTTCCAATATTCTGTTTTTAGCGTCAATTTTCACATTCTTAACTTCAGCAGAGCTTAGTGCATCTGACGGCTTCAAGCCGTTAAGATATTGTGAAAATATCCCGTAAAATGTTCCCAAAGCTACCACCCGTTAAATATTCAGCTTAACTCATATATCTTCATATTATTATTTAAGGCTTCAGCTATATGCTCAAGTTGCACTCTTGCTTCGCTCTCGTCCGGGTATATGCCGATGACTGTACATTCCGTATTTTTCGCTGCCTCCGCCCAAGCAATAAGGGCAAACTTTTCGTTTCTTTTTCCGCCAAAATTTCTTGATATGTCTATTCGGCTGAATTTAATAATCTTTGACTTGTCCTGTGATAAAATGTACATTATATCCTCCTGATTTTTATGTATTAAGAAACGACATATTTCGCAGAAAAATTACAACCTGCTTATTTCCTCCATCAGTTCATCAATCAGTTTGTCCTCGCTCACCTTTTTAACTATTTCTCCCCGTTTAAAGATAAGTCCGTCGCCATGACCTCCGGCGATGCCGACATCTGCTTCTCTCGCCTCGCCCGGTCCGTTCACTGCACAGCCCATTACTGCCACTGTGATATTTTTATCACAGTTTTCAAGCCTTTTTTCAACCTCATTTGCAAGCTTTATCAGATCTATGCTCGTTCTGCCGCAGGTCGGGCAGGAGATGAATTTAATGCCTTCATTTCTGATTTCAAGAGCTTTTAATATATCCTTTGCCGCCTTGACCTCGCTGACAGGGTCGTCAGTCAGTGAAACTCTTATCGTATCGCCTATGCCGTTTATGAGAAGTGAGCCGATCCCCGCAGCTGATTTAATTATACCCATACGCCAAGTGCCCGCTTCCGTAACGCCGAGATGGAGCGGATAATCGCACCTCTCCGCGGCAAGCTCATACGCTTCGACCATAAACGGCACTGACGAGCTTTTCATAGAAAGCACAATATCATCAAAGTCAAATTTTTCAAGAAGTGACGCATGATAGAGCGCACTTTCGCAAAGCGCTTGAGGCGTCGGATGTCCGTACCTCGCGAGGATCTCCTTCTCAAGTGAGCCTGAGTTTACGCCGATCCTTATCGGGATATTACGGTTTCGGCACACCTTTACGACCTGTCTTACTCTATCGTCTCCGCCGATGTTCCCCGGATTTATTCTAATTTTATCGACCCCTGCCGCCGCCGCCTCAATCGCGAGACGATAGTCAAAATGTATATCCGCGACAATAGGGACGGTGACATTCTCTTTGAGCGCGGGAATAAGCCTTACCGCGTCCATATTCGGAACGGCTGCCCTTATTATCTCGCATCCTGCCTTCTCAAGCCGGATCGCCTGTCTGACGCTTCCCTCAATATCGCTTGCGGGAATATTCAGCATTGACTGGACCGTGATTGGGGCATCACCGCCGATATATATATTTCCGAGCTTTATCTTTTTAGTCCTTCTCCTCATCATCCTCCAAGCCCCGATCCTGTAAATATTCTCAAAATATCACTGAACGATACGATGACCATAAAAAGCAGAAGTACAACCATTCCTATCGCGTGTACTAAGCCCTCGTACTTAGCGGGCACGGGCTTTCTTCTTATGAGCTCGACGATCAGGAACACAAGCCTGCCGCCGTCAAGCGCAGGCAACGGGAGCAGGTTTACCACACCGAGGTTGACTGTTATCATCATCATCACATTGACTATATTTAAAACAGCATCACCAAAGCTGCTCTCAAGTCCCGCGCTGGCGACCTGAGAGATAGCGGACGTCATGCCTATCGGTCCCGCAAGCTCGTTAAAGCCGAAACGCCCTGTAATAAGTCCGAACAGGCTTGCCCAAACAAGACGGACAGTAGATACCACACCCTTACCTGTTTCGGTTATGAGATTCCAAAAGTTATTCTCGATCGGTGCGACATAAAAATCAAGTATTATCGCCTTTTTGCCGTCGACCTCGCGAGAACCGAACTTAACATTGCCGAGATCGACTGTTTCACCGTTTCTGTTGACAACGATTTGGGGAGTAAACTCTCCGTCGCTGTTTTCTGTCGCTGTTACAAGAGCAAAGGTCATATCCTGAGATGTATACGTTCTGTAACCGTTTATAGAAACTATCTCGTCGCCGATCTTCAGAGAAGCCGAGGTTTCCGCGTTTTCATGGAACTTTGATACTGTCGTTGACGCAAACTGCGAATTGGGTATAAGCGTTATCATCATAAGCACAAAACCGAGTACAATATTCATGACCGCGCCCGCAATGACTATGATAATGCGTTTCCAGCAAGGCTTGTTGCCGAATGCACGCTCATTGTCGCTTTCCTCATCCTCGCCCTCCATCGCACAGAACCCGCCTATAGGAAAAAGCCTCAGTGAATAAAGTGTTTCAACTTTTTTAAATTTGAGGATCTTAGGACCCATACCGAGGGCAAATTCGTTGACCTTAACACCCGAAAGCTTCGCCGTTATATAATGACCGAATTCGTGGATCAGAATAATCAATTCAAAAAGCAAAACTCCGATTATTATAAGCAATGCAATTTCTATCGTAAACATCTCCCTTTTATTTAATAGTATTAAGAATACTCACTCATTACTATTTTTCTGGCTTCACTATCAGCCGTATATACATCATCTATATTTATGTTTTGTTTATTCGGAATATTTATCATGGCCTTTTTTATGAGCCGCGGTATATCAAGAATACCTATTTTTCCACTCAGAAAAAGCTCGACGGCGGCTTCGTTTGAGCCGTTCGCGACAGCCGGCATGAGCCCTCCCTGACCAAAAGCCCTCTCACATAACGCAAGGCACTCAAATACTTCTCGGTCGGGCTTCGTAAATGTCAGTGAGCCTAACTCGGCAAAATCGAGCGGCAGGCACGGCGACTCAACCCTCTCAGGATATGTAATCGCATACTGTATCGGTATACGCATATCCGCCGAGCCGAGCTGAGCAACGACCGCGTTATCATTGAACTCAACCATGGAGTGTATAATGCTTTCACGGTGAACCACGACCTCAATATCGTCAAGTCCGACATTAAACAAGTGACATGCCTCAATAACCTCAAGCCCTTTGTTCATCATCGTCGCGGAATCTATCGTGATCTTTGCACCCATGCTCCAATTCGGGTGGTTAAGCGCCTCCTTGACCGTTACTCTTTCAAGCTCATCTCGTGTTTTTCCGAAAAAAGGCCCTCCCGACGCGGTGAGAATTATTTTTTTAAGAGAACCTCTCGGCGCGCCCTGAAGGCATTGAAAAACCGCGCTGTGCTCGCTGTCAACAGGGAGAAGCTTTACTCCGTTTTCAATAACAGCGTTTTTAACTATTTCTCCGCCTGTAACTAATGTTTCTTTATTAGCAAGCGCAATATCCTTTTTGGCGGATATTGCTTCAAGCGTAGGACGAAGCCCCGCAATACCGACAATGGCATTCACCGCAAGCTCGCTTTCCGAAAGCCTCGCGCATTCAAGAATACCGTCATCACCGCCAAAAACCTTAATATCGGTATCCGCCAAGCTGTTTTTCATCTCTAAATATTTATTTTCATCAGCTATACAGACGGCACGCGGATTAAACTCGCGTGCCTGTTCCTCAAGCAGCTTGACACTTCTGTTCGCCGTCAAAGCCGTAACATTTATTTTCAGTCTTCGCACAACATCGAGTGTCTGCCTGCCGATAGAGCCGGTAGAGCCGAGAAGCGTAATGTTTCTATACATATAAACAAATCCTTTATCTGAATAAAAGCTGCGGAGAATGCGTCAGTCAGCCGCAGCAAAGCATTCTGACGCTCATCATTAACAGCAAAGTATCGGAAGATATGATAATGAAATCATCAAAAAAGGTGCGAAAAAAATCACGCTGTCAAAGCGGTCGAGAACACCGCCATGCCCGGGAATAATATTTCCATAATCCTTGATATTATATGCCCTTTTGACGAGCGAAAAGCTCAGATCTCCGAGAACCGAAAGAAGCGAACCGATAAATGAAATAATGATCAGGTTCACATAGTTTACACATTTAATATCCTTATAAATAAACGCGGAAAAGATATATCCCACCAGGCAGCACATTCCTACACATACTACCGTACCGCCTACTACTCCCTCGACTGTCTTTTTAGGGCTTATCTTGGGGCATAGCTTATGCTTTCCTAAAAAACTGCCCGTAAAATATGCCCCCGCATCTGCAAGCCACGGCAGCGCGAGAGAAAGAACAAAATAAAAAACGGAATGAACGGCGTCAATATTTTTCATTGAAACTATTGTTGACAATGCATACGTTATAATTATAGTCATTCCGTAAGTATCAGAAACATCCCTAAATGATATTTTTTCGTGAAAAAATATCATGACTGAAAGCATTACCGCGGTATAAGCGTACCAAATGATATGCGAAACACCATATGTCATAAGCATAGTATTGCACAGTGCAAAGAGAATACTCGGTATACTCAGGCGGTATTCCTTAAAATGACCAACAGCGTGGATAAACTCACCTACCGCGACAGCACATACAATTGCTGCAAATATATCAATACATATGGGGTATATAGTTCCGAAGAAAATCACAAGCAGAATAAAGACAATGCCAAAAACTGCAGATACGATTCGTTTCGACATCTAAACACCCCCGAAGCGCCTGCTTCTCTTGCTGTAATAATCTATCGCACGGATAAGATCATCCTCAGAAAAATCCGGCCAAAGCACATCCGTAAAATAAAGCTCCGTATATGCCGACTGATATAAGAGAAAGTTGCTTATGCGAGCCTCTCCTCCGGGACGTATGAGCAGATCGGGATCGGGCTGTCCTGATGTATAGAGATGCTTTTCAAAAATTTCCTCTGTGATTTCTTCCGGAGAAATTTTTCTATCCGCACAGTCATGACACAATGATTTAACAGCGCGGAGTATCTCATCTCTTCCGCCATAGTTCATAGCAATGTTAAGTACCATACCCGTCCTGTCCCTAGAGACCTCTTCGGTTTCGTTAATAAGCCTTTGCAGAGACTGCGAAAAGCCGCTTTTGTCGCCTATAAATCTCACAACAACATCATCGTCACGGAAATCAGTCAGAGAATCAACAAGATATTTATGAAACAACTTCATCAAGGCGTCTACCTCATCAGCGGGGCGCTTCCAATTTTCTGTCGAGAAAGCATAAACCGTCAGGTACTTTATACCCATTCTGCTTGCACATCGTGTTATATGGCGAAATGTAGTCGCCCCGGCAGTATGACCGACAGATCGGGGCAATCCTCGCTTTTTAGCCCAACGACCGTTGCCATCCATTATAATAGCAATATGGGCGGGTATTGCACCGCCCGACCGCCTTTCTTCCTGTTTAAGCTCTATCATATCTTCATTCTCCCTTCGCAGGGTATTAAGATTATATTTCCATGATTTGCTTTTGCTTTTTATCACAGATATTTTCGATTTCCTTAATGCGCCTATCCGTAATATCCTGAATTTTCTTTTCAGCCTTGCTCTGGTCATCCTCCGTAATCTCGCCGTTCTTCTTCATAGCCTTAAACTTATCAATAGCTTCGCGCCTGACTGAACGAACAGATACCTTAGCCTCCTCAGCCATCCTGGAGACCTCTTTGACGATTTCCTTTCGTCTGTCCTCAGTGAGCGGCGGGAAAATCATTCTGATTATTTTGCCGTCCGACTGCGGATTTATTCCAATATCGGAAGCTTGAATAGCCTTCTCGATCGCACGGCATACGGAAACATCCCACGGCTGGATCGTGAGCGTTCTAGCTTCTGTGACTGAAACAGCGGCAAGCTGATTGACAGGCGTAGGCGTACCGTAATAATCGACAGTTACTTTATCAAGTACCGCAGGGTTAGCACGACCCGCTCTTATTGATGCGTATGTTTCCTCAAGATGAGCTATTGATTTAGCCATTTTTTCTTCGGCATTCTTCAAAACCTCTTTCATAAGAAGAACCTCCTGATTATATATTTAAATTTTTCATGCTTAATTATTTTGAATGATCATTATCACTGCACAAGCGTTCCTACCTGCTCACCGCAGACAGCGGAAACAATATTTTCAGGATTGTCAAGACTAAAGACAATTATAGGGATATTATTATCCTTGCATATTGCTGCCGCTGTACTGTCCATAACTCCGAGATTCTTGTTCAGAACGTCGTGAAATGTCAGAGTTTTAAATTTCTTAGCGTTCGGATTCTTTTTGGGGTCGCTGTCATAGACTCCATCAACCATTGTAGCCTTGAGGATAATATCCGCTTCTATCTCAGCCGCTCTCAAGGCTGCCGCCGTGTCTGTAGAGAAAAACGGGTTGCCCGTTCCGCAGCCGAAAACTACCACTCTGCCCTTTTCAAGATGGCGGACTGCCTTGTTCCTTATATATGGCTCTGCGACCTGCTGCATTGTGATCGCCGTCTGAACTCTGACCTGCAAATCAAACTGTTCAAGGGCGTCGGCTACGCCGAGAGCATTGATAACCGTAGCGAGCATTCCCATGTGGTCAGCTCGTGTTCTGTCCATCTGTCCGCTGGAGCGTCCTCGCCAGAAGTTTCCTCCTCCGACAACAACGGCAACCTGAACACCCATGTCGGCACATTTTTTAATCGGGTCACAAAATTTCAATACCGTTTCAAAGTCGATCCCATGCTTTTCAGAGCCGGCAAGGGATTCACCACTCAGCTTTAAAAGAACTCTTTTATATTTTGGCGTCAACTCTATCACTCCCGTTTATAATTCCATAGCTTAATCCGTTATATATTCTACTATATTTTTCCTCGTGTGTAAAGATACTATTTATGAACAATTTGCAATAATCGGAAAAATGCAGACAAGGTGAACGCCATGCAGTCTTGCATTATATATTCAGCGGTTTCCTATATTTCCACAACGCTTTCGCCGTTGGACATCGCTGCTTTTCTCAGGCTTTTGCGTTTTACCGCATAAGTTCTCTCGTCGGCAGCCTTGATAAAAGCAAGAAGACACCAGCAGCTTATCATGCTCGAACCGCCCGCGCTTATAAAAGGCAGGGTAACGCCTGTGAGCGGAAGTATATCGGTCGAACCGAATATATTGAGCGACGCCTGAAACACAAGCAGTCCCGCAGCCGAACAAGCCGCTATTGAATAGAATGATGAACGGCTTCGCGTCGTTACCATGCAGGCGTATATTACAAATCCCGCGATGGATACCGCAATAAGTATTGCAATGATAAATCCCATTTCTTCACAAACCAATCCGAAAACAAGGTCGCTTTCAGACGCAAATACATTTTGAAGACCTCCTATGCCCGTACCTGTACCGAAAAGACCGCCGCTTGCGGAATAAATAAGCGTTCTTACCTGCTGATAGCCCTTGTCGTCAACATCACTCCATACATTTCCCCATATTGCAAATCTGTCCGCAATATACGGCTTAGCCATTAAAACGAGCATGGCGCCGAAAACCGCCGCCGAAATCGCGAGAATGACCGTCTTGATGTCACCGGAGCGCATGAACGCTATGACCAAAAATGTCACAAAAAAGATTATTGCGGTTCCGAGGTCGCTCATTATAAACAGCGCACCGATGCAAACAGCGGTGAAAATAATAAACTCGGTCAGGTTCTTTTTTGTGAGCAGAGCGTCAAGTGTTGACGCGCCGACAAATATATATGCTATCTTGACAAATTCCGACGGCTGAACGGAGATAGGACCTATCACGATCCAGTTAGCCGCGCCATGAGTAACCCTCCCTAGCAAAAGGTTAAGACCGAGCACCACTACCGCGCCTATTGTTATGATCAGCCGCCACTTCATAACCCGGTCGGGTATCTCGATGAACTTGAGCAGCAAAGCAAAGCCTATCGCGCCAAATATCGCCGTTACAAGCTGAACCCAGCCTGTTTTTGTGTTGTGTGATGCGGAAAGCAGTATTCCGATAGACGACAGGAACAACGCCAACGCTTCAAGCTCAAACGTAACACGCTTTAAAACCATTCTTGTAACGATAAAGAAAACCCACATAAAAACCACATAAACAGCCGCAATAGGCGCAACATTAAGGTTTCCGAGGTTAATGCACGTTTCCGCCGCAAGCAGCACGGTAAACAACGTCACAAGAAAAAGCAGAAAGGATGGTGCAATAGTTTTTTTCACCTGCTTATTCCTTCGCGAAAGTCTTTCCTCCTGCAAGCCGTCTCCATAATCATCCGCACGGTGAAGCGTAAGCACCCTTCCGCCGATGTTTATCCTGTCTCCGATATAGACGGCAGTCCGACCAACGACGGGATTATCGTTTACTGTAACTCCCGCCTTTGAGCCTGTATCGGATATAAACCAACCTGCCTCACGTCGAAGCAGGACTGCATGATCTCGTGAAACCGCAGGATTCTTGAGGCGAATATCGCTGCCCCTGCTCCTTCCGATAGATGTTTCCCAATAGCGAACAGGATAGACCCTCTGCGCGGCCTCATCCTCAAGCACGATAAGCGCGCCCTCGTTTCTGCGATTATATCTCAGCGATACAAACGCCCGTATTACTATCGCAAGCGCAACAAGGGGCATGATAAGCCTCAGCACCCATGAAACATAATCCATTTATTGACCTCCTGTGAGAATCCTGCCTTATTATCTATGTTATATATTATAATATTACTCACACAAAGTCTTGTCAAGTTCAGAGTCGTGAGCAGAACAGTTCAGGCTTTACGGCTCGGTATTAAGGAATCTAAATAAACTACGTCTGACGGCTCAATCTGAACTCTGCGTTCTGTCGGTGATTTTCTAAGTTCTAATAGATGATACCATACAATTTTTTTAAAAGTATTTAATAAAAATGTATTAGTTGAGTTACTATAAAATAAATATTTATTTCAAAAACGGACATTATTTTTACCGCTTTACCTTTATAATTTTTTATAAAAACTAAACTATCGTAAGTTTTAACTGAGGTGTATATTTTGAGAGTAGATACTAAAAATATAGTGGCTACCGTGGCTTTTCTTATCGGCATACGAAAAAGCGCATGGATCTCCGTATACAGCGACAGCTGTCCGGAGCTGCTGACAGAGCTTGAAAACGATCAAAGCGCAGTTACAATAAGGTATCTGTGCAAGCTTCGTACAACGCTTATGCAGCATTTTAAACCGACAGACAACGGCATTAAATATGATTATAAAAATATAGACCGCTTACCATGGTATGATACGGAAAATATAAAGAAACTCGAGTCGTTCGGGTTAAAAATCATATTACCTAATAAGCGTGCATCAGATTACAGCACACATTTTAATAAGCTTATATGTGAAAATATTAACGCCTGCAAGGATCTTTTTCCCGACTGGATCTCATGGGACTACCTGAGAGATCTCTTCGTTATCCCTCAGTACAGTAAGGAACAGGTTCAAAAGTTTGAATTTGAAAAATACATGGCAAATATCGACTCCTATCCCTTTCAGGTTTATATTCATTGGAAGCCTAAGGACTTGGGAAACCTGCTATATACCGACGGCAAATTTCTCGAAATACTATATGAAATGAACGGTGACTATTTTGGTGATAAAAGTAAATATAAAAACGCCGTCAGCGATGTTAAAAACAATATATATGATTTTATAAATTCAAGTGTTAAAACAGTTCTTGCGGTCGATTGCGAAAATTCTGATGTCTACAAGCTCTACGGTATGCTTAAAAACCTTAATCAAGCCGAGATTGAAAAGATACATAAAATTATTTTATTTGATGACAACCATACTACAAACGGTTGGGACTATATTGAAAAGTTTATAAATATTCCGGTTCAGCACATTGAGGTCGAGCGTGTAGTCGATCACAAATCTATTGTCGATATTCGCGTGACAGCCGGTATATGCAGAGAGTATTATACGGATAATGTCTCATCATTTATTTTATTATCAAGCGATTCGGATTATTGGGGACTTATATCCTCACTCCCAAATGCCGAATTTCTCGTAGTAATTGAATACGGTAAATGCGGTCAAGCCATCAAGGAAACGCTTGAAAATCATAATATATATTACTGCTCTCTTGATGATTTCTGCACAGGAAATATTGAGGAATTAAAGAAAGCCGTTCTCATTGGAGAACTCAAAAAGTATCTCCCCGAAATAGTTAAGTACAACGGCAAGGAGCTTGCGTTCACCTTATTTAAACAAGCAAGAATAGAGGCAAGCGAGAACGAAATTTTAAATTTTTATGAAAAACATATTAAAACTATCAGGCTGAATGTAGACCACGACGGTAACTTCAGCATTGTATTAAAGCAATATTGATTTATTCAAAAAACGAAACCACCGTAAATCGGTTTATCTACCGTTTACGGTGGTTTTTCACACATTTTTTACATCCTATAAAATACCACTCTGAAATCGCTCCGTCAAGTCGTACCGAACGAATGCAATCATACCTCAATGTCAGTAGTAATGCTGTATGACAAAAAACATAAACAGGTTAAGCGCCAAGCCGTCAGGCTGTATTTAAACGATGTTTCCTTAATTTTTCAAAAATTCACCTGCAATTTTTTATGATAAAATTGCATAAAGCTTCTAAAAATGATAAAATATCTTAAACACATTTCAGGAGGGGCTTTTAACGGATATATTAACGGTCGAAAACCTTACATTTTCCTATGAAAACGGGAAAAATATCCTTGACGATATTTCATTCAACATATCATGCGGTGAATTTATCGTTTTGTGCGGAGAAACAGGCTGCGGGAAAACAACACTTTTAAGAATGCTGAAGCGTGAACTCAGGCCTGTCGGAAACATACAGGGAAAAATATATTATAAAGGTATATGTACTGACGATCTGAACGAGCATACCTCTGCCTGTGAGATAGGCTTTGTTCTTCAAGACCCCGACAGCCAGATCATAACCGACAAGGTTTTCCACGAGCTTGCGTTCGGACTTGAAAGTCTCGGACTTGAAAACTCTGTTATAAAACGAAAAATTGCCGAAACAGCGTGCTATTTCGGAATTGAAAATATTTTTTATAAAAGCATATCCGAGCTTTCGGGAGGTCAAAAGCAGCTTTTAAATCTCGCATCAGTTGTTGCGATGAATCCCGAAATTTTGATTCTCGACGAGCCGACAGCGCAGCTCGATCCGATAGCAAGAGAAATGTTCCTTAATACACTCAGAAAACTAAATAGTGATTTATCCATGACGATAATAATAGCTGAGCATTGTCTTGAGGATGTCCTTCCGATGTGTGACAGACTGATATTTCTCGATAAAGGTAAATTATCTTATAATGAAAGTCCTGAAAATATTTGCTCACGAATCAAGGGTGGTACATATTTCCTTGAAGCTATGCCCGATGCCGTTAAAATCACTTCTCCGTTTCTGAAAGGTGACGAAAAGTCTCCGCTCACCGCAAAAGCGGCTTCTGACTTTATTGATAAAAGACTTACCGTTGACCCTATATCAGTTGAAGCAAAAGAAAAATGCAAAAATACAATTTTGGAACTTCGTGATGTTTCCTTTAAATATGATAAAGACAGTACAGACACTCTCAGGAATTTATCGCTAAGACTTTTTGAAAGCGAGATACTCTTTGTTTTAGGCGGAAACGGAGCGGGTAAAACCACATTTCTGAATGTTGCGGCAGGCATATATAAAAATCGTACAGGACAAATACGGCTTTTTGGCAAAAGATCGAGTGCGTTTAAGGATAGAACTATCTACAGGAATAATATCGCTGTCCTACCGCAGGATGTACGAACCGTTTTTGTCAAAGACAGCGTTGAAGACGATTTCAGGGAAACGGGAGCGAACGCGGAGGAATACGGCTTTGACGTATCGCATCTGTTAAGTAAACACCCGTATGACCTAAGCGGTGGCGAGAGGCAGCTTTGCGCGCTTATAAAGGTTCTCGCTGGTAAGCCTAAGATCCTCTTGCTCGATGAACCTACAAAGGGCGCGGATCCGCTCTTAAAGCGAAGGATCGCCGACATACTGTTAAAGCTGAAAGCAAAGGAGATTTCTATGATCGTCGTAAGTCATGATACGGATTTCGCGGCAATGTGTGCAGACAGATGCGCTCTTCTTTTCGGCGGAGAAATAGTTTCACAGGGTGAACCACATGAGTTTTTCTCGCAAAACAGATGCTATACAACAGCGACTAATAAAATCATGCGGCAATTCGACAGCAATATAATCACTCCCGAAGAAGCCATTTCCTCACTCGATAGGAGGAAGCCATGAAGAATGCTTTAAAACACATAATACCTCTTGTACTTATACCTGTAATTGTTTTTATCGGCGCGTGTGTTTTCAGTGAAAAATCATATGCGTTCATTTCGATAGCCGTTGCGTTTTTTTCCTGCATACTGTTCTATATCGGCTATGAGAAACATGGAAAAACACGTAGGTTGATCATAGTTTCCGTTATGACTGCGCTTACGGTCGTCGGAAGATTTATTTTCGCACCGATTCCCGCATTCAAGCCGGATACAGCCATTATTATATTAACAGCACTGTATTTGGGAAGTTCAGCCGGATTTCTCACAGGCTCGTTGAGTGCGCTGATCTCAAACTTCTATTTCGGACAGGGACCTTGGACACCATTTCAAATGCTTTCGTGGGGTATAATAGGATATGCTGCAGGACTTTTACACAAGCAGCTTCGACACAGCAGACTGTGGCTTGTGCTTTACGGTATTTTTTCGGGAGTTCTTTATTCGCTTATACTCGATATTTGGAGCGTACTGTGGTACAGCAACGGGCTTGATTTTAACCTTTATTTTGCGGCTTTTTTATCGTCACTTCCCCATACGGCAATTTACGCTGCTTCAAACGTTGTTTTTCTCATGATCATATATAAGCCGATAGGAAAAAAGCTTGAAAGAGCGGAAAAAAGGTTATTCGGATATTAGGAACGCCGCCCCGTTTATTAAAACATAAGGGAAACACGTAACAGATATTGACTTAAGACTCAGCACTCAACCTTTTTGCAGCTTTTCCGCCATTCCGCGTCAAACCACCTAACATATATCAATATGCCTGTGGCCGTTCAGCACGATCCGGAGTGCCATATTTGATCAGTGTTTCCCTTATTTATATTATTTTTTAAAATACATATACACCTGACACTTTATCATTCCATTGTAGAGTTTTCTGCGTTTGTCTGCTTTTCTGCCAAAAAGCTCCTCAAATCTATCATCGGGGCTTATAATGCAATAACTTCTGCCTTCCTGCTTTTGAAATTTTTCACCCATTATCTTATATAAGCTCTGAGCCTGTTGAATATCGAGAAGTCTTTCTCCGTATGGCGGGTTGCATATAACCGCCACCCTTGTAAGCTCAGATGAAAAATTCTCTATGCCTCTCACCTCTGTATGGACTCTTGCGGCGACACCGGCTTTTTTGGCATTTTCATTTGTAAGCTCTATCGCCTGAGGATCAATATCATAGCCGTATGCCTGAAATTCCGCGCTTCTGTCAATAATATCCTGCGCTCGTTCACGTTCCGAGCGCCATGCCCCGGCGTTGGCGCAGAACCATCTCTCGGCAGCAAATCTGCGGCGTAATCCGGGGGCAATATTCAACGCTTTAAGAGCAGACTCTATCAAAATAGTTCCCGAACCGCAAAAAGGATCCGTTGCCACTCTGAAATTGATACAATGTAACAATGCACCGGATACCCCATTAACGATGAACACGCCACCCTG
>CANQUS010000016.1 GCA_947627055.1 uncultured Clostridia bacterium | reverse complement strand
AAAAATATGATATGATTTTAAATACAGGGAGCGTTATCCTCCCGACAAATCGGGATTTGGAGGAGTAATACGGATGAATAATAAACTTAAATAATTATTGCGGTGATTCCAATTCTTATTGAGAAAGGTGCTGCTATCCTTTTGTCGATATTTATATCTGTGTTTAATCAAATAGCAACCGACTTAAATAAAAGGGTTGCATCCTTAGGAGAACAAATAAAAAGCTTAAAGATAAAATTAAAAATAAATAATCCCCAAAATGCATATTTACCATTATCCCTCCTATCGGGTACAATGTATCCAGAAGGAGGGATTTTTATTGAATCGTAAAAGCACATTGCAGACAGGAGAGAGGGGACAACTGTTACGCCTTTTATGTCGAATCTCGGAATGTCGTCAGCTTGATTTTTACAAATAAATGTATTATTATTAAGAAAAAATAAAATTTGGAGGGATTTCTTTTGAGTAATAAGAAAATCGCTTTTATTGGCGCTGGAAACATGGCTACCGCAATTATTGACGGAATGCTCAGGAACAAGACAAAGGAACCGTCGCTCATCTATGTTTACGATCTGGATCACGCTAAGCTTGAGATCATGCAGAAAAAGAATATAAATATTTCAGCAAGTGCTTGCGAGGCGGTCGAGAACAGCGACATTATCGTTCTTGCTGTTAAGCCTCAAAACTATGAGGAGGTTCTTGTGGGTATCAAGGACGTTGTGACTAAACAAAAGATATTTGTGTCTATTGCCGCGGGTATATCTACAGGCTATGTGACGCGGACACTTGAAACAGCTTGTCCCGTAGTGCGCGTTATGCCGAACACTCCGCTGCTGCTCGGATATGGAGCAACAGCTATGTGCCGCCCTGAGAGTATATCCGATGAGGACTTTAATGAGATATATAATATGTTCGCGCTGAGCGGCGAGGTCTGCCTTTTCCCTGAAAGCAAGATGAACGAAGTCATATCAATTAACGGAAGCAGTCCCGCGTACTTCTATCTTTTCGCCTTGGCTATGAGGGAATATGCTGAGGAGGTAGGTTTTGACGGAGATACCGCGCTGAAGCTTATAGCTAAAACACTTGAGGGCAGCGCGCACATGATCACCGAAAGCGGAGATTCCTTGGAAACATTGATTCAAAAGGTATCGTCAAAGGGCGGTACGACTATCGCGGCTCTTGACGCTATGAAAGCAAAGGGCGTAACAGAGGCGATCAAGGAGGGCATGGTTGCCTGTACAAAGCGTGCCGAGGAATTGGGAAAATAAATTATCATAATTTTTATCAGCCTTTCATATTCTTTACAAGACGTAAAATTTACGGGGGAGCTAAAGAATATGAAAGGTATAATTTTTACTAAGCCGACCTTTTGGAAAAAAATCTTCAAAAAGAAAAAGTTTTCTTTTGACATACGAAAAAATGCGATGTCGCTTTTGCTGTGTCTTTTCCTTATCGTTGGGGTGATACTTGGAGTTATTTGCGCGCGAAACGGGGACAAGTCCCTTATCGAAAAGCTTGACTTCCTGTTTGTAACAAACTTCGAGAATAAAAAAAGCATGGACGCCTTTTCTCTTTTTTCTGCAGGCTTTGCGTCGAGTTTTTTGTTTCTTTTGACAATATTTTTACTCGGTGTTTCTGCGTGGGGATTTTTATTTTTGCCTGCCATTCCTCTCTTCAAGGGATTTGGCTTCGGGCTTTCAACGGGTTATATGTACGGCGCGTACGGTTTTTCTGGAGTATTATATAATTTACTGATAGTTCTGCCTGGAGCATTTTTGTCCGCCCTCGTTATAATTGCTATATCTAAGGACAGCTTTCGATTTTCATGGGATATGATGACCTCACTGCGAGGATTCAGAACGGATATTTGCGATGAGTTCAAGCTGTATACGGTCAGGATATTTTGGGGCTTGCTGATACTTGCGGTATCGTCACTTGCGGATATGCTGTTTTCTCTGATTTTTTCAGGGTTGTTTTCATTTTCCTAAAGTGATATAATATCTATGCCGAATAAATAAAAGAGCTTTTTCGGCATAAGTTAATCAGTATCTAGGAGAAACTTTAATAATGACAGCTTCAAATAATAACAACAAGGACAGCAAGCTTGTTAATTTCCTTTCAAATGTTTTTGGGAAAAATATAAAAACATTGTTTCTTGCAAACCTCCTATTTGATATTCCGCTTGTAATCTCGGCAGGGATAATTGGCATGATTACATATTTTTTAGGCGGCATTTATATTTTTGTTTTCGCCTTGATCATTCCGTTTACGGCTCCTTTTACAGCGGGCTTGTTTTATATAGTTAGAAATATAGCCTGCTGTAATGATGTCAGTGTCGTTCGTGACTTCAAAAAGGGTATTAAGGACAACGCATTTCAGTTTATGATTCAGGGTATAGTAAACTATTTTGTCTTTGCCGGATTTTATATGACGTTTGAATTTTACCGAAACGATATAACAAATCCTATAATTATCGCAGCGTTAGTTATGAGTATCATAGTGGCTGTAATATATCTGTTTATGACATTCAATATGGGTATGATGACAGTTACTGTTGAACTGAAACTTGTAAATATTTATAAAAACGCGCTGCTTCTATCATTTATCGCTATAGTCCAAAACGGCAAAACGTTCCTCGCGCTCCTGTTTATCGGTGCGGTAGTATTTTCGCTCGTTATGGCTCTCGGCAATATGACCGCTATAATTTGTGCCTTAGCTTTGCTTATACTTTTGATTTTGCCCGCGCTTCTTACCCTTATAATCGGGTACGATTCATATTCCGCGATCAACGACTTTGTAATTAGATCCAAATTTGATGAGGACAGGCAGTGTGTGGAACAGCCGAAGGAAAGGGTACTCCCTCAGCTTTCAAGGGATGAGCTTACAGAATACGCGGAGGGCGATCCTGAAGAATACATATACGTTGACGGAAAGTTAGTGAAGCGTTCAACAGTTAAAAAAATGCTTGAAAAGCTGGAAAACTAATAAAAACGGCAGACAGTTTCTATAACCGTCTGCCGTTTGCTTTATGAAGCCGTTATTTTCTAACGGGTATCTCCTTGCTCTCAAGATAATCCTTCAGATTCGGTATAGTGATTTCTCCGAAGTGGAACAGCGAAGCGGCCAGAACGGCGTCTGCCTTTCCTGCCGTAAACGCGTCATAGAAATGTTCCATTTTCCCCGCGCCGCCCGAGGCTATAACCGGAATACCCACATTTTCGGAAACCGCGCGCGTCAGCTCGATGTCATACCCGTTCTTAACGCCGTCACAGTCCATGCTTGTCAGCAAAATTTCTCCGGCGCCTCGTTTTTCCGCTTCTATTGCCCATTCGAGGACGTCCTTGCCGGTGTTGATCCTTCCGCCGTTTATGTATACGTCCCAACCTCCGTTATCTCTGCGTTTTGCGTCGATTGCAGCAACTACGCACTGTGAACCGAATTTGTATGCCGCTTCGTTGATTATTTCGGGACGCCTGATTGCCGCAGAGTTTACGGAGATCTTATCCGCTCCCGCTCTAAGTATTTCGGTGAAGTCATCGACCGTCCTTATTCCGCCACCGACTGTAAACGGAATGAACACGCTGTCAGCAACGGCCCTTACTATGTCAACGATGATACCTCTTGCGTCAGATGAGGCGGTAATATCGAGCAGGACAAGCTCGTCCGCTCCCTCTTTATCATATTGCTTGGCTGCCTCTACGGGGTCGCCCGCGTCACGCAGATTGATAAATTCAGTACCCTTAACAACCCGTCCGTCCTTGACATCAAGACACGGAATTATTCTTTTTGCATACATTTAAGCTCCTCATTTCTTGGTTATGTTTATAAAGTTTTGAAGGATTTTCAGACCGACCTTTCCGCTTTTTTCAGGGTGGAACTGCGTCGCAAGTATGTTGTCCTTTTGCACGGAAGCATCTATTTTTATCCCATATTCCGTTTGAGCCGTTACGATGCTCTGAGCTTCCGCTGTGAGGAAATACGAGTGAACGAAATAAACGTATGGCTCGCCCTCAATGCCTTTAAAAATTCCGTCATGCTTCAGGATTTTAAGCGAGTTCCAGCCCATATGAGGTATTTTAAGCCCGGATTCAGCAGGTATCCTTGTAATAGTACCTTTTAAAAGTCCAAGTCCTGCCGTATTCGGGCTTTCCTCGCTTGAGGGGAAGAGGAGCTGTA
This sequence comes from uncultured Clostridia bacterium, assembly GCA_947627055.1. Taxonomy (GTDB): domain Bacteria; phylum Bacillota; class Clostridia; order Oscillospirales; family Acutalibacteraceae; genus Pseudoruminococcus. Next base: position 33,547 of record CANQUS010000016.1, on the reverse strand, counting down.
AGCCGAGACAGATCCCGAGAAACGGCTTTCCTCGCTCTATAAATTCGAGCACGGCATCCTTTGTATCCGAGCGTATCATAGAATCCATCGCATCTCCAAACGAACCGACCCCCGGCATAATTGCACCGTCAGCCTTTAGAAGCTCATTCTTTTTATTTGTAACGATACAGTCGCAGCCGATATGATTCAAAGCCTTAACAACGCTTTGGATATTGCCCGCGCCGTAATCTATAACAGCAATCATCAAAAAACCTCCCTATACAGTCTGAAAATATTTTATCATATTTCAGATATGGCCGCAAGACTTTGACATATAGTTTTTGCCGTTGGTGTCGCTCTTTGTTATTATAATCGATAGAGAGCTTGATACGAGTACCGTTTCTAAGCCTATTGCAGCAACAGCGCTTAGAAATGACGAATCATATACTGAACTCCCTCCGAGTGATTTACATGAACCTTATGTCATAAAACAGCATATTCTATGAAAGTAAGAAGGATGCCTGCCGAGTGCGGTTTTATCAAAAAAACATAGCTTGATAATGAAGGTTGGGGTATAACATGGAGTTGGGTGTCTGTTTTATCTAAAAAGCTTCAAAAAAAATAATACAAATTCTATGAACAAAACGGGAAAGAGATGCTGCTCAGACTCTTTCCTGTTTTCTTTTACCTGAGACAGTATAGCACTCTTTTTAAAATTTTGAATTAACCCTTATATCTTTGCTAATACTAAGTGCAGCAAGGAAAGCGGGGTAATAAAATGCAGTTTTCAAAGGTCGAAATTTGTGGAGTGAATACTTCTAAACTAAAGGTTCTTAATGAAAGTGAGAAACGAGAACTGTTCAGGATAATGCACGAGGGTACTCCCGCCGAAAGAAAGCAGGCGAGGGAGGACATGATAAACGGTAATCTCCGTCTTGTCCTGAGCGTGATAAAAAGGTTTGCAAACAGGGGCGAAAATCCTGATGATCTCTTTCAAGTCGGTTGTATAGGACTTATAAAGGCGATAGATAATTTCGACTGTACGCTCGATGTTAAATTCTCGACCTATGGAGTACCTATGATAATAGGAGAGGTTCGCAGGTTTCTTCGTGACAACAACGCTATAAGAGTAAGTCGCTCTATGCGTGACACGGCATATCGAGCGATGCAGGTGCGTGAGAGGATCACAGCTGAAAAAAATCAAGAGCCATCTGTAGAGGAAATAGCTAAGGAGCTGGGAGTAAAGAAAGAGGATGTCGTTCTGGCTCTCGAAGCTATAATAGAGCCTGTATCTCTGTATGAGCCTGTATTTTCCGATGGTGCTGACACTATATATGTCATGGATCAGGTTGGGGACGCAAACGACGATATGAACTGGCTCAACGAGATTGCACTAAAAGAAGCAATACGTTCGCTCGAGCCTAGAGAGAAAAAGATACTGTCCCTACGCTTTTTTGCCGGCAAGACACAGACCGAGGTCGCAAAGGAAATCGGCATAAGTCAAGCGCAGGTATCAAGGCTTGAAAAAGGAGCGCTTGAAAAAATAAAAAAGGAAATATAGCGGTCATTCTGTCAGCCGCCAAGCAGATCGAAAGCAAATGACTATAAACAACGGATTATGACCGTCGGGCGCTTACGCAAAAAAGGTATTGTAAAATGTCATAAATGGTGGTATAATAAGCGATAAATATGAAAGTTTTATCGGGGGCTTTGTCAATATGGATCATAATGTCACTGTAGCGATGACTTCAAGCAGCTTTAACCCCTCATCATTGACTGTGATTATTCCGCTTTTTGAAAGTACGTTTACCAAGAAATTAAGCGTTACGCTGGATTCTATTTTGGCCCAGGTCGATATAGAGCAAAATCAAATCAAAGTTATAGTTGTCAACGGTATAAATTCAAAATCCTGTCGTAAGACCTGTGAAAAATATAAGGAAATCTTCGGTGACATACTCAGCATGATAAGCGTTTCCGCCGATACTCTTGCTAAGGCGGTCAACGCGGCGATCCCACTTGTTGAAACCGATATTCTCGCCATTATAAACTGCGGGGACTATGTGAGTGATAACTTTGTGTCATCCGGGCTAGCACGTTTCAGAAAGACACCCGGTGCAGACGTTGTTTCCTGCAAGGCGTATTGCATAAACAAGGCTATTACCGACAGTCAGGTTCCATATCTCTTTAACTTATCTAAATACAAAAATTCGGTCATAATAGACCTTAAGAGAACACCACAGTTCTTTCATGATTCAATCTATGCCTGCTTTTTAAAAACAAGCTCGGCTCGGGAGCTAAAACTTAATGAGGAGCTGCCTTTTGATGCCGGTAATGACTATATAATAAGATTACAGGCAAGGAAAATGGCCATATCTACTGTTGCAGACTGCTCGTACAGCTTTCGTATGCCGCAGGAGGATGAGTTTATGTATTATCTTCCCGCGCATTTTAAGGAGTGGTACACCGAGGAAACCTCAGAATTTCTGATCCCGCTGCTTAGTGAGCTAAAAGACGAGAGCGGACGCACTCCCGACTTTGTCCAGGTCGCGGCTATGTTCCATATAGCGATACGTTTCCTCGCGAACCTCGATAACAGAAATAAGCGCACGATGGACGATGAGGAGCTTGAGGACTTTATAAAGCAGATAAGGAATATCCTGTTGCTTATTGATGACGGTGTTATACTTAATAAGAACAAGTACAAGATTCTTAAGTACAGCCCTGAGGCGGCATTGATGTTCGAGAGAATAAAGAACGACGGCGATATAGACCTCTCATATACTTACTTTAAGAGAAATGTCAGAGTTACCTTCAACAATGTCGAGCTGCTTGCGGTAAGTACGCTGAGAATAGGCATCCATGTTATGGAGTATCATAATGGCAAGCTCATCATCGACGGCTCTTTCAGAGGAATACTTCCGTTTGAGGATTATCGGCTTTTTGCCTGCTTTAACGGTTTAGAATACGAGCTTGAAAATAACGACAGATATTCTCTTACAAAGTATTTCGGAATAAGCGCATATAAAAAGTTTACGTTTCATCTTGCACTTGACCTTGAGAGGGAGAGGCACAGCCAGAGATTATTTTTCTTCGCTATCGTAAATGGCGAAAGAGTAAATCTCGGAATTTCGTTTCTGCACCATTGGGCAAAGCTCACTACCTCACCTAAGGGAGCGTATTGGCGGTTCAATGAATACACAGCAGTCTATGACAACAATACTATACTTATAACTAAGGCGAATGCACAGGATACCTTTAAAAAGGAGATTCGCTTCCTTATCAATACATTTCCACAGAGCAAGAGAATGTTTCTGCGAAGGATCGAGTATTGGCTCACGCGTCCGTATTTCAAAAACAAGAAAATATGGATAATGTACGATAAACTATATAAGGGGGGAGATTCGAGCGAATATCTGTACCGCTTTTGTAAAGGGACTAAGGACGGTGTCACGAGATATTATATCATTGATGACAATACCCCTGATTACAAAAAGCTGAAAAGGGACGGCATGAAGCCCGTCAAAAACCGCTCGCTCAAGCATCGGATGGCGTTTCTTAATGCCGATGTCATATTGATAACAAACAGCAATACATTCCCGTTCAACGGATATTCGATGGAGTATTCGAGATTTATACGAGGGCTTTGCAACTTCTCGACGATGTGTTTGCAGCACGGACTCACGGTGCAAAAATGTGCGATGGCGCAGCAGAGAATAGTGGATAACACAAAGCGATACTTCATAGCCTCCAAGTATGAATACGATAACCTCATGCACCATGCCTACGGCTACAAGGGCTTTGATTATGTTCGTCTGACTGGTATAGGCAGATATGACGGACTTGTTTCAAATGACCAAAAGCAGATACTGATTTCACCGACATGGAGAATGTACAACGCTATGCCTGTTACAACCAGTGAGGGCGAACAACGCGCATATAATCCCGACTTTAAGAATACTGTATATTACAGGATCTATAACGAGCTTATTAACAACGAACAGCTCATATCTACTGCTAAGGAGTGCGGATATAAGATAAAATACCTTCTCCACCCCATAGTCAGCGCGCAGGCAAAGGACTACACTCCAAACAGTGAGGTCGAGGTCATTCCCTCTGTCGGTGACCTTAGCTATGAAAAGATCCTAACAGAATCGAGCCTTATGGTGACTGACTATTCGGGAGTACAATTCGATTTTGCATATATGAAGAAGCCTCTTGTGTATTTCCATCCGACAGAGCTTCCCGCTCATTATGAGCAAGGTTGCTTCTTCTATGATACTATGGGATTCGGCGAGATATGCACGACCTCACAGCAGCTTGTCGATACTCTGTGTGATTATATGAGTAACGGATGCAAAATGAAGCAGAAGTATATCGACAGAGTTGACGACTTCTATAAATTTCACGACCACAACAACTGTGAGCGCATCTATAAGGAAATTATTGAATATCAGCAAATAGTAGACAAGGACAAACAAAGAAAAAAATAATATTTTAATTGATTTGAAAGGAAAGGTATTATGGAAGCATTAGTAGCTATATTTTTTATTTTAATTTACGTTGGTATTTTAGTCGGATCGTTTGCATTGTTTGTTTGGGCCGCAGGAAAGATCGCTTCGAGCAAGGGTCTGCCTAAATCCTACAAGTGGTTTGGGCTTTTAGGAGTTATAGGTTTGATAGTAGTCGCCGTGATAAACCCGCCGTATCCGCCGTACCCTCCACAGTATCCCCCGCAATATCCTCAGCAGTATCCCCCACAATACCCTCAACAGAATCCTCAAAGTCAGCAGTACCCGCAGAACCAGTATCAGCAAAATACATATTTAGGCAATCAGCAGACAAACCAGTATCCCGCACAGAATGCTAATATGCAGCAGTCTGCACCCGAACAGAACGCTTCCGCGCAAAATGCGGCATCGTTCTGTCCCCATTGCGGCACACCTGTTGATAATTACTCCGTGACTTGCCCTGCATGCGGCAAGGCTATACGGTAATCAGTTTAGCATTGTAGATCATATTTAGGCTCTTTCATAATAGTGAGAAAAGATGGAAATGCACACGCAGGCAGACGCAGGAATGTGGCTGTCTGCTTTTTAATGGGTTGTCAGCAGGAAAACATATGTAAAATGCGATTTCTAAAGCGTTTGAAAATTCGGCAGTCGTAAGCATTTCTTTTTAATGACTTGTTTTTGTTGCCTCAGCCTTCTGTAAATTGGTTTGTAATAGGCGTGGATAAAGAAATAACAATGACTTTGTACCGCAGCATAGCAGCGACACATTTCTCAAGCGGCGGCGATCCGCGATCCTCCGCATTTTCTATCCATTTCTGCGTGTATGAGAAGTTATCCATCGGTTTCTTTGATTTTTGTAGCTATTACCCTTGCAATCCAATTATTTTTTCTGTAAAATCAGTATAGAGCATATTTGTCCTCCGTATATTGTTATTGTATTATTTCCATTTTAACAATTTTTATTCTCTCTGCTTTTTTGTTTGCAGGTTTTGCATAGTTACCCAAACATTTATAATAGAGCCGATATTTTAAATCTGTACCTGATAATGAGAAAAGAGTTATCATGTGCCAACCTTTTTAAATTATAATAAAAAAAATGATAAAAACCTGTAAAATATGTATATAATGCATTGATTTTATCAATTATTATGCTATAATTATTCTATGGTAGATAATATTTTATATTATTTTGATTTTAATTTGAAGGTGAAAAGCTATGTTTAAGAAATATGTTTATGGTTCTCCTGTCGAAACAGGCGCTGTTGTGATTGATTTGTTTCCAGAAGCTGATAAGCCGCAAATGTTTGATGAAACTGAGAACGGCTCTCTCGAGTTCATTATGACCGAAACCGATATTGTTTACGGACTTGGAGAAGCGAACAGAGGAATAAATAAGCGAGGATATATTTATTCGAGCTTTTGTACTGACGATCCTAACCACACTGAGGAAAAACGCTCATTGTATGGAGCGCATAACTTTATAATTATAGATGGCTTTGACAGGATAGGCGTTTTCGTCGATACGTCTTCACGAGTCACGTTTGATATAGGTTATACAGACAGTAATGTTCTTACTATAACAACAGACAGCAGCGATTTTGCATTATATATTATAACAGGCGACAGCCTGTATGATATTGTCCGTCAATTCCGAGGGCTCATCGGGAGGAGTTATATTGCGCCGAAGTGGGCATTCGGTTTCCAGCAAAGCCGCTGGAGCTATAAGACGGCTGACGAGGTCAGGGAAGTAGTCAGAAATTACCGAAAGCACGGGATCCCGCTCGATGCCGTATGTCTTGATATTGATTATATGGAGCGATACAAGGATTTTACCGTTGATGAAACGGCTTTCCCCAATTTTAAGGAATTTGTCGCAGAGATGAGATGTGAGGGTATCCGCCTTGTTCCTATCATAGATGCAGCGGTTAAGATAGAGGACGGCTATGATGTTTATGTTGAGGGTATACATGACAATCACTTCTGCAAAACCGCCGAAGGCGGCGACTTTGTCGCGGGAGTATGGCCGGGGAAAACTCACCTGCCTGATTTTTTAAACAGTAATACCCGAAAATGGTTTGGTGATAAGTATAAAACACTCCTTGACTGTGGTATAGAGGGATTTTGGAATGATATGAATGAGCCTGCTATATTCTACAGTGACAAGGGGCTCAAAGCTGCTCTCGATGCTGCCGCTGAGGCAAATGGCAAGGAACTTGATATAAATTCATTCTTTGAACTCAGGGATAAGCTTATGGGGCTGTCCAACAGCATTGAGGACTATTCCTCATTTTACCACAATATGGATGGTAAGGTCATGCGCCATGATACGGTTCATAACCTTTACGGCTTTAATATGACGCGGGCTGCGTATGAGGCATTTATGAGGCACGAGCCGGACAAGAGAATTTTACTGTTTTCACGCTCGTCATATATAGGTATGCACCGCTACGGAGGTATATGGACAGGCGATAACCAGTCATGGTGGTCACATCTTTTGCTCAATATTAAAATGATGCCGTCGCTGAATATGTGCGGCTTCCTGTATGCTGGAGCAGATATAGGCGGTTTCGGCAGTAACTGTACGCGGGATCTGCTGTTGAGATGGATTGCCTTCGGTATCTTTACACCTCTTATGAGAAATCATTCGGCGCTCGGTACGAGGGCGCAGGAGTGCTATAATTTCGGAGATACAGAGGATTTTAAGAATATTATCTCTATCAGATACAGTATGCTGCCGTATATATACAGCGAATATATGAAGGCGGCTCTTGCAGATAAAATGATGTTCAGACCGCTTTCCTTTGATTATCCTGATGATAATTTTGCTGCAACCGTTGAGGATCAGCTCATGTTCGGTGACGGACTTATGCTTGCTCCCGTATATACACAAAACGCGGTAGGAAGATATGTCTACCTGCCGGAGGATATGCTGTATATTAAGTTCACAACTCCCACGCAGAGAAGGTATGCGCTTCTGCCTAAGGGCAACCACTATATTGATGTCGCGGTGAATGAGGTTCCTCTCTTTATGAGAAAAAACAAGCTTCTGCCTCTTTGCAGACCGACAGACCGCACTGATAATATTGATGAATCGCGCTTTGAGATAATTGCCTATGTGGATAAGCCGTGTGAATATGTTCTCTACAGTGATGACGGATATACCACCGATTACGATAGACCGGAGCATTTCGACTCTATTTCCGTTAAGGAAGATAACGGAAAGCTCGTTGCTTTCTCCCGTAAAACGATAGTCAAAGTTTCATTGTTTAACTGATAGGTGTATTATGCCGAAAAAGCTGTTGATTTTAATATTATTCACGATAATCTCATTTCATTCGACCGTTGTATTAGCTGGTTATTATAATTATGGTGCTCAAGACAGCTGCACTGACATCACGAGTACCCCTTCCGGCTTGGAAAGTGCGGAGCGCACGATAATAGATGCACTTGAAGCATATGAAACAATGGTCGATGTTAGTGATTATGATATTACAAAGGACGAGGCAAATGACATTGTATCGAAGATAATCGAGGAAAACGCACAGCTTTTTTATGTTGATAGGGAATATGTTCTTTCCTATAGCAAAGAAACGGATTATGTATTATCTATAACATTTTCACTGAAATACAGCGGGAATGAGTTGGATATGAAGATGGACGACTTTGAGTCTCGTATAAATATGATTTTGAACGAAATAGATGAAAGCGAGAACGAGCTTGGTATAATCCACTTATGCCATGATTATATTGTTAAAAATTATAGCTATGACGAAACATTGGGAAGCTCCGATGCGTATAATATGCTATTGACCGGTAAGGGTACCTGCATGGCATACACCGCGTTGTACGGATATATTTTAAGGCAATACGGAATAGATTCTACCGTAGTTAAAAGCAAGGAACTTAATCATATTTGGAATGCGGTTTACCTCAACGGAGAATACTACAATGTCGATGTCACATGGGACGATCCTATAGGCGGGAGCAGCCTTATTACAAGTCATAGGTATCTTATGAAAAGCGATGAGTATTTTAATGATAATAACCACGAGGGGAGAAGTTCCACGGTAAACTGTACAAGTGCGCTCTATGATGATTACAGATGGGGAGACGATGGGTTTGATCTTGAAATTGATAATGCTGAAAATATGATTTTAATTTTAACTGTCCCGATTTTATTTCTTTTTGTTTTGACAGATATAATAGCAGTTATTATATATAGATATACACTTAAAAGTACGAAAACATATAAATCAATTTAATGTCTTTGCTTCATCAATAGCACGATCGATAAAACCGATAAGTTCCACGCCGTTTTTCGGCGTGAACTTTTATTTTGTCGTTTTATTTTTGGCAGTTTGCAGTGAAACCCTGTCATATATCGTTTCAATATTTTTCAGACTATAAACACCAAATTATTCCTATACGCTACGCCAATCTAAAAAATTAAAGAAACCGCTCAAACGCATTGTTTAAGCGGTTTTCAATGGAGCTTGTGATCTGACTCGAACAGACGACCTGCTCATTACGAATGAGCTGCACTACCAACTGTGCTACACAAGCACATTAAATTGTATAATAATTATAGCTTAAATAGCTCATATATGTCAAGGGCTTTTTTAATATTTTGAAATTATATACAGGTTATATAAATTCACCTACAAATATTCATAAAATGTGACACTTTAATATATAAATATTACGTGGTAATTTTTCACATAATAAGACAAGTGCGTAAAAAGGTAGTATAATAAATCTCAGAATCAAGGGAAACACTGAATTAGCACCATTAACGTATTTACAGCCGCCTTATTGCAGCCTCTTCGTAATAGTGCTTTAAATTTCTGCAATATGTATGCGTTCGTTTATCGAGTTTCTGTAAATCTGAGAATATACTTTGATTAGTGTTTTCTAAGAAGGATGTGAATAAATGTATAATGTTATTTCGTATTGGCTTAAATACTACAGGACTAAATGCGGACTCACGCAGCAGGATGTCGCGGATCTACTCGGGCTTGAACGTTCAAGCTATACCTATTATGAAACAGGTAAAATTACACCTGATGTTGAAACACTGGTAAGATTGTCTAAGATTTATAATGTTGATTTCTATGACTTGCTATCCGGCTGCAATACAGAAACAGGCAAATATGTGAATGATGCCCGTCTAAAGGAACTGATAAATTCCGTAGAGCATAAGAGTTATGATGAGCTTTCAGAGGCAGAATATGAGAATGAGGTCATGCTCAGGATCCGCTCGCTCAACGAACAACAAAGGAAAGAGGTAATGGCTTTTCTTGATGATATTACTGAAGTCAGGCTTAAAGATAAAGAACCCCAAAAATCAAAGGTCGTACTTCCGAAGGAAACCGAAATCCCGAAAAAGGAGTTAGAGCTACTGGAGAAAGCTGATGCAAGGAATCTTCCGAAGAAAAAGCGGCGCAGGATCGATAACTTTTTTGACTAAATCCAACCATAATGCTATAATATTCACATATCAACTACTTTGGTTGGGGTGATAGTTTTGAAGATAAGCAAAAGGTACAAGGGTATAATATATATTGTAGTTTCCGCATTTTGCTTTGCACTTATGAATGCCTTTGTGCGTCTTTCCGGAGATTTGCCGTCAGTTCAGAAGAGCTTTTTCAGAAATTTTGTCGCGCTTATATTTGCGGCGATACTTTTAGTCAAAAGTGGCGCGGGTTTTCATTTCAAGAAAGGCAATCTTGGTCTGCTGATAATGAGGTCACTTTTCGGAACTGCAGGTATACTGTGCAACTTCTATGCGGTGGATCATTTGGTGCTTTCCGATGCATCAATGCTCAATAAGATGTCCCCGTTTTTTGTGATAATATTCTCACTTATTTTTCTGCATGAGAGAATAAACAAGGTTCAGGCGGCTGCTGTGGTTATTGCTTTTCTTGGTAGTCTTTTGATAATAAAGCCTTCGTTTGATCTGACAGAATCCTTTCCCGCACTTCTAGGTCTATGCGGAGGAATAGGTGCAGGCGCGGCATATACGGCTGTGCGGGAACTGGGAAACAGGGGAGAAAATGGAAAATTTGTAGTATTTTTCTTTTCAGCTTTTTCGTGCTTGGTAACACTGCCGTTTCTCGTATTTCAATACCATGAGATGAGCTTGTTACAGTTGTTTTTCCTGCTTTGTGCCGGACTATCCGCCGCGGGAGGACAATTCGCGATAACTGCCGCGTATTATAATGCCCCTGCCAAGGAAATATCAGTTTACGACTATTCACAGATTATATTTTCGGCACTTATCGGATTATTTCTCTTTGGTCAGGTGCCTGATATATGGTCTTTTGTCGGTTATGCCGTTATTTGTCTTATGGCGATTTGGATGTTCATATATAACCGTAAGGCTGCATAGCTTAAAAGATACAAATATTTTTTAAAGAAATGAAAAAATCACCGCATCCTCAGTCTGCGGTGATTTTTGTTTGGACATAATTCTTTTTATATATATAAACGGTACGATAGAAAAGCTGTTTTAACTTCAGCCACCTCCCATGAAGTGTACTACTTCTATAACGTCAGAGTCCTCAAGGATAACCTTGTCAAACTTCTCGCGTGGTACTATCTCATCGTTTCTCTCGACGGCGATACGAGGAATGCTATATCCCTGCGCAATCAGAAAGTCCTTGAGTGTGACTTTTTCGACAAGTTCGATTTTCTCTCCGTTTACTTTCATAAAGGAACACTCCTTAATTGTTTATATTTTATATGCTTCCAGCTCAGAGCATAAACCTTAATTATCAATATTGTGATTTTTCGTCGTTCTAAGAAAAATGCTCTTTAGTCCTGCTTGTGCGATGAGGCGCAATAGAGTCACCAGATCGCCTTTTTACTTTAAAAATGACTGTTCCGAACGGGGGAACGGTGATAAGCGCTGAATGCCGGAAGTTGCTGAATGAAACTGACTCCGACTTGATCCTGCCGTCGTTTTTGACATCACATCCTCCATATATGCTCCATTCGGTGTTGAGCAGTTCGGTAAGCTCACATGGATATTCAACGCCTATTCTGAAATTTTCGTGAGTTACGGGCGCACAATTCATTATAATAATGAGATCCTCTTTATCCGATTTTCTTATGAACGAATAAATGTTGTTGTGATTGTCGTTGGCATCTATCCAGAGAAATCCGTCATCACGATAGTCCCGCTCATACAATGCGGGGTGGCTCTCGAGGAGCGCAGAAATATCTTTAAAAAATCGTGTAAAGGAATCATGTGACGGGTATTTCGTCAGAAACCAGTCAGGTTCTTTAGTTTCGTCCCATTCACGGAACTGCGCGATTTCGTTGCCCATAAAGTTGAGCTTCTTTCCCGGGTGGGTAAACATATATGTGTACAGAGAACGTGCCTGAGAGAATTTTTCCCCGTATAAGCCCCACATCTTGTTGACGATAGTTGCCTTGCCGTGTACGACCTCATCGTGCGAAAGTGGGAGCAGATAACGTTCGTTATAGAAATATGCCATAGACCAGTTTATTTTGTTGTGGTGATACTGACGAAGATACGGGTCAAGCTTAAAGTATTCAAGTGTGTCGTTCATCCATCCGAGATCCCACTTGTAGTCGAAGCCTAAGCCGCCCTTTTCAACGGGACGGGTGACGTTCGGAAAGTCGGAGGAGTCCTCAGCGATAAGGATAATATTCGGAAAGGCTTTATTGAGATTAAAATTCATCCTGCGGACAAAGGTGAGAGCACGGTCGTTTATACCACGCTTTTTGTTACCCATCCAATAGATAGCATTGCTGATAGCGTCCATGCGTATGCCGTCAAAGTGATAGACATCGACCCAGAACGCAGCCGCGCTCATCAGGAAGCTCTGAACCTCTCCTTTTGAGAGATTAAAGTTATAAGAGCCCCATTCGCTCTCGTTGACATCGGATGGCGGGTATTCGTAAAGAGGTGTGCCGTCAAACATACCCATGGCATAATCGTCACGTACAAAGTGAACAAACGCAAAGTCGATAATGACTCCTATACCATTTGCATGGCACTTATCAACAAACTCCATGAGATCTTGCGGTCTGCCATAGCGACACGTTGCACTGAAATAGCCGGATGCCTGATATCCCCATGAACCGTCAAAAGGGTGCTCCGCAAGTGGGAGTATCTCAATATGTGTGAAGTGATATTTTTTAACATATGAGATAAGCTCGTCCGCAATGTCGCTGTAGCTGTACCACAGCTCGTTGGGGACACTATTCTCTGTGATGCCGCCGTTGGGCATTTTCCATGAGCCGAAGTGTATCTCATAGATGTTGAGCGGCTCATTGTACAGCTTACTGCGGGAATTTATCCACTTTGCATCGCTAAATCTGTAGCTTTCAAGTGAGGTGATGATGGAAGCCGTTCCAGGACGAAGCTCCGTTGCAAAAGCATAGGGGTCTGATTTATCGACCACTCTTCCGTTTGCCTGATAAATCCTGTATTTATACATCTGTCCTGCACAGGCATTAGGAACAAACAGCTCGTAAAAGCCTCTGCCGTCATTGTTCATAGAATGGTTTTCACCGCACCAAGAGTTAAATTCGCCTATGATCTCTATACGCCATGCCGATGGTGCATAGACTCTGAACATAACACCGCCATCGGTTATATGTGCGCCGAAGTATTTGTATGCACAAAAGCATTCTCCTCTGTAAAAGCTATCAACAGAAAAATCAGCCATACTTTTTCCTCCTAAATAATATTCCATATTATAGTATAACAAAAATAAATTTTATAATCATTATACATATTCGACAAAATGTCAAATAGAGTTGCATATAACTTAGTAATATGTTCCACCGTTAGGCGAGCGTCATTTTAGTGATCAATTTGAGATCGGGAGACCACAGATATTCACGCAGATACGCTGCGCCTGCAGCGACTTACTTAAAACAGGTGAGATCCTTATATACTTTGTCAATGTAATATTGCTGAGAAAGGCGTACACAAACTGCGCGTTAATCTGACAGTATTATTTATTCATTTGTTGTCTGAAAAAATTCAAGTATATTTCAGATTATGTAAAAATAAAAGCACATTGACTGCTAACAATAGGCAGCAATGTGCTTTTGGCTTTAAATAAATTAGTCTTTTTTCTCAGTGTTATTTTCTGATTCTTTCTTAGCTTCCCCCATATCACCGAGAAGGTTGAAACGGAAAAGCTTCGTCTCATCCTCAGGTTTAGAACAAACAATATACGCGTCGCTGATCTTGCCGCCCTCAATAAGCTGTGTAAGACCGACCAACTGGCAAAGCTTGCTCTTTAGATTTAGGTGGTCTCCCTCGCGAGTTACAAGGAAAACATCTCCCTCGCAAGTATCAAGAACCGAAAGGAAAGACTGAACATCAATGTTGTGCAATTCAAGCATAGGTGTCATATAAATTCCTCCTAAAATTTTGGTTTTACAAAAGTTGTAACATTTTTTTGTTACACCTACATTATAGCACAAATATTATTCTTGTCAATCAAAAGCACTGCGTAGATACAAATTTTCGGAAAATTTTACTTTTTATTTTTGCTTTGATTTTTTTATACTGTACAAAAATACAACTTAGTCAGAAAGCAGTTCAAGCTCTTTATGTGTTATTGCGCTTATTATATCTGAAATATTTATTATCAGACACAATTTGCCCATCACTTATTTCTATTTGATTTCCGGCTTTTTTCGCGACGGAAGAATCGTGCGTTATCAGGACTATTGTCTTGCCCGAATTGTTAAGCTCTGATAATATATGCATAACATCTCTTCCGGCACTTATATCGAGATTTCCTGTAGGCTCGTCCGCAAGGATCAATGACGGCTCTGCAGCTATAGCCCGTGCGATCGCCACACGCTGCTGTTGCCCTCCGGAAAGCTCAAACGGACAATGATTTATTCTATTTGAAAGCCCTACCATTTCAAGCGCGTTCCTTGCAAGCTCCAGCCTTTTGTGTCTGTCAGTTTTCCGATAAATAAGCGGCAGTTCAACGTTTTCAAGAGCAGTCATTGTCGGAATAAGGTTAAAGCTTTGAAATATAAATCCTACGACATTGTTGCGAATATATGAAAGGCGTCGCTCTCCTAAAGTTGAAACTCTTTCTCCCTCGAGATAATATTCTCCTGCCGACGGTGTGTCGAGACACCCGAGAATATTCATCAATGTTGATTTTCCCGAGCCTGATTTGCCTATTATCGCAGTAAAAGCTCCTCGTTCTACAGCAAGGTTGACATCGGAAAGTGCCGTAACCTCGGCGCATCCCTTGTTATAGACCTTTGATACGTTTTTTATCTCTATTATGTTATCCATTACTGCACACCTCAAATGTAGTATGTGCAGGGTAAGGGGTAATATTAAGAATCACTGAACAAATACTACCTGTTGATATATTGCTCGCTTGTACTGTGTCCGTTATTTTTTCAAATCATTATAAAAATATGTCGGAATGCCTGCAATCGTTAAGCAGGATTTAACGGTACAATCTGAGCTTCATATTCACTCAGTGTTTCATTGTAAATAAGTTTAAATAAATTTTTAATTTAGCAAAAGTACAATAAAAATTAAAAAACAAAAAATTTAAAAAAAATAGTATTCGTAAGAAATTAAGAGAAAATATGAGAAAATGATTACATTTGACATTAAAATTGACTTTATTTGACTTTGACTATTGCTGACCTTCACGCTATAATTAAATCACAAGGTCAAAGAAAGTCAAAATCAATATGGCTTTTATTTTGTAATAAAGTTAAAACTGAAATTTTAAACAAAAGAGGTGTTAAGCTGTTATTTTAAAAATTAAACAGAAAGTGGCGGTGATAAAATGAGAATGAGCGACCTTGTAGCGGAATATATTTTGCGTATGCTTGATGAAAGCAACGGCAATGCGGAAATCCAGAGAAATGTCCTTGCAAGTGAGTTGGGATGTGTACCGAGCCAGATAAACTATGTTATCACATCACGTTTTACTCCCGAACAGGGATATATCGTCGAGAGCAGGCGCGGAGGCGGCGGTTATGTACGAATAACGCGTGTTGCAACGGATAAACGCTCAACGATAATGCATATAATAAACTCAATAGGTGATAAGCTCAGCGCAGGTTCTGTCACGGTAATGCTGAGAAATATGCAGGACAGCGGGATACTTTCACGGTATGACGCCGCTCTTATAGGTTCGGCACTCTCGGATAAGGCCTATGGCAATATCCCGCAGCAGTTTCGGGACAGTCTCAGAGCTTCTATCTTTAAAAATATGCTGATAACTTATATGATAAGAAAAGATTAGGAGGAATATTTATGTTATGTCAATCATGTGGTCAGAACCAAGCAACAACTCATATCAAAACTATTATTAACGGAGAACTTGCTGAGATCAGTCTATGCAGGGAATGTGCTCAAAAGCTCGGTTATAATTCCTTTTTTGGGAGCTTCGGAATGGACTTTGATAAATTTCTCGGCAGCTTGATGGGAACCGGCAGAGGTCAAAAAAACAGAAAGCGCTGTGAATGCTGCGGCAGTACATTTGAGGATATTGCAAAAAGCGGTAAAGTCGGCTGTGCAAGCTGCTATGATGTTTTTTATGATGATTTGCTTCCGTCTATACAGAGGATCCACGGCAAGACGATCCATATTGGCAAGCTTGCAAAATCTGCGGGCAGCGAGGTTAAAGTCAAAAGTACCATAGCTAAGCTCAAGGAAGAACTCGCACACGCCATAAAGGAACAGGAATTTGAAAAGGCCGCAAAGCTTCGCGACGAGATAAAAGAGCTTGAGGCCAAGGATTGAGAGGAGGAAATAATAATGGATAAGTGGTATGATAAAAGCGGCAGCGAGGGGGATGTAATAATCAGTACAAGAATACGCTTTGCAAGAAATCTGAAGGAATATCCTTTTCCGTGCCGTTTGAGTGATGAAGGTAAATGCAAGGTTGCCGCTCTTGTCAAGGATGCTGTCCTTAATGGCAATTCGGTTCTTGCGAACAGGTTTGAATATATTCAGATGTCGGAGCTGACACAGGAGGAGGCCGTTTCACTCGTTGAACGTCATCTCGTAAGCCCTGAATTTATATCCGACAGACAGGGGAGAGGACTTCTCCTGTTTGACGATGAGAGCGTAAGCATTATGATAAACGAGGAGGATCATTTGCGGATTCAGGTCATGAGTCAGGGACTTGACCTTGACAACGCATATGATATAGCAGACAAGATAGATACGCTTCTTGATGAGCAGCTTAACTTTGCATTCAATGACAAGCTCGGATACCTTACACAGTGTCCGACAAACCTCGGAACAGGCATGAGAGCCTCGTTGATGCTCCATCTTCCCGCCTTACAGCAGAGTAAGGCCATGAATAGGATAGCTTCTACGCTTTCAAAGCTTGGCTTGGTGCTTCGTGGAATGTATGGCGAGGGAAGTGAACCAAAGGGTGCTATCTATCAGCTGTCCAATCAGGTTACACTCGGTATTTCTGAGGAACAGGCAATGAACAATCTAAAGGATATTGCTATGCAGCTTGTCGCACAGGAGAAGGAGGCAAGAAATGCTCTCGTAAAGAACATTGAGGCTATTGACGCGATAAGTCGTTCATACGGATTGTCACGATATGCACGGCTTATCAGCAATGATGAATGTATGAAGCTGCTTTCCAACATTCGCCTCGGAATTGCAATGGGTATTATTGAAAAGATGGATCTGGACATTATCAATCGTCTGATGATAGAAACTCAGCCCGCGACACTGATGAAAAACGTCGGTAGGAAGCTGACCCCCTCAGAGCGTGACAGGATTCGCGCCGATGTGGTGCGTTCGACAATGCTGAAGACTAATATCCCTAACAGCAGAAGACTTCAAGAATGACAAAATGCAACACATTTGTCGATATGCTGAGGATATAATATTTTGAACAGGAGGTATATTTTTATGTATAAATTTAACGGCTTCACAGAAAAAGCAAACACTGCTGTAAACCTCGCGATAGAAAGCGCTCAGGACTTTGGACACACATATATCGGAAGCGAACATATTCTGCTCGGACTTCTCAAGTCTAACGATGGTGTTGCATTTACCGCGCTTTCGGAAGCAGGAGCGACAGCCGAGGCTCTTGAGGAGATTATCAGGACTGAAATTGGTGTGGGAGAATATACCTCCCTGTCACCGAATGACTTTACCCCGCGCACAAAGAGAATAATCCAAAATTCAATATTACAGGCTTCGCATCTTGGCAATAACTATGTCGGTACTGAGCATATCCTGCTGGCGCTTCTTTCCGATGGTGAAAGCTATGCTATCCGTTACCTTGCCGAGATGGGTGTAAAGGTGAGCTCGATAGTCGAAAACCTGCAAAGCTTTCTCGGCGATTCGGGAGAACCCTTTAAAGAGAAGAATTCTGCAGTTGAGAAAAAACAATCAAGGGGAAACAGCAGCACAAAAACTCTTGATAAATTTGGCAGGGATCTAACATCAATAGCGGCGCAAGGCGGTATTGATCCCGTTATCGGAAGACATGATGAGATTCAAAGGGTCATACAAATTCTGTCCAGAAGAACGAAAAACAACCCGTGCCTTATCGGTGAGCCGGGTGTCGGCAAAACGGCGGTAGCTGAGGGTCTGGCTCTCAAGATAGTTTCCGGAGATGTTCCGGAGCCTTTGAAAAACAAGCGTGTCGTTTCCCTTGACCTGACAGGTATGATCGCCGGCACAAAATACAGAGGTGATTTTGAGGACAGAATCAATAATGCGATAAACGAGGTCAAAAAAGCGGGGAATGTGATATTATTCATAGACGAGCTGCACACGATAGTCGGAGCAGGTTCCGCCGAGGGCTCGGCAGATACTGCAAATATTCTGAAGCCATCACTAGCGCGAGGTGACTTTCAGGTCATCGGAGCGACGACTATCAACGAATACAGGAAATACATTGAAAAGGACAGTGCTCTCGAGCGTCGTTTTCAGCCTGTAATGGTAGGTGAGCCGAGTGAGGAAGACACAATAGAAATACTTAACGGCTTGCGTGACAGATACGAAGCACACCATAAGGTCAAAATCAAGGATGAGGCTGTTTCTGCCGCAGTAAAGCTCTCGTCTCGATATATTACGGACAGATTTTTGCCGGATAAAGCCATCGACCTCATTGACGAAGCATCGTCAAAGGTTCGTCTAAAGGCTTATACAGAGCCTAACGGACTTAAACAGCTTGAGGAGGAGCTTACACAGCTTCAGAAGGAAAAGGAATCAGCCGTAAACGAGCAGGACTTTGAACGCGCCGCTGAAATACGCGACAGCGAAAAGGAACTGAGAGAAAAAATCGAGGTTGAAAAGAAAGAATGGCGTGAAAAAAATGAGCATACAAACGGAGAAGTCACTGCCGAAGATATAGCTGAAATAGTTTCAGGCTGGACCGGTATTCCTGTGGTACAGCTTACTGAGGAGGAGAGCGATCGCTTGCTCAGGCTTGAGTCGATACTTCACGAAAGAATTGTTGGTCAGGATGAAGCCGTCAAGGCTGTTGCCAAGGCCATTCGAAGAGGCCGCGTCGGTCTTAAGGATCCGAAGCGTCCTGTCGGTTCATTTATCTTTCTCGGACCTACTGGTGTAGGTAAAACCGAGCTTTGCAAAACACTTGCTGAGGCAATGTTCGGCGATGAGAATGCGATGATACGCTTTGATATGTCGGAATTTATGGAAAAGCATACGGTATCTAAGCTCATCGGTTCACCTCCGGGATATGTCGGATACGATGAGGGAGGTCAGCTCACAGAACTTGTCAGGAGAAAGCCTTATTCAGTTATTTTGTTTGACGAAATTGAAAAGGCACATCCCGATGTTTTTAATATGCTTTTGCAAATTCTCGAGGACGGGCGTCTGACTGATTCACAGGGAAGGCACGTTGATTTTCGCAATTCAGTGATAATCATGACATCAAACGTGGGCGCAAGAATGATTACGCAGGAGCAAAAAAGTCTCGGCTTCTTCGGTGGAGAGCGATCCGAACAAAATAACGCCGCTGCAATTAAGGAAGCCGTCATGAGTGAGCTGAAGAACACATTTAAACCTGAATTTCTCAACAGAGTTGACGATATTATCGTATTCAACAGACTGGGTGATGAGGACATCAAAAAGATCGCGAAGAATATGCTCAAAACCCTTACAGAGCGTCTTTCTGCAATGGATATTACTATCACATTTGATGAGAGCGCAATAGACGCTATCTCTAAGGCGGGTTTTGACCCTGTGTATGGCGCGAGACCTCTCAGACGTGCGATTCAATCGAAGCTCGAGGATACGATTTCAGAAAAATTGCTTGACGGCAGTATCAAAGAAGGCTCGGAGATCATCTGCGAATTTAAGGATGAGGCATTTACCTTTACTGACAAATCCATAGATAAGTGATAAAAAAACAAGTCAGCAGCTATGCTTGAAACGCTGCCGACTTGTTTTTATTTTTAAAGGTTCTATACTAAATGTTGGTGTAACCAAGCAGAGTCTGCAAATAAAAAGCAGAGCATATTTGGCGAAAATCCGTTGAAATGGAAATGATACAATAACCATGAACGGAGGACAAATATGCTCTATACTGATTTTACAAAAAAAAAATTGGATCGCAAGGGTTAAAAGTTACAAAAATCGAAGAAACCGATGGAGAGCTTCTCATAAACGTAGAAATGGAACGGAAAGCACATAACTGTATTTTTTGTGGTATCGCAGCAGATACAGTCCGCGACTATCGAACACAGAATATCCGCTTTCGGCAAGAATACCATGATCACTCTGAGAAAACAATTGTCGAAGCAGGTATTTTTATTGCAAAAGCAGCTGCTTCTGTAACAATGAAATAACTTGAAAAAACTGACATCGGCGGAATACCGACATCAGTTTTTTTGTTTAAAATCAAATATTTATGTTATAGAGGCGTTTTGCGCGGTAAGCATAAAATGATACGGCTTAATTAAGAACTCAATCTTTTTCGCCTATACAATAAATACTCGCAAATTGCCATTATTTATCCACAATATGGAGGATTTTTTCGGCAATATTTATTTGTTCCTGAGTAGGCGTCGGAACACCTGCTAAAAGATATTTAATACCCAGGCTCTCCCATTTTGCAATTCCAAGCGTATGATAAGGAAGAACCTCAACACGTTCAACAGTTTTAAGTGAGGAAATAAATTCGTGTATTTTTTCAAGGTCATTAACATCATCGGTCACGTTTGGAATAAGAACGTGACGGATCCACATGGGTTTATCATTATCAGAAAGCCATCTTGCCATTTTTAGAATATTTGAATTATCAACACCTGTCAGAGCTTTGTGCCTTTGACTGTCAAATTCCTTAATATCAAGCAAAACCAGGTCGGTTACAGACATCAGCTCCGCAAACTTTTCCATCCATGAGGTTTCGTCGGAAAAAGGCTGTCCGGCAGTATCAATAGCAGTATGGATACCTTTTGCTTTTGCAAATTTAAAAAGCTCTGTTACGAAATCTATCTGCAGCAGCGGTTCTCCGCCGCTCACTGTAATTCCGCCGTTATCCTTCCAATATTTGCGGTAGCGATATATGTGTTCAAAAAGCTTTTCGGCTGTCCACTCCTCGCCTCCTCCAAGTTGCCAAGTATCGGGATTGTGACAAAATTTGCATCTCATCGAGCAACCCTGCAAAAAAACCACGAAGCGGACGCCGGGACCGTCAACAAGTCCGAAGCTTTCCAGAGAATGAATATAACCGATCATGATTTACAATGAAGCGTGGCAGGTACGGGATATAACGTCAAGCTGCTGCTCACGGGTAAGGTCGATAAACTTAACAGCATAACCGGAAACACGAATAGTAAAGTTCGCATACTCTTCCTTTTCGGGATGCTCCATAGCGTCAATAAGCTTCTCTCTGCCGAATACATTGACATTGAGGTGATGTGCGCCTTGGTCAAAATAACCGTCAAGTACCTGAACAAGGTTATCAACACGTTCATCGTCATTATGACCGAGAGCATCCGGGTTGATGGTCTGAGTATTTGAGATGCCGTCGAGCGCCCAATGATACGGAAGCTTTGCTACGGAGTTAAGAGAAGCGAGAAGTCCGTTCTTTTCCGCTCCGTAGCTGGGGTTAGCTCCGGGTGCGAGAGGCTCTCCTGCCTTTCTTCCGTCAGGCATATCGCCTGTTGCCTTGCCGTAAACAACATTAGAGGTTATGGTCAGTATAGAAGTCGTCGCCTCGGAATTACGATATGTGTGACGCTTTTTGATCATTTCAAGGAATGTCTTTAGAAGCCAGAGTGCAATCTCGTCTGCCCTGTCATCATCATTGCCGTAGCGCGGGAAGTCACCTTCTGTTATATATTTTACGACTATACCTGTTTCATCTCTTACCGTTCTGACCTTAGCATACTTGATAGCGCTGAGAGAGTCAACAACATGGGAAAAGCCCGCGATGCCTGTCGCAAATGTTCTGCGTACATCAGTATCAATCAATGCCATCTCTGCAGCTTCGTAGAAATACTTGTCGTGCATATATTGAATGAGGTTAAGTGTGTTGACATAAAGACCTGCAAGCCAATCCATCATTGTCGTATACTTAGCAATAACCTCATCATAATCGAGATATTCGGATGTTATCGGGCGATATGCGGGACCGACCTGTTCGCGTGTCTTTACATCTACACCACCGTTAATGGCATATAGTAAGCACTTCGCAAGATTGGCTCTTGCGCCGAAGAATTGCATTTCCTTACCTGTCTGTGTTGCGGAGACGCAGCAGCAAATCGAGTAATCGTCTCCCCAAACGGGCTTCATAACATCATCGTTCTCATATTGGATAGAGCTTGTCGTGACCGATATTTTCGATGCGTACTTTTTAAAGTTATCGGGAAGCGCGGAAGAATAGAGAACTGTAAGGTTAGGCTCGGGAGATGGTCCCATATTCTCGAGAGTATGGAGAAAACGGAAGTCATTCTTAGTCACCATTGATCTGCCGTCAACACCTATGCCCGCGACCTCAAGAGTAGCCCAAACAGGGTCGCCGGAGAACAACTGGTTGTAGGACGGTATACGGGCAAACTTGACCATTCTGCACTTCATGACAAAATGGTCGATAAGCTCCTGCGCCTCTGTTTCGGTTATTGTTCCGTTATCGAGATCTCTCTGAATATAAATATCAATAAACGTTGAAACACGTCCGACACTCATCGCAGCGCCATTTTGAGTTTTTATAGCTGCAAGATACCCGAAATAGAGCCACTGTACAGCCTCACGCGCGTTTGCGGCTGGAACGGAAATATCAAAGCCGTAGGATTCAGCCATTTCCTTCATGGAGTTAAGCGCTCTTATCTGCTTTGCTATTTCCTCGCGAAGCCTGATAACGTCGTCAGTCATTGTGCCATCGCCGCAATTTGCAAAATCCTTTTTCTTTTCCTCAATAAGAAAATCAATGCCGTAAAGAGCAACTCGGCGGTAGTCACCGACAATTCTCCCTCGACCGTATGTGTCGGGCAGACCTGTAATGATCTTGTTGTGGCGAGCCCTTTTCATCTCAGGCGTATACGCATCAAACACACCTTGGTTATGAGTCGTGCAATACTCTGTGAAAATTTTATGAAGCTCCGGATCGGGAGTGTAGCCGTTAGTTTCGCAAGCCTGCTCAGCCATCTTTATACCGCCCAACGGCATAAACGCACGCTTGAGCGGCTTATCTGTCTGCAGTCCGACGATTTTCTCCAAACCCTTTGTTTCTTCGCTTATATAGCCCGGCGCGTGAGATGTGATTGAGGATACTATGCTGGTATCCATATCAAGAACGCCGCCTTTAGCTCTTTCTTCCTTCTGCAGTGCCTGAAGAATTTCCCAAAGCTTGTTTGTAGCCTCTGTCGGACCCTCAAGGAACGAAGCATCGCCGTCATAAGGATGGTAATTTTTCTGAATAAAATCACGTGTGTTGACTTCTTCTTTCCAAATGCTTCCCTCAAAGCCTTCCCATTGTTTAAAATTTTTCATTTGAGAATCCCCTTCCTTTAAAGCAATAAACAACTTAAAAATGATCAAAAATCTTCAACGTTTGAAATTGATATTATATCACCCGTAGTTGTCGGGTCGGAAGATTAGTTTTCAAGTTACACAATATTATATCATACTATAATTTTCAGTTCAAGATTTTTATTCTTTTAAAAGAATAAAAATTCATATTTTAATTAAGGGTAAAAAGAAAATAATAATATTAGAAATAAGCCTTATACTTATCAAAGCAATAAAATATACCACTTGTAGTATAATAAATATATTCAGCCACTATATACAGCTTAATTGTATAAATTATATCATAAATAGAAACCCATTGACAACTTAAGCAGCTGCACGGAAGGCAGTACAGCAAATATACAGTAAAGTCAACCCTCAAACAGCAACGAAAACTGCTGTGATGACGCTAGAGAAACATAGTCCATATCTGCCACGATTATATGGTCAATAAGCCTGACACCGATAGTTTTCAAAGCGTCTGCAACATTTTTTGTGACTTCTATGTCTGCCTTCGACGGAAAAGCTATGCCGCTCGGATGGTTATGTGCAATAACCACACTGACGGCATTACATCTTGCCGCGATGCTTATAAGCTCCTTACAATATACCGGTGCAAGACTTACACTGCCTTTTGAAATCATTCCGCAGTATATCTCCTTGCCCTTGGCGTCCATAAACAGAGCATAAACGTACTCCTCCATCTTTCCCGCAAAGCAGCGTATCATCTTATCTCCAATATTTTCATCGGTTATTATCTTTTCCTTATTGTTAAATTTATCGGTGAGGTATGCTCTCGCCAAATCAGGTATCATGTGCAGCAATATCGCAGCATTAAACGAAATCCCATGCTTCATCAGTATTTCTGTTGGTGCGTCAAAGACAGCGGAAAGAGATCCGCAGGAATCCAAAAGCTCATGAGCTATCGCGTTTGTATCCTTTCTCGGGATGGCATAAAACAGCAGCATTTCAAGAAGCTCGTGCGGCTCAAATATATCAACGCCCTTCTCAATATATTTATTTCTCATACGATCTCTGTGTCCGGAATGGACACTACTTTTGGGCTTTAATTCCCTTTCCTTTTTCTTTGAAGCAGGCTCCATCAGGATAACCTCCAATGCTTATCAATTTCCTTAAGTATATCAAAAAAGCTCATTTTTCGCAACAGATAAACGACTTTTTATTTTAACTATCTTTTTAAAGCAAATTTGATTTAAGCTTTTTGATTTTGTGGGTTTACAATTGATATGTTACAGTAAGCAAAAAAGGTAGCAAATAGGAAAAACTTGTGTAACAGTTAATTTACGACAATTAAAATAACAAAGAAATTTAATTTAAGCTTTTTTGATTTGCACTTGACTTTATGAAATTATGATGATATACTTTGTATAAGTGGAGAGAAAGTGTATTTAGAACTTTATTGATGTTTTTGTCGAACACAAAAGGTTTGTTGCGGCACAGGATGTTATCAACATTGACTGATAAACCTTTTGCTGTAAACAGTAGGAATTTCCGAAACGCATTTTGTTGCAGAATTTATTGTTTTGGTTATTGTGCATCGACTATAAGAAAATTTGTTTTCGGACAGAGGTGTAAAACCGAAAAATTAAATATATATAGGTGTTTCTGGAAATATTCAATATTGTATTACCGCATTTCGTAATTAAAAGGGGTCAGTCAGTTGTGAGCCCCTTTTATTATACCAAAATACCAAATCTATTAGGAGGAGTCATTATGAAATCAACATTTGTGTTAAGCAAAAAAGTGTTTATTTTAATGGGTTGCATTGCCGGTGTTCTTATTGCATCCGGTATATGTATTGGCATTGCGGTATCGCATAATTTTATTGATAAAGACAAAAGCAATACTGCTGTTTCAGCCGTTGTAAATAAGAATGAAGCTCTAGTTAATAATAACGAAAACGCCGTATCTCTTGACGATGCAAAAAAGGCCGCTCTTTCCGATGCGGGATTGAGTGAAAGTGACGTTTCTTTTACGCAGACAAAGCAGGACAAAGACGACAATGTTCAAGTGTATGATATTGAGTTCAGTACTCCAGACAAAAAGTATGAGTATGAAATCAACGCGGCTGACGGAAGCATAATTGAAAAGGATGTGCGGACATTAAATGTTTCGCAGTCCTCAAATTCGACGGAGAACAGCAATGGTGATAAATATATTGGTATTGCAAGTGCGAAAGAAATAGCGTTGAGGGATGTAAAGCTTTCGGCTTCCGATGTTAAATTCACAAAAGCTGAAACTGATAATGATAATAATATCGTTGTATACGATATTGAATTTACCGCTTCAAACAAAAAATACGATTATGAGATAAATGCCGTTGACGGAAGTATAATTGAAAAGGACGTCAGAGTATTGAATAACCAACAAAGCTCAGCTTCCGGCAACAATACCGACAATAATGCCTATATCGGCGTAGATAAGGCAAAGGAGATCGCTCTCGGTGACGCAAACGTAACCGCAGGTAAAGCCACTTTCACGAAAACGAAGCTTGACAGTGACGAGCGTACTCCGAAATACGATATTGAGTTCCGTACATCTGATAAGAAGTATGATTATGAGATAAATGCCGTAAACGGAAATATAATCGAAAAGGATACAGAGGTATTGCAGTCACAGTCAAGCGGCAATACGAATAACAGTTACATTGGCGTCGATAGGGCAAAGGAGATTGCTCTCAAAGACGCAAACGTAACCGCAGGTAAAGCCACTTTCACGAAAGCGAAGCTTGACAGTGACGAGCGTACTCCGAAATACGATATTGAGTTCCGTACATCTGATAAGAAGTATGATTATGAGATAAATGCCGTAAACGGAAATATAATCGAAAAGGATACAGAGGTATTGCAGTCACAGTCAAGCGGCAATACGAATAACAGTTACATTGGCGTCGATAGGGCAAAGGAGATTGCTCTCAGAGACGCAAACGTGACCGCAGGTAAAGCCACATTTACAAAGACAAAGCTTGATAGTGACGAGCGCGTACCAAAATACGACATTGAGTTCCGTACATCTGATAAGAAGTATGATTATGAGATAAATGCCGCAAACGGAAATATAATCGAAAAGGATATAGAGGTATTGCAGTCACAGTCAAGCGGCAATACGAGTAACAGTTACATTGGCGTCGATAGGGCAAAGGAGATCGCTTTATCTAACGCAGGTCTTTCGGCATCCGATGTGAGGTTCAAAAAAGCCGAGCTGGACAGAGATGACGGCAGGTATGAATATGAGCTCGAATTTGTAAGCGGCTTAATAGAATATGAATATACTATTGATGCAGTATCGGGAAAGATACTTGAGCATGACAAAGATTATGATTAAATGATAGCAGAAAATCAACTCCCCGAAGTCGTAGGCTGGCTTCGGGGAGTTTTTACATTTTTTATAGAGCTGCCGTGTTAAAAAATACTTAATCAATGTAGCTGTCGGTCAGAACCAAAACAACATTTTTCTGTTTTTTTGACAATATACGGTATTTATCGATCAGGGCAGCTTCGTCCTGATTAAGGTCATAACGAACAACAGATTCTATAACATGATCTATATCAGTTCGACCCACGAGGTAATCTATTGAAGTATTGAAATATTCTGCTAATTTAATCAGAGTTTGTATATCCGGTTCAACTTTATGGTTCTCATATTTGTTTATTGACTGCTGAGTGACACCAATTATATCAGCTAATTGTTGTTGGCTGACTTTATATTTTGTCCTTAACAGCTTTAAATTTTGTACCATTTTCACACCTCCATAGTATGATGATAACACCTTTAAAATGTCAAATAAAAACAATAAAAGTTGTCATTGACAACAACTTTAAGGTGTGATATTCTTTGCTTACATTTATGATTATGGAGGAGTCGTTGTGAAAAAGAAAGTGTTGTTCATACCGATTTTCTTATGTGTGGCTGTTATTTTATCAGTTGTTTTTTTTGGCCATTCACTTAGCGGCAATACGAATAACTATGACATAGGCGTTGACAGGGCAAAAGAAATCGCTTTATATCACGCGGGCATTTTGGAATCCGACGTGAGTTTTACAAAAGCTGAGCTTTACATAGATGACGGAATATATGAATATGATATCGAATTTTTAAGAGGCAGAACAAAATATGAATATGCCATTGATCCGGTATCAGGAAAGATACTGGATCATGACACGGATTATGATTAAATGATAGCAGAAGATTAACTCCCTGAAGTCGTAGACCGGCTTCAGGGAGTTATCCGTTTCTGTTAAAAATATATTTATATAACGACGGCTGTTCATGTGTGTGATCAGATTTTTGCGTTAGCGCAAATCCTTTTGGCTATAAAGCTCGGTACTTCGTTGGGCTTTATATTGAGCACAAGTGAAAATTCCGAGTAAAGTAGTTTTTCTGCTTCCTTGAGAAACTGTTCATCGGATATATGATTTTTTCTTCCCTTTGACTGCTGTTCCTGCTTGTGGAGATAAAGCTCCCTTATCATTTTTAGAAGCTCTCTGCGATCTCCTGAGGATAAAATTGCCCGATAATGCTCCTTGCGCTCTGTGTCGTCAACTATCCATTCGACGGGTTCATCGGTGATCATGCCGATAAGATCGTAAATTTCTTCGGTTGACAAAATACGACGCATTCTTTGTGTAAGAGTTTTATTCTCTACAGGTACAAAAATCGTCATACCTTCATTTGCAAGAGGTCTGAGGAGATAATACTTCTTTACCGTACCTGAAAAATCCTTCTCACATATGTCGGAGATCTTGCATATACCGTTTGCTCCATATAACACAGTATCGTTAATATTATACATTTTAAGTACCTCCTTAGGAAACACTAAATATAACACGGACAATATTTTTATGTAATAATATAATAACATATTTTTTGATTTATTGTAATAGTTAAATATAAAAATTGTAAAATATGCGCATCTGTATAAATCAATTTTTAGATAAAATTCTTAATGAATTTTCAGAATTATAGAAATATTTGCTGAATTGTTTTTGTGGGCTTTTTTGCTTTGTTTTAGGATGCTGCTTAATAATACAATTTTTTTTGAGCAAATACTTGACAAATCGGTTAGTTTATGCTAATTTATTATGTAGTTAAAAATAACTAACCTAATTTTCCTGAAGATGTGTTAGGTTTAACTAATACGCACAGCAGAAAAGGAGTGATTTATGATGCCTTTAACCATGGCTCAAGCCGGTGTAGAAAATCGGATAAAGAGGATCGGAGGTAAAGATGAGGTCAGAAGGTTTCTTGAGAAGCTTGGCTTTGTCGTAGGCAGCGATGTTACGGTTATTTCCGAAAATAATGGTAACGTCATAGTCAGTATCAAGGACAGCCGCGTAGCAATAAGCCGAGAAATGGCTAATAAAATAATGATATAAAATATTCTGTACTGAGGTGTATGAATACTTTATTATATCGGGATTAGAAGGGAGAATGAAATATGACATTAAGGGATGTTAAGATCGGAGATACCGTAAAGGTCGTTAAGCTGCACGGAGAGGGCGCTGTAAAGCGCCGCATAATGGATATGGGCATAACCAAGGGCGTGGAGATTTACATACGCAAGGTTGCGCCTTTAGGAGACCCTGTTGAGGTCACTGTCCGTGGTTATGAGCTTTCGATCAGAAAATCAGACGCGGAAATGGTCGAGGTGAGCGCTTAATACATCTGTATAGTCGAGCGTTATGCGCTTGAGTTATAAATATCTAACTGAAACGCTTACATTGGTTAGCTATAACTAATATTATCAGGAGGAAAAACAATGTCGATTAAAATCGCACTTGCAGGCAACCCGAACTGCGGTAAAACTACGCTGTTTAATGCACTGACAGGTTCAAATCAATACGTCGGCAACTGGCCCGGCGTTACGGTCGAGAAAAAGGAAGGTAGGCTCAAGGGCAACAAAAATGTTGCCATAATGGACTTGCCGGGAATATATTCACTTTCGCCATATACTCTTGAGGAGGTCGTCGCAAGAAACTATCTCATTACCAATCGCCCAGATGCTATACTCAATATCATCGACGGTACAAACCTTGAAAGAAACCTTTATCTTACAACGCAGCTTACGGAGTTGGGTATACCGGTCGTTATCGCTGTCAATATGACTGATATTCTCCAAAAGAAAGGGGATGTTATAAACCTCAAGGAGCTTTCAAATAAACTCGGCTGTGAGGTTTGCGAGATTTCCGCTCTCAAGGGTACAGGAATAACGGAAGCCGCCGAAGCCGCGATAAAGGCGGCAAACAGCAAAAAGCAAGCGAAAGCCGTCCATACGTTTTCTAAGGATGTTGAAGTGATCCTTTCGGAAATTGTACAAAAGCTTCCGAGCGATATTCCCGATGAACAGAAACGCTTCTATGCAATAAAACTTTTTGAGAGGGACAGCAAAATTATCGAAGCAAATGATAAGCTGCCTGATGTTGAGGATATAATCAAAGCCGCCGAGGAGAAATTTGACGATGATTCAGAAAGCATCATTACTAACGAAAGGTATTCTTACATAAGCTCCATAATCAAGGGCTGTTATAAAAAGAAGAGCAAGGATAAGCTGACGATCTCTGACAAAATTGATAGAATCGTTACAAACCGATGGCTTGCGCTACCGATCTTTGCTATTGTAATGATTATTGTTTACTACGTTTCAGTTACAACGGTTGGTACTCTTGCGACTGACTGGGCAAATGACGGTGTGTTCGGTGACGGCTGGTATCTGTTCGGAATAGGCCGCGGTGATTATGAGAGCGCATCAGGAGATTACGAAACAGAGATGGCGAAGATCGATGCTTACCTTACTGCCGCCGCAGAGGCAAAGCTTGATACTGAGAGCATCGGTGAGGCTCTTGAGGTATCAGAGCCTGAGGACGGAGCGGATACAGACGCTGCCGCTGAATATGCTGAGGCTCAGGCAACTATTGAAAGATTCAAGGCAGATGCTAAAGCAAAGAAAATCACTGCCACTGCTGAAATCGAAGACGAGGACGGTAATATAGTAGAAACCGTTCCCGTTGACTACGCTGCCTTTGAAAGTGCACTTGAGGCAGAGGAACCTGATATGGCTGACTATGGCGTATTCGTTCCAAGTATTCCGAGCCTGATAGAGCAGGGACTTTCTGCCTTAAACACAGCGGATTGGCTTAACTCTCTGATTCTTGACGGTATTGTCGCAGGCGTAGGCGCGGTTCTCGGATTTGTTCCGCAGATCCTTATTCTGTTTATTTTCCTTGCGTTTCTTGAGTCATGCGGTTATATGGCTCGTATCGCGTTCATAATGGACAGGATTTTCAGAAGGTTTGGTCTTTCCGGTAAATCCTTCATACCGATGCTTATCGGTTCGGGTTGCGGAGTACCGGGTGTAATGGCATCGCGTACGATCGAAAATGACCGTGACCGCAAGATGACAATAATGACTACAACATTTATCCCGTGCAGCGCGAAGCTGCCGATAATTGCCCTTATCGCGGGCGCGATATTCGGCGGAGCCTGGTGGGTGTCGCCGATTGCATATTTTATTGGTGTTGCGGCAATTATCGTTTCTGGTATCATCCTCAAGAAAACTAAGATGTTTGCAGGAGATCCTGCCCCGTTTGTTATGGAGCTTCCTGCGTATCATCTTCCTACTGTAGGTAATATTCTGCGCAGTATGTGGGAACGCGGCTGGTCATTTATAAAGAAAGCGGGAACTATTATTCTTCTTTCTACGATTTTTGTTTGGTTCGCATCGGGCTTCGGTATTGTTGACGGTCAGTTTAGGATGCTTGAGGGCGAAGAGCTTGATCTCAGCTTCCTTGCGCTTATTGGTAATGCTGTCGCATGGCTGTTCATTCCTCTCGGTTGGGGCAACTGGCAGGCTGCTGTTGCCGCTGTCACAGGTCTTGTCGCAAAAGAAAATGTAGTCGGTACATTTGGCATACTTTACGGATTTGCCGAGGTTGCCGAGGACGGCTCGGAAATTTGGGGAAATCTTGCGTCATCTTTCACCGGTTCGGCCGCGCTTTCTTTCCTTGTATTCAACCTGTTATGCGCGCCCTGCTTTGCAGCCATAGGCGCCATAAAGCGTGAGATGAACAGTGCAAAGTGGACATGGTTCGCGATTGGTTATCAGTGTGTATTTGCTTATGCAATATCGCTGTGCATCTATCAGTTCGGCAATCTTATCACAGGCGGAGCGTTCGACCCGTTTGTAATACTTGCTATCCTTGTCGCGGCATTCATTGTTTTTCTACTTGTAAGACCATATAAGGAAACCAACCGTCTGGCAGCGAATGTAAAGCTCAGGGCTTAAAGAGGTGCTTTTATGCAGGCTTTTTTAGTAGCAAATGCTTCTACGATTTTAGTTTCTTTGATTCTCTTGGTGATCATATTTTTTATTGTAAGAAGTATGATAAAGGACAAAAGGAAAGGCAAGGGCTGTGGAGGATCATGCTCCTCCTGCGCTAATTGTGAATTTTGTCATAATACAAAATCTTACAAAAAATCCGAATAAACTATTTTGGTAAAAGGGGAAGCGTAGTCTTTCCCTTTTATACTTCAAGAATTGTTATTTCAAAAGGATGTGTTACAAATATGCCCTCAACAGTGTCAACTGTTATCGTTTGCTTAATTATAATAGTGATTGCGTTTTTTTCAATAATAAGTTACATAAAAAAGCTTTCAAACGGGTGCTGCGCTTCGAGTGTTGATAAAGTTGAAAGGATCAAACCGATGAATCGCAGAAAGGGCAGCTATCCGTATTCTAAGATTGTAGAAATCGGCGGTATGTCATGCAAAAACTGCGCCATAAAAGTAGAAAATGCCTTTAATTCACTGGACGGATATTATGCAAAGGTTGACATTAAGGGAAACAAGGTTCTTATCCTAATGATGCGGCCGACTGACGATGATACCATCAGGGAAATTGTCAAAAAGAGCGGTTATAAGTTGACGGCAATACATGACAACACAAACGCCTAATAAAGCTGTGTAACTTTATTTCAATAGACAAAAGCTTATCAAAGCCGAGCATTTTAATAAAATATATGATACAAGCGTAGTGATTGCCTGTAGGATCACACATTGAAGCCTCAAGGAGCCTTATAATTCCCTGAGGCTCCAGTTGTTTTATATGCTCAAATAAACCTAAAATATCTGATATGTCTATCAATTATAAACGGAGCAAGCTGTAACGACATATGTGACAGAAACGATAGGCATATCTTTATCGGACTGATTCTCAAATTGATTATTGTCTGCTAAATCGGTAATAAATTTATTATACCGCAGCATCTACAGGTATGTGATTAAGTGATATATAAATATTTATAGAAGTGACGCTTAACACTCACACTTGCAAGAACTGAAGTTTAATGTTAAACTGTTAATATAAAAACTGTGAATGAGGATCGCTATGAATGAAATAAAATATGTTGCAACCTGCCTTTTAGGGCTTGAAGGTTTGGTGGCGGAGGAGCTTCGCCGCATGGATATTAAAAATGTAGAGGCTCAGAACGGCAGGGTGCTTTTTTCGGGTTCACAAAGTGATATGGCACGTGCAAATATCTGCTCACGATACAGTGAGAGAATACTCGTTGAGATGGGAGAATTTAAAGCGTTAAGCTTTACAGAGCTTTTTGATTCCGTCAAAAATCTTCCCTGGGAGGAGTGGATAGGGGAGAACGATGCGTTCCCGGTAACAGGCAGAGCGCTGAACTCAAGGCTTTCCAGTGTTCCAGACTGTCAGTCAATTATTAAAAAGGCTATTGTTGAACGTCTAAGGACTAAGTATGGGGTAAGTTGGTTTGAGGAAACGGGCGCACAGGTCAAGGTCAAATTTCTTATAATGAAAGACATTGTAAGTATTATGATCGATACCTCGGGAATAGGACTTCATAAGCGAGGCTATCGCGAAAATTCTACTTCCGCGCCTATCAAGGAAACTCTCGCCGCTGCTTTAGCAGATCTTTCACACGTTCGTCCATTCAGTCGTGTTATTGACAAAACCACGCCGAGATTGATACAATTCCATACCCTCAAAAATGCCGCAAATCCGCCGTTTCTGGGCGGTTTT
>CANQUS010000015.1 GCA_947627055.1 uncultured Clostridia bacterium | reverse complement strand
ACGACGTCGAAATTTTTCGCCGCACGGCGAAAAATGACCTCGCGACTTGCCTGCGGGCGCTGCCCGCCGCGTCAATACTAAGTTTCCAATGGACTGCCGTATGCAAATACAGTGCTAAATACTGCTTGCGCGGTACGTCATAGTCCCCTAACGACGTCGAAATTTTTCGCCGCACGGCGAAAAATGACCTCGCGACTTGCCTGCGGGCGCTGCCCGCCGCGACTTGCCTGTGGGCGCTGCCCGCCGCGACTTGCGGACGGAGGCACTCCGCCGATTAACCGAAGGGGATGCCGTGAACTAAGAGCCGTAAGGAGTCACCTCGCATAGCCGCCGCAATCAATTCGATAGAACGAACGCGAGCAGCATCAAATAGATCGTAAAAACTCTCCGTATGTATGTCTTCCGGTGAAAAAGGTGAACTCCATTCCTTGTGTGCAGTATTGGCATAATCATATGTTATCTTATTTTTTGAGGGACGCACAAGAGACGATAGTACGGGAGGCAGCTTAGCCGCCTTTTCACCGAGTCTCAGAGCGTTCCTTTTAAGATGTGTTTTGTCGTTTAACAACGCAAGCCCCGTGTGCCAGTCATGCTGTGCAGTTATTATCTCACTTTTGCTCATAATGGGCAGCGAATACATGACAAGAAGCCCGTGTATCATATCGGCAACAGCATTCATGACGTTGGGATCAAGCGGAGAAAGCGTCCTCAAACTGACAGATGTAAGCGGCTTTTTGTAAAAACGCTCGTACAAAAGAACATCGAGGTTTGCTTCAATATCGTTGTGACACGTTGACGCATGAACCCCATCGCTTATTGAGGAAAGCTCCTCGGCTCGGCAAATAATGTACGGGTGCGCCATACTGTCAAGCGCGTAGTGAGATATAAAACCAAGCGCATAACTCATGGCGGTATCGCTTTCGGCTTCCCTCGCATAAGCAGCAAGATAACCGAGAACATTCTCGGGAGGGAGCTTGTGTATGAGTGTTCCGATCTTATTATAGCTTTTTCCCCTTTGCCATGGTAATACCCTGTGACAAAATAAAAAGTCAGGACCGTTCCCTCCCCAGATAAACGCTGTTTTGTTCAGCTTAAAGGATGGGTAATACTCATGTATATCATCAATAAGTTTTTCGGACATAATATAGTGTGAAACAACAGCAGGCATATTTTCTCCTTATACATTACTTCAGAAAGTATTCCTGAATATGCGGATATACTCATTTTTCCCATTTAAAATTATGGGACATATAAATAAACTTTTCCTGTTATTTCCTTACACTCGTCAAAAATCAGCTTTATTTCAGCAAGCTTGAGGATAGGAAATTCGCCATTAGCTTTTTAGTGCCGACCTTTTCAAAGGAAACCTCAAGAATCATATCGTTCGCGGTGCTGACTGCCGAGATTATAAGACCCGACCCAAATACTTTGTGATTTATTGTATCACCGACCTTGTACGTCTGAGCGTCCGGCTTGGGCTTCGACGAAGTTGGAGTGATAGTGCGCTCAACATCGTATGTCGGTCTGGGTCTGTTTCGCGTTACCGTGATGGCAGGCATCTTTCTGCGCTCGTCATTCTCCGCTTCTATAAATTCCTCTGGGATCTCCTTTATAAACCTCGATGGAAGATTACGCGAGGTTTTGCCGAAAAGCGTGCGCTCTCGCGCGTTGACGAGGAAAAGCTCTTTTTTGGCACGAGTGATACCGACATACGCAAGACGGCGTTCCTCCTGAAGCCCATCCTCGGAAAGTGCCGCATGATAGCCGGGAAAAATACCATCCTCCATGCCGGGAATTATAACATATGGGAACTCAAGTCCCTTTGCGGAATGAAGCGTCATCATAACGACGCTTTCCGAGTCCGCATTATAGTTGTCAATATCGGTCAGGAGCGCAACCTCCTCGAGGAAGCCCTGAAGCGTTGCTTCATTGCATTTTTCCTCCTCATACTGTGCGAGGCTCGACTTAAGCTCCCAAATATTTTCTTCCGCGGTATCGGGGTGACTGCTTGACTTTTTGAGGTATTCTATATATCCTATGCTCTCTATGAGCGAATCATACATATTTGTGAGGGATTCACCCTCGTCTATCATTTCCGTAAGGTCATTTATCAGCCTGCAAAATTCAAGCAAGCTTGGAGAAGTGCGCGACAAAACCGCAAACTCATCGCTTGAGTTCATTATATTAAACATACTTTCTCCGAGCGTTTCGGCTATATGTTCAATGCGGCTCACGCTGCTTTCTCCGATAGCACGTTTAGGTACATTTATAATGCGTTTAAGCCTGACATTATCATTATGATTGCAGATGACGGAAAGGTATGCGAGCATATCCCTTATTTCCATACGCTCATAGAAACGATGACCACCGATGATCCTATACGGTATTCCCATACGCGCCAATGCGCGCTCGATATTCTGCGACTGCGAGTTCATCCTGTACAGAACGGCAAAGTCGGAGAGCTTCGCGCCCTTTGACACCCTGTCGGAGATCGTTCTCGCAACATAGCCTGCCTCGCCCTGCTCGTCATCTGCCGTATAAAGATGAACGGACGCGCCAACCTCATTTTCAGTCCAAAGAGTTTTTCCCTTGCGCTGTTCGTTGTTGGAGATAACACCGTTTGCCGCCGAAAGAATGTTTTGAGTTGAGCGGTAGTTCTGCTCAAGGCGTATAACCCGCGCATTTTTGTACTGCTTTTCAAAGCTGAGAATGTTCTCGATTGTAGCTCCTCGGAATTTATAAATGCTCTGGTCATCGTCACCGACAACACAGAGATTGCCGTCGTCCCCCGCAAGCAGACTTATAAGCTCATATTGCAGGAGGTTTGTATCCTGATATTCGTCAACCATTATGTACTTGAATTGGTCACGATACTTTTCGAGAACGTCTGGATATTTTTTAAACAAAAGCACAGTATTAAGTATAATATCATCAAAGTCCATCGCGTCGGCTTTTTTAAGCCGCTTCTGATACATTTCATATACAGCGGCAACAGATACAAGCATACTGTCCTGACCTGCTTCGTTCTTTAACCTCTCGGGCGTCTTGACCATATCCTTAGCCCTTGATATTTGTGCCTGAACGCTTCTTATCGGCAGATGCTTTTCATCTATATTAAGGGACTTCATACAGTCTTTTATCAGCTTTTTTGTATCGTCCGTATCGTACACCGTAAAGTGCGACGAGTAGCCTATCAAGTCGCCATATCGGCGGAGGATCCTCGAACAGCAGGAATGAAACGTCGATGCCCATATCTCAAGACCCTCATCTCCAACCTTATTGCAGATTCTCTCCTTGAGTTCCCTTGCGGCTTTATTTGTGAATGTTATCGCAAGTATTCTCCACGGCTTGATCTTACCGACAGACAGCTTTGACGCAAGCTCGTCCGATAATTCCGTTTCGCCGCGAGCCGCGCTCCTGATCTCAAGAATCTCGTCATCAGAGTACGTTCCGTATACATTTTCGCTCTCATACGCCTCGCCGAAGCGGAGAATATTCGCTATCC
Organism: uncultured Clostridia bacterium; assembly: GCA_947627055.1. Taxonomy (GTDB): domain Bacteria; phylum Bacillota; class Clostridia; order Oscillospirales; family Acutalibacteraceae; genus Pseudoruminococcus. The sequence continues at coordinate 37,952 of CANQUS010000015.1, read as the reverse complement.
TGTTAACAAGAACGGTAGTCTTTCCGCTTCCCGCCCCCGCAAGTATCAGGAGCTGACCGCTTACCGCAAATACTGCTTTTTTCTGCATATCATTCATTCTTGAAAATTCGTTCTCAATGATCTTTTTTCTTAAATCAACTATTTCACTATTCATCAATGACAATTTTTTCATTCCTTACAAATTCTTTTACATAATATAGACTGCCCCGAATCAGCTTGTCTGTCATATAATAATACCGCATTTTCGAAATTTATTCAAGGCTAAAAAATTCCCGTGCGGCGGGCGGAGGCACTCCGCCTCTCGACAGATTCGACAAAGTGTGATATAATAATTTCATATCTGTATGGTTTCGATAAACCACTCAAAAGAAAGCGACTTTTCAATACCGAAGCTTGCGGGAGGATAACGAAATGAGAGTTATAACGGGAACAGCGGGCGGCAAAAGGCTCGAAACCTTAAGCGGCAGTGATGTCCGACCGACTACCGATATGGTTAAGGAGGCAGTGTTCTCGATCATTCAATTCGATATTGAGGGCAGATGCTTTCTCGACCTTTTTGCGGGTTCGGGTCAGATGGGCATAGAGGCTCTCAGCCGAGGTGCAAAAAAAGCTGTACTTGTTGACAACTCAAAAGCCTCTCTTGCCGTAATCAGGAAAAACCTTGAGATCACAGGACTTTCCGATAAAGCGGAGGTTGTTCCGACCGATTCACTTTCGTTTCTCAAGAGCTGCGACGAGTGCTTTGATATAGCGTATCTTGATCCCCCGTACAGAAAGGGCTTCCTACAAAGGGCACTTGATATAATGCCGGTGTTTATGAACAAAAGCGGCAGGATAATCTGCGAACATCCGCGAGATGAGGAGCTCCCCGAAAGAATCGGTGATTTTGCCGTAAAAAAGCATTACAAATACGGAAAAATAATTCTTACTATATATGTTCATGAGGATTTTTTATAAAAATGCGGAGGGAAACAAATAAATGAAAACGGTTATATGCTCGGGGAGCTTTGACCCCGTTACTGTCGGTCACGTCGATATTATAACGAGGGCATCAAAAATGTTTGATAAGATCATCGTTGCGGTACTTAATAATATGAATAAGCGGGTTTGCTTTAACGCCGAGGAACGCGTGAGATTGATAGAAAAGGCGACGGCGGAGCTTCCGAATGTCGAGGTAACAAGCTTTGACGGACTGCTCGCTGATTTTGCGGCACAGCATAACGCGACGGCAATAGTCAGAGGTCTCAGGGCGCTTTCGGACTTTGAATATGAGTTTCAGATGGCTCTCACAAATAAAAAGCTGAACCCCGAGCTTGAAACGATATTTCTTACGACACGGTTGGAGTATATGTTTATAAGCTCAAGCATAGTAAAGCAGGTTGCACAGCTCGGCGGAGATATATCGTCATTCGTCCCCGAATGTGTTCACGATGAAATACTAAACAGACTTAGAAAGGATTGAGATCATGAGCAGTGTAGAAACAATGATAAACGACCTTTATGAAATGCTGGAGGCATCGGCAAAGATCCCGCTCAGCAGAGATAAAGCGGTTGTCAGCGTTACGGGCGTCAAGGAGATACTTGACGAGATAAAGGCGAATCTTCCGCAGGAGATACGTCAGGCTCGCAGCATCGTTGCGGACAGAAACAGGATAATATCGCAGGCGAATCAGGAGGCGGAGGCTATTATTCACTCCGCAGAGGAACGTGCGAAAAAAATGGTCGCCAAAAACGAGATAGTCCGACAAGCACAGCGACGCTCGAATGAGATACTTGCGGATGCAAAGACGAAATCAACCGAAATGAAAAAAGCCGCCGGCGAATATGTGGATGATATTATGAGGCAGGCAGACGAGGACATGAGCCGCACTCTCGCCGAATTTAAAAAGGCAAGGCAAAGCGTCAAGTCAGCGCAGAGGAAGTCCGCTCCTCAGAAATAATAGTATGTCGGCATCATATTTGCTCAGTGCTTTAATGCGGCGTATTAACACGCCGTACAGCCCGGCGGCGAAAGCCGTCAATTTGAATTTGAACGCGCATAAGTTATTTTCACAAGTCATAACGCCGCTTTTTTCTTCGGAGGTTAGTTAATGAGAAAAAACGTTTTGAGAGCTTTTTACGTTTTGTTTTTTGCGGTAGTAACCGCAGCCCTGACCTGCAGTGCAATATATTTTTTGAATCTTACCGGTGGAAACGGTACGATAAACAAGCAGAGCGATGACCCGGATATTATCAATGCCGTTACCATAGACGGTCAGAGCGAGCTTACATATAGAAATATTACGATAGAAGATTTCACCGCATCTCCATACTATACCACTGTCAAGGTAAACAACGGCAGAGAGTCCCTGGAATCCGAATCCGAGAAAGAGCTGTACGACCTTATCGGCAGCAGCGTTATGACTATAAGCGAGACAAAGGACGAAAACGACCATTATAGAACCATGCGTGTGACTATCAATGGCAAGCATATGTCCGAGAGGGATATAAGGCGCTCCATAAACGCTTATGTTTTCGATAATCCTCAGGTTTTCTGGCTAGACAACCTTTTCGGGTACGCATATGCCGATGATGATACAATAGCGGAGTTTTACTCCGTTATGTCTGCCGATGAGTGTGAAAAGAAAGCCGCCGTACTGCGCAGCGCGGTAAACATGATAATGTCCTCGCTTGAGGAGGGACAGAGTGAGTTTGACAGAGAAAAACTGATCCACGACTATATCATATTAAACTGCGTGTACAAGGGTACGGCAAAGAGTCTGAGCGACGGCTGGGAATATTTCTCCGCATACGGTGTGCTTGTCAAGGGAGAGGCTGTCTGCGAGGGCTATGCGAAGGCGGAACAACTCCTTATGAATCTGTGCGGGATAGAATGTGAGACGATACGAGGCGACAGCGACGGCAGCGGACATATGTGGAATGTTATAAAAATTGACGGGAAATGGTATCATCTTGATACAACGTGGGATGATACGGATAACGGTCCGATATATGATTTTTTTAATATCAACGACGAGATAATAACCTTAACACATACCATAAGCCCCACCGCAAAGGAAGTCAGCCTTGAGGACGACAGCAAGGACGATATGAGGTATAATTTCTTTATTCCCAGATGCGCCTCGACAGAAGCAGGATATTACTCAAGAAACGCGGCGGTTATAATAACCTTTGATAATGAGACTGACAAAAAGATCGTAGACACACTTGTGAACGCTGCCAACAATAGGGATAAATATCTCCCGATAGTTTTTGGCAAAGAGATGAAATATGAGGAATATATCGACAAGCTGTTTTTCGGTCAGCCGTACAAGTTTTATGCCTATGTTAATGCGGCAAACGAGCTGCTCGATGATGAGCATAAAATAGACCGTGACGGCTGTTCGATTTATAAAAATGAGAGTGCGCTGCTTGTAAGAGTCAAGCTGGCATATGTTGCGGAAAATAATGATACGGATCAATGAAAGGGAGAAAAAAATGGTTGATAAGCAGAGAATAGAGGCCGCGGTCAGGGAGCTTCTGACGGCAATAGGCGAGGACGTTGACAGGGAGGGACTTCTCGAAACCCCTAAGCGCGTCGCGAATATGTATGAGGAGATTTTTTCGGGACTTCATGACGACCCTAAGCAGTATCTTAAAATATTCGACGTTCCCGAGCAAAACCAGGAGCTTGTTATAGTACGGGATATACCTATGTATTCGGTATGCGAGCATCACCTCCTGCCGTTTGTCGGTACCGCGCACATAGCATATATTCCTCAGGGCGGCAAGATAATAGGGCTTTCCAAGTTTGCGAGAATAGTAAGCAGCTTTGCCAAGAGACCTCAGGTTCAAGAGAGACTTACCTCGGAGATCGCGGACTTTCTGTATGATAATCTCGACCCGCTCGGAGTGGCTGTCGTTATAGAAGCGGAACACCTGTGCATGACTATGCGCGGTGCGAGAGCGGCAGGGGCAAAGACAATGACATCCGCTCTCAGAGGGACAATTAAGAGCGACGCGAGGACACGGTCGGAGGTAATGTCCCTCCTGACGCAGAAATAGTCTGTTGATAAACTCTGCGGGGGTGAATATACAAATGCGGAAAATATTTAAAGCGAAAAATTTCAGTTTTCCTCTCGGAGAAAAAACATATATAATGGGTATATTAAACGTAACTCCGGATTCGTTTTCAGACGGCGGAAAATGGCTTGATATTGGCGCGGCTGTCGGTCACGCCGTACAGATGCAGAACGATGGTGCGGATATAATAGACATAGGCGCGCAATCGACACGTCCCGGATATACGAGAATACCCGCCGAGGACGAGGAAAAACGTCTGCTGCCGTTTCTTCAGGCGGTGAGGGAATCTGTCAGTATACCTGTTTCGGTCGATACCTTCTATCCTTCGGTGGCTAAAAAGGCGCTGTTGTTCGGGGCGGATATTATAAATGATGTTACGGGCTATGCCGACGAGGAGATGTACCGCATTTCCTCAGAAAGCGGCTGCGGCTGCATTATTATGCATGACAAAGCAGACGGAATAAAAGATTTTTTCAAAAGTGTTTTAGAGAAATGCGACAGCTTTGGTATTGAACGTGAGCGTGTCTGCCTTGACCCCGGAATAGGCTTCGGCAAAACTCACAACGCCAACCTTGAAATATTGCGTAAATGCGGAAAGTATCGTGTTGACGAGTGCGCGCTACTTATAGGAGCATCGCGCAAGAGAGTAGTAGGAGCGCCATGCGGAGATCCGCCGTTTGAGCAGAGGCTTGCGGGGACGATCGCCGCTCATGTTCTCGCAATATCCGCAGGCGCGGACATTATAAGGGTACACGATGTCGCCGAAGCAGTCCAATCGGCAAGGGTGGCGGACGCTATTGTGAGGGGTTACGATGGATCGGATTATTATTAGAGATTTGAGAGTATATGCTTATCACGGCGTCAATGACTTTGAGAAGAAAAGGGGACAAACGTTTATCATTGACGCGGATATTTATGCAGACCTGACGGACGCCTGCCAAACAGACGATCTCGAAAGCACCGTTAATTACTCGCACGCCGCCACCGTTATCAAGCGGGCCTTGACTGCGGAGAACTATGACCTTATCGAGCGCGCGGCGCAGGCCGCAGCCGACTCTCTGCTTGCGGAATTTTCTTCTGCGGAATGCGTCCGTATTCTCCTGAAAAAGCCAAACGCTCCGATAGAAGCTGACTTCGGCTATGTCGCCGTAGAAATCACACGTTCAAGGGACACAAAACGGGGGTATATGTAAATGAAAAGGGCAGTACTTTGTCTCGGGACGAATATAGGAGATAGAATGAAAAACCTTCGTAACGCTATCGACGCCTTGTCGCTTCTGTATGGAACTGCCGTGACTGAAACCTCAGAAATATATGAAACAGAGCCGTTTGAAACACCTGATGAACAGCAAAACTTCTATAACTGCTGTGTAATGCTTCAAACGGAGCTTTCACCTGAAATGCTGATGGGCGCCTGCCTTGGTATAGAGGCAAGTATGGGCAGACTTCGCCCCTATAAATACTCCCCGAGAATAATTGATATTGATATGATACTATACGAGGGCGAGGAACGCAGCGATAAAAATTTAACTCTCCCCCACCCGAGATTTCTCGAAAGGGCGTTTGTTTTGCTTCCCATGTTCGATATTTTCCCCGATGGCAGCGCCTTTGACGTTGAGTTCGGCAATGCGGTTCACAGCCTTGATGCGTCGGGAGTTAAACGTCTGTAAGGGTGTATTTGTATGACAGTGAGTCCTTTGGAATTTCTTTTTCCGAGAAAGTGTCCGTATTGCGGCAAAATCATTATCGGTGACAGACTTGAATGCGATATATGTCGGGCAGGCTTTCCGCAAAAGCCGTACATAAGGATCATACCCGGCGGCAACGAATGTGTTGCCGCTTTTAAATATGACGGAGTAGTACGAGATGCTATTAAAATCTACAAGTTTTATGGCAAGCGTGAGTTCTGCAAAAGCTTTTCCGCAGCTCTCGCACAGGTTGTTTACGAATACTTTGGAGAGCCTGACCTTGTAACAAGCGTCCCTCTTTCAAAGAAGAGACTGAGAGCAAGAGGGTATGATCAATCAGAATTGATAGGCAGAGAGGTTGGCAGACTGCTCTCGGTGGAATACATGAGGACGCTTGAAAAAATTATAGATAACACAGAACAGCACAGCTTGAGCCATGAGGAGCGGAAAAGCAATATAATAGGTGTATATAAGCGCTTGAGCGGTATCAGGCTTAACGGAAAAACCGTGCTTATCGTTGACGACATAGTGACATCAGGGTATACTCTTTCGGAGTGCTGTCGCATACTTGCCGAAAACAGTGACGTGAGGATAATATGCGGAACAGTAGCAAGTGCATTTTGACTTAAAAGCAGCTATTTATAAAATATGCTGCATATATAGCTGCCTACAAGGGACTTAATATAGTTATATTAAATTATCGAGATTTTAATTACAAAATTGTTAATGGAAATTATAGGAAAATATGGTATAATATACTTTGTGCTAAACAAACGAAAATAAAGGAATTGGTCATAGAATGCACTACTCGTTAATATGTTCTAACATAAACAAAGATACAGAGGGTTTCTTGTCTGTCTATGGCATTGAATATAATGATGGTGAGAAAAATATCATTATTGAGGATATAACCACTGAATACAAGCGCTTGGAAAGACTTGTATCTCTATGTAACGAGTTAAAGCTTGATGCGCTGCATATACGCGAGGTGGTAGAGGACTTTCTTTCCGAGTGAGGCTTCACTTTATCTTTATATAAACTGTTGCAGATTTGGGGCGATTTTTCGCTCCTTATTTTTTGTTTTAAAAATTAAAGCGTTTATTGCCTTTATTTTGTAATAACTATGTGATAAAATAGAAAAAACGCGATATATGATTTACTGTGTCGATATATAACTTTGGCAAGATGGCTCCTCCTGTCAGGCGGAATCATTACAGTAATAAACAGGGGAAAGGCTTCCCTGCTTATTACCCACGCGGCTTACGCTGCGCTTGCCGCATTGAATGAAAGGAGAGCGCAGCGGTGAGTATTTTAAGCTTTTTTGAACGCGGAAACAGATATAAAGATAACGATACAGAGATAAAAATGAAAGCCCTTGCTGAAAAAGCGGTCGTATATGCAAAGCAGCTTAAATATGACTTTGATTATAAACGTGAAAGCGTAGAGGAGCTAGAGGTCGTTCTAAAATATTATGAGAATGCTGCAAAAAAGGTAAACTTGAGCGACAGTGAAACTTGGGAATTGGCACTCGCCTTCGGAGCATACCTTGGCGAGGTGCTTTTGGCGACCGGTTTAAAGCGCGCGGGCTTTCGCTGGGTCGAGGCAGACGGCGTTCCGATACTCATAAAGGATGAGAAAACCAACGTCTCGCCCGCAACAAAGGTATATAAACGTCTCAAAAATGGCAAGGAGGATAATATAGTGCCGTTTTTCGATATAGCCCTCTGTATAGCGAAGAAAAAATAAAAGGAGTAAATTTTTAATAAGGTTACAAAAGATTACAAATAAATTAAAAATTTCTTTTTTATGAGTTATATACGCGAAAAAAATCAAATAAATTTTTCATGAAAGCTGTATTTTTACGACTTTTAAGCATTTCGTCAAACAAAACTTCGGTTAAAATTTTAACACCAATTTGGTAAATATTTCAAAAAACCATGCGAAGCTTAAAATGAGTAATTTCTGAAAACGCAAAGTCCGATGCTCGCTTGAAGATCACCCGAAAAGTCGATAACTATGCGATTTTTCCTTTATGCTCATACTGTGACAGAGTGAGCGCGGAGTCATGAGGAACAGCAAGTCACACGTAATTTGTTGTAACCTATTTGTAACTATTAAAATTCTGCAAAATTGCACAGAAACTTTTCGCACAATTTTCTTATTAAGAATTATATCGTTGTAATCGACTTGATTCTATCGAATGTGTGTTCGGATTTTTGGGCAAAGTACACAAAAAACATAAATAACCTTGTTTGACATAATTAAATACAAAGACTATAATAGCCACATCAACTAAAGTTGTCCTGCCGCACTCAAGCGCGGTCAATGGACAGTCGTAAGGAGATTACATAATGGAATTACCCAAGAAGAAATATGTGGCAAAGAGAGAAAAGAAAGTTGCCCGCAACGTTTACAAGACCGTTGTCTTTTCGGTTATGGGCGCTATGTGTCTTTCGGCGGCTCTTTCTATCACAGCTCTCACTAAGACTGTTAAAATTACCGATGGTGAAAATACGACCGTTATAAATACTATGAACCTCAGTCAGGACGCTATACTTTCACAGGCGGGCATAGAGCTCGGCAAAAACGATAAGGTGGTCGTTACCGAAAACAGCGGCAGCGGCTATGAGGTTTCTATTATGAGGGCGTTTAATGTTGACCTCGAGGCTGACGGCGACGTCAAAAGCGTAAAATTTAACGAGGGTACGGTCGCCGACGCGCTCAAGGCGGCGGGCGTTAAGATCGGAAAAACTGACTCTGTTACTCCGGCGGCTGGAACACTTCTTGAGCCTGATATGAAGATAAAAGTTGAGCGTTGGTATAATATTTCCATCAGTGACGGCGGAAAAACAACCTCCAATGACGTTCCCGAGGGAACAGTAGGCGAAGCTCTCGAGTTCCTCGGCATAAAGCTCACCGCAAACGATAAGGTCAGCGTTGATCTCGACAGCAGAGTTAAGGATGATCTCAAGTTCAAGATAGACAGAGTTACTTACAAAACAACACATACAGCACAGTCTATCGACTATAAGACCGTTGAGAAAAAGACCGATGATCTCTACGCGGGTGAAACTCAGGTTCAGACAGAGGGCAAAGAGGGCGAGAAGCTGATAACCTCAAAGCTCACATATGTAAACGGCAAGCTCACAAGCGCTGATGTTATCTCTAAAAAAACGACTAAGAAGGCTGTAAACAAGGTCGTTCTCGTCGGTACGGCTAAAAGACCTGAAACGACCGTTACTTCGTCCACAAATTATTTTGAAAAGAATCGTGAGGATTCGGGATCGTTCTCTTCCGATACGGCGACAAATACATTCGTAGATATGAACGGCAACACGGTAACATATCTTCGTTCATACACAGGCTCGGGGACTGCTTACTATGCTCCCGCAGGCTCACTTACAGCGTCGGGCAGACCCGCGCAGGTCGGAAATGTCGCGGTCAACTCAAATGTTATTCCTCTCGGCTCTAAGCTCTATATAGTATCTAACGACGGACAGGTATGCTACGGCTATGCTACCGCCGCTGATACAGGCGGAGCTCTCTTTGCCGGAACTGCTATTGTTGACCTTTACTATGATACATTTGACGAATGCTCACAGTTCGGCAGAAGAGATGTTACAGTATATGTTATTGAAGAGGGAGATAATTCCTACGTTCGTTAAGCAAATCAAATAAATCATCTAAAGCTCCGTTTTCGGGGCTTTTTTTATTGCTGCCGCGCTCGTCAATGATGCGGAATGCCCGGTTTTGCGCGAGATGCACCTTGCACGAGAAAAATCAGAAGCAGCTCAGCTCCGCAAAACAACTGTATACAAGCAGTTTATGCAAAACAGTGTTGGAGCGACACAAAAAATTTTAAAAGATGTGTAAAGCTTATTACTTCCGTTGCTTGACCGCAAAATTTTATATAAAAAAGCGCTTAATTCATTTATGAAATTATTAAGCGGAAATATTGCTTTATAATTCAATAAAATATATTATTGGAGAATACAGATTTGGCATATATTTATAACAGGCAGCAGTCTGACAACGATCCATATAATGAAGTAAACATAAATGCAAGAAAGGCAGCCGAAAGAAACGCTCCGCCTGAAGCGTTTTTCTACAATACAGGCAATCCTTTTCTCGGCTTTATGCGCTTTTTAAGACGAATACCTGTAGCCAAAAAACAGGTCGACCCGCAAAGGCTGATGGCTGATCTCCGAGAGATCGCCAATACCAAAAAAACAAATATGTTTACGCGTATGTTTGGAGTAATAATAGTAATTTTCGCGGCGTGTATTTTAAGCGCTTTTAATGGCGGTATTGCAGTTCTTGCTGCTTCTATAGCTATCGTAATCATTTTTTTTAAAACTAAAACAAGTAAAACTACTCACGGATATACGGTAAATGATTATAAAGCGTATGTTATAGAACAGTCTATAGCTCCGTTTGTCGATGAGATCGTCTATGAGCCGAATTTCGGCATACCTTACAGTGTCGTAAAGGATTTAAATGTCGTTCGCATGGGCAACAGATACAGCACAGAGGATCTTGTTACGGGAAAATACCGCAATGTTTATTTTGCTCAGGCGGATATGAGAATAGAGTATAAGAGCGACGATAGTACAATTATATATTTTCGCGGAAAATGGATCGCAGTCAAATATCCAAAAGGGTTTTCCGGAACTGTCACGGCTGTGGATAGGGATTATATGAACCGTATAAGGAAGGCTAAGGGACTTGAGTATGTCAGTATGGAAAACGAGTCCTTTAACAGCCTGTTTGCTGTCGAGAGCAGCAGTCAGCACCTAGCCTATTATCTTCTCACTCCGCAGCTCATGGAGCGAATAATGTATATCAAGCAGTACGCCCGCGGGCAGGTTGTAGTCTGCTTTAAAAACGGTTATCTCCATATAGGTATTAACAACTATCAAAACACTTTTGAACCTGATTATAATAAGCTTGACCTGTACAGTGATATAGAAAAGTTCAGGAATGAGTTCAACCTTGTAAGAGGTATAATAGAAATTCTTGATATTGATAAAAGCGTGTATAACCAATGATAGTTGACAAGTTTATTCTGCTAAGGAATTATTTCAAAACACGCCAGTGACTTATCCCCATGATAAACGACGGCAGAGAGCAGACACAAGGAGATTTATATGAACAAAATCAACTGGAGTGCATTATCGTATTCACTCGACTACGATACACCGTTTAATGAGCTTAACCACTCTGAAAGACTCAAGAATGAGCGTGCCGCGCCAGCGTATGTATTTTTTAACAAAACGGGCAATCCGTTCCTCGGATTTTTAAGGTTTCTCAAGCGCAGACCCGTACCCAAAAAGACTATGAATATCCCAAGGGTAATGGAGGATCTGGCACGAATCAAGCGTATTAAAAATGTATGCGCCACAATATTGCTTGTGTTTTTGCTGTGCGGAATTTTGGGATACATTATTCATAATTTGTTATTACTGATCATCTCAATGCCTGTGGTATTGATCGTTGTACATATTTGCAATTCTCTGGTTAAGAAAAACAAAAACGGCTACACCGAGTTTGACTATAAAGATTATATTGTAAACGAGGCGGTTTTCCCTGTCGTTGAGGATGTTTTGTACGAACCGCATTTCGGCATACCATTTAATGTCGTTATGGATACCGATATGTACAGAGATATCGGCACATGTATGACGTCGGATTATCTTACGGGGAAATATCACGGCGTATACTTTGTTCAGGCGGAGCTGACCTTATTCGGGGACTCTAACTCGAACCAATGCTTTGCCGGCAGGTGGATAATAATAAAATACCCGAAAGCGTTTTCCGGCATGGTAACGGTAGCGGACAAAAGGTATCTCTATTGTGTAAAAAAGCACAAGGGGCTTGAGACGGTCAAGCTTGAAAACCAAGTATTCAACAGTATGTTTGAGGTCCAGAGCAATAATCAGCAGCTTGCGTACTATCTGCTGACACCGCAGGTAATGGAGAAGCTGATATACATAAAGCAGAACATAGGCTCTAACGTTGTCGTTTGCTTTAAGCACGGTTTTATGCACATCGGTATCAACAACAAACGTCCCGCTTTTGAACCCAACTGGCAAAATCTTGACGCAAACAGAGATATTGCAAGATTCCGAAATGATTTTGACCTCGTCAGCAGTATTATTGAGATACTAGACATAGACAAAAGCGTGTATATTCAGTGACGGCTCGCGGTCAGAGAATAAGAAAAAAAATTATTATTCTAAACGATAATTATTATCTGTTTGAGTTAATATATAATTTCCTCAATATATCGACAAAAGGAATGAATCCCGTGTAGTCTGAAAAAATACGACGGCACAATCGGCAGAAAACATTTTATATATAAGGAGAAAATAGTATGGAAACGATCATTATAGTAGCAGCGATCATTATTATTTTGCTTATCGTTATTATTCTGGTATGGTGGATCGCGGCGCAGAACAAGTTCCGCACAACGCAGGTCAAGATCGACGAGGCAAGCTCCGGGATAGATATTGCCTTGACCAAGAGATATGACACGCTCACCAAAATGCTTGACATCACAAAAAGCTATGCGCAGCACGAATCAGAGCTTATCGGATCCACGGTACAAATGCGTTCAATGAGTTCTATGCAGGAGCGCAAGAACTTCAACGATTCGATAAATGAAGCTATAGGCAGGATCAATGCTGTTGCGGAGCAGTATCCCATACTTCTATCGTCGCAGGCCTACAAGCAGCTTCAGGTGGCGGCATATGATGTTGAGGAGCATCTCCAGGCGGCGCGGCGCGCGTACAACGCGAACGTATCTATTTACAATCAGATGCTAGTTATGTTCCCTAAAAGCATTGTAGCCAATTCCATGGGGCTTACGCCGAAGGAATTTTTCGAGGCGGAATCCGCAAAAAGAAACGATGTAAAAATGCTATAATCGAGCGCCACCGTTGCGCCCCGTCGGACACGCAAGCCGCGTAGTTGCTCGTCACCTCTCTCGCCCCTCACGTCTTGCGGGCGGAGGCACTTCGACGCGTAGTTCCTCGTCACCTCTCTCGCCCCTCACGTCTTGCGGTCAGAAGCACTCCTCCGAAAAAGAAGTAAATGTAACAGTTTACTTCTTTATTTTTTAGAAAAATTAGAAGTTTTTGAGAGTTTTTAGAGAACTTTTTTCAAAAAGTTCTCTAAATGGGGTTCGGGGCAAAGCCCCGACATTGGTTTCTGTGCAATATAACACAGGATTTCCCTTGATATTGACTGTTATATTATGGTACAATATAGCTTAGGTGAACGCCTTTATAGAATAGTAAAAACGTTCCTGAGGACTGCGGTTATCGACGTATGCGGTTTTCAGTGAATGTGATTCGGAGTTAATGTATGAAATTTTTATCGTGGAATGTAAACGGATTGAGAGCGTGCCTCGGAAAGAGCTTTGTTGAGTCTGTACTTGCCGAGGTTCCCGACTTTATATGTATTCAAGAAACGAAAATGCAGGAGGGTCAGGCTCAGGTCGAGCTTGACGGCTATCACCAATATTGGTGCAGCGCGGATAAAAAGGGCTATTCGGGTACGGCTGTGTTTGCTAAGCACGAGCCGCTCTCGGTATATTATAATGGCATGAACATTGACGAACATTCACACGAGGGAAGAATGATAACGCTCGAATACGAGGACTTCTACCTCGTCAATGTATATGCCCCAAACTCTCAAGATGGCTTGAAGCGTATCGACTACCGCATGAAATGGGAGGATGATCTGCGTGCCTATCTTGTTGGGCTTGACATGAGAAAGCCCGTGATCCTGTGTGGAGATATGAACGTCGCCCACGAGGAAATAGACCTCAAAAACCCGAAAACCAACAGAGGCAACGCCGGATTTTCCGACGAGGAGCGAGGCAAAATGACAGAGCTGCTCGCGGCGGGTTTTATTGATACGTTCAGATACCTTAATCCCGACGCGACAGGCAGATACAGCTGGTGGTCGTATCGCTTCAACGCGCGCAAGAACAACGCGGGATGGCGTATCGACTACTTTATAATATCAGACAGGCTCAAGGACAGACTGCTTAATGCCGACATCCTCTCTGATGTTTTCGGCAGTGACCACTGTCCCGTTACGATGGAGCTTTCTATCGGGAACGCCTGAGCATACTGTACAGGGGGCATACAACAGAATGATCGAAGTAAAAAATTTAGTAAAAAGCTATGGCAGACAGACCGCGCTTGACAATGTGAGCTTTTCCGTAAAGGATGGGGAGATCCTCGGATTTCTCGGTCCCAACGGCGCGGGAAAGTCCACGACCATGAATATTATTACGGGATACATATCCGCGACAGACGGAACGGTTCTCATTGACGGTATTAACATCCTTGAAGAACCGCACAAGGCAAAGTCCAGAATAGGCTATCTTCCCGAGATACCTCCTCTTTACGGAGATATGACCGTATATGGGTATCTTTGCTTTATGTTTGACCTCAAGAGGCTGACACTTCCCAGGGATGAGCATATCGAGGAGGTCTCAAAGCTCGTCGGAATAGATAAGGTTGGCAACAGGATCATAAAGCACCTCTCAAAGGGCTACCGCCAGCGTGTCGGCTTCGCTCAGGCGCTGCTCGGAGATCCGCCGGTGATCATCCTCGACGAACCCACAGTCGGACTTGATCCGAATCAGATAATAGAAATGCGAAACCTCATACGCCGCCTCGGTAAAAAGCATACCGTTATTCTGTCCTCGCACGTTCTGTCCGAGGTTCAGGCGACCTGCGACAGGATCGTCGTTATAAACAACGGTAAAATCGTCGCGGACGATATGAAAGATTCCATGACGTCAAAGGCTGCCGACGATAAGTTAATAGCCGTGATCGAGGGCAGAGAGCAGGCTGTTCTCTCCGCAATAAAGAAAATATCAGGTGTAGTCAAGGTCAAAAAAACCGGCGAGCCTGAACGCGGCTGCGGTGAATACACTATCGAATGCCGCGAGGGCGCGGATATTCGCCGCACACTGTTCAAGACCATGGCGACACTCTCTATGCCTATCCTTATGCTGCACCGTGAGGAGCTTTCGCTTGAGGATGTATTTATCGACCTTACTCAGGGAAACGGAGGAAATAAATAATGGGAGCAATTTTTAAAAGAGATTTTTCGTCCTATTTTAATTCACCGATCGGATACATAACAATGGCGGTATTTTTCTTTTTCAGCGGGCTTTACTTTTATACAACGTGCCTGTATACAAAGACCTCGGATATGTATTACGTTTTCCAGTCCATGTTCCTTGTTGTAATGTTCATAATACCGCTCTTTACTATGAAGCTGTTGAGCGAGGAGCGCAGGCAAAGGACCGATCAGGCTCTCCTGACATCTCCTATAAGCATAACAAGGATAGTTATCGGCAAATATTTGTCCGCGATAGCTATTTTTGCTATATGCCTTTCTATATTCATGGTTTTCGCGATAGTCCTCGCGTTTATCGCGACACCCTCTATAAGCGTAATAACGGCAAATATATTGGGCTTGTTCCTGCTGGGAAGCTCTCTCATCTCGATAGGTATTTTTATTTCATCATTGACCGAGAGTCAGGCTGTTGCCGCACTCTCGACCTTTGCGATAGAGTTTGTAATAAATATTTTAGACTCCTTTGCCTCGACAGTATCAAACGATTTTGTCAAAAATCTGTTGCTCGCCCTTTCGTTCAGAACAAAATACAACAACTTTGCGCTTGGAATTATAAACTTTGCCGATATGGTATTTTATCTGAGTATTACCGCACTGTTTTTGTTCCTTACGGTAAGAGTCATAGACAAGCGCCGTTGGTGCTGATAGAGCCGCTTATTACATCGGAAAGGTTGATCAAGCTATGAATAATAACGACGAAAATAAAAAGAACACCGATATAGACGCAAGCATAGTCGAGGATACAAGCAAAGCCGAGGAAGCTCAGGACGGGGACAATGATAAAAAATCTGACAAGCCGAAAAAAAAGTCTGAGCGTAAGGAAAAAAGTTCCTCGAAAAAGCCCGAAGGAGGGCCTCGCAGGAAGATGTCAAAG
The DNA here is from genome assembly GCA_947627055.1 of uncultured Clostridia bacterium. GTDB lineage: Bacteria > Bacillota > Clostridia > Oscillospirales > Acutalibacteraceae > Pseudoruminococcus. The sequence goes on along the minus strand of CANQUS010000015.1, from coordinate 22,166 downwards.
GCTAGGTTTAATCATACGGTCGGCGCGGTAGTTATCACCGCAATAGTCCTGATAGCAACGGTTCTTCTGAATGTTGTGTTCTCCGTCATGTCGGATAAGGTTGCGGGAATGAGTCTTGACCTCACAAGCTCCGGTGCGTTCAATCTGTCCGAAACATCTATAAACCTCGCTAAAAACGTTAAAAAGGAGCTTAAAATAACATTCCTCAGCGATAAGCAGTCATACCGCTCCAAGGGAAACACAAACACATATTATTCTCAGGTAATGTCGATAGCCGAGGAATACGGAAAGTACAACAGCCTTATACGCGCGGAATATATAAGCATAGTAGATAACCCTAACTATGTAAACAAGTATAAGGACGAATCGCTCAACTCGGATAATATAATTGTTTCGTGCGGAGACAAATACCGTGTGCTTGACGATTATGATCTGTTCAATGTCGAGAGCTACTACGACACATACAGCTACATTGCCTCATCGAGAGCGGAGGAAGCCTTTGACGGCGCGATACTCGCTGTAACAAGTGAGGAAACCACAAATGTAACGCTTGTAGAGGATAACTCGACAGAGGATTTCAGCTACTTCAAAAATCTCCTTGAACAAAACAACTATGTTATAACCGAAATAAAGCTCGAGAGTGAGGATATTCCGGCGGATACAGATTTCCTTATTATCATGACGCCTGAAAAGGACTGCACTGTCAACGCAGCGAATAAGATCCTCACATATCTGACGAACGGCAAAGAATACGGGAAAAGTATGCTCTATGTTCCGAGTGCAAAGACTGTCAAAACCCCGAACCTCGACGCTATCCTCTCCGAATGGGGAATAACGGTCGGAGACGGTCTCGCGTACGAGCTTGAATCAAGCTCGGTTTACGGGAACAATATGTATGACGGTGTACTCTGCTACCTCGGCAGCGACGCCTTTACATCGGACTTTGAGGAAAACTCCGCGCCCGTCATATGCTCATATGCGCGTCCGGTCAACCTTAACGCAGAAATGAATACGCAGTCGCTGCTGCAATACTCATCTACATCGGGTATTTGCCCGAGTGACGCGGACGACAGCTACGACTTTACGGGAAATGCCAAGGGCAACATAGTAGTTGCGGGCTACGGCGTAAACGGAATTGCTGCCGAGGACGACAGCAGCGAGGACAAGATGTCAACCGTTTTCGTGTTTGGCTCGTCAACAATGTTTGAAAAGACGATACTTGCATCAAGCTACAGCGATGCAAAGTACATTCTCGCTATGATGAGCGAGGTCTGCGGCAGGCTCGAGCAGACGATAGTAGCAGAGGACAAGGAGCTTACCCAATATGATGTTACGATAGATAACTCGACCGCCTCGGTTATCGGTCTGATTTTCTATGTCGCTGTTCCCCTCGCGGTTGTATGCGCGGGTGTCATAGTATTTTTCAAGCGCCGCAACAGGTAAAGGGGCGAAACGCGCGGCGGTCCGCTGCCGCATACGAAGCTGATAGTGAGGTCGGCGTTCGCGTGCGGACGATTTATCAATAAGCTGTCGTGTCAATTACCGCTGTATTACCGTTTTCATGGTGACTCAGCGGTAATTTATCTGTTTTCTCTCTTTCCTGATGTAATACAGCTTTTTAATGAAAAATTTGGAGGTTGCAATATGTACTGTCCGAAATGCAAAAATGAAATTAAAGAAAATGAACAATTTTGCGCATATTGCGGGTATAGGTCAAATATAAACGATATTGGTTCTGATTTATTGACGAGCGGAAAGAATAAGAGCAAGATAATTATCGCGGTTATTTCGGTTGTTATCGTATCACTCCTTTTATGTATTTTTTTAGTGTCGTCGATATTTAAACAGGATTCATCCGATAAAGTTACTGTCGCCAATACTTCCGCTGTTAATGAAGCTGATGATAGTAAAATTGAAGCATCTCAACAGGAGCTTTCTAAAAATAGCACGGAAACAGACGCTCAAGCGCTTTTTACCGAAAAGCTGTCCGAGCTTACTTCAACCTATGGGATCTTTAAAGCTGAGCAAAGCGGAACTATAACTGAGGTGTATGATAGCTGGTTCGAACCTGACGGAGTTATGAGCGCGAATATCGAGGATTTTGATTCAGACGGTTCTGAAGAAATGTTAGTATGTATTTCCGAAAAAAGTACAGACGGCAGCAACAATATAACAGGCGGCGGTGAAAGGAATCATATTATTTTAAATATGTATGAGATAGAGGACGGAAATGTTAAACTATCAGATTCCTTTACATTAGGAGCGTATATTGAATCCGAATATATAGAAACAAACAAAAGAGAGTTTAGCTTCGCAAGTAATATTTCATGGAAGGAAGTAGTCGCATTGAACCTTGTGACAGTGCAGGACAAGAAATATATTATGTGTGAAGAACGCTCAGAGGTCTATATTTTTGCGAACGGCTCTTGCTGTTCATACTGGCTGCTTGAGTATGTCGGAGGCTCGTTCAGATATGCGGCTTCTTTTGTACAGGATTCTCCGGGAAGTTCAGATTTTACATATCATGGATATGATTTTAAAGACGGTGCGTGTATAAGTTCACGGCTGTATTATTCCGAGAGTTATGATAAAAATACTGCGCTTTATGATAATTTTGAAGAAGCAATATCATCATTTTTTGAAAAATACGGGATAAAACTAAAATTTGAGAATGCTTTGAAGTCTATATTATTACCCGATAACGACATAACGCCTGTTTTTTTGTTTGTTAATGAATGCCAGTCAGATTTGTCAAGCACAGACTATGATTTTAAAGCAACACTTAACAGTCATATCCTTGATGTCATCAATTCATAGATTTGTTATACATACAAATATGACAGTGCAAAGGTCAAATTTGGCTTTAATATTATTTCACCGGGAGAAAATGACTATGAAAACTAACGCTCTAAAACAGTTTTTGAAAACGGCACAGCCGATATTAAACAGAATACCACTGACAGAGCAGAGGTCGTATCAAACTAAGTTCTTTAAACTGAAGCCCCTGCCTCCCGATGTTTGCTATGAGACTGTACAGGATTTCCCTCTGAAAGCCGAGTGGGTCATTCCTCCTGATGAACAGGACGGCAAGGTCATTTTCTACACACACGGGGGCGGCTACGGTATGGGCGACCTTATCTCGTCGCGAGCGCTCATCGCGCCGATCGCTGAAAGGACGGGGATAAGGGCGTTCTCGTTCGAGTACCGCCTTGCTCCCGAGTACCCGTTCCCAGCCGCGTTTAATGACGCGCGTGCCGCTTACGAATACCTGTTAAGCCTCGGATATACCGCCGATAATATTATAGCGTTCGGTGAATCGGCAGGCGGAGGACTTGCGGTGTCGAATATTCTCAGGCTGATCGACGAGGGCATGGAAACGCCTAAGTGCCTTGTTGTTATTTCCCCGTGGTGCGATTTGACGACAACGGGGCATACCTACCTGACAAACGAGGACAACGAGCCGCTCCTCCGCGGAAAATATTTGAAAAGGCTTGCCGATTCGTATATCGGAGATGACTCGCCTCTCAATCCTTATATCTCGCCCGCTTATGCGAGCTATGACAAGCGTTTTCCGCCGACATTGATACAGGCGGGAAGTCACGAAGTTCTTCTTGACGATTCGTATATGCTATGCGACGCTATAAGGATCGGCGGAGCTGAGTGCGAGCTTGAAATTTATTCTGAAATGTGGCACGTTTTTCATATATGGCAGATAGATGAGACGGATAAGGCGTTGGCGGCAATTGATGAATTTATAAGCAAAAGGATGTAGTATAATGGCGGATACAAAAAGGGCTTGGTATCGTCTTGATAATGCCGCGAAAATATATCCCGCCGTAAGGACGATGAAATGGTCGGGCAATTTCCGCGTTTCAGTTACGCTCAAGGAAAGAGTTGACATAGAGGTTTTAAAGAAAGCTCTCACGGATACTGCGGAAAGGCTTGTGAGTCTGCGTCTGGAGCTTCACAGGGGATTTTTCTGGTATTATTTTGAGGACAGCGGAAATCCCGTAGAGGTGACGAACGATGTCCGCAATCCGTGCGCGCGGTTCGGCGGCAGGCATAATAACGAGAAGCCGTATCGTATCCGGGTTTATGAGAATCGAATCGCGCTCGAGGTCTTTCATGTTTTGACGGACGGAACAGGCGCTATGAATATTCTCAAGTCACTTACCGCGAGGTATATATCCCTGAAATACGGCGTCAATATTCCTGCCACGGACGGTATTGTCAGCTTAGATGAAAAGCCCTCGGATGAGGAAATGGAGGATGCGTTCAAGCGTTACGCAAGGTTTAAGACCGTCAAAAGCCGCAAGGAGCTTCGAGGCTATCACTTCAGGGGGACAAAGCTCAAGCCGCACGACATCAGCATTGTGACAGGAGTTATGTCTGCTGAGAGAGTCCACGCTGTTTCAAGGTCATACGGTGTTACGGTAACGGAGTTTATAACGGCGCTGATGATATATTCGTTCATGCAGTGCCAGAATGAGAGCCGCGTGCGAATAGAAAAGCCCGTGAAAATCAGCGTTCCGATAAACCTGCGCAAGATCTATCCGAGCAAGACGCTCCGAAACTTCGCGCTGTATATAAATCCGGGTATAGAGCCGCGCTACGGCGAATTTACTTTATCGGAGATCGTAGAGGACGTTCACCACTTTATGAAGATGAACAACAAAGAGAAGTACCTTAACGCGATACTATGTAAGAACTTGAGCGATGAAATGGATCTCTTTAAGCGCATTACACCTCTTTTTATCAAAAATATTGTTATGCGTGCAGCGTTCAATATGTACGGTGAGAATCTCGTGTCCTCGACCTTTTCAAATCTCGGCATGGTAAAGGTCCCTGCCGAAATGGAGCGATATATTGATAGATTCGACTTTGTGTTCGGACGCTTTAAGCGTGGAATGCCGAGTGTCGCCGCCGCAAGCTTTGGCGACAAGCTGTGCATATCATGGAGCAGTGGCATCGTTGAGAAGGACGTTGAGCGTAAATTTTTCACCTCGCTCGTAAAAACGGGTATTCATGTTAAGATAGAGAGCAATTTATTTTTAAACGGCTGATAAACTGCAAAATAGGTGGTGATGTTTATGTCATATTGCGTAAACTGCGGAGTGGAACTTAACTCGAACGAAAGGCGCTGTCCGCTTTGTTCAACTCCCGTAATAAATCCGAATATCGACGACAAAAAATCGGAGCTTCCTCCGTATCCTAGTGAGAGTGAACTTCTCGTCGAGCGAAAAATAAAGCGCACGACAGCGTTTCTTATAAGTATAATCCTCTTGGTGCCCATGATAATATGTCCGCTTTGCGATCATCTTGTGACGGGAAATATCTCATGGTCGCTTTATGCCATATTAGGAATAGGGCTGGGCTGGGTCCTGATAGTACCGCCAATGATGATGCACCACGATACTGCTTTAAAGTCGGCGTGGGTCGACTTTTTTGCCTTGCTCATATTTTTTTATTTAATAAATAAAATCACTACGCCGCAGATCAATTGGTTCGAGCGTCTATCTCTGCCGATCACTTGTTTTATCATATTTGCATTTACATTTGTTGCTATACTTATAAAATATACAAACGTCAAGCCGTTAACTATTATCGCGCTGATCATATTTCTCGTGGGGGTTTTTGTGACCGAGGCGGAAATTTTAATAAATTTATTTATAGGTAGAGAGGCTTTATTATACTGGTCGCTGCCGTCAATAATAGCCTGCACCGCGCTGTCGTTTATTTTCCTTATAATCTCCCGTCTCGCCAATCTGAAAGCCGCAATCAAAAAAAGAATGCACATCTAGCGTCTTGCGGGCTTGCTTTTATCTAAAATGGACAATTTTTCCGTGTTTTTTCACTCACCTTTCCAAACCTGTTACAATTTTTGAAGCAGAACCGCACATTCACGCACACTTGAAATTTATTTTTTTTCATGCTATAATAAATAAAATATATCCCACAAATTACGCACTATTTTAAACGTAAAGAAAAATGTACAGAGAGGGGCGCGATCGATGAAAACAGAAGATTTCAGCAAGATAACTCCGGAGGTTTTGGCTTTAAGCCAAAAATGCCTGAAATGCGACAGCATTGACCCGGCGTTGTATACAAAGCATGAGGTCAAGCGCGGACTGCGCGATATCAACGGCAAGGGTGTTGTTGCGGGTCTTACGGAAATTTCTGAGGTTTGCTCCTCATGTGTTATAGACGGTCAGACTGTTCCGTGCGACGGAAAGCTTTACTACCGCGGTATAGATGTCGAGGATATCGTCAGCGGCTTTATCCGTGACGGTCGTTTTGGCTTTGAGGAAGTGACCTACCTGCTGCTGTTCGGCGAATTGCCTGACGAGGAGGAATTGAAGAGCTTTAATAAGCTCCTAGGCTCATACAGAAGCCTGCCGACCTCGTTTGTCCGTGATGTTATCCTCAAGGCGCCAAGCCCCGACATGATGAACGCACTTGCGAGAAGCGTCCTCACGCTGTATTCATACGACGAGAATGCCGACAATACTTCAATACCGAATGTCCTTCGTCAGTGCTTACAGCTTATTGCGCTTTTCCCTCAGCTTTCGGTTTACGGCTATAAGGCGTCAAGCTATTATCATGATGGTCAAAGCCTTATTATTCATGCCCCCAAGCCTGAGCTTTCGACGGCAGAAAATATCCTACATATGCTCCGCCCTGACTCAAAGTATACCCATCTCGAGGCAAAACTGCTTGATATGTGCCTTGTGCTTCACGCAGAGCATGGCGGAGGCAACAATTCAACATTCACTACACACGTTGTGACCTCCTCAGGTACTGATACATATTCCGCTATTGCGGCGGCTCTCGGCTCACTCAAGGGTCCTAAGCACGGCGGAGCTAATATCAAGGTCGTGCGTATGTTTGAGGATATGAAACGCAATATCAAGGATTACGATGACGAGAAAGCCATCGCCGATTATCTGAGAGCGCTTCTTCACGGGAAGGCGTTTGACAAAGCGGGACTTATCTACGGTATGGGGCATGCTGTATATTCACTGTCCGACCCCCGTGCGCGCGTGCTGAAGCAATTTGTCAAAAAGCTCTCGGAGGAAAAAGGCAGACTTGAGGAATTTAAACTGTATTCAAACGTTGAACGACTCGCCCCGCTCATCATATCCGAGGAGAGGAGGATCTACAAGGGCGTTTCCGCAAATGTAGACTTTTACAGCGGATTTGTGTACAGTATGCTCGATCTGCCGCCGCAGCTCTTTACCCCGATATTCGCTATCGCGAGAATATCCGGTTGGAGTGCGCACCGCATAGAGGAGCTTGTCAATCAGAGCAAGATCATACGCCCGGCATACAACGCTGTTCATGAGCGGGTAGAATATAAGGAACTGTCCGACCGCTTCGCCGCACCGCATACAGAGGGATAAGTCATACTGTCACAAGGTCATATAATTCAATTACAAACAGAACAGATATAAGCTTGCGGACTGATACAAAGCGAAAGAAAAATTGAAAAGTGCGAATAAAATCGGTATAAGCTGTGCGCCAAGTGCTTACAGTGTTAGATTTATTTACGCTTTTGTGGCACGATCACTTGAAAGTCGTGGACATATTTGTCCGATAAATCAAGGTTTGTGATTATGGGGGTTACCATATGAACGATAGGATAAACATTGACTTTCTTCAGATTTTGCCCATCGAGAGCGTTACGGAGAACATGGAAAAAGGTGTTTGGTGCTGCAATGATCACATATGAAAAGAAAATATAAATTTGGAGATAAATATGTATTTTAACCTATTATGGAATGAGTTCGCCACACTACCAGAGGTAGAAGCAATCGCACTCGGCGGATCAAGAGCCGGTACGGACTATGACGAAAGATCAGATTATGATTTATACATTTACTGTACCGTCATACCATATGAGAGTATGAGAAAGCGTATTCTGGAAAAATGTTGCCGATACATGGAAATTGGAAATTCCTTTTGGGAATTGGAAGATGACTGTACGCTGAAAGATGGGACAGACATTGACATCCTGTATAGAAATATGGGGGATTTTTCGCAGACAGTACGTTCCGTTGTTGAAGAACATATTGCATATAACGGTTATACAACCTGTATGTGGCATAATCTATTACACAGCCGGATTCTCTATGATAAAAACGGTGAGTTGGAAAGTCTGCAAAACAAATATAGGATCCCTTATCCGAACGAATTGAGGAACAATATTATTTGTAAAAATTTGCGCCTGCTGACGGGAAATTTGCCCTCATACGACACCCAGATCAAAAAGGCTTTAGCACGCAAGGATATGGTAAGCGTAAACCACAGGACGGCAGCTTTTCTGGAATCATATTTTGATATTATTTTTGCAATGAACAATCTGACACATCCCGGAGAAAAACGGATGGTTCAGTATGCGAAAGAGCAGGCGAAAATTCTTCCTAATGATTTTGAGGAAAATTTAGAAAAATTATTTCAAAGTATGTTTGTGGATTCGGAAAAGACGGTACAGATACTTGGAGCGATGGTCACTGAATTGAAGAAACTGTTGTCGTTGTGATCAGTTCTCTGCAGATGCAGCAGCGGATGTGTTTAGACCATGGAAACAGAACTCTTGGAAATACAGGAAGCGGCGCTTCTTTTATCCGATCAATTTTTTCCTGATTGGAGTTATGTTTTAGTTTTCGGAATAAATGCCGCAACAATGGCAGAGTTGTCTATGATCGTGTTTAATAACTGTTTTAGTATGAATGAACACAGACTGTTCGGACTGTTTCTGATGATACCATTTACGGGTAGCTTCAATGGATTTTCCTCGGATTTTACTTGTGCCGCCGTATTTCTTTGCGCTGTCGGCACAGGAAGCTTCCGTTTAAAATAAGCAAACAGAAAAAAGTCTCACCGCCGATGCGGTAAGGTTTTTTCTGTTCGTATCAAAATCTGCATTAACACAGGGTCTCCTTGCGGCATAAAGCGCAGGGAGGCTCTTATTTTCTTTTGTATTCATACACAGTTCCCTCAGAGGGAGAGTATTCAAGAGTAGTGCCGTTATCCCTGACCTTATACTCCATATGGGTATCATAACCCTCATATCCGCCGTCAAGAACAACTTTTTCATCATCATAGGTGTATGTGAACTGTACCTTATCGACGACCTCTCCGTTAAGTGTCATATGGGCCGTACCGTTATGGAGAAAAACTAAGCAGGTTTCAAAATCCTTTGCGGCATCGCCATAAAAGGTTTCAACCTCCTTGCTGTTCACTAAGGTTTTGGTGTTTTTCCACTCGCCTATAGGATTAAACCCGAAATCATTGCATCCCGAAAGCGCAGCCGACGCGCACAGTGTAAGTGCCGAAAGTATTACAGCACAGATCGCACGAAATTTTTTATTCATACATTAAATCCGCCTTTCACAGTAATATACAAAACACACCATAAATCCTCGAATATATTGTACACAATCATCAATGAAATTGCAAGCCACAATTAGCGCGCTCACAAATTATGATTTGCTTGCGGTCTTATGAGCCTTCAGCATCTTGAAAACCTCCCTGAGCTTTGGGGGCTTGCCATAGAGAAGAACGCCGATCCTGTAAATCGCGGCGGCAAGTCTGCCTAAGATGTATATGGACACGATCTGTACAGCAACGGAAACGATTATCTCCCATGCGGCGACGTCGCTCATTGTCACCCTCGCGAACATAGACATAGGCGCGGTAAACGGAATATACGATGTAATGATCATAAGCGGTGTGTCGAGCTCGCCTGAATTTATCCCGAATATAACAACGAAAACCGCAAAAATAAAAACAAGCATGATCGGTGTAATGAGGTTGTTCATATCTTCCGCTCTTGACACAAGTGAGGCGAGAGCAGCCATCACAAACGCATAGATAAAGAACGCAAGAACAAAGAACAGCATCGCGTAAGCAGCGGACTCGACAGGGAACGAGAAAATAGACGAAATATCAATGGGCATCATAGTTGAGGACGCCGAAAACGCGATAACGCCTACCGCAGCGATCGCTGCCGCCTGCGTAAATCCCGCAAGCCCCGCTCCGATGACCTTTCCGAACATCAGATCGGACGGCTTAGCGCACGTTATCAGCATCTCCATAGCGCGGCTGCTTTTCTCTGTGACAACGCTGTTGCAGACCATCTGTCCGTATGAAAGTATCGCTATGTACAGAAGCATTAACAAAATATACGTTGACAAATAGGTCGTTGTCTGATCCTTGCCGAGAGTTATTATTTCTCTTGTGGGATAGGCGTTGAGGAGCTTTTTCGACTGCTCTGAGGTTATACCTTTTTTCTCCAGTTCAGTCGTCTTATACGCGAACGCTACCGCAGAATCTATTGTATCTGTACTGTCGAAAATAGAGCTTGTATTTGTAATATATTTGTAGGAGAGTGGCTTCTCAAGAACGACCGCAAATTCATACTTACCGTTTTCGACGTCGGATTCTATTTTATCAATATTATCCTTGACGGTAACGACCTCATTCCCATCAAATTCCTTCTGAAGGGCATACACAATGGCATCGTTGTTTTCATAGGCATAGTTGACGACTGCTATTTTCGGCTTTTCCTCTGTTTCCTGATCCTCATCGTCGCCGCTCGAAAATCCAATTATAATTGCCGGTATAAGCGAACCTAATGCTATAAGCAAAATAACAACTATCGTGCTTATAATAAACGCTTTATTTTTGAGATACGACATATATTCAAAGCTGAGGACAGCTCTGAAGCCGCTTTTTCTGCCTGACGATTTATTTCTCATACCGTACCCTCCGTATATTGCACAAATATATCTCCCAGTGTCGGCTGAACGACACCCATACCGTCAATATCTATACCGCTCGAGGATATGAGATCATAGAGAGGGAGCTTGCTTTCGGGGCTTTTGAGCTTTATCTTAACACGATTTTCCGTTTCCTTATCAAGCTCGGCGGAAACTATCTCATCAGAAAATTTATCGAATATCAGCTTCATGACCTTTGTACATTCAAGTGAATCTACGGCTATTGTATCGCGTCTGTAACTACGCTTTATCTCGTCGATCGAACCGCTGAGAACGATTTTACCGCTGTTAAGTATTGCTATATCCTCGCAAAATTCCTCTATATAGTTCATCTGGTGGCTTGAAAACAACACCGTTGTGCCGTTTTTAATAAGTTCCTTTATAACGTCCTTCAAGAGCATAGCATTAACGGGGTCCAGTCCCGAAAACGGCTCGTCCAATATCACTATCTGCGGGTCGCACATAACCGTTACCGCAAGCTGTATCTTTTGCTGATTGCCCTTTGAGAGTGTTTCAAGCTTTGCGTTGATATATTCCTCCATATCGAGTCGTTCAAGCCATTTTTTAGCGGCTGAGGTGGCGTCACTTTTTTCCATTCCGCGCAGTCTGCCGAAGTACACAAGCTGGTCGATTATTTTCTTTTTCGGATACATACCGCGTTCCTCGGGAAGATAACCGATAATGAGCTTGTCATGGTCGATTGGTTTTCCGTCGCAGAGCACTTCTCCTCCGTCCGGCAGGAAAACGCCCATAATAATTCTAATAGTTGTAGTTTTACCCGCGCCATTTCTGCCGAGCAGACCGAGGGCTTTACCGCTTTGCGCGGCAATACTCACCCCTCGAAGGACCTCCTTATCAGCAAACGACTTTGTAATATTATCAAGCACAAGCTGCACCATAACGCCCTCTTTCAAGTTATTACAAAAATAATATACCTTATTTTTATGCACTTGTCAATCAGCTATAGCAGGGCTTCGCCCCGCACCCCACGGGCAGGGCTTCGCCCCGCACCCCACGGGCAGGGCTTCGCCCCGCACCCCACGGGCAGGGCTCCGCCCCGCACCCCACGGGCAGGGCTCCGCCCCGCACCCCACGGGCAGGGCTTCGCCCCGCACCCCACAGGCAGGGCTCCGCCCCGCACCCCGTTTAGAGAACTTTTTGAAAAAAGTTCTCTAAAAACTTTCAAAAACTTTGATCATAGAATATTAACATCTAAATTCTTTATACACAACTTAATATTACAACAGAGAAATCCCCGCATCGATGCAGGAGGTGATCCATCGGTGCGGAGATTTTCTATCAATTCAATAACGTCTTGCCGCGTCATTCAACACAGCAAGTACATTGTAAGCTATGTGAGTAATCAGCATATTATTGTGTTCCTATGCTGATAGCAGAAATGGTGCTCGCCGCTAAAAAGGCGACGGGAAACATTTTGCCTGACTTCAAAGGTGCTTGCCTGAATTATTTTTTCTTTTCTTTTCTTTTTTCTTTTGCGATTTTTTCCGGGGAATCGTTATTGTCTCCGACCGGATTCTCCTCACCCTCCGAGGGATCGACAGCCGCGACACCCGTATCGCCTGTACGAATGCGTATTACATTGTCAAGGTTGTAGACAAATATTTTTCCGTCGCCTATGTTGCCTGTGTAGGCCGCTTCCCTTATGACCTTGATAGTCTTTTCCGCCCACTCTTCGGTCGAAACAACTATTTCAACCTTGATCTTCGGCAACATATTTATATCTACCTCCGAGCCTCTTACATGACCCTTCCAGCCCTTTTGCTGACCGCAGCCCATGACCTGATATGCTGTGATACCGTAGACCTCGACCTTTTTGAGAGCCTCCTGAACATCGAGGAGCTTCTCCTCTCTGATAATTGCTTCTATCTTTATCATACCTAAATAAACCCTTTCCCGTAATGAATACGACAAGTCAAACTAAATATACTCATCTGAACCGTGTAACTATCAGTCAAGACCGTTGAAGGACGGATATGCCGACTCGTTGTGCTGAGTTAAATCAAGACCTATTGCTTCCTCACGCGGTGAAACTCTCAGCTTTGTAAAGAGCCTTACAATACCTACGCATATGAGAGTGCCTACAACAGCAACGGCGATCGTTACGACTATGCTCAATGCCTGTGCGCCGAAAAGCTCCCACTGTCCGAAAAACAAGCCGTCCCATCTCGCGACGTCGGGGTTTATCGACCTCTGAGTGAACAAGCCTGTCGCGAGGCCGCCCCAGATACCTCCGATACCGTGACAGCCGAATGCGTCAAGAGCATCATCGTAACCGAACTTTTTCTTAACAACTGAAACAGTGAAGTAACAGATCGGGCTTACAAGCGCACCGATGATTATCGAAGCCCAGATCGGAACAAATCCCGCTCCGGGAGTGATCGCGACAAGTCCGACGACCGCGCCGGTCATCGCGCCGACGACAGTAGGCTTACCATCCTTGAATACGTCTATTATCATCCATGTGAGCATTGCAAACGCAGCTGATGTATTAGTTGTCATAAATGCGTGAGCCGCAAGTCCATCTGCCTTTAACGCGCTTCCCGCATTGAAGCCGAACCAGCCGAACCAGAGCATACCCGCGCCGAGAAGAATAAACGGAATGTTATGCGGCCTATACGGCGACTTGTCGATATTTTTTCTCTTGCCGAGTATGATACACAGTACAAGCGCCGAAACACCAGAGCTGATATGAACGACATTACCGCCCGCGAAGTCAACAGAACCGATCTCCGCAAGGAATCCGCCCGCGCCCCATACCATATGAGCCATAGGATAGTAAACAACTATGTTCCAAAGAAGAATGAAGAAGAAAAGCGCGCCAAACTTCATTCTGCCCACTACCGCGCCTGTTATAAGCGCCGGAGTTATGATAGCAAACATCATCTGAAACGCCGCGAACGTCAGGTGCGGTATACTGTCCGCATACGGTCCCGGTTCCCATCCGACATTATTGAGTGCAAACCAGTCAAACGAACCAATAACTCCGCCCGTGTTTCCGCAGAACGACAGCGTATACCCGATAAGCACCCACATCGCTGATGAAAGTCCCATGATAAACAGCGATGTCATCATAGTGTTTAGTACATTTTTTCTCCTGACAAGACCACCATAGAAGAACGAGAGTCCCAATGTCATGAAGAATACAAATGCCGAGCAGATGATTATAAAAGCTGTATCACCCGCATTGATTGCATTTCCCATTATAAAACCATCCCCTAAAAAGTTATAGGGCATTAGAACCGTTTTCTCACCAAACGCCTTCACATTTCAACGGAAAAGCTCCGAAAAAATATAAAGGCGTTCAGATCGTTCACGATCCAAACGCCCTTGTTCTGTTAAAGATTATAGCATTATACGGAAATAATTTCAATGTCAATTTTCAACTAAGAAAAATCATACATTATTTGAAAAATTGTAGACCTTTCCGACAAATTATGCTGCAAAATTATTGGAAGCAGCCGATGAAGTTTGATCAGCTGCTGACGAAGCTGTGCCGGAAGCGGAGCTCTCGGGCTTGTTTTCAACCGCTGACGCTACTGAAGTCTCTGCCTTTGACTGCTCCACCGTTTTAGAAGTCACCTCGTCGGAGGATTCTGAGGCTTTGCTCGATGAGCCGCTGTCGGAGCTTTCCGTGCCGCTTGACGCGGAGACCTCTGACTCTGTGTCTGTGCCAGTGGAGCTTGTCTGCTCTGATGACGCCGACTCCTTACTGCTCTCGCTGCTTTCCTCAATTGACTCCTCACTTGATACAGTGGATGATTCCTCCGCAGTCGAATTATCCTCATCAGGAATTACTCTATCCGGAGTATACTTAGCGAATGCCGCATCGTTCTGCTCGTACTTCAATTTTTTTGTCTGCTCATCTATATACTTAGTGAAGTCGTCGTTTTTATATTTGTGAATGACCTGTGAATGCAGGCTTGTGTCATTTTTATCGGTCAGTGAGCTTATGTTATCCTTGATAGGCATCTTATATACGAAATAATACTCGCTGTCCGTCGCGACATATGCAGCCTCGCCGTCCTTCATCTTCTCGAGCTTATCCTTGACCTCATCTCCGATAACGAAGCTGTCGTTAATGTTGTCGCATGACACCATGGACGGGTCGTCCTCCGTGTCCTCGTTCTCCTTGTACTTTTCGATAACATCATCTATTGTCTTTTTCTCGTTATTGATCATCTTGGCATAATTCTCATATTTGACCTTCAGTGTTTCCTTTTCGGCATCTGTGAGATCAGTCGAGTTGCCGTCATCGTCAGTTTTAGTCAGCGAAGCGGAAAAATACTTATAATAGACATAATTATCCGTAAAATATTTTTCAAGCTCGCTCTCCTTGACCTCCTGACTTCCGCCCTCACCGTAAATATTATCAAAAAGCTTGTCCTTAGCGACCGCTGTACCCACTACGGCGTTTTTGTAGGAATCCTCCGAGATACCCATATCCTCATACGACTGCTTTGAATATATCCACATCTGGGCATAGGAATACATTCCATAGAATTGACTTGAGTCATTATATGATGTGTCGATCTCATCATCCGTTACAGTTACCTTATTATCCTTGCACAGCTTGTTTACGGTGAGCTGCTCAAGGCAAAGTTCCTTTGCCCTGTCTCGGATCCACTGGTCGCCTGTTTTTTTCTCAATAGTCTCCGAGAGCACGGCGTCTCCCGACTTTCCTGACTTTTCCTTAGCCTCGCTGTAGGCTTGGGACATATAATAAATATATGTACCGATAGAGAGAGTCTCGTTATCGTTTTTGACGCTCCACGAGGTATCCGAGCAAGCTGTTGTACTCAGCAGCAGCGCTCCGCAAAAGGAGGCGGCAACGATTTTCTTTACAATATTTTTCATTCTTAATTTTTCCTTTCCTCTCGGAATAGCGATATATGCTGCAAAGCCTTTACGGCATAAAATTACAATTAAACCTGATTACTGCTCGTAAAGCGGGAAGCGCGCGCAGATCTCGTTTACACCCTCGCGGATATTGTCGGCGCTGCCCTCAAAGTCATTTACGCACAACGAGATGAACTCGGCGATCCTGTCCATCTCGTCAACGCCGAGACCTCTTGTTGTAACGGCAGGCGTGCCTATTCTGATACCGCTTGTGACAAACGGGCTGCGCGGTTCGTTCGGAACAGTGTTCTTGTTGACGGTGATATATACCTCGTCGAGCCTGTGCTCAAGCTCTTTGCCTGTGATGTCCGTATCACGGAGATCAAGGAGCATAACGTGGTTATCAGTACCGCCCGAAACAAGCCTTAGACCTCTCGCCATAAGCCCCTGCGCGAGAGCCTGTGCGTTCTTGACTATATTTTTACCGTAAGTCTTAAATTCAGGCTTTAGAGCCTCGCCAAAGCAAACGGCCTTTGCTGCGATAGTGTGCATAAGAGGACCGCCCTGTGTTCCCGGGAAGATAGCCTTGTTGATCTCCTTGGCGTACTTTTCCTCGCAGAGGATAAGACCGCCTCTCGGACCTCTCAGCGTCTTATGTGTAGTAGTCGTCGTGAAGTGGGCATACGGGACAGGGTTCGGGTGAACACCCGCCGCTACAAGCCCAGCGATATGAGCCATATCCACCATGAGATATGCGCCGACCTCGTCAGCGATCTCGCGGAAACGCTTGAAGTCGATGATCCTCGGATATGCGCTTGCACCGCAGACTATCATTTTAGGTCTGACTTCCTTGGCTATCTCCAGTACCTTGTCGTAGTCTATCCTGTGTGTTTCTGAGTCAACACCGTATGGAACAAAATTAAAGTATTTGCCGGAAATATTTACGGGTGAGCCGTGAGTAAGATGACCGCCCTCACTGAGAGACATACCCATAACTGTATCACCCGGCTGAAGCATAGCGAAGTAAACCGCCGTATTTGCCTGTGCGCCCGAGTGCGGCTGAACGTTGGCAAATTCCGCCCCAAAAAGCTCGCAGGCTCTCTTGATGGCGATCTCCTCGACGACATCGACACACTGACAGCCCCCGTAGTATCTCTTGCCGGGGTAGCCCTCCGCATATTTATTAGTGAGAACCGAACCCATAGCTGCCATGACAGCAGGAGAAACGATATTTTCGGAGGCGATAAGCTCAAGGTTTCTGCGTTGTCTTTTAAGCTCATCGTTCATTGCCTCAGCGACATCCTTGTCGTATGTTCCGACAAGACCGATAACATCACATAAGTCCTTATACATAAAATTTAAACCTCATTTCAAAAAATCTTGCTATCTCTCTCATTATAACCGAATAAAGTAAAATAATCAACTACAATATTTTATTGAGAAACAATAAATTCGACAAAAGGTATCTTAAAATTATTACTTTAAACTGTTGTTCAATGCCTCTCCTATCACCGAATAGCTATGTATAAGATGTTCAAGTGTCATCCGGCAGTTCGCGGGGCTTGTGGACGGCAAGGGTATTGCCCGAATACCCGTTCCAGGCTCACAAAATCTCCTGTATAGCGCAAAAGCCTTGGAGCCTGTTGTAAAAACCGCACGAATATCACATTTGTCGAGAATTATAGACAGATCGTTCGGGACAGGCTTTTTGATCGAGCTGTCGTCAGCCCCTTTTATCTCGCATGACGCGAGAACGTCCCAAAGGGCTATCCCGTGTGAAAGGAGCAGTTCGGCGCGTTCCTCGTTTGTTTTCGGCAGTCCTTCCCCGAGGACAGACGACAGCACACGCCAAAATCTGTTTTGCGGGTGTCCGTAGTAAAAGTTATTTTCTCTTGACCTGGGCGACGGCATCGTTCCGAGGATAAGAACAGATGAATTTTTGTCGAAAATCGGCTCTAATGTGTGCGTGACGATATTGCTTTCCATATACCTCAAACCATCTCTTATTCAATTTGATGTCTTTGCTATGCAGTGATATAATAAATATACTGTATCACATGAATTTTAACAAACAATTAAGGAAACACTGATAAAATATGATACTCAAATTACTGCGTGTTTACTCGACAGTTCCTTACTGAATTAACGCTTCGGAGGTAAAATATGGCTAAGATTCTGATAATTCTGACAGGCGGCACTATCGGCAGCTTGAGCAGCGGCAAGGCTATTGACACTGACAGACGAGCCTCGGTCATTTTGCTCGAGGAATATTTCCGTCAGTACGGACATGACGATGAATTTGTGACGGCTCAGCCGCTTAATATCCTCAGCGAAAATCTTGAAACAAGACACTGGGAAACGCTCGTAAACTTTATCCTTGAGTACGACATCACAGGCTTTGACGGCATGATCATCACCCACGGGAGCGACACTCTCTCCTACTCCTCTGCTATGCTCTCTATGTGCCTTTGCCATCTTCCGCTCCCTATTGTTATAACCGCCGCTAACTATATCGTTACAGATGAGCGCAGCAATGCTCTTAACAATCTGCGTTCCTCCGTTGCTCTTATCAAGCTGTTTGCACGCGGCGTATTCACCGTTTTTGGCGAAAAGACAGGCAAAAGCCGCGTATTTTTGCCGACAAGACTGCTTGAGGCTGACGCCCTGACCGATACGTTCCAAAGCTTCGGCGGAGGTGAACTCGGCTTTGTTGACGGAGAAGTGTTTGAGCCTACACCGCTCAGCATCAATCCGAGCAAGTCACAAATCGAGAGCAGACGCGAAAAAACATTCTCCGACAAACTGTCACTCTGCAAAAATATCCTTATGATACGTTCATATCCGGGATTTAATTACAATGATATTGTCATAAACGATACTGTCGGCGCCGTCCTTATAGTACCGTACCATTCGCAAACTGCCCGCACACAGGGCAAGGGAAGCGTGTCTGCTCTCATAGATAGCTGTCACAAACGGAACATTCCGGTCTACTGCGCCCCGTTTAAGGGTCGTGACAAATACTACAAAACAAGTCTCGAGCTTCTTGAGCTTGGCTGTATCCCCCTTTATGCGATTTCGCCGGAAAGCGCGTACTGTAAGCTTCTCATAGCCTGCAGCATGGACATCGGCATTTTGGATAAAGACATATATTTCGAGGAAATTATCGAGTCTGACAACAAGGCATAAGGGCGGTATCTTTAATTCATAGGATAATGTTTCGGGCAAATCAGCGGTTCTATAAATTTACTTATGGTAAAATGTTAAATTAAATCAGAAAAACTATTGACAAATTGAAAATCAGGTAATATAATAATCAAGTCGGTTGTTTTGTCGATATAATATGGCGGTATAGCTCAGTTGGCTAGAGCATTCGGTTCATACCCGAAGTGTCGTAGGTTCAAGTCCCACTACCGCTACCAACATGGCCCGGTGGTCAAGCGGTTAAGACACCGCCCTTTCACGGCGGTAACACGGGTTCGATTCCCGTCCGGGTCACCAATAGTTTTGTGCGAGAGTAAGCTCTCTGCCCTTGAATAAGGACTTATAAAGTGTCTTTATTCGAGGGCAGTTCTTTTAGTTGTTTATTACTTCTGAAAAAGTGTGTCGTTGACACATATAGGGTTGGTGTATACTATAAAAATTATAGTATGAGAGCGTACCGCAAAACGCTTTCCGCTTTCAAAATAACCACCTATTATAGTCAGGCGGTTATTTACTTTTTGCCCTGCTGAAATGCGAAATGGTGACGGCAATAATAATCAGTCATGGCTATATGGGCATAGTAAGAATAAATAGGTAAATCAGACATGGTTAGCCTTGAATATTATTATCTTAAATATATAATATTATGTCTACAAGATATTTCGCAGATTATCAGGACGGTTACAGATCATAGCTTTGGCAGGACACCCCTCTCAGGCGGGTGTCATTTGGACGTTGAACGGCAGGGAAAGCCACTTATTGAATATGTTGTAATTATGTATATTCGTAATAATTATGAGGTGCGGATGATATGACCGATCTTTTGATTCGCTTGTTTATAAAGGACAGCGAAAATGTAAAAAACCGTGTAGTCCGTCGCTCCTATGGAGTTATGGCGGGCGTTGTCGGAATCGTATGCAATGTCATTCTTTTTACAGCAAAGCTCATCACGGGCATTCTGTCCGGTGCAATATCTATCACAGCCGATGCGGTAAACAACCTTTCCGATGCGGGTTCGTCGATAATAACTCTCGTCGGCTTTAAAATGGCAGGTAAAAGAGCCGACAGACAGCACCCTTACGGTCACGGGAGAATAGAGTATATAACGGGACTTTTGGTTTCGCTGACCATAATGCTTGTCGGAGTTGAACTGTTAAAAACATCGTTTGACAAGGCGGTCGATCCCGACAATGTCGGCTTCAGCCTTATCTCGATAGCCGTTCTTGCGGGGTCGGTACTTGTAAAGCTGTGGATGGCCTTTTTTAACAGGAAGCTCGGCAAAAAGCTGAACTCCTCCGCCCTTAAAGCGACCTCGCTCGACTCTTTGAGCGACTGTATCACGACAACCGCAGTTATTATCGGGGCTGTCATAGGGCTTGCTACGGGTATAAATCTTGACGCATATCTCGGTATGTTCGTAGCGTGTTTTATTATTTTCACGGGCTTTAAGAGCGCGTCCGAATCGCTCAACCCGCTCATAGGTGAAGCTCCCGACAAGGAATTTGTCGCGGAAATAGAAAAAACCGTACTCTCTGACGACCGCGTGCTGGGGCTTCACGATGTGCTTGTTCACAGCTACGGAGCAACTCATATCGCAGCCTCTCTCCACGCGGAGCTTCCCGCCGATATAAACCTGCTCACGGCGCACACCATAGTTGACGAGATAGAAGCAAAGATAAAATCTAAATTTGACTGCGACATTACGATCCATGCCGACCCTATCGTGACAAACGACAAGATAATAGCGCCGGTATACAGCAAGGTCTTAAGCACTATAAAAAGCATAAGTCCTGCGCTTGCGGTTCAAAATTTCCGCATAACGCAGGGCTACGACCGTTCATATGTACTTTTTAATGTTATCGTTCCCAATGATACAGCTATCTCCGAGTTATCTGACGAGGAGCTTGAGAAAATGATAACGAGCAGCTTTAACATAAAGGATAAGGAATTTATCATGACTATTGAAAGGGAAAGCAATAAATAAGGCTGTCTATCCTAATATACAAGCAAAAGGGGCTGCCGCACTAAAATTCGTGGAATAAGGGCACTTAATGCAGTCAAAATTCAGTTTTAGGTCAAGTCTTTTTAAAAAGGCTTGCGGTTTCCAAAGGCAGAGCCTTTGGAAACCGCTTGTGGCAGCTATATATATTCAGTGTAGTATTTCAGAATTATAACAAACGGGGTATAGATCAAGTTTATTAAAACTTAATGCGACAGCCCTTTTTCATACAATTTATTAAAGTCTTTTGACTGATTTTACTGTTAATTATTCGCTCTGTATAAGATTTTGGATCTCAAGAGCCTTTGTAAGATCTCCGTCGATTTTAAGTTTACCAAGTGTATATGCAAGCACGGGATTGAGTTTGCCATGAACTATACGGAGAAAATCGCCCGAATCTACGGTAAACAGCACATCTCTATCGTAATATTCATACGGCTCAACATAGAGCTGTTTATCCTTTATTTCCGCATAGAACGCGCCCTCGCCCTCACCTGTGAGGTTGACCTGCAGAGCAAGGTGTCCGTCATAGTTGCTCACATTTCCGCTCATAAACACCGATTTTACCTCTTCAAAAATTTCCTGAAACGTCATCGCTATGTCCTCCTGATTTTATTTTCCGCCATACCTTTATTTAATTATACACAAATTCTACCACAACTCCCTCAAAAAGTAAAGAGCGTGTGAGCGCCTTCGGACACATGAAAAAGTATGGAAAAATTGTCCGTTTCGAATAAAAAGAAGCAGGATACTTTCTTGCTGAGAAAACTATCTGATCCGGACTCTGTTTTTTAGTGAATAATAGTCAGTATCGAAAGAAAATGCCGCAATTATTTCGCCGCCGCTTTCTTGATCTTGGATCATGAAAAGCAGGCTGTTTTCCGAATTGATATTATTGTTTGAATCGCAAGCAAGGGAATAGGTTGTTTTGCACAAATATTTGAGATTTTTCCATGCGGTTGCCCATGTTATATCTGCATCGTACTTTTAAGCAAAGCAGCGTTTCAGGCGCGGATCAAGTGGGATCGTATTGCCCGCTGAAACTACATATTCTTCCCCACATTAGGGGCGGTAGACATCGCGCGGCGATTATAGGCATAGATATTAGTAAAAAAGAAACCCGATAGGTCAAGATCCTATCGAGCTTCTCACAATAAAATTATGAGGGGTACATTGAGGAGGGTAGAACAATATACTCTTGATGGTTGCGGCTCCATCGTTTGAGTACGCAACCTAGTATAACTATAATATCTATAAATGAGCAAATCGAAAAAATGCACAAAAAATAAATAAAGACAACGACCGAAAAATGAGTTATAATGGAGTCA
>CANQUS010000014.1 GCA_947627055.1 uncultured Clostridia bacterium | reverse complement strand
CTGTAAGATGCAATTTTATAGTAATAGCTCTTACCCGTGTCAAGACCAGTATTTGTATAGGAAGTATATGATGACGAGAGAGTTTTAATGCTTTTATACGACTTGCCGTTAGTGCTGCGATAGATTATATATCCATTAACATTCGAAACCGCTTTCCATGACAGCTTAACGGCGTCCGATGAAAATGCCGTAACCTCAAATGACGTAGGCACAGGTAATCTCGCGCTTGTTGTCGTTGTAACCTTTATTGCGGAGCTTTTTGTACCTATTGTAGATACACCGTTGACCTTATTATATGATGCCACGGAATAATAATAAGTCTTTCCTGGTGTAAGTCCCGAATCTGTATAGCCGGTATAAGAAGAAGAAAGAACCTTTAACCCGGAAAAATTTTTTCCGTCAGTACTTCTGTAAACAACATAACCGGTTACTCCTGCCGACTTTGACCACACGATTTTTGCAACGGTATCAGAATATGCCTCGACCTTAAGTCCGCCGGGTGCAGACGCAGCCGCCTGTACATTTTCTGCAGTATTGGGAGATACCAGAAACACCGAGATCAAAATCGTAGCGGAAAGGAACATACAAATAAACCTTTTTAATGATATACTTTTCGTCATGTCAAGCACCGCCTTTTTAAATCTTTCTCGTACTTAAACGATAAAACCAACTTGCTGTTAGTGTGATTTTAACATTTTCGCACTGATTTGTCAATGAATTTAATAAAAATTGCACAATATAGTAAATTGCAATATAAAATGTCCGCAAAGTTAAGCGACAAAATCACTGATATTTATTTTTTCTACAAGTTAATAGGAGGACAGCCCATTAAAAATACGGCGTGGGTAGTTATTGATACAATGTTCAACGACCTTAATTCTCCTAAGAAAATTTGATAATATATGTGCCCTTTGTAATAAATCTCCTTATATGCTTATTGGCATTTTCGTTAGAGCCTTGTTCTCAAACACTATATGGATTGGCATAGTAAATCTTTGTGCGGCTTTTTGAAGTAATACACGAACGCTCAATACCTTCAAAATCTAAATTTTCACAATCGTTGTTGCAAGTAATAATTTTGTAAATATCGCGGAATTTTTCAACTCCGAGTTTTTTTCAAGCTTATCAATAGTCTTAACAGCACAGTATTCGGATTTAGAAGCCATTTTAAAAATATATTCCAGTCGTGTCATTCTTTCAGTCAATACGAGTAAAACGGG
Organism: uncultured Clostridia bacterium; assembly: GCA_947627055.1. Classification (GTDB taxonomy): domain Bacteria; phylum Bacillota; class Clostridia; order Oscillospirales; family Acutalibacteraceae; genus Pseudoruminococcus. Next base: position 47,064 of record CANQUS010000014.1, on the reverse strand, counting down.
TTTGTTTTTTTGTTTTCCTATAACAGTGTCCATTTCCCAATGACCAAATTCATTGCGACTGTCTATTTGCTCAGGACACTCACTTATGCTTGTATCCTTTTGATTGTTCAGGGCTGTTCATATATGCCTTTAATTACGTTTTTCCCATTCCTTTTTACAGTCAGATGGGCATTAGTAAGGTTCGAAAACAGTTCCATATCTATTATAATTATAAATAGTTTTATAGCAAACCGTTACACTATAGTATTCTCAGGCTTTCTTTATTTCCTCTGCTGCGACATGAGGGAATTTCTTTTCATCTATTATTTCTTTTTCAATAAAATCTACTAACTCATAACCATCAGCTATTTTCAATCCCAATCCCTTTGCGGTCGTATTGTAATCTTGCTTTTGATGACCGAATACGGTGCTGTATACTGTTCTCGCCGTTAAGTCACTGTTTAACATATCTACCTCTCTACGCTCAAGCTCTCTCTTGATCGTCCTTTCGTATCGTCCGCCAAGTCTATCTCCTATCCCTGCCTCTGTCAGTCCTGTTTGACTTAATGCTTCGATTATCAGTCTTTCCTCATGATTCAGGCATTTACCTTTACTGCTGTTATATATATGCCTCATATCACTGCCACCGTCATTGTTTTTTGGTTACTTGACATTTTATCGCAGGCTCTAAATATGAGTATGTATTTTTTGTCCTGATAGGTCATTTTATTATACAATATAGTTGTCAGCAAATACCGATAAACAAAGGCGTTTCCGTATGAAACGCCTTTGTTTAACTTATTCGCAAATATCCACAGGGATGCTGCCTATGTCTTCTATATTATACGGTGTTTCCTGATAAACATTGTTCAGCCAGTTTGTATAAAAAAGCGTCGCGTTGCTTCTCCATGTGATAGTAGGGAGAGCGGACGGGTCGTTGGCAGGGAAATAATTATAAGGCACTTCAGGCTTTAATCCTCGTTTTAGATCACGAAAATATTCGTTTGCGAGCGTGTTTCTGTCATACTCGGCATGACCAAGTATGAAAACTCTGCGGCAGTTTCTGCTTGCAATAATAGCCGCTCCCGCAATAGTCGATATAGCGAGAACATCAAGCTCCTTGTGCTTTCTTATCTCCGAACGGTGAACACCTGTATATCGGGAATGAGGTATGAGAAATCTGTCGTCAAATCCCCTCATAAGAGGATGGAAAACGTTGACCACCTTATGACGGTAAACGCCCGAAAGCTTCTCATCATATTCATATTTTGGAACACCGTAATGATAATACAAACCCGCTTGAGCACCCCAACATATGTGAAGCGTACTGTATACATGAGTGCTTGACCATTCCATTATCGAGCAAAGCTCATCCCAGTAGTCGACCTCCTCAAACATAAGTTTTTCAACAGGAGCGCCTGTGATTATCATTCCGTCAAAATACCGATCATGAAGCTCGGCAAACGTCTTATAAAATGTCGTGAGGTGTTCCTTTGAGGTATTCTTTGAAACATGTGTCTCAACCTGCATAAGCTCGACATCGACCTGAAGAGGACTGTTACCGAGAAGTCTGAGAAGCTGAGTTTCAGTCTCGATCTTTGTCGGCATAAGGTTAAGTATGACGATCCTGATAGGTCTGATATTTTGAGAAACCGCTCTGTCGCTTGATATAACAAATATATTTTCCGATACAAGCTGTTCAAATGCGGGAAGCCCGCTCTGTATTTTTATAGGCATTATTATATCTCCAAAGTTCATTTTATTTGCTTTTTCTATAAGCAGATATCTTGATCCACAAGGTTCACTTCGGATATTTTATCATCAAGAAATAATATTGTCAACCGATAATTATGTACCTCGACAAGTCGGTAAACAGACCGCTTCAAAGCCGTCAGTGGTTTGTTTTTGCTATGATTTCGATCTGACGTCTTATTTCCAAAAAAGCATCTGTTACCTCAGGATCGAATTTCTTGCCTCTATAATTTTTTATAAGGTCAAAGGCATCATCATAGCTCATGGCTTCTTTATAGCAGCGTTTAGTGACTATTGCATCAAAAAAGTCGGCGATCGACATTATTCTCGCCTCAAGCGGTATCTCCGTTCCCGCAAGGCCGTAAGGATAGCCCGATCCGTTCCAGCATTCATGATGACAGGCGGCGACATTTTTGGCAACGGAAAGAAAGGTTCCGTCCTCAAGGTCGCTCATGGATTTTTCAAGGAGCTGTTTGCCGTTTACTGTGTGTTTTTTTATGATCTCAAACTCCTCATCCGTGAGGCGTCCCGGTTTCTTGAGAATGGCGTCGGGTATCGTTATCTTTCCTATGTCGTGAAGCGGTGCGGATAATATTATGTCATGGGTGTATTGATCGGTTATTATATCCGAAAAATCCTCCTTGCGCCTTAATTGGTACACAATAGCCTCGACATATTGGCTGGTTCGCTTGACGTGCTGACCCGTACTGCCGTCACGAGCCTCGATTATATCTGCAAAGCTGATTATAATTTTGTTTTGGAGATTGCCGATCTCGTTCTCCTTCTGATCGACCCTTGTTTTCAGCTTCATCCTGAGCTCATCCATCGAGTGAAAAATCTTGTAGACAAACAACGCCATTATCACAAAGCTTGCGAGGCTGTTAACTATCAACAAAGAGTTTGAAAATTCCTCATTAAGAAAATGCCTGGGTGTATAATCCCGAAGCAATATCGTAAAAAACAGAAATGTAAAGCACACCAATATCACAACAATGTTTCTGACAAACTCCTCTGCCTTGTTTGTATATCGGATAAACATAATGATAATTATTATCGGAAATAAAAGATATTCAAAGCCGGTATCCTTACCGAACAGAAGCAGACAGAGGATCTGGTGTGCAAAGGTTTCAACAACATAATAAATAACGCAAGGGATCCATGAACCCTTTTTATATTTTATCAATATAATGCCTGCGGCATATAAAACGAGGTCGATCATTTCAAACACAGAGATATCTAAAAGCTCCGATGCTGTAAAACCGATAAGAAAGATAGAATGTAAAAGAACCTCGACGAAAAAAAGCACGTTAACAGATACTGTTATTGAGGCGTAAGCCTCAAAATCCTTGTCGTCCGCATATTTTGGGGTGCTGATAAAGAAGTTTTTTATTTTATTAACAAACATAACTAAATGATACGGTATCCTATGTAAGGAGACTTTCCTTTCTGAAAATAGGTAAAATAATACTATACTGTGTATTTGATTATATCATTATTGTTCGATTATTGCAATATATTTTGCAAATAAATATAAAAAATATAAGTCTTTTTCTTATACTTCATACAATTTTACTAATTTAATGCATAAACAATACTTGTCGTTAAGATCATTCAATAAGTAACTCTCCACTTCATTCAACGCGCCTCTTTCCTAAAAGGAGTTGGAACATCCTGCCAAAGATATATCAAATGCATTTTTATATTAGAGTATTATGTTTTCGGGATAAAAAACAAAATGTTTGTTTTTCTGCTTTGTATCTTGACATTTTACCCCAATATGATATTATATTTTAGAAAAACGGAAATTTGACTTCAGATTAAATATTCTATAACCCATATAAATTACATTCCGTAATCAGTTAAAACGGAGGCAATTCTCTTGAAAAACAAGAAAAAATCAATATCATGGAAAACAGTCTTTAATGCTGTAGTTTTCTGCTTTTGTATTGGGATGATGTCATATTTTTGTTTCTCGCCTGACGGTCTTGTTGCCCTCCTGAATTCAACTAAGCAGATAAACATTTTGTGGCTTGTATTGGCTATCGCCGCTCATCTGCTGAATATATTCCTCGATGCGGTTCTGGTTCACCTCTTTCTCAAATCATCCTCGCCTGAAATCCGCCTTAAGCACAGCATCAAGGCGTCTATGACGGGGCAGTTTTTCTGTGCCGTTACCCCCGGAGCATCGGGGGGACAACCTATGCAGATTATAACTCTAAACAACTATGGAATAGACCCGGGAAAGGCGACATCCGCCCTCGTACAAAAATTTCTCGTATGGCAGTTCACGCTGACGGGTTACAGCATTGCCGTTATAATCCTGCGCTTCGGATTTTTTGCGCAAAGAATGAGTCCTGTTCTTTGGGTAGCCTCTATTATCGGGTTTGCCGCGCAGATTGTCGTGATTTTTGTACTTCTGCTTATATCCTTCTCACCTAAGCTGACATCAAGACTGCTTCGGTGGATATGTAAGCTCGGCAATAAAATCAAGGTAGTAAAGAATCCCGATAAGACATTTGAGGCGGTGGAAAAGCAGCTTGGTTATTTTCATGAGAGTAATAAGGAATTTTTCAAACGAAAGGGTTTTCTTGCCATCAACTATCTGTTGACAATAGTCCAGATGACGGCGATCTATTCAGTGCCGTATTTCGTATATAGAGCGCTTAGCCCCGACAACGCGCAGATTTCCGCGAGTGTCGTCGATATAGTATGTGCGCAAGCATTTGTAAATATGGTATCAAGCCTTGTTCCTCTTCCTGGTGCGTCAGGTGCTGCAGAACTGAGTTTTGCGGGATTCTTCGGAGGAATATTCGACAAAGAAACCATGAATTCAGCAATCTTTATTTGGCGAACCATAACATACTACGGAACTATCATTGTGTCAGCACCCTTTTCAGGACTTAAAAAAGCAAAGAAAAATATATCCGACAGCAGCGGTTTGCTCGAGTCCACAGTTGAACAAATCACGGAAGGCGAACTCAAAGTAAACGAGCAGGAAGTACAAAGCGGTGATTAGATATGTCTGCTCCATCTGTAAGCATAATTATTCCCATATATAATGTCGAAAAATATCTCGATCGGTGCTTATCCTCAATAGAGAATCAGGATCTTCGCGATTTTGAGGTCATCATGGTGGACGACGGCTCGTCCGACAACAGCGGAAATATCGCGCGGAAATTTACCGACAAGGACAGCCGTTTCATACTCTACACAAACGAAAAATTAGGCACGTCAAAAACAAGAAACTTTGCTTTAAAGTATGCAAGGGGAGAGTATATCTCGTTTGTAGATTCAGACGATTATATTGCTCCGAATTTTCTGTCAACATTGTATTATGCCGCCAAAAAAGCCGATGCGGATATTTCCATGTGCGGGTTTTCTGTCCATTACGAGAAAAACGGGAAAGTCAAGCCTATGAAGAGCCTTAAGGGCGGAGAATATTCTCAGGAGGAGGCAATGCGCCTGCTCTTGTGTGACAAGGACATACGTTTTTTTGTTTGGAATAAGCTCTGGCGTTCTAAGCTTATCAAGGAAAACAACATAGCCTTCCGTGATATGTATTATGAGGATGTTTTATTCTGTACAACAGCTTTTAATAGAATAAAAAAGCTTGTTTCAGTTGATCTGAGCGGTTATTTTTATTCGAGAAGGACTATGACATTTCTCGAGCAGTCAATGAGCGACAGACGCATCAACGATTATATATATACTGTTGAATTTCTCAGAAAATTTCTTGAAAAAAACTCTATTTACGAAAAATATAAAAATAGCTTTCAGGTTCATGCGGGTCATGTATACAGATCTCTTGTCATCCTTAATATACAGGCAACTCATTCCTCAAAGAAAAAGGGTTGCTTTAAGAGGATTCGTCAAGGCATGAAAACCGTATCATTCTACCGAGGAAGGAAATTTACGGAAAGCTGCTAAGCACAAATCGAGAGGAGCGTTATTTTGAAAAGTGTTTCCGCACCGCAAATAAGCATAATTATTCCCGTATATAATGTTGAGCCTTATATACGAAGGTGTCTTGACTCGATAAAATCGCAGACTTTTGAGAATTTTGAGGTTATAATAGTTGACGACTCCTCGCCGGACGGAAGTATAAAAATCGCTGAGGAATTTGTCAAAAGCGACCCGAGGTTTACAGTAATCACCCGTGAAAACGGGGGCGTGAGCGCGGCAAGAAACACGGGACTTCAGCACGCCATCGGGAAATATATTGCCTTTATAGATGGTGATGACTTCGTCGCTTCTACATACCTTGAAAGGCTTTACGATGCCTGCGAAATAAACAATGCCGATATTGCCTGCTGTGCCTTTACATATTACTTTCACAGGAACGGCTTCAAAAAAAAGCAGATGTTTATTGTTAAGGATCGGGTCATGGAGCGTGACGAGGCTGTTGCTCGTATCATAAGCGACCACGGATTCCACAGCTATCCATGGGGAAAACTGTATAAGCGTAGTATTTTTATTGATAACGGAATAGAGTTCCCGACTATGTATTTTGAGGATGTTGCGACAATTCACAAAATCTTTTTTTATGCTAATCGTCTATCTGTCACCGGGGATTGCCTTTACTACTATGTCAAGCACCCGGGCAGCATACTCAGCACAATGAACGTCAATAAAATAAACGACCTTTTGCTGTCTGTAATGATCATAAGCAACTTTTTGAGAGAAAACGGTGAATATGAGAAGTTTGAAAAGCCTCTGCTGCGTATTCTCCGCAAGTTTCGTATGGTCAATACTTACTCAATAATACGGCAGCACGTTTTGGAATTATCATTCAAGGGTATGGCGGAAAATCTCAGGGCAAATAAAAAAATCGCCCGATATATAGAAGCCTGTGAGTGGACTCTGACAGATGAACAGTTATCTCTTCCATGCTTGATAAAAGACCCGAAAAACAGGTCAGAGCATTATTAAAGTCACACATAGCAAAATCGCCGATTGTAATAAATCGGCGATTTTCTGTTAGGTCATATTCTGTTTTATATGATATTACGTTCTAATATCAAGCAGCTGTTTTAATTTCACAGCCATCTTGAAAAAAGTTATCCGTAATGCTTTGGCTCCTGACCCGTCGGTGAAACATCCTTGGGACCATTTTCTATATCGTCGGGTATAGCGAGCTGATATGCTGATTCGCCATGATAATCATATGTCGAACGCCATACTCGCTCTCTTTTTATTTCCTTGCCGTCCTTAAAGTAAACTCGTGCGCTGTATGTGCTGTACTTGCTGCCGTTATTCTCAACACACCATGCTATCGGAACGATCTCGTCATAAGCGGTCGGCTTCTCTCCGTAAAGTTCAACCATAAGCTCCGGACAACCGTCACCGTTATTATCATACATATACGTTGCCATATAAAGCGGGAACGCTGAAGTGTTTTTCATCTTGAGGTCAATATTGCCGTAGTCGATAGTAGCGTCAAGCCCTACGGGAACATATGTCGAAGCGTACTGGTGGGGGAGTCGCTCGATTATCTCCATATTTGCCCTCAGACCGGCATTATATATAGTTGTAGCAGCCTGACATACACCGCCGCCGTACTGTGCCTCATATCCGCCGTTTACGATAGCCGTAGATTTAACATAGCCGAGATCCGGTGTCGTAGAATCTCCCGAGGCTTCATTGAACGACCATGTTTCTCCGGGATTGATTATCGAGCCGTTAATTTGTTCCAAAGCTATCTGCATATTATGGTTTGATGCCCAAACATTTGTCGAGGTAGTCTCGAACGAAGCAACAAGCTCGGTTTTCTTTTTAATAGTTTTGAGATCAACAGAAAACGGAACATCGGTCAGTTTAGGTGTAACTGTTCCCGTTTTACTGTTCGATGCGATAATATCCGAAAGCTGTAAGCTCATGTCATCACTGTCAAGCTGCTTGCCGACCGTTCCATCCTTATAAGTAAACTTCTCGGTGGCTGTCGGCTCAAACTTGTCTACATGAGCATCAACAGCCTTAACATTGACCTTATCGGCAATTTTATTCGTAACATAGTCAACAGCATTTTCCGAAAGTTCCGCTTTGAGCGGAAAATCGGTAATTCCTGTTGAATCGTTTTTATTATATTTAACGGAAAGATTTTCAAGCTCTCCTCTGCTGTAATGATATGCTTCAAGCAAAACCTCGGAGGTATTGTAATCAAAAATAAAATCGTCCTCAGTGAGTGTAAAGGTTTTTTTGCCATTTTTGACAGTAACATTGATTTTATCTCTCACAGACTTTTGCGCCTCGTCAAGTGCGGAATATGCCTTGCTAAGCGTCATACCTGAAACGTCAATGCCCTGTATCGTGACATTTTTGCCGAAAGCTATCGAATCTGTATTGACATCCTTGAGCTGCATTTTTGTTTCAGAGGACTCGTCTCCCGCAGTAGCGACTGCCGGAAGTTTCTCTCCGCCGTTTCCGCCGCCCAAAAACGCAAATGCGCTAATGCATATCCCAACCACAGCCATAGCGGAAACCGCAGATATGGCTATAATCTTAAATTTTGACTTTTTTGTGTGTTTTTCAGGAACAGCGGTTCTGTAGCTTGCGCGTTTATAGCTTCCCTTTTGAGAGGAAGTCGTTCCGGCGTGCCCCGCCCTTGAGCCGTCGGCAAACACGGGCGCGCCGCTGTTTTTTGCAGTCACTGACGGAGACGAGGCAAAAACCACGTCGCTCTTTGAACTGTCTGAGCCTTGTGCAGTAACCTTATCCGAATCGCTCATCGCGTATACCTCCCTGATTGTCTTATAGCTTAATAATAACGCTTTTTTTTTAAATTGTAAAGTAACACTTTTTTTATTAAGCGGAAATTTTTTCATGAATTTCAGCCTTGATTTTTCATATTTTTTGTTAAATTATTCTATTGTATGCGAGCCGCGTCAATTTTGAATAAATTTAGTTCCTTTTTACATACTGAATTTGTATGCTTTTGCTGCACATCTTAAATTCAGGCTGCATATGGATTAAAAAATTTTTAAGAATAAAAAACAGTACTCTTTCCGAAAAATTTATGTTAAAATAGTAGGGTAATTATAATTAAAATTACTGAAAAACACACATATCGATTGCACCTGAGGACTGCCGGTAATTTTCAGTTTAAATGGAGGTAAAGGTGTATGATCATTGAACAAATAAACTCATATATGAAACAAAATCTTTGGCTGGATTTTGAGGTGGTAAGGATTGGCGTTGGTTTCGTTGAATTACACGGCTTTATCGACGAAGCGTATGATGATAGTATACTAATAAGATTTAAATCGGTATATATGGTGAGCCTCGTTACAAGCTTTACTTACAAAGGAAATGGTGATTTTATTTCGATCATTCACGGAGATCAAGCGTTTTCGATCAACTCCGATTACGATGTACCAAAGAACAACAATATATACTCGTTAACTAATACTAACGTTAATTCAGAAATGATCATTATAGCTGAAGATGTTGAGATGGAGGTTTTCAACTGATCAGTTATTATTAAGAAAATAGTTCCTCTTTTTCTCGGATCAATTCTTTTACTGCAAGTAATAAGGAAAAACATTATACGAATCTTTATCATTTCCCGTCGCTAACAGGTGGGAGAAAACTGTAATGGGGTGTTTAAATGGAAATGTATGATAACAGTGAAAAAATACAGCGCGCCGTACTGATAAGCATAGACACAGGAGAATATGATACCGAATCCTCACTCGAGGAGCTGTGTGAACTAATAAAAAGCGCGGGCGGTGAAGTCGCGGCAACAGTTATACAAAAGCGTGACAAGCCCGACAGCGCGACCTGTATCGGCTCAGGCAGATTGCTTGAGATAAAGGACTTTGCGCGGCAAAATGACATAGATCTGCTTGTGTTCGACTGTGAACTTACCCCGACGCAAATACGAAACCTTGAAGCTGAAACGGATATTCGCACGATAGATAGGACCATGCTCATACTCGATATATTTGCACTCCACGCGAGGACTAACGAGGGCAAACTCCAGGTAGAACTCGCACAGCTTAAATACCTCATGCCACGTCTTACAGGTAAGGGGCGTGAAATGTCACGTCTCGGAGGCGGCATAGGGACAAGAGGCCCCGGCGAATCAAAGCTTGAGACCGACCGCCGCCACATACGGCGCAGAATAGAAACACTGAAGGACGAGCTTTCCCATCTTGCTGACAGACGCGGTCAACTCCGTGCTCGCCGGACAAAGGACGGGGTTATAACCGCAGCAATAGTCGGCTACACCAATGCAGGCAAATCGACCCTCATGAACACGCTCACTCAGGCGGGGGTCTTATCAGAGGACAAGCTCTTCGCGACACTTGACCCCACTTCACGCTCACTCAAGCTGCCAAACGGTGTATCCGTTATGATGATAGATACCGTAGGCCTCGTCAGACGGCTGCCGCACCACCTCATTGAAGCGTTCAAGTCCACTCTTGAGGAGGCGGCTCTGGCGGATATTATTATAAATGTATGCGACGCGACAAGTAAAGAATACAGGCTGCACCTCGATGTTACAACATCGCTCCTGCACGACCTGGGGTGCGAGAACCGCCCCATTATCACAGTGTTTAACAAGTGCGACCTGCTGTCGGATGACGAGCTTCCGCGAGACTCGGACAGCGTGTGTATAAGTGCGAAAACAGGCGAGGGAGTTGACCGTCTGCTATCCGCTGTCGAGGAAAATCTGCCCGTTCAGATAAAGCATTTTGAACTGCTTCTCCCGTTTAATAATGCGGGTCTTGCGGCACAGCTCCGTGAATGGGGCGCTCTGTCAAGTGAGGAATATACATCGGACGGGATATTGATAACGGCAAATGTAGAAAAAACTAAATGGCATATAGTCGAACCGTATAAAGTCCGTTCTGAAGACCATTAACAACTTTTACAAATATGTTAATATATCCTTGTTTATTTTGCATATAAAATGAGTATGACAAAACCTCTGCCGGTTTCATCATACTCAATTTTTTATTGGCGTTACTATCTTCAACTGATATATAAAAATATCAATGTCTGATCCGGTCAGCGATGCAGCAATATAGAAAAAATATATATGGCAACAACGCAAATAATACACCCATCCAATAAATCAGTTTATTATACTTTGCTTTCAAAAGCCAAAATAATACCAGAAAGCGTATATTCATTAGTATCATACCCAAAAACACAACAGCAAAGGAGATCATACCCTTTTCGATATATCTTCCTATACCGACAGTATATATTTTTACCCCTTTGTTACAAAGTTAGTTAACAACTCACAACCATCAGGTAAATGTTTGGCACATTCATCAAGTTGCCAATCTTCAAAGTCAGTTATAGCTATATATTTCAATTTGCTGAATTTTTCCAAAAAACTAAAATTATTGACACTCGTTGCACTAAAAATTATAGATTTTGCATCGGAAAATAATTTCAGTTCCTCCTCAGTAAGCCTCGGTACATCGTAAACGTATACAGAATCAAGCAGCAATGAGTTTATTTTCTCTTTATTAAAGCAGTAGCTGCTTATGCCGGGATCATATTGATTGCCAAATGTCGCATATACATAGCTGGAATTACAAAAAATCTGCCTGCCAAATGTAGGTTCGCTCATGCTTTGTATGAGAAGTATTATATGTTTACTGCTATCAATTTCAAATACATTACCGCTATAGCTTACGATATAATCCTGCACTATATCCCGTATATTGATTGCTGCCTTTTGCTCTTCCACTGATGTATACTCATAATTCATCTCATTATTCCAACGCACTTTAGTCGCAATTATTATTGTTTCACGGTCTTTATAAATTTTATTAAAACAATTCGGTTCAATATTAACTTCTTCCACCTCATAATCGCACTGCGTACTATCAATTTGAGAGTTAATATAGTCTTTCCAATTTTCTTCTTCCGCACTGACTGTATTACTGCAAAAAAATGTATAGCCATTAAAATAATTATCGTCACAATAATAATGATACCGAGAACATTACCGATGATATTGAGTTTTCTCTTTTTGGCTGATTTTTTTCACGCATTGTTCAGTCTCCTACAATATATCAATATTCGGCATGATAAATGCTGAAAACAGTATAGCCGCTGTAAGAAGCAAGGACAACACTCTTTTGACTTTTATAATTAACATCTCCCTAAAAAGTTTCTTATATTTAATTTGCTGTAATTTATTATAATAGTTATATCATATTTCGAATAATATGTCAATATTTTATGGATTTAGTATATAAATAAACATTTATTGCATTTAATAAAACACATCAAACGATGATCGATAAAGCTTCATTTTGTTTTGTATTTTTTATTGCTGCGGAATATCTGTAATATGACCCACAGCTTTTATTTTTGCCTATAATCGACAGTTGACAAGGAATCACAATCAGTCTATAATTACTAATCATGTATCTTTTTTCGATAAGTAAAGACAAATTATTTTTAGGGTGTTAATTATGAGGATATTTAATTCACGGGATAAGTATTGTAAAACTCCTTTCGGTTCTATCCGTCAGGGCGAGAGCATTCATTTCAAAATTACAGTTCCGCGCGATCTGGGATGCTCAAGCGCGATACTCGCCATTAAGGATGACCTTTCGGGCGACGTCGTTTCGTACAGTATGTTTTGGTGCGGTATGCCCGACGACAGCCATGAAAACTGGGAGATCGATGTAGATAATATTTCTGTCGGGCTTTATTGGTATCATTTCAGCCTTGATACAAACCGGGGCAGAAAATACATCATGCGCGGCTGGGGCGGCGAGGGATATTTATCGAATACCGACCATGATCCCCGTTATCAGCTCCTATGCTATGAAAAAGACTTTGAAACTCCGTCATGGTTGCCAGGCGGTGTTATGTATCAGATTTTCCCCGACCGCTTCTATTTTTCGGGCGAAAAGAAAAAAGGTATATATCCCGACAAGAAGCTTCACGACGAGTGGTACAAGATTCCCGATTGGAAGCCTGACGAACACGGTATAGTCACAAACTCCGACTTTTTTCAGGGCGACCTCAAGGGAATAACCGAAAAGCTCGACTACCTTGAATCTCTCGGTGTAAACTGTATATATTTAAACCCGATTTTTGAGGCGTATTCAAACCACAGATATGACACGGGCGATTATGAGAAAATAGACCCCGTTTTAGGCAGCGAGGACGACTTTAGGGAGCTTTGTACGGAAGCAAAAAAGCGAGGTATGCACGTCATAAATGACGGTGTTTTCAGCCACACGGGAAGCGACAGCAAATACTTTAACCGACAAAACCGTTATCCACAGGACGGTGCATATAATTCAAAAAGCTCTCCTTACTATACATGGTACAAATTTATGGACTGGCCGAATATCTATCATTCGTGGTGGGGCTTTGATACCCTACCCGAGGTCGAGGAGCTTTCGTTCTCGTTTAACCGCTACATCAACGGCGAGGATGGTATCATACGGAAATGGATGAGGTGCGGAAACTCAGGCTGGCGGCTTGACGTAGCGGACGAACTGCCCGACCCGTTTATCGAGAATATCCGCGAAGCAATCAAGGCGGAAGATCCCGATGCGCTTCTCCTCGGTGAGGTATGGGAGGATGCCTCTATCAAGGAAAGCTATGGACACCGCCGCCATTTCCTTTACGGCAAGCAGCTCGACAGCATTATGAACTATCCGTTCCGCGACGCTATACTCGGATTTCTCGACTGCGGAGACGGGCGCGACATGATCGAAATTATCATGTGCATACTTGAGAATTATCCTCGCCCTGTTGTACGCTGCCTTATGAATCTGCTCGGAACACATGACACTGAACGAATCATTACTCTGCTCGCAGGTGAAAGGCAAAACGGCAGGGGTCGCGAATGGCAGGCAGCCACATATCTTAGTCCGTCACAGCGCGAATACGGACTAAAAAGGATGAGACTCGCGAGCGGTATCCAGTTTACACTCCCTGGTGTGCCGTGTATTTATTACGGCGATGAGGCCGGCGTCGAGGGCTACAAAGATCCCTTCAACAGAGCGCCGTTCCCTTGGGGCAGAGAGGATAAGGGCTTGCTCGAATGGTATCGCGCACTTTCAAAAATGCGCGTTTCTTGCTCGTGCTTAAAGGACGGAGACTTTAAGGAATTTGGCTCTATGGGACGTACAATGGGTTACATACGCTATGACGATGTTGACGAGCTCATATGTGTATTCAATGCCGACCAACACGAAATAAGCTTTATCGTTCCGGAGGAGTTTGAAAACGGCGAGGCTTTGCTCGGGACTGTTTTAAATGGAAGGGAGCTGCAAATTCCTGCTAACTCATGCGCGTTCGTCAAAATACCTACACCTAAAGCCGCAATCGAAACTATGGCCATAGAGCATGAATCGATCCCCGAACCGGCGGACTGATAATTTAAATAAAGAATTAAAGGCGGCAACGTACATATTTTCCCGTACGCTGCCGCCTGATATATTTTATTATTATCGCATAAGATGCTGACAATATGCTAAATAAGCCTTTACAAATCATTTTCTACTGTATGTACCCTTACGGCTGCAGCACGCAGAACCTTTCCGTCAGTTCCTTGGCAGAGGCTTCAACAGTAATTTTTTCCTTTGAATAAGGATCGCAAAACTCAGCCCATGAGCAGTGCAGACATTGTCTTTCAAAAATATCTGTTTTTCCTCCGTACATATCATCTCCCGCTAACGGATGTCCGATATACGCCATATGGGCTCGTATTTGATGTGTTCTGCCTGTTTCAAGGGTAAGCTCGATGAGGGAATGATTTCCCCTTACATCAAGCGAACGCCAATGTGTTACGGCTCTGACACCATTCTCATTGACCTCACGTTGGATCGTATGCCCCTCCTTTAACGCAAGCGGTGCGTCTATCGTCCCACTCCCGTACAATTCTCCCTCGCAGACAGCGGTATATTTCTTGCGGACAGTCCGAGGCAGGACAGAAGCCGTAAGCCTGTCCTTGGCGATGAGCACTATTCCCGTGGTGTTGCGGTCCAGCCTGTTCACGGCACGGAAGGTATAGCGCTGACCGCACAGAAGCTGATGATATGCTACGATATTTGCAAGAGTATCATATCTGTGCTCATGAACAGGATGAACAGGCATATACGGGGGCTTGTTGACGGCAAGGACACTTCTGTTTTCAAACAAAATATCGAGCTTGCCCTCAACAGGCTCTACCGATACCTCCTCATCGGGAAATCTGATTCGTACTTCGTCACCAATGTTTAAAATATCAATGCTCCGCAAAAGCTCACCGTTGCGTGTTATGCCGTTTTCGATGTGCTTTAATTTCGTAAGAAGCCTTGCGGAAACCCCGCAGTAATTTCTGAGAAACTGCTCTGCCCTTATCCCGTTATATAAACTCGGAACGACAAACACAGCTTCAGATTTATATAAGTTGTTATCTTCTAATTTCTCCATAAAATCACCCTGAATAAAGCATGACTATATGATCAGGTCATGAAAGAAAATCGGTCAAGATCCTTTTGATAATTATAGCTTAATAAATACGATTTTGGCAACAGAAACAGATAAGTTTATAATTTAACAGCTATCTTAATTTAAATAAAATCATCTGTATATTATACAGACACGGATGTAACAATGGAGATCAAGGAAATAGAAAATTATGTTAAAAACAGCTAAGGGCGATACGGAAGCATCTGAGAGACCATATCATGAAGAATCGGCGGGTGTATTTTATCCTCAAAAAAACGAGCAGAACGCCTTGGAAGAGATGCAGGACACCTGTCTGACGTGCCTCATGCTCAATATCCGCCCGGTCGTAGGCTGACATGAGGATAATTGCGGAATCATCTCCGATGATTTTGCGAATCTGTCGGATGGTCTCGATGCCGCTCATTTCGGGCATTGACCAGTCCACGATGTATATTTCGAAAGAATCCGCTAATTCAATAGCTTCATTGGCGCGGATAACTGCTTCCTTACCGGATAAAGCCCATTCCGCTCACCAATCTGTCGAAGCATCTTGGACGCGCTCTGGCAACAAATAGTGTCATAATCAACTACAAGCCCGCGAAGCCCGTTCAATTCTGTGATGGGTTCAATTTGCTGTTGGTCATCTGTGAAACGCAACTTCAGGTTGACCGTGAGGGCTTTTGAGTGACCATAATGGACACCCAGTACCGCCAAAGGGTGTGAATTTGATGGCGTTTGAGGTCAGGTTCAGCAGTATTTGGTTTATCCGCAGCCTGCAGCGCTTGAAAGCTCCTGCGTCTTGCTCTCCAGATTCCTCGTAGCCTGAGCCACTTCTTTTTTTCAGCTTGTGCTGGTTATGCGTTCGTACCGTCGGCATGACTGCGGTAAAAAAGAGCAGCAGGATGATGGCGAGTCCAAACACGAAGTATTCAGGATGCTGGTACAGGATAGCCGCAAGTGAGGTGTTATTGTTGCTCTGAACTGCGTCTACCTCTCTTGCAACGATAGTATCCAGTTCCGCTGAGATGAGACTTGCAACACCCTTGTCCAGAATGGAAAGCAAGTAACGACCGCCCTCAACGCTGTTGCTCACAGCGTAGGAAAATGATGTATTTCCGAAAGTGACTGAGGACAACCGATCGCGAACCTCTTCAGAAACATACCATTCGGCGTTATAGGCATAGAGGATCGTGGCGTCCGCCTCGCTGTTCAGCACCGCCTCGACACAATCCGCCGACGATGTGTACCGAATCAACGCCTCATCAGAATATCGGGCGGTAATATAGTCGCCAAGAGCCTCAGATTGCTTGATTATCGCCAGCTTTTCAACATAGCTGTTGAAGCCGTTTAGGGTCAGGCGTGCAAAATTTGTTTGAAAATATGGTGCGGTTATCTTACAGTCCTCTTTCTCCGCGAAATAATAGTCGCTTGTAAAATCAAGCACCATGTCCGCTGCTCCCGATCTCCGAAGGGAGAAGTATTCGTCACGGCTCTCTACCGGAATAAATTCATAATCCAGCGAAAGCCTTTTTGCCAAAACATCAAAGATGGAGGGCAGGATTCCTTTCGCCTGAGCATTTTGAAAATAACAATAAGGAACAAGGTCAGGATTAAACAGCAGTTTTAATGGTCTGCCCGAGCTGCTGAGTTTCTTCAAAAAATCACGTTCACCCGCATTCAGGACAATGAAACCATCCTAATCTGTGGAGTAATGTGTATCGTGCAAGGTGTCTCTCCAGTTGGGATCATGAAGATCCATTTCGTTGATAGCCGTATTTATTTTCCGCATCAGGTCTGCACGATCTTTCCTTGTACAATTATAAAACGGGTTGGAGTCGAATGACTTCAAAAGCCATTCGTTATCCAGCAGTCGCAGGTTGCCGGAAACTGCGGCGTCCACCGTTCCGTCTTGAAGCGCCGCTGAGAGTTCATCCTGATCATCAAAATACACTGCGCTGAAGGTAAAGCTATGTTCCTTGGCAAAGCGCTCAAAGTTTGCATTTTTTGAGTTATTCTCCAGCATCCCGACGGTGATACCGTCATAAGTGGTATGATCGCCCTGCACAATGTTTTGATTGCCGACCCTTACCGTAAATATCGTAGAATTGACCACAATGGACTGGTCTGAAAACAGGAACTCTTGTTCCCGTTCCGGCGTCTTGGACACCGAGGTGACAACATCTGCCTCACCGTTGCGAAGCATATCAAGAGAGTGAGCATAGGCGTTCTCATAGCCTATATATTCTTATGACCAACCGCCATAGATGGCAAGGCGCTGGAGAAACTCATATCCGTAGCCGCTCCTGCGTCCGTTTTCATCGACAACATGGTAGCCCGTAAACGCAAAAAAACCAAGCCTGTTTTACTTGTATTGACAGAAAGAATGACACGACCGGAATATATTTTCAAAAATATTACTTTCGGCAGTGACGCGAATATTTGCCCTTAAAGGTATTGAGCGTTTGTGTATTACTTTAGAAAGCCGCACAAAGTCTTACTATGCCTATCCGTACAGCACATGTGAACGAGGCTCTGATGAAAATGACAATAAGCTTATAAGAAGAATTAAAATCATTAAACATTTGATAAGTAACTACCCATGCCGTATTTTAAACGGGTCGTCCTCTTATCAGCTTGTCGAAAAAATAAATATCAGCGATTTTGTCACTTGCTTTTTCGGTCATTTTATATTGCAATTTACATCCATTTTTGTAATAAATTATTGAATTTTTATAACACCGAGCGACTGCGGAAGCATAATAATTTTTTTGCCCTCAATACAAGCTTTTCCAATAGTAAATACGGGAATGCCGTCAAAGTCGAATGGTGCTGTCCGCTCCTTGTCAGTCGGGTTTACAGCAATAAGAAACTTACCGCGCTTAAAAATAAACGGATATTTTCCTCTCTCGGCATATACAACCTCAAAGTCGCCGTCGGATTGCAGATCCTCGTTTTCATGACGGAGCTTTATTACTCGGCGAATCGTGTTCAGCATTGAGTCCTCGTCACTTTCCTGAGACTCGACTGTCGGTGCATCATCCGAGCTATCAACGGGGAGATACAGCTTGTCGGGTGCTGCGGTCGAAAATCCGAGGTTGGCGGAACTGTCCCACTGCATTGGTGTTCTCGTACCCGTCCTGCTGAATCCTCCCTCCTTGCTTTGCAGACCGTCTATAAATCTCATACCTATTTCGTCGCCATAATAGAGAAACGGAACACCCGGCATAAGGAATACGAATGAGTAAGCGATTTTCGCCTCAAGAGTCGTGAACATCTTTGTCATTCTCGGCGTATCATGGTTGCAGGTTATGAAGCTGATGTAGCCCTTGCCCTTTGTACTCTTGAGATCGCTGAGATATTCTTCCAAAAAAGCGGCTATGTCTCCCTTGCCGTTTTTTGAGAATATAGCTGTACATTCACCTGTTTTCCTGTCCTTATCGCGGAAAAGCAAGCGATAGCCGTTAGTGTCATGATCAAGATAAAAATCACTGTGAAAGCCTGCACCGACGGCAGTTTTTGGATTGCACCATTCAGAGATTATTGCCGCATCGGGATATTCCTCGTCGAGCATTTTTCTGATATTTCGCCAGATTTTACACGTCTCGGGTTTATCGCCGTCCTCGTTCTTAACAAGAGAATCCGCCATATCAACGCGGAAGCCATCAGCGCCCTTTGACAGCCAGAAGCGCATAACGTCCTTCATCGCCTCTACGGTAGCCTGACAGTCCGTATGGCTCGGGGGAAGCTGCCATGCGGGATGTGTGATCTCCGCAAAGCCGTAGTTAAGCGCGGGTTGTGAGCTGAAAAAGTTTACAAGATAGTTTCCGTCACGGTTGGTGACACCGCAGACAAACTTATATTGAGGAGGAGCCTCCCAAACGCTGTCTGTCCATATATAACGACTGGAAAACTCATTTTTTTCGGGCTTTTTGCTCTCAAGAAACCATTTGTTTTGGTCGGATGTATGCCCGGGGACGAGGTCGAGGAGGACTTTTATTTTCCTTTCGTGTGCGGCGTTGAAGAGTGCGACAAGATCGTCGTTAGTGCCGTATCTTTCCGCAACAAGCCTATAATCCCTGACATCATAGCCTGCATCCATAAAGGGTGAGTCAAATACAGGGTTGAGCCATATTGCATTACAGCCGAGCGACCTGACATAATCAAGCTTGGATATGATACCTCTTATATCACCGATACCGTCACCGTTGCTGTCGCAAAATGTCTGCGGATAAATCTCATAGAAAACAGCGTCCTTTAACCATTGTGGCATGATTTTTACCTCCGTTATCATATAATATTTTGATATATTTTAACATATTATTTCCATTATTACAATAAATAACAGTTCAAAACCGCATTATTTACAAAAGCATTGATTTTCTAGGTACAACCTTTTTACAATTATTAAGGCTGTCATTACCTAAATTAGCTATTGTATGACACACCTTGATACTAAATGCACACCCACGGCATTTTATTATAAAGACTCGGAGTATCGTCAAAATATGTCCGAAAAGTACGTTAGGCGAGGGATTTTCATAAAAAGGCTTTATAATAAATGTCGAGGCGGCAAAGCAGAACCTGAAAAGAAAAAATAGAAAAGCAGAGCATATTTGGAGACGATCCGTTATAATTAAAATGATATAAAAACCACGAACGTAGGACAAATATGCTCTATACTGATTTTACAGAAAAATTGATCGTATCGCAAGGGTTAAAAGCTGCAAAGATCGATGAAATCGATGGATAACTTCTCATACACGCAGAAATGGAACAAAAGGCAAACTACTGTATCTGTTGCGGTATCTCAGCGGATACAGACCACGACTATCGAACACAGTATATTAAAGATATTTCCGCTTTCGGCAAGAATACCGTCATCGCTCTGTGGAAACAACTCAAAAAGCTATGCGTAAATGGATAGAAAACGAGGAAAACTGCGGATTGCCGCAGCTTAAGTAATGTGCCACTGCTATGCGGAATCGGTACAAAGGTATTGTTGATTCTTTCCCTTCGCATATTACAAACGGATTTTCAAAAGGCCGCGGCAATAAAAAACAAGGCTTTAAAAAGAAATGCTTACGGCTGCTGAAATTACAGACGCTTCAGAAATCGCATTTTACATATGTAAAATGCGACAACACATTAAAAAGCAGGCAGCCACATTTCTGCGGCTGCCTGTGTGAGTTTCCATTTTTCTCTTTACCCAAACTATTGAAAAAGAGTCAAAATGTATTTTTAATGATATGTAAAGATTATTTAATGATTCTGAACTTACCAATGATAGGCATCTCTTTAGCACGACCGTTAATGGAATTGATAAGACCCAAAATAAACAAGCCGAGAGATGGCAGCCCCAAAATAAATCCGAACAAGCCGGAAAGAAACCAGCCGAAACCGTTTGTCGCGTATTCCCCTGTCCCATAGCCAAAGATCGTGACTTCACTTACAAAAATACTTCTGCACAGAACTTGAAGTATGGTGCTTACTATAGTCAAGGCGACAGACGCGATCAGGTTCAAAAGAGCCTGATTTGCATGGAAGCGACCATATCTTGAGTTGCTGTTCATAGCGAGCGGAAGCCAGAAAAGGATACCGAAATAAGAGGCAATCGTAGCGCCTTTGTTCTGCTGAATATCCATCGGGTCAAACTGAGATGTATAGTCAGGTGTATTTAAAATATCCTTAAAGAAGTTTCCTGTCTTGGGCTGCTGCTGAGGCTGGGTGTTGGGGTCATACCCATAGCCCTGCTGCTGAGACTGGGCGTTAGGGTTATTTCCATAGCCCTGCTGCTGAGCGCCGGAGTTGAAGCCGGGAGCATTAAAGCTTTGGTCAGCGCTGGGCTGAGAATACTGAGGAGCCTGAGGAGCCTGATTGGAAACAGCACCGCACTTGGGACAGAACTTAGCGCCGTCGTTCATCTGAGCGCCGCATTGATTACAAAACTGCATGATTTTTTCCTCCTAAAAGTATCATATATAAAATCTTCCGTGATATAATTTGATTATACTATTTTTATCCTTTTATGTCAATCTTACCGCAAAAAATTCTTTTCTACAGTGTTTTGTGTTGTATAACCGCCGCACGAAACCCTCCGCCGGTGAGCGTCTGTCGGATATGTTCACCCCCAGAAGTACCCGGAACTGTCGCCTATTTTTTGATTGAAATGCGTTGAATTTTAATGCTTAATGTGTTAAAATCATCATATGTCATTATACCCCGACTTTTCGGGCAAATAAAAAAGGAGACTGTATAATGGATAATTCCGTTCCACGAAATATACTATTTAATAACAAAAACGGGCATTATTATCTAAAAGCCTTTTTTATTCCGCTTTTAGTCGCACTTGCATTTTTTTTGCCGTTTATAATAATTGACGACGGTTATTTCCTCTATTATGGCGACTTTAATGTCCAGCAGATCCCGTTTTATCAGATGATACATGATTCGCTGCAAAGCGGAAATTTTGGCTGGAGCAATACCACCGACCTCGGTGCGGATATAATCGGCTCTTACAGCTTTTATATGATCAGCAGTCCGTTCTTTTGGCTTACTATGCTGTTCCCGAGTGAAGCGGTTCCCCATATGATGGCGCCGCTGCTTATCCTCAAGTTCGCCTGCTGCTCTCTGTCGGCTTATATTTACTTGAAAAGATATGTGAAAAATAAGGATTATGCGGTCATAGGCGGGCTGCTGTACGCTTTTTCCGGTTTTGGAATATATAATGTATTCTTCAATCATTTTCATGAGGCTATGATAACCTTCCCGCTGCTGCTTGCGGCAGTTGACGAGCTTATGTATGATCAGCGCAAGGGTCTGGTCGCGATAGCCGCCTTTGCCTGCTGCACAATAAACTACTATTTTTTTGCGGGACAGGCTGTTTTTGCAATTATTTATTGGATAGTCAAAATCGCGTCCGGCAGCTTTAAGCTGACCCCCCGAAACTTTTTCCAAATAGCGTTTGAGGCGATTCTCGGCTTTGCCGCAAGCTCGTTTGTTTTCCTGCCGACGCTTGCGACAATAACTGAAAATCCCCGTATATCAAACGCGCCAAACGGATGGAATGCGCTGGTTTACGGTTGGGAGCAGAGATATGTCCATATAATCGAATCGTTCTTTTTCCCGCCCGATCTGCCCGCTCGTCCGAATTTTACACCTGACTCAAACGCTAAGTGGGCTTCCGTTGCAGCGTATCTGCCAATGTTCAGTATGGTCGGCGTGTTCTCCTTTATGAAGCTCAAAAACAATAAATTTAAGTGGCTTCGTTATTTGCTTCCTATACTGTTCCTATGTACGATGATTCCCATACTCAACAGTGTTTTCCAGCTTTTTAACACATCATATTACGCAAGATGGTTTTATATGATGACGCTGTTGATGGCTCTTGCGACAGTAGTATGCCTCGATAATGATGAAACAAACTTTAGCTACGGCTTGAACTTCACTTTCGGCATAACTGCCGCCATAGCGATCGGCATCGGTCTTATGCCGGATACAACAACAGAGAATGATGTCGATACAACTACCTACGGTCTTATGCAATACCCGGAGCGGTTCTGGATATATGTTGCATTTTCGCTTATCGGACTTGTTCTGACGACTATCCTGCTGTATATGCGAAAGGTCAAGCATAAGTATTTTATCAAAGCGGCTACAGTGATCCTAGCGTTTTTCTGTGCGGCATATTCCGCATATATAATCGGAACAGGCAAAGCGCAAGGCGCATATAAGAAGGAGTTTATTATCCCGTATGCACTCAATAACGGTGAGGATCTTAAGCTTGATGATATAAAGTACGTTCGCTCTGATTTTTATGACAGTATGGACAATGTAGGTATGTTCTGGCAAATCCCCAACATTCAAGCGTTCCAGAGTGTTGTTCCCGGCTCAATAATGGAATTTTACGAATCAGTTGGTGTCGAGCGTTCAGTTGCGTCACGTCCCGAGTCCGAATATTATGGACTGAGGAGCTTCCTTTCCTGCAAATATTTGTTTGACCAGGGAGAAGCCTTTGGAAAATCTGGTGAAACAAAAATGCCGTATTGGACTTATCTTGACAAGGAAAACGGCTTTGACGTATATACAAATGACTGCTATATTCCGTATGGCTTTACCTACGACGAGTATATTACCGAGGAGCAGTATGAGCAATGTTCCGATTCAAACCGTCATTTATTGCTCTTAAAGGCTATAGTGTTGAATGATGAACAGGCAAAAAAATACGGAGATATTCTAAAAAATACAAAAAATATATACAAATACGACTATACCGAGGAAGCATATAAGAAGGACTGTGAAAACAGAAATAAGCTGACCTGCTACGATACTAAGTTTGACAACGGCGGCTTTACATCGCATATAAAAACGCGTGACAGTGACGAGCTTGTATTCTTCAGCGTCCCGTATACAAAGGGCTGGTCGGCTGAGGTCAACGGAGAGCCTGTCAAAATCGAGAAGGTCAATGTAGGATTTATGGCGGTCAGAGTGCCCGCAAACACTGAGTGCGAGATACGCTTTAATTATACGATACCGAATTTCACACTCGGTCTCGGAATAACCGGCGGCTGTGTTCTCATATTTATAGTTTATATGGTTTTTCCGTTTAAAACAAAAAGAAAAACAGGCAGACACTCTACTCACGAAAATGCTGAAGAGACTGGAACTGACGAGGAAGTCGATATTTCAGTTTTCTCAAAAAAATATTCTGAAAAGGCAGACGATGCATTGGAGTCTGAAAATGAAGATAACGACGATGATCGCAAGGATCAAATATGACATTAACTAAGGATAGGGTGATATTATGAGCTTTGGAGAAAAAATACTTGATTATAAAGACGACATCTTAAGGGATCTCGACGAGATACTCAAGATTCGATCCGTAGCCTCAAAAAGTCAGGATGACGCGTCCGAAGCGCTTAAATTTATACTGAGGCGTGCCGAGGAGATGGGTCTTGCGACGGAGAACGTTGAGAATGCAGCGGGTCACGCGGAGTACGGTGAGGGAGAGGAGCTTGCGGCGGTTCTCTCTCATGTAGACGTTGTTCCCGCCGGCGACGGTTGGAGCGTTGAACCCTTTGCCCTTACACGCAAAAACGGCAGACTGTATGGCAGAGGAGTTGCAGACGATAAAGGTCCTGCGATAGTTGCACTGTACTGCTTAAAGGCGTTAAAGGACAGCGGTGTTCCGTTTAAGCGCAGAATGAGAGTTATTTTCGGAGCATCCGAGGAAGTAGGGATGACCGATATGGAAAAATACTTTGCTAAGCAGCCGCTCCCCGATATGGCTTTTACTCCCGACCTTGAATACGGAATATGCAATGTCGAAAAGGGTATTCTGCAAATCGAGGTATACTCGACAGAGAACGACGCGAAAACACTCACCGCAATGTGCGGGGGAAACGCGATAAACGCCGTAGCCTCTAAGGCTTATGCGCTTATCGACTGTTCGGAATCTGAGGATCACCAGCTTCGCCGTTTTGCCGACGCGAAGCCGGGAGACTACGAATTTGACTATACCATAGACGGTATGAAAATAGTTTCAAGAGGAAAACCGGCTCACGGCTCTACCCCTGAGCTTGGCTTTAACGCGATAACCAACTTGATCCGACTTCTTGCGGCAAATTTTGGTGAGACGGTTCTCGGCAGTCTTTGCGCGTTTCTTGACGATGCGATAGGACTTGAGACTGACGGGCTTTCTCTGGGGATAAAGTGCAGTGATGAGCAGTCGGGCGACTTAACGGTCAACGTCGGTACTATTGATATAGGTGAAACATACATGAAAGCAACGCTTGATATTCGGTATCCCGTAACCGCCGACAGCGACGATATTATTTATAACATCAGACAGCGTGCCGCTTATGACGGTCTGAAAATCAAAATAAAAACGAACGAGCCTCCCCTCTATGTTCCCGAAACAGCTCCTATAATAGCTGTTCTTAAGGAAGCTTACAGAAATATTATGGGTGAAGACGCTAATGTATTTTCAACAGGCGGAGGCACATATGCCAGAACTCTGCACAACAGGGGTGTTGCATTTGGCGCGATAATGGGCGAGGAGTGCAACATTCATGCTGTTGACGAGAGCATCGACGAGGAGAAGTTCTTCCTGCACGCGCAGATATGCCTTGAAGCTATGTATAAGCTGCTTACGGAATAATCGAGCATATGAGCGAAGATAGAAAGAGATCAGGGAGCACTGACTAAATATGGTGCTTGGATTGCGTTGCCAAACGATTATATGCTCGATGATTACCTATAATATTTAAACAGATCCTTAATCAAAAATGTGATTTTTATAAGTTTTATAAAAAACCGAACAGGACAAAAAATATAGACTCATATTGAGAGCCTGCGATACAATGTTAAGTGATAAAGAACAATGACGGAGGCAACAATATGAGTAGGGTAATATGATAGCACAAAATGTAAATAAAGATAAAAACCTGAGTTATGATAAAAGACTGAAAAACGAAGCATTAAGTCAAGCAGGACTGATGGCGGCATAGATATGAGATAGACTTGGCGGACGATGCGGAAGGACAATTAAGAGAGACTAAGAGTGGAGAGGAAGAACTGTTAAAGGTGACTCAACTACAAGAACAGTATATACCTTACGTAGTCGGTCAGCAAAAGCACGATCACAATGCGACAGCAAAGGGATCGGGGTTGAAAATAGATGATGATTATGAGTTAGTAGATTTTATTGAAAAAGAAATAATTGGTGATAAAACCTCCTTATGTCGAAGCAGAGTAAATAAAGAAAGCCTTAGAACACTATCATGTAACGATCTGCTATAAAACTATTTATAATTATATAGATATGGTGCTGTTTTCAAACCTTACTAATGCCCATTTGCCTGCAAAAAATGGGAAAACGCAATTGCAGGCATATATGAACAGCCCTGAACAGTCAAAGGGGTACAAGCATAAGATTGGATCAATAACTATCCACACCATACTTTAAATGGGCTGTCCGCTTATCAGCTTGTCGAAAAAATAAATATCAGTGAATTTGTCGCTTGATTTTGAGGACATTTTATATTGCAATTTTCGTATTTTTTTCTTGATTTTTTGCAAATGATATGGTATAATCGGATTGTTATGTGGCAGAATTGAAAGAGGTGAATCCGGAATGAAAGAAAATATTCATCCTAATTATCAGGAAACAACTATAACCTGCGCTTGCGGTAATGTTATCAAGACAGCTTCTACAAAGAAGGATATCCGCGTTGAAATTTGCTCAAAGTGCCATCCTTTCTTTACAGGCAGACAGAAGCTCGTTGATACAGGTGGTCGTGTCGATAAGTTTAGAAAGCGTTACGGCCTTAGCAAATAATTTGAATTTTATGAAAGGGCGGCACATAGTGTCGTCTTTTTTATTTGTGAGGATAGTTATGGATATATATAAAACAATAAAAACCGAGGCTCATGACGAATTTGTTGAGCGTCGATCGCGTTTTATCGGATATATAAAGCCTGTTATAGATGAAGAGAGCGCGATAGATTTCATAAACGAGAAAAAACGCATTCACTGGGACGCAACACATAATGTTTACGCGTATATACTCAGGGAGGGGCAGATCAAGAGATACTCCGATGACGGTGAACCGCAGGGTACGGCGGGAATACCCGTACTCGATGTCCTTCAAAAGGCTGATATAGTGGACGTGGTAGTGGTCGTTACAAGATACTTCGGCGGTATTTTGCTCGGTGCGGGCGGGCTTGTGAGGGCATATTCACATGGAGCGTCGATCGCGGTTGCTGCCGGCGGCATTATCACCATGGAAAAATCACTGAAGCTGGCGCTTACTTGTGATTATAATCAGTACGGAAAGCTTTCCGGACTGATACCGACATTTGGAGGTGTTATTGAAAACAGCAAATTTACTGACAGTGTGGAGCTTTCGTTTTATTTGCCAAAGGATAAATACGATCCGTTTGTCAAGTTGCTTGCTGACGTTACTTGCGGTAGTGTAGATGCAAAGATAACGGGTGAGGAATGGACAGAGCAAAAATGATATTACAGCGGTAAAATTTCCGTATATTGTCGCGATAATAAATGAAAATTTATATACGCGCTTTATACGCGCTTTTTATATTGAAGTTTTACTGCTGTTTTTATTTTTTTGTGTTATTACGTTAATAAAAGGGAGTGTAGACTGATGGTTTTAAAAACTTTATTATATTCCATTTTTTATACAAATTTAAAAAAATTTACATATCTCTTGACGAATAATTACAATTTTGCTAAAATAATTTAGCAAGAAATGTTATTGAGTATAGGATATTGTTTATAATTGTAATTTTATTCGAGAGGTTTTCTAAATAAAACCAAGGCAGATATATTGCTGATTATTATTTATACCTTTATCTGCACATATCGCGAATAATAGTAATAAATCTGTTGCCTTTTCAGGATATTTTAGAAACTGCAAGTAAATTATTAAAAATTATTAAATGGGCGGAATTTGTCTGCCCATTTATATTTACGGCTAATTGGAGGAATCGTTGTGAAAATATCAGTAAAACATTTGTCAAAAATATATAATCAAGGCAACATTGTAGTTGAAGCAATAAAACCCTGTACCTTTGAAATTAACGACGGCGAACAGATCGCGATAACGGGAACAAGCGGTTCGGGAAAGTCTACCTTACTTCATTTGCTTGGCGGTTTGGAGCAGGCAACTGACGGGAGCATAAAGTATGATGATGTGAATTTTTCTAAAATGTCACAGAACCAGTGTGATGATTTTCGCCTTGAACATATCGGCGTTGTTTTTCAGTCGTTCAATCTTCTCCCCGAGCTTACCGCGTATGAAAACATAGTCCTACCGGCTATGCTCCAAAATAAGAAGATAGACAAGGAATTTACAGATAAAATTATAGAGCGCCTTGAGCTTGACAACAGGACGAACCATCTTCCGGGTCAGCTCTCGGGCGGTCAGCAGCAGAGAGTTGCACTTGCGAGAGCTTTAATAAATCATCCTTCTATTTTGTTGTGTGATGAGCCGACAGGAAATCTTGATAAAAAGAATACACAGGCTGTAATAGATCTGCTGTTCGATATAGCAAAGGAATTTTCGGTTACTCTGCTTGTTGTAACTCACGATGAAAAAATCGCAAATAAATTCTCAAGGATCATGACAATAAGCGACGGTGTTTTGGGCGGTGACATATAATGAAGAGTTACTTTTATCTTGTAAAGAAATATATAAAGTCATACAAAAAACGATGTATATGCATAGTCTTATGTATGTCATTGTTTTTGTTTGCTTTTTTGACTATACTTTGGTATCACAGCAGCTTTAATTATAGTCTTGATATAAATGATAAATTAAAAAACGGCTCATATAAAACTATTGAATTTTATGCGAATAAAGATTTGGTTTCAAAAAATGAAAATGAGCTTATTAAGGAAGGAGCCGGGATTTTAAAAGGACTTTGGAAAATTGATAATGAGGAAGCTGATATCTGGGTCGGCAGCGCAGATGAAAGAGTAATAGATCTTTTATCTATTAAATTTCTTAAAGGAGAAATGCCTAAGTCAAAAAACGAAGCTGCAATAGAACAAAGTACATATGATGCGCTTGATCTTAAATGCAAATTAGGCGATACTGTAGACCTTGCCGTTCGTAATGAGGACGGAAGTACGGTAATGAAAAGCTTTGTTTTAACGGGAATTATAGAGAACTTTTCAAGCAGGTTAAAATCATTAAGTAAATCTGATGATGGAACACAGATTTTTTCAATACCGTCAGTGCTTACAATAAACCAAGACGTTGATCCCGGTTATGTTCATGTAGTATCGAAAGAAATTTCCGGTACTACGCTTGGTCTCGACAGTAAATCTTCATATTTTGCTGAAGATAACGATATATACAGCTCTACCTCTGATGTAAGTAATTTAATACTGACAATAATGATTTCGATCTTTGTACTCACTACTGTTATTGGAGTTTTAACTATTTCTGTATACTTCTTCAAGGAACAGGAACAGTATCTTAATTTGCTCAGGTGTATAGGATTTTCAAAGAAAAAATCTCGAAAACTGTTATTTATTCAAGGTCTTTTACTTTTAATATCTTCTTTGGTTATTGCTGTTGTCGCATCTGTACTTGTTTTGCTCTTATTACAGCTTATATCATCATTTTCATCACAACCATTATTTCTCGATTTAAATCCGTTGATTTTAATTGCTGCGATACTGCTCGAGGGAATAATAAGTTTCGTCTCATTTAATGTATTGCTTGGTCGCTTTTATAAAAATGTACCATTACGGCTGACGATTCATTCTTCAAAAAGACCGAGAAAATCGCAAACCAACATTAAACGTTGTTGGCACAAGGCTTATTCCGGAAAATATCGGATACAAAACACAAGTTGTATCGTGCTTATTTTTCTGTGTGTTGTAATGTCAATATTCGGTTCATTTCATCCCCTGTTTATGGCAAGAACAACTACGTTTGACAATCCTGATAATTTTCCCAATAATTCTGATTACTGTTTACATATGTATGGCGGCTCAAGTAACGTTAAAAGTTATTATATAAATTTTCCTATTGGAGAAGGAGTATCTCGCAAGCTTGCGGATAAGATCGCCTCAGATGATAGGGTGCGCGTTTTAGATGCGTCTGTCTCACAAACGTGCATACCCTTTTTTCTGACCGCACAAGATCCTGAAAATAAATTACTGTACAAATATGCTGTTGAGGCAGAGAAGGCAGGACATAACTATTTGTTAAAAAATGACCATGAAGATGAAATGATCCGGCTTGCGGGAGGAAACAGCAGTACGGAGAATTTGGTGGAACTTCCTATTATGTGGCAGTCATATGCTTCGGTTCGAAATAAGATAGATACATTTTCTAATGGTGAAATAAGTGAGAAGGGTTATAAAGACGGCGTTCAAGTGATAGCGCCTGATGACCTGTGCTCAGTAGGCGATGAATTTACTATGGTTGTTCCAATTCCCGATGAGTATGCTACTGAAAAAAATATAGATGAGCATATAAAATTTGAGGTCGCCAAAGTTCAAGTTGCAGCAACATATTCCAAGGAACAATATGACAGCGATGAACTTATTTTATCCACAGAATACATTTTTTCTATCTATCCTGATTTAAATTACGAAATTTTTCTTATAGAAAATCTTGATCACAATGATCAAGATTGGGTGGATGAACTTGAACAAGATCTTGAAAATTTGGAACTTCACTCAAGGAACATCAGATATGATAATTACGCAGAAATGTCTAAAGAGTTTTATGACAAGGTAAATTTGCAGACGTTTCAGACTGTTGTCAGTGTATTTATATTTATTATAATAATTATGGTTGCAATTGTTTTTTCAAGTTTTGTTCAAGTGCGCTCTAATCTTAGAAGCTATATAATAATGAGAGCGGTAGGTGCAAGGATCGAAACAATACGAAAGCTGGTGACAAATGAAATTCATTATATAATGACTGTTGGGATCGTATCAGGCGCGGTTGTCGGTTGGGTTTTAATTATGTATCTTTCATCAAGGGGCTATGAAAAAGTGTGGGACATATACTTGTTCTATGTTGCCCCGGTGTTTATCGGGACAGTGATCCTGCTGTATTTCGGAAGCCGTTTGGCAACTAAGCGAGCTGTACATTCCTTAATTAACAGGAATATAATTGAAAGGCTCAATGAAATTGAATAGGGACGACATTAAGATACCGCACATCGCACTTGTGCGGTATTGCCTTATTATAGTGGATTTTAATGTCATAAATTATAGACAGACCTTCAGACAAACTATCGTTTGTCTGAAAAAAAATCTTGACAAACACCCGCGTATTTGGTAAAATTCTAAATTGTGGGTAACTGCGGATACGGTTATCCGCAGATCGTGATCTTATTTTCCATAAAATGTATATAAGCCTGTTACTGAGCCATAATATTAACGGCTCATTAACATATATATTTCGAGCAAGGAGGTGGATTGATTGCCAACGTTTAACCAACTGGTACGCAAGGGCAGAGAGGTTTCCGAAAAGAAAGCCAAGGCTCCTGCACTCCGCAAGGGCTGGAACTCCAAAAAGCGTGTAGCTATCGACCAGAGCTCTCCGCAAAAGAGAGGCGTCTGCACAGCTGTCAAGACCGCTACCCCCAAAAAGCCTAACTCGGCTCTCAGAAAGATCGCCAGAGTAAGACTTTCAAACGGTATAGAGGTCACATCCTACATCCCCGGTGTAGGTCACAACCTTCAGGAGCACAGCGTCGTTCTCATCAGAGGCGGACGTGTTAAGGATCTCCCCGGTGTTCGTTACCACATCATCAGAGGTACGCTTGACGCACAGGGCGTCGCAAAGCGTATGCAGGCTCGCTCGAAGTACGGCGCAAAGCGTCCGAAGGCGGGTGCCGCAAAATAATTTCGCGCAAAGCGGAATAAAATTCTCTAAGGATAAATGTTTTAATTGATTATGCAATACAGAGATGTATTTTTATATATAGCCTCTGTATGGCAAACGGAAGAACAAGATCCTTTCGAGTACCTGAGAATTCATTATTATGAAGGAGGGAAGTAAAGTGCCAAGAAGAGGTCAAATTGCTAAAAGAGATGTCCTGCCCGATCCGGTATACAACTCAAAGCTTGTTACTCGTCTTATCAACAACATCATGTATGACGGCAAGAAGGGTGTTGCCCAAAAAATCGTCTACGGTGCTTTTGATATTATTTCCGAAAAGACAGGCAAGGAACCGCTGGAGGTATTCGAGCAGGCTATGGAAAACGTAATGCCTTCTCTGGAGGTCAAGGCTCGCCGTGTCGGCGGCGCTACCTATCAGGTGCCTATCGAGGTTTCACCTGAGAGAAGACAGACTCTCGGTCTGCGCTGGATCTCGAAGTATTCAAGATCCAGATCGGAAAAGACAATGAGAGAAAGACTTGCCGGAGAAATCCTTGATGCTGTCAACGGAACAGGCGGCGCTGCCAAAAAGCGTGAGGATACTCACAAGATGGCAGAGGCAAACAGAGCCTTCGCACATTACAGATGGTAATGGCGGACTTAGTTCAGTTCAAATCCGTATAAGGACAGCAAGCGCGAATTGTTTTGCGCCAAAACATTAAGGAGGATACCATATGTCAAGGCAGGTTTCACTTGAAATGACTCGTAATATCGGCATCATGGCTCATATAGATGCCGGTAAAACAACAACAACAGAACGTATCCTTTTCTACACCGGTATCAACCATAAAATAGGCGAGGTTCATGACGGCGCTGCTACTATGGACTGGATGATACAGGAGCAGGAAAGAGGTATTACGATTACTTCCGCTGCAACCACTTGCTTCTGGGAAGGAAGTAACCACGATAAAGGAAAGCACAGGATAAATATTATTGATACCCCCGGACACGTTGACTTTACGGTCGAGGTCGAGCGTTCGCTGAGAGTTCTCGACGGCTCCGTAACTGTTCTCTGCGCCAAGGGTGGTGTTGAGCCTCAGTCCGAAACCGTCTGGAGACAGGCGGATAAGTACGGCGTCCCCCGCATGGTATATGTCAACAAGATGGATATCATGGGTGCGGACTTCTACCGTGTCGTAGAAATGATGAAGGATCGCCTTAAGTGCAACGCTGTTCCGATCCAGCTGCCTATCGGCGCTGAGGATACCTTTAAGGGTATTATCGACCTCGTTGAAATGAAAGCCGACGTCTACTATGATGACATGGGCAAGGACATGAAGGTTGAGGATATCCCTGATGACATGGTAGAGCTTGCTGAGAAATACAGAAGCGAGCTTATCGAGCACGTTGTTGAACAGGACGAAGAGCTTCTTGAAAAATACCTTGAGGGCGAGGAGCCTACAAAGGAAGAAATCAAGAGAGTTATCCGTAAGTCCACAATAGATAACACGATGGTTCCCGTAGTCTGCGGGACATCTTACAGAAACAAGGGCGTACAGAAGCTTCTGGACGCTATCGTCGACTATATGCCGTCACCGATCGATGTTCCCGCTATCAAGGGCGTCAACCCGGACACTGACGAGGAGGTCGAGCGCCATTCATCTGACACAGAGCCTTTCTCAGCTCTCGCGTTCAAGATCGCTACTGACCCGTACGTCGGCAAGCTCTGCTTCTTCAGAGTTTACTCGGGTACACTTAGCGCAGGTTCTAACGTCTATAACTCGACTAAGGGCAATACCGAGCGTATAGGTCGTATTCTTCAGATGCACGCCAATCACAGACAGGATATTGAGATCGTTTATGCTGGCGATATTGCCGCCGCTGTCGGTCTGAAAAACACAACGACAGGTGACACACTCTGCACGGAGAATGCCCCTGTTATCCTTGAGTCTATGGAATTTCCGGAACCTGTTATCCGCGTCGCTATCGAGCCTAAGACAAAGGCGGGCCAGGAAAAAATGGGCATAGCTCTCGCAAAGCTCGCGGAGGAGGATCCTACCTTTAAGGCTTATACTGACGAGGAAACAGGTCAAACTATTATCGCCGGTATGGGTGAGCTTCACCTTGAGATCATCGTTGACAGACTTCTCCGTGAGTTCAAGGTAGAAGCTAACATTGGTAAGCCCCAGGTCGCGTACAAGGAAACTATTCGTGCTAATGCGGACGTTGACGAAAAGTACGCCAGACAGTCAGGTGGTAAGGGTCAGTACGGTCATGTTAAGATCAGGATCGAGCCGAACCCCGGCAAGGGCTATGAGTTCGTAAACGCTATCGTCGGCGGCGCTATTCCGAAGGAATATATCCCCGCTGTCGATCAGGGTATTCAGGGCGCTATGCTTTCGGGTGTACTCGCAGGCTATAATGTTGTCGATGTTAAGGTAACGCTTTATGATGGTTCTTATCATGAGGTCGACTCCTCTGAAATGGCGTTTAAGATCGCCGGTTCTATGGCGTTCAAGTCGGCTATGAAGAAGGCGGATCCCGTTCTCCTCGAGCCAATCATGAAGGTCACAGTTACTGTTCCTGAGGAATACATGGGCGACGTTATTGGTGACCTTAACTCACGCCGCGGTATGATACAGGGTATGGAAGCTGTTGCGGGCGCACAGAGAATACTTGCAATGGTTCCGCTCTCACAGATGTTCGGTTATGCTACCGATATGCGCTCCAAGACACAGGGACGCGGTCAGTATGTCATGGAACCGAGCAATTATGCAGAGGTTCCCAAGAGCATTGCTGAGGAGATCATGTCCGCAAGGAATAAAAAGGACTAATATATACAAAATTTATTTGCATTTCATAAAAACACTTGCATTTTAATTGGTTTGTTGGTACAATAGAGCTAACTTACCAAAGCAGTGAATTATATACAGTATAGGAGGACAATTCAAATGGCAAAGGAAAAGTTTGAAAGAAATAAGCCGCATATTAACATCGGTACTATCGGCCACGTTGACCACGGTAAGACAACTCTTACTGCTGCTATCACTAAGGTTCTCAATCTCGAGGGCGAGGCTGACTTCGTTGACTATGCTAACATCGACAGCGCTCCAGAAGAGAGAGAGCGCGGTATCACGATCAACACAGCTCACGTTGAGTACGAGACAGCAAAGCGTCACTATGCTCACGTTGACTGCCCGGGACACGCTGACTACGTTAAGAACATGATCACAGGTGCTGCACAGATGGACGGTGCTATCCTCGTTGTTTCCGCTGCTGACGGTCCTATGCCTCAAACAAGAGAGCATATCCTTCTCGCACGTCAGGTTGGTGTTCCTTATATCGTTGTATTCATGAACAAGACTGACCAAGTTGACGATCCTGAGCTTCTCGAGCTTGTTGAAATGGAGATCCGTGAGCTCCTCAACGAGTATGACTTCCCGGGTGACGATACCCCGATCATCAAGGGCTCTGCTTATGTTGCCCTTACTTCTGCTTCCAAGGATACTAACGCCGAGGAGTACAAGTGCATTCATGAGCTTATGGATGCTGTTGACGAGTATATCCCGACACCTGAGCGTAAGAGCGATCTTCCTTTCCTTATGCCTGTTGAGGACGTATTCACGATCACAGGTCGTGGTACTGTTGCTACAGGTAGAGTTGAGAGAGGTACTCTCAAGATGTCTGAGGAAGTTGAGATCGTTGGTCTTACAGAGGAGAAGAGAACAACTGTTGTTACAGGTATCGAAATGTTCAGAAAGCTCCTCGACTATGCAGAGGCCGGTGACAACATTGGCGTTCTTCTCCGTGGTATTCAGAGAACTGAGATCGAGAGAGGTCAGGTTCTTGCAAAGCCCGGCACGATCCACCCCCACACAAAGTTCAAGGGTCATGTATACGTCCTTACAAAGGATGAGGGCGGTCGTCATACTCCTTTCTTCAACAACTATCGCCCGCAGTTCTATTTCAGAACAACCGATGTTACAGGTACTATCTCCCTCCCCGAGGGCACAGAAATGTGCATGCCCGGTGATAACGTCGATATGAATGTTGAGCTTATCACTCCTATCGCTATTGAAGAGGGTCTCCGTTTCGCTATCCGCGAGGGCGGCAGAACAGTTGGTTCAGGCGTTGTTTCCGCTATCAATGAATAATTGAAGCTCAATATTTCATAGATACCCCCGTCGAGCAATCGGCGGGGGTATTTTTTGTCTGTCGGGCATGACACTGATCTTGCAGATGAAAGTCCTGTCACGGGCAGTTACCGCCAAGTGTAGCGAACCGCAAGCTGTATGCAGTAATGCAGACAGGGGAGGAAGCGGTGCAGCAAACCTTTCGAGCCTACGAACAGAAACTTGATATAAGGCTAAATGGCGGATAAGGTTGCACACCAAACCGAAGTCCAAAAGGTAAACGTAAAACCAAAGCAGTAAATCAAGAGACTATACAAGAAATTTAAAGAGATCCTTGTCAGGAAACGGGCGGCAGCCAGAACATTATCGGTCACATTCAACAAACTCGATCAGGTAATAAGGGGCTGGATGAATTACTACCGAATAGGGAGTATGAAAGGCTTTCTTGACGAGTTCGGACAAGGTTAGAGTGATCATTATCAAGCAATGGAAACGACCGAAAACGATATATCATGATCTGATGAAGCTGAACAGAATATGTAAATGCAATATGTCAGACGAGGATATATTTAAGGTTTGGTCTATATAGACGGTGTTCTATGAGTGTTGTAAACTATTTGCTTTCACCGAAAATTTTAGAAAAGGCAAACAAGAAAGAGGGAAGACCTGCTTTGGTCAACCCTCTGAATTACTATCTCGGTTAATTGTAGTAACATCTGTATTCATGCAGCGCCGTATACGAGATCCGTACGTACGGTGCAATGGGAGGTTGGGGGACAGAGTGTCACTCAGTCTATCCTATTATGGAAAATTTTATGAGGTTATATGTATGTGACGTTTATATGACGACAGACCACTGAAAATACATATAAGTCCTTATAAACCGTCAGGGATTACTCGTTTTTTATTGAAGGCTTTCTTATTTCCGCTCCGAATCTTTCGCACACTCTGAGGCATACTGCTCTCGTTTCTTCGTCCATTCCCTTGTCAAGACAGATGACACGAAAGCTTCCTCCGCACCAATGTGCCCTTTCAACGGCACAGCGTATGCGATATTCGACACTTTCGCAATGCCCCTCAAAGGGAAGAATGATTATTGTTTCTCCCTCGCTGAATCTCAGTATCCTCATTGATATTTCCTTTACAGTTGTAACCAATCCTAAAATACTGAGTAATACGAACACAATACACACAAATTCGCTCATTTATCTCACCTGTAATATTCTATGATTGAGCAGCTTTTTTGTGATGATGTGTCACTGTAATATTGCAGGTTTAATTAAATATACATATGGCTGAAAAAACCTCTGAAACCGCTTAAAATGCGAAATTCCTAGGTATATTTGTTA
This sequence comes from uncultured Clostridia bacterium, assembly GCA_947627055.1. Lineage (GTDB taxonomy): Bacteria > Bacillota > Clostridia > Oscillospirales > Acutalibacteraceae > Pseudoruminococcus. The sequence continues at coordinate 10,062 of CANQUS010000014.1, read as the reverse complement.
TGCGGAGATACGTTAAAATATTACAGAAGAGATATATAAGTTCGATTTTTGCTTGGGGTTGATCTCATTTTAACAAATACTTTCCTTTAACACCCTGTTAAACAACAGACAGCTATTGCCGGATGAACAACCTTTTCACTCTCAAAAGTAAGAGTTACATATCTTTTATCCTTATTTTCATCTGCAATTATATTATACAAAATAGAAAATCACCTGCATGATGAAAGGTATACCCATACCTTTCATCATTATCTTTAATAATATATATAAGCGCCTCTGATCAAATCTTTGGTAGTTTCTTGCGATTCACCAAATTCACTGATTCTTTCTGCTCTGTTATTGGTTGTGTTCGTTCAGCCAACAAAGAGCAGTATGTGCATAAGCCGCGCTGCCAAAGTACAGAACAGAATCGTCAAATTTAACCTTTGGATGGTGCTGACTGAAAATATACCCGTCCTTGGAACAGCCCGCTGTCAGAAAAATACTGACTGTCGGCACAAGGTGGCTCACAAAAGCGAAATCCTCGCTGCCGCCGCCTGCCTTTCCTCCCGAAATTTCTGACAAGTCTATTGCCTTGCTTCCAATCATTTCTTTCAAGTATCTTAACGTATCCGCTGACAATTCGGAATCAATAACCATACAGGGACAAAAATCATAGAACTCGACTGACGTATTGCAGCGAAATGCGGTGCTTATCCCCTCACATATTTGAGTCATACGTGTTTTTATAAGCTTCCCTACTTTGTTTTCCGAATCTGTTGTCCGAATCGTGCCCCACATTTCGGCGGTATCGGGAATGACATTGGAAGCTTTTCCGGCTTCAAAACGACCTGTTGTAAATATGCCAAACTGATTGCCGTCAAGTTCACGGCTACTGATTTCTTGGAGAGCAATATGCATATGAGCGGCAGCTGTGATAGGGTCTATTGCTTCGTTAGGAGTAGAGCCATGTCCTCCTTTGCCCTTTACCGTAATATGATATTGTTCACATGAGGTAGAGGAAATTCCTCCGCCTGACACCATAACCGTTCCTGAGGGAAGCGGCATTCCTGCGGTTACATGAATCATTACGGCAGCATCTACATGAGGATTTTCGAGAAGTCCCGCTTTCAACATATCCGGAGATCCCTGAAAAATTTCCTCAGCCGGCTGAAATTCAAGCTTGACCGTACCATTGATTTCATCTTCATGGTCTTTCAGAATTTTTGCCGCACCCAGCAGCATTGCAGTATGCATATCATGTCCGCAGCCGTGCATTTTTCCATCAACTTTACTGCGATATTCCACATCAGCTTCTTCATGGATCGGAAGTGCATCCATATCTGCACGGAGCAGTATAGTTTTTCCGTGATGCTTTCCTCCTGCAAGAGCTATGATACCGGCTTTGCCAAAGTCCTGCGGTTTATATCCAAATTCCTCAAGCTTTTGTTTTACTAATTTTTTTGTACAAGGTAAATCAAATCCCACTTCGGGATGCTTGTGCAGTTCACGCCGCATAGCGGTTAATTCGGTCTGAAGCATTTCTGCTTCTTTTAATATTTTTTGTCCTTCCATTCTTAGTTACTTCCCCTGCAAGTTATTTTTACTTCCAGACAATAAAATCTCGGCGGCGTCAGAAAGTCGCCATAATACTGCCTGAACAGTAATTTATAAATAATTTTCATATCACTATCAGATAAATTTTGTCCAAATGAGACGCCATACATTCTATTTAATATAAAATTATACCATAAAAGCTTTTGAAAAATATATTGGCATATTGACCAAATATCATAGGAATAAACAAAACGTCTTGTTAAAGGGCGGTGCTCGTTTGCGGCTAATTTATACGTTGGTTAATTATTACAAAATTTACTCAATTTACTATATATAACACATGGAAAATTTTTTTAAAAAATCCCTTGACAATTCTCCTCACATCAGCTATAATAAGCAAGCATTAAGAAATGCGGATGTAGCTCATCCGGTAGAGCGCCACCTTGCCAAGGTGGAGGTAGCGAGTTCGAGCCTCGTCATCCGCTCCAACGCTATCAAAAGAAAGCATTCGCTCAAGCGAGTGCTTTCTTTTTACGCATGAAGTGGAAGGAACAGTAGAATTAGTTTTGTTATAGTATGCTGTGTCCTGTATATAATATCGAAATCCCCAAATAATGTATGTTGTTTGAACCGTTTATGTGAGATTAGGAGTGGATTTTTTGGATAAGCAAAATATTTTAGACGGTGTTAAGAGGATACACTTTATAGGAATCGGCGGGTCGGGTATGTGCCCGCTTGCCGAGATACTTCATAACGAAGGCTATACGATAACAGGCTCGGACGTGGCGGAGTCCGATACTCTTGAGCGTATTCGCTCATATGGGATCCCGGTTGTTATGGGGCACTTTCCGGAGAATGTTGAGGGTGCGGATCTCATCGTTTATACCGCTGCCGTCAAGCTCGACAATCCTGAGCTTACAGCCGCAAAGCACCTCGGAATCCCTGCTGTCGAGCGTTGCATTATGCTAGGTGAGGTGACTAAGAAATATAACCGCTCCATCGGTGTTTCGGGTACTCACGGAAAAACGACTACTACCTCAATGCTTACACAGCTTCTCACAATGGCTGATTTTGACCCGACAGCGATAATTGGCGGAAAGCTGCCGTTCCTCGGTAGCAACAGTCGAATAGGGAAAAGCGATATTATTGTATGCGAGGCGTGCGAGTACGTTGACACCTTTCTTCACCTTGATCCCGCAATTTCAATTATTCTTAATATAGACGCTGATCACCTTGACTATTTCGGTACACTTGACAGGATCATTGAGTCTTTCCGCAAGTTTGCGCAGCAGACAACATCGCTTCTCATTGTAAACGGTGATGACGCTAATACCATGAAAGCTGTCGAAGGAGTTGAGTGCCGCGCGATAACATTCGGATTCGGCGAAAAAAATGACTACCGTGCCGTTATTACAGACGAGGGTGTGACCGCTGAGTTCGATATTATCAAGGGCAAAATAAAGCTGGCAAGTGTCAAACTTAAGGTGCCCGGAAGACATAATGTTCTCAACGCTCTTGCGGCGGCTGTGACCGGCTTTGAGCTTGGCGTTTCGGCTCGTGATATTGCGAACGGTCTCGGTGAGTTCAGCGGCGCGCACAGACGCTTTGAAATACTCGGTACAGAGGGCGGTGTGACCGTGGCTGATGATTTTGCCCACCATCCTACCGAACTCAAAGCGACGCTTACTTCGGCAATGAATATGGGCTATAAAAACGTATGGGCGGTATTTCAGCCTCATACATACTCAAGGACGGCAATGCTCCTTGACGATTTTGCGGAAGCTCTTTCTATACCTGATCACACAATTCTTTCTGAGATCCTTGCAGTGCGTGAGAAAAACACCTACAACATATACTCTCGCGACCTCGCCGAGAAGATCAAGGGCTGTGTGTGGTTTGAAACCTTTGAGGAGATCGCTGATTTTGTCGTAAACAGCGCGAAGCCCGATGACCTTATCATCACCCTTGGCGGTGGTAATGTATATATGTGCGCAAATATGATATATGATAAATTAAAATCAAAGTACGTCAAATAAGCGGTGCTCATAGCGTAAATAAAATTTATCAGCATCATTTAACGGAATAAACAAGTTAACGTCTGCCGAGAACACAATTAAACGATCCCCATGCTTCTTTTGGCTGAAGCATGGGGATCGTTTTTGAGATATTTTGTTATAGTAATACTCTATCAAGATAAGTTCGTATGCTTTTGTAGAATGAGGTAATGTCGATGGGTACTCTCATAAAAAACAGTGCGGTTATAACTGCTAAAATAGCCGTCGTAAGAATCAAAAGCCAGATCAATACCGCGCGTGAAACTGCCCTGTAATTTGAGTTGATTCCACCCTTAAACGAGCATATGAGCAGCGCCGCTACATTTACTATAGGTATAGATATAAGCGCCATGAACCAAAATATTCCCTTGGTGGTCAGCGGATTTTTTCTATAAGACCGCAGGGCTTTGATCTGAACGGAAGTCTTTTCCGCAGAAAATGTTGACGCTTCAGGCTTTACGGGACGATTATCCTGCCGACTGCTTTGCTGCTCGGCGGGAAAGACTTCCGCACCGCTTTGCATTGTGTAGGATTCCTCGGATTCAGAGGCTATTGCAATATTTTCCTTTATATCGTGCAATTTTTTATCTGCATTGTTAATGTTGGACAATACAGCGGGAGTTTCCGATGACGCTCGGACTATCGGCAGATGCCGTACATATCTGCTTCGTTTGCTGTCTCTTCTCAGTACCGGTTCACCAACGTATCCATTAAGACCGAAAATTTTTGACCCCTGCGCGGAAGATAAAGCGGCAGGTGTTCTAAAAATCATTTTTAACATCCCTTTCATTCTGCCGTGAAATGAACGAGGCTGCTGTTTCAAGGGCTTATCAAAACAGCTTGTTCATTACAAGACCTGTGATAAGCTTGGGATAGAAATATGTGGACTTCTGAGGCATTTTTCCTCCTGCTGCGGCTACATTGCGAATTTCGGTTACACGTGTGGGATTGAGGATAAAGGCACACTGTGCGCGGCCATCTCTTACACTTTGTATCGCGTCGTTAAGATCCTTGGTATATGTCAGATTTTTCTGATTTGCCATGTTTTCCGCGTCAATTCCGAACAGATTTTCGAGAATGAGTGAATGAAGAATGGTAACGTCGAGCTCTCGTACAGGTTCGAGCATATCCGGGAGAAGTGTTTTTAAGACATCCGAGTCCTTAAATGTAAGCAGAGTATAGCCGTTGCCACCGCAGTAAAAGCCGTATGCCTTTTTGCCAATGTCATAAAGCTCACGCAGATCCTTCTCCATTGAAGCGTATGACGGCTTTTTCTCTACTTCAAAATATTCCCTGCAAAGATCCTCTGACTTTATAGGATCAAAATTGTCAAGGTCACGGACGATTCTATGCGTTGGGAAAACGACAAGCCCCTTATCCTGCATGTCAACGAGCATCATCATTACATAATCCTCGCCGCCGTCACCGATATTTTTCTCTCGGCAGTAGCTCCTATAATTGAGAGCCGTTTCATAGCGGTGGTGTCCGTCCGCTATGTAAAGCTTTTTGTCGTCAAATTCTCCGCAGACAGCCTTGATGTCGGCTTCGTCCGTAACTACCCACAGACGGTGCGTAACTCTGTCGTTGTCCGTAAGTTCTATCTCAGGCTTTCCTGCCGACAGTTCGTCGAGTTTATTTCTTACCGTATGTTTTTCGTCCATATAGAGCGAGTAAATCTGACTGAAATTGCAGTTAGTGGCCTTCATCAGCTCAAAGCGATCCTGCTTAGCTTTTGACAAGGTTTCCTCGTGAGGTAAAATGATACCCTTTGAAAAATCCTCCAGCTTAACCCTTGTTATACACCCCTTGAATTTATTGCGTACACCGTATGCGGTAAATTCCTCCTCATAAATGTATATACCCTCACGCTTGTCCTGCTTTAGGATGCCGTCATTCATCCATCGCTCAAGAGTTTTCTTCGCTTCCTCATACGGATCATCTCCTCGGGGAAGCTCCAATCTAATGATATTATGATCATTTTTGCCGATAAATGCTTTGCGCTCTTCCTCACTGATGATGTCATACGGCGGGCAAACCAACTCGTCGATCTTGCCGGCCTTTTTAATATCAAATCTCAGTGCGCGAAACGGTTTAACTTCTGCCATAAATATACACTCCTTTCTACACTAAGATGATTTTACCCTATCAACCGCTGTTTCGTCAACTGTTAGCTTTGATATTGAAGCAAATATATCATGTATATGATAAAAAGTTTATCGAAATAACACAGGTGAAAATATTTTTAACGCCGAAAACAAAAAGGCAGACGAACGGTGTTCGACTGCCCAAAAATATTGGCGCGGTTGGGCATTTATACATTAAATCTAAAGAGAACAATATCTCCGTCCTTCATGACATAATCCTTGCCCTCAGAGCGGACAAGCCCCTTTTCCTTAGCGGCGGTCATAGAACCGCACGCGATCAAATCATCGAAGGATATGACCTCGGCACGGATGAAACCGCGCTCAAAATCCGTGTGAATCTTGCCTGCCGCCTGCGGAGCCTTTGTACCCTTTTTGATAGTCCATGCTCTGACCTCAGGCTTTCCCGCCGTTAAGTAAGAGATGAGTCCCAGCAAGGAGTAGCATTCCGTGATAAGCCTGTCAAGACCCGACTGCTCCAGCCCCATTTCGGAGAGGAACATGGTCTTCTCCTCGTAGTCCAGATCCGAAATTTCTGCCTCGCTTTCGGCACATATCGGAAGGACGGCGGCGTACTCACTGTCGGCTATTTCCTTGACCATTTGAACATACTTATTGTTTTCTATGCCCTTTGTGAAATCGTCCTCGTTGACGTTTGCGGCATATATTACAGGCTTGTTTGTGAGTAGAGCAACACTTTTGAGAAGTTCCGCCTCCTCATCGGTACATTCAACGGAACGAGCTGACCTTCCCGCGTCAAGAGCCTCCTTAACACGTTTGAAAAAATCAAGCTCTGACTGATATTTCTTGTCGCCCTTGAGGAGCTTCTGGGTTTTTTCAATACGGCGGTCTAGTATTTCTATATCGGAGAGTATAAGCTCAACGTTTATCGTATCAATATCACGCTTAGGATCGACCGAACCGTCAACATGGATGATGTCATTATTATCAAAGCAGCGGACAACGTGAACGATCGCGTCGCATTCTCTTATGTTGGATAAGAACTTATTGCCGAGCCCCTCACCTTTAGACGCGCCCTTTACAAGGCCTGCTATATCAACAAACTCGATGGTAGCGGGCGTGAATTTCTCGGGTTTATACATTTCTGCTAGTTTATTGAGGCGCTGGTCGGGAACGGCTACAACTCCTATGTTCGGCTCTATGGTGCAGAACGGGTAGTTGGCTGATTGTGCACCCGCATTTGTGATAGCGTTAAAAAGTGTACTTTTTCCGACATTAGGTAAACCGACGATTCCAAGTTTCATATTATATGTTCCTTTCATTTACGAGCAAAAAATTGCGGAATAAAACTAATATAGCATATTTTTCAAAAATACTCAAGGACTTGACAAGGAATACTTTGGGAATTTACAGAATTTACTCCTACAAACAACCTTAATAAAAATTCAACAAAATACTTGCTTATTTTTCCAAGAATGATATAATATAAATGTATGTGTAACACTACAGTAATCACCTGAAAGGAGTACCGTATATGAACTATTCCCAAGAAGTGGAAAAAATGTGTATCGTAACAAAAGGACCTCATCACGGTCCCGCACCCATTCCAGAGGAAGGAAAATGGGTCAAATCTTATGAGATCAAGGATATTTCCGGCCTTTCTCACGGTATCGGCTGGTGCGCACCTCAGCAGGGCGCTTGCAAGCTGACTCTTAACGTAAAGGAAGGAATCGTTCAGGAGGCTCTTGTTGAGACCATCGGCTGCTCAGGCATGACTCATTCCGCAGCTATGGCAGCGGAGATCCTTCCCGGAAAAACTCTTCTTGAATGTCTTAACACTGACCTCGTATGTGACGCTATCAACACTGCTATGAGAAATATTTTTGAGCAGCTCGCTTACGGCAGATCTCAGACAGCGTTCTCTGAGAACGGTCTCCCCATCGGCGCAGGTCTTGAGGATCTCGGCAAAGGGCTTCGTTCACAGGTCGGCACAATGTACAGCACAAAGGCAAAGGGTGTTCGCTATATGGAGATGGCGGAGGGCTATGTCCTAAAGACAGCTCTTGATGAGAACGGCGAGGTCATCGGATATCAGTTTGTTAAACTCGGCAAGATGCTCGAGGACATCAGACACGGTGTATCGCCCGACGAAGCCTATAAGAACAATATCGGTCAATACGGTCGTTTTGACGGCGCGGCTAAGTATATTGACCCTCGTGAAGAATGATCAAGACTATACATAACTAAGGAGGACAGATTTTTATGGCTAACGATGTACAATTTGAAGGCAAGGAAAGAAGAATTGCCAAAATAGAAAAATGCCTCGCTGAGTATGGTATTGCAAGTCTTGAAGAGGCTCGCGAGCTTTGTCTCAGCAAGGGTGTTGATGCTTATTCTATCGTCAAGGGCGTTCAGCCCATCGCTTTTGAAAACGCCGGCTGGGCATATACACTCGGCTGTGCGGTTGCTATCAAAAAAAATGTCAAGTCCGCCTCCGAGGCTGCCGCAGCTATCGGTATCGGTCTTGAGGCTTTCTGTATTCCCGGATCTGTTGCGGAGCAGAGAAAAGTAGGCTTGGGTCACGGGAATCTCGGTGCTATGCTCCTCGAGGATAAAACAAAATGCTTTGCGTTCCTCGCAGGCCACGAATCCTTTGCGGCGGCGGAGGGAGCTATCGGTATCGCGAGAACCGCTAACAAAGCTCGTAAGGAGCCGCTGAAGGTCATTCTTAACGGTCTCGGCAAGGATGCCGCCTATATCATTTCAAGGATCAACGGCTTTACATATGTAAAGACACAGTACGATTACTTCACAGGTGAACTTAATATTGTTGAGGAGAGAGCATTCTCCGATGGCGAGAGAGCTGCTGTCCGCTGCTATGGTGCAGATGATGTCCGCGAGGGCGTTGCCATCATGGCTCATGAGGGCGTCGATGTTTCCATTACAGGCAACTCGACTAACCCGACACGTTTCCAGCACCTCGTTGCAGGTACCTACAAAAAGTGGGCTTTGGAAAACAACAAGAAATACTTCTCCGTTGCTTCGGGCGGCGGTACGGGTCGTACGCTTCACCCGGACAACATGGGTGCGGGGCCTGCTTCCTATGGTCTCACAGACTCTATGGGTCGTATGCACGGTGATGCTCAGTTTGCGGGATCTTCGTCTGTTCCTGCACACGTTGAGATGATGGGACTTATCGGCATGGGCAACAACCCGATGGTCGGCGCTACTGTCGCCTGCGCTGTTGCTGTTTATGAGGGCATAAACTAAGGCTTTTTACAGCTTTAGATTTGCTAAATTAGCTAAAACTAAGTTAGACACATTATTCAGAGGTTTAGTCTGATAATGTGTCTAATTTTTTAGGGCGTTGTTTATATGCAAAGGTTAAAAATATGTCAACTAAAAGTGACTTTTAGCGAGTGGTGCGAGATGTATATTCAGTATTGCCGGCAGCGTAATTTAAGAGATGCGACGATTGAACACTATCGCCAAAGCTGTAAACAGTTTTATAAATATTTTCAACCTGATTTGCAGCGTTTGATTTTAAGTATAATTATAATAAGAAATATTTTAAAGAGGTCTTACATATGCCAATAATTATTTTACTTGGGATAGGTGTTTTTTGGGCAGTATATAAAATACATGAAATTTGTACGACAAATCATCATGCTTTTACGCAAGAAGAATTAGACCGTATGTTAGGGGAGATGATAGGAAAATCTACAAAAGAATGCCAAAAAATTTTAAAGAAATATAGAAGAAGGTATAAATAAACAAGAATAAAATACAGAACTGGTGATTTTTAGTACAGCAAAATAAAACAGAAATTTTATTAAAGTATTTGACAAAACATAAAAATATGGTAAACAATATTTAATGTCGCAAAAGTCCGTTGCGAGTTGATAGAATCGGCAAAATAAAAAAATCGATCTACCGCTTTTAATGTTGGTTAGTGCTAAGACGTTGCCAGAAAGCACAAGCGGGCAATTTCCCAAAGTGGCAATTTGGCTATGCTGATTGGATATATCAAACGGAGTGTATTATTATAGTACGCTTTGCTTGGTATACTAATTTGCATAGCTTTTTTGTTGCATAAAAAGAAAGAGAGGTGAAAAATGAAGGATCTATTTACAATTTATAGCCAGCGGTTAGCGGGTTATTTAATGCATAACGGATTTGTCTTGATTAGATGATAGAAAATAAGCAGACCGGTAAAAATAATTTTATCGACCTCGCATATTTTGAAAAGGAAAACGGAAAAATCTCTATCGCGTTTCTTCCGAGTTAAAAAAGCGAATTTTCGATTTGCTGTTTGATAAGAAAAAAATCAAAAAACACGATGAGGAGCTTGCGAGAAATACGGAGATAAA
>CANQUS010000013.1 GCA_947627055.1 uncultured Clostridia bacterium | reverse complement strand
TTGACTAGAAAAAATTCAGATAATTATTGACAAAATACGGAAAATATTCTAATATGAAGTTACCACACAACACACAGAATATTTTTTAGCCGCTTGTCTTTTGCTGAAAGTTTTCTATACTTTTTATTATACCGAATACTTTCAGTTTGTCAAGGGGTTTTAGAAAGTTTTCTGTTTTTCAGAGAGGATTTTTTATGACCTTATATGACAGAATAGAAGATTTAAGAAAATCAAGGGGAATTGTACAAGCGGAATTAGAAAGTGCGCTCGGCTTTTCTAATGGCTCAATATCTAAATGGAAAAAATCCTCCCCCACGCCCGAACGCCTTTTAAAATTTGCTCAATACTTTAATGTTTCAATGGAATATTTGCTGACAGGGGAAGAAAAAAGCGGTAATTCTTACTCAAACGGTTTTCCACTATCGGACTTGGAAAAAGAATTAATAAGGAAGTTTAGGCAGCTAAACGATAGTCAAAAGGATTTAATTTTTAATATGCTGAATATTGAGCAAAAAGGGGACATAAGCATAATGGCGGCAGAATAGTAGAATTTAAAAGCAAAAGGACATAGTTACAAGTATGCGTAGCGGAACTTTTTCACATTGTAAAAAGACCACATTTGAAAATATTAAAATACTTTGCAAAAGCAAGGGTTTATCAATATCAAGACTAGAAACGATACTTGGATATGGTAATGGCTCGCTCGCAAAATCAAAGGTTTTGCTGTCCGATAGACTTTATGAAATTGCAAAATATTTTAATGTTTCTATGGAGTATATCCTGACAGGAAAAGACGAAAAAAGTACCCCAATTATAGACGGCATACCCATTGATGAAACTGAAACAAGCATAATAAGAGAATTTAGGAAATTAAATGCTGATAAACAAGAAATGGTACTGCTCTTACTTCAAATTCCGCAAAAAGGGGACATAAACATAAAGATTGCAGAATAATACCATTTAAAGGCAGATGAAAGGCAATAAACAAGTGAAAAAAGGATTTATATACTGGTTATGTGTCGGCTGGTGGTGGGAGTTTCTCAAACTGTATTGGAAAATATTTTACTGGGTATGTATTGGGTGGTGGTGGATGCCGTTTAAAGCCATTACAAGGCAGATAAAAATAAATATTCTTAACAGGGATTTAGACAGAATTAGCACAAACTTAGATAATTTAGAAACAGAAATAGACAGTATGCTAAACAGCTCTATTGACTATCAAAATTATGATACTATGGAAGGACATCAGTTTGAATATTTTTGTGCTGATGTACTCAAAAAGAACGGTTTTTCTAATGTAGAGGTAACGCAAGGCAGCGGCGACCATGGCATAGATGTTTTGGCAGAAAAAGACAACATAACATACGCCGTACAATGCAAGTGCTATTCTTCTAATATCGGTAATGCCGCCGTACAACAGGCACATACAGGAAAAAGCCTTTACCATAAGGATATAGCCGTTGTATTGACAAACAGGTACTTTACGGCACAGGCAAAAGATGAGGCGGCACAGTTGGGAGTTAAACTGTGGGATAGGGATAAGCTTAATGAGATGATTAATAATGCAAGGTAAAAAACTGAAATAAAAGCAATAACGCTTTTATATAAAATTCTAGGAGGATAAGAGAAATGTCTAATCAAGAAACTAAATTATGCAAGCACTGCAAAACTGAAATACCTGCGGCAGCCAAGGTATGCCCGAATTGCAGAAAGAAACAGGGCGGGATTTTCAAATGGATAATAATTGCCGTTATAGCCCTTATTGTTATAGGCGTAGCAGCAGGCGGCGGCGATGATGATAAAGGCACAGCCAAACAGGTAAGCAACACGAATACAGCCGAAAGCACAGTGGCGGCTAATGATGTAAGCACAATTGCACAAGCTGAAACAGTGGTGGAAGAAACAGAAACAAAAGATAAATACTATGTGGGCGACACTTGGGAAAATAAATATGTTTTAGTGTCTTATGATGAGTGCGGAGAATATGTTTCCGACAACCAATTTATACAGCCTAAAGACGGTAACAAATATATTTACGCAAAATTCACATTCGAAAATATCGGTAAATCTGACACTACTGTTGGCTCTTGGGATTTTGACTGCTATGCAGACGGTTTTGCGTGTGACGCAACATATGTTGGTGAGGATAGCGGATTTTCACAGACATTATCAGTAGGCAGGAAAATAAACGGCTCTGTTTATTTTGAAGTACCCAAAGACGCTACAGAAATAGAGTTTGAATACAGCCCTAATTTTTTAACATCTGAAAAAATCGTTTTTGTTTATAGCGAATAATTAAATGGATTATTGACCTTATCGCCATACTTGGCAAGCCTAATCCATATTATGTGTAGGGGGAAACAATGAGCAACAAACAGTGTCCAAAATGCAAAAGCAACAACATAACATACCAAAGGGAACAATCAGGCAATGTCGGCGTAGGCACGAATAAAGTGGTGATACAGCAGGCAAAGAAAAGCCGAGGCTGTATCTATTGGCTTGCCATTGGGTGGTGGTGGAAGCCTATATATTGGCTTATGTTCGGGTGGTGGAAACGGCTGCTGTTTGGCGGCGGTATTCGCAGCGGATTGAATGTAAGCGGAAATAAATCCATTAACAGGACTATTGCGGTATGCCAGAATTGCGGGTATAGTTGGAAAGCGTAAAAGAATAATGAGATACATTAAAAAGCCGCCCCTGCTGCCAAGATACAGGAACGGCTTTTCCCTTATATTATAAAGGAAGATTAGGAATAATTATATTATACATCAATCATTCAATCTTTTGTACCATTTTGGGCTTTATCTTCTCCTGCTTCCTCAACCTCTTTCTTAATCCGCTTCACAATCGGCATAAGGAACGGAGGCAGGGCAACGCCGATGTCAATTATGTTTTCCAAAATGCTGATAACCTCATTAACGACAATCCACACCGCCACAAGCGTGGCGATTATGAACGGCACTTGGAAATTCATGCCCATAACCTCGGCGGCGTACTGTATCAGCGTGTCAACCACTGCACCTATCACGACTAAGAGCCACATACACACTTTCTTAATAATTCCCCTCATACCTTTGTAGCTGTTTACTTTCTCATCGCGGTACTTTGACGCTGCTATGCCTGTAATGTAGTCAATTATGTTGCAGCCTACCATAAGAAACACTGGCACTGCCAAAATGCCTAAAAAGTCTATTACGGCGGATATTGCGACTGTGATTAACGCCTGCCCTTTGTTTACTCTGATCCTCATCATATAACCCCTCCTTAACATATTTTTTTCCATACGGAGCGCGTGATTTTACCGACGATGCCGTCAGCGTCAAGCCCTAAAATCTGCTGCACTTCCTTGATTTTCTGTACCGTATCAACGCCTATAACGCCGTCAATATATCGCGTGTCGGGCGCGCCGTTTTCGTCAACCAGCTTGCCAAAACGCCATAAGTACCATAGTACCCAGTTCGCGTCGTTACCGAGAGCGCCTAACTTTACATTGCTTACTGGTTCTGTGAATGGATTAAACTCTACTGGTATCTCACGCTCTGCGGTATTGTCAAACGGCTCTTTATCATACCATATATTCAAGTCAACATATCCGCTAATGCCCGATACTACGCCCTTAGAAGTGTACTGCCAACCGTCAACCGCAAAATCTGTAGGCAGATACTTTGTGTCTGGTACTGCCGTAGAAATTTTGAAGTCTTTGACATACGGATAACGCGCCCACCATATGGGTATGCCCTCAATCTGCTTGATGTAGGGCTTTAGGTATGGCTTGTAATAAGATAAGCCTGTGTAAATCCCAAACCCCATACCCGCGCTTTTTGCCGTATCGCGGTAAATGTTGATTATGTCAACAATCTTTGAGCCAAGCCCCTTGACGGCATTGTCCTCCAGGTCAAGCCACATTGTATCAATGCCCTTTGGCGCGCCGACGCTTACAAACGCGTCTGCTGATTTTTTGGCTTTCTCCGTCGTGTTCGCATAGCTGTATGTGTAACCGCCAATGATTGGTATGCCGACGCTGTTAAAGCCTGCAATGTGCGTGTTAAATAGGCCGTCTGCTTTGTTGGACGAATTGATTACCTTGACAATTGCAAAGTCCAGTCCCGCGTTTCTGACCTCTGTGTAGTTGTTGATTTTGTTCCATTTTGAAACATCTGCGCCTGTTTTTGACATATTTTCACCCCCTTAATCCTCTGCTAACATAGCCTCAACCGCCGCGCGCCATTTTGACGGTACGTCGTCGATTGTCATCAGTTCCGCGATTATACGCTTGTAATAGATTTTCGCCATAGCTTTATCCTCCTTATTATTCTCCTGCCAACAGTCCTGCAAGTTCTGTGATTGCGTCTTCAAGGTCAGACTGCCCATTTGCTAGTTCCATAACCGCCTCCGACAATTCTTCGATAGTCGGCTGGGCTTCCTGCTGTCTGCGACGCTCATCTTCCTCGGCTTGCCTTTGCGCGTTTTCCGCGAGTATCTTTTGATACATTTTCTCGTCGTAAATCCACTGCTGATTGTCAAAGTCCCAATAGCAGGCACGCGCCTTGTTTATGTCCTGATAGGGTGGTAACTCGTCACAGGTAATGTTGCCTAACTCTGTGTTGTCTGACAAATAGTAGTGCTGATAGTAGCTGTGGGTGTTTTCCTCATTGTAAAGAATGATTACTTGATACATTTTTGATATACCTCCTTCAAATTTTCTTATACCGCATTTCTTTTGTGTGCCGTTCTAATCCTGTCTGTGTTTGCATATACATAGTACGTGTTCGTGGTGTCAAAACATAAATTAACTTATATCTATAGTCGCGCTTACCCTTTTGTAGTAATAACTGTTATCTGCTGGTGCAAACGCTCGCATAAGAATTTCAAGTGTTTTGTGACCGCTAATATTGTATGATCCACTGGTAAGTGTAATCGGACTACCGTCATCTAAGTATATAGATATCGTGTCTTTAGAATGTTTAGAAGAAACTTGCCCACTGGCACTAATCCTTATACACGAAAAGTTACTTACTTTTATTGTTTTGAAATTAGATATATCAATATTTCTTATATACGTTTCTCCTGTAGCATCTGTTCCTGGCGACCAGTCTAAACTGGCGTCAGTTTGCAAATCAAAATGCAGGGATGCTGACGCTAAATCGCTATTTAGCACACTCAACTTACTACTCGTATCATAATACCCTGCACTCTTAACATTCACATAAGTTTTTGTATTATCACTTGTAACCTTTCCCCCTTCTACCGTCTTGCTGCCGTAATTAGCCATAGTACCAGTCGCGTCAGAGCCAGCCGTTTCAGAACTGAACGTTTTCCCGCTCAACACGTCACCAACAGCCGCATTGCCCACCGCGCCGCCTCCGACGGACACTCTGTATAAAGCCATTTAATCGCCTCCCTTAATTATCCACAGTAACAGCCACTGTAAGAGCTGCTGACTGGGCTTTGAACGTTAATACAACCTTACCCGCAGACACAGTTGCACCAGTTGGAGCTACTTTGTAATCTGACGTATAGAATGACAATAAGCTGCTTGTGGTTATGTAGCTGCTTTTCAGTGTGATTGACGTTGCCTTTGCTGCCAATGTGCCTTGAACCATTTTGAGGGTTTTTAGTTCGAGTCCAGCAGTCCAAGAAGTCGCATTTGTATCATCTCCAGAAGCTATGAATGCTCTTGGTGGATTTTGCCTACTTACAGCTATTGCCGTCGCCCAAGGAACATCAGTGCCCGTCGGATATGTATCCATAAGAATACAGTCACAATATGTAGGAAGCAGCCCTGAAATTCCGGGAAAGCCGTTCATCATAGCAAACTTAACATTGCCTTTGCCAATCCAGTTAGGAGGTTGAGCTCCTCCTCCAGATTTGTACGTACCAGCCACCATAGCCGCTTTACCTACCGTATTTCCCGTACCGCCATTAGCTATTGGCAATACTCCTGCCACACCTATATTTGTAGCGTCTGCTGTTCCGTTAAAGGCTTGTGCGTTAGTTGTGGCGAGGTTGACCTTGAGGTTATGGGAAGCGGCTAATTTTGTTGCGGCGGCGGCTGTCGCAGCGGAAGCTAACGCGCCTATGCTTGCAGGAGTGATGTCACCGTCAAGAAGCACTTTCTTGGTCCAAATAAGTTTATCAGCATTACCTGAACCAACATAGAAGCCAGCACTACCGTAATTCATCAGCAAATAACCGTGAGTATCGCCTCCGCCGAACGCCAACCCAGGACCATATATCGGTGAATTTGCCACATTAGAAGCGTCTTGCCTTATTGGAGTAACATAATACCCTTGTGCAGTGCTTCCATACGTTTGAGTTCTGAATTGAGAAGCGAAGCTGGCATTTATCCTCTTGCCCGTGTTGTTCCATATCTGTTTGGCGTAATTTAGAACAGTTGTTTGTCCAGTACCGCCGTTTGCGACAGGCAATACACCACTAACGCCTATATTCTCCGCATTAGCCGTACCGTCAAAAGATTGCGCAGCTGTAGCTGCTAAATTTACCTTCAAATTCCGTGCCGCCGCAAGCTTTGTAGCCGCAACCGCCGTGGCTGTAGCCGCCAATGCGCCGATATTGGCAGGCGTTAAATTTACTTGCCCCGTTCGGTAGGTTTGCTCTGCATTACCTTTAACGCCCGTAACATTGCCTGCGCTAGTGAAATCATCATAAATATTTTTGGACTGCTGATAATAATACTTCGAGTTGTCCGTATCTTCACCATTTCTTGAGCCTGTACCGCCCACTGCCCAGCTCTTGGCATTTTTGGCATAATTTGACGCGTCGGTTGCGCTGTTGGCTGAATTTGTGGCAGACTTTGAGGCGTTCGTTGCGCTTGTCGCCGCCGCCGTAGCGTTAGTCTTGGCATTGTCCTCGCTGGTCTTGGCATTTGCCGCGCTGGTTGCCGCCGCTGTTTGACTTGCCGCCGCCGCTGAAGCTGATTTAGAAGCATTGTTCGCCTGCGTAGTTGCGGTACTTGCGCTGGTTGCCGCACTAGAGGCGGACTGTGCCGCCGCCGTCTGGCTTGCCGCCGCCGCTGTTTCACTTGCCTTTGCCTTTGTTTCGCTGTCTTTTGCGTGCGCCTCTGCCGCCTCCGCGCCGTCCCTTGCCGCTTCTGCTTTGGCGCGTTCAACCTTTATGTCGGCTAGGTAGTCGGGGCGCAGGTGTTTCTCCTCAATACTGCCTTCCTTGACGATTGCCGTCACGTGCCCCGCCGCGTCCACGCTAAAATCTATCGTGTCGCTGCCGTCAAACTCAAACTGCGTTATAAGTGCCTTTAGGTCTATATACTTCTTCGTGTTGTCGTCAAGTGTAATGATGAGCCTTTGCGTTTCAACATCATAGTCAAAGTTTACCGCGATTTTTTCCAGCAGAGTGTCAATGATAATCTGCGTGTTGTTGTATCTGGTTAGTGTAATTACGCCTGTAGCCCTGTCAATGGAAAAATCCTTGATAAGCGTCTGTGCCTCGGACTTGTCAAATTTGCTCGTATCCAGATGTATGACGCGGTCGTCTAACTGGTCTGTGGCTTTATCAACTTTGTTAAGGTTTTGCTCATTCAGCGGCGTTTCATCACTCGGCCAATTTTCCCAATTGATACGGGCGTATACTTTTTGATATGCCATTTTTACACCTCCGTTTATGATATTCCAGGCTGCCCTAATGCCTGTAGCTGTGTGCTCATCTGTCTAATCCAGCCATTTATCTGTGGTATAATAACGCTGTTAAGATTGCTTACGGTCGAATTGGCTGTGTTTGCTGTTTCCTGCGCCTTATTCGCCGCGCTTTGCGCTGTGCTTGCCGCCGAACTTGCCGCGCTCGCAGCGCTCGCAGCGTTTGATATTGCTTCTCTTGCCAATCGCATAGCCTCTGTATCTGATACTGTGTTGTTAAATTGGTTGACCGCCTCACCGCTTATGGAAAACGCCGTAATATTATGGCATTGGACATTGCCGTTTTCATCAACATTAAAATTTGTCGAATTAATTACTATATGTTTGCCGGTAAGGTTTAAGTTGCCGCCGGTTAATAAGGAAATTGCCTCCTCCGCGCTTAGTGAAATGTTTTGCGCTTGCACCTTGAAAACGCTGCCCGTGTCGGCATTGGCAGACAACTCTACCTGCGCAATGTTGCCGTCACTGTCAACCTTTAAAATGATTTGTCCAGCAAGCGCAATGATGTCTGTTGATAGTCTTTCTTCTTCGCCTGTCGCCCTTGTTTTTTCTGCCTCAATGCTCGCTGTTAAACCCTCGGCTGTCACGGTTATTCTATTGGATAAACTTTCTTCTTCGCCTGTCGCGCGCTCTGTTTCCGACTGAATATCTGCTCTTAAGCCTTCCGCCGTAACATCTATCTTGTTTGATAATTCCTGCTCTTCTCCCTCCGCGCGGGTTTTTTCTGCCTGAATGTCCGCAGACAGCCCCGCAGCGGTAACGGATATTTCGGTTCTTAATGCCTTATCCATATCAGCCATTGCAAGGTTCGTTTCTTCTATGTTCCGCGTAAGAGTGTTTGTTTTGCCTTTGAGCTGCAATATTGAGCTATGAACGGAGTTTACCTTTTCAGAGTATCTCTCAACGCCCTTAGCTGAAAATGTGTCCCTAAGTGCCTGTATACCCTTTAAGTGCCGTTCCAAGATGTAGCTTTCAATCAGCTCATACCGCGTCACAAGCCTTATCGGGTCGCCAACCTCAAAACAGGGATTGCCTTGTATATTCGCCTCAAACGGTCTGTAAATTACGCCTTTTACCCTCTCAAAGATGTTTTTGGCAACCTCTTTAAGTTCTTCACTAGACATACCATAAACAAGGAAATTATCCTCAATAATGTAAGTGTTCGGCGTTCCATTCACTTTTTCAGGGTAAATCACACCTATGTCATTTTCTTTTTGCCTTATCTGTATTTGATTGATTGTGCGGCATATATAATCATCATATTTCGCGTCTATGTATGTTCCTTTCCCGCCTATTGGTATACCTTTAGGGTCTTGCGGGTACAAATGCCCTGTTTCTGCCTGCGACAGATAATCCGGCGCGTGGTCTGGGAACAAAGTGTTTGAAGGATATAACCCTTGAATGTCCTGTGGCAGATAAATGTAATGGAATTTTCCGTCCCTGCCTATATGTCCAAAACAGCCGTTAATCTCGCACATTTTTGTTACTACAGTGTTACCGCTTAATGCTTCACCGATAACGCTTTTAGTTCCACCGCTTCCGCTCGTTTCACTGCTTGCCACTACGCCTATGGTTTTTCGGACTGTCATATTGTCATTCGCAAGCCCGTCCTTTGGTATTACTTCCTCAAGCCCAAAATGTTTTATAAAGCTCTGTCTGAACTGTTTCAGGGTAACGGTGCTGTCGTCGTTTGGCAGAATTGTGTTGTACCATTCTGCAACATCAGCATTAACAATGTCGTGCATAGCGTCATACGCCGTAATTTCGCGCCACTGCCTGTCTGCTGTAGGCGTATCGGTTTCCACCTTATATTTCCCAATTTGTAGAGGCTCGGCATTGTGCTTTTCAGGTACTATTTTGGTGGTAATTTCCTTACCGTACATCGGCAAAAATATGTTCGCAATCTTAAACTTGATAACGCTCGCCTCGCAAGAGCCAAAACGCAGCTCTTTTTGCGAACATAAAGCCTCATCAAGCGTCATTGTCTGCTCAAAAATATCCTCATTGGTGATTGTGGTATTGTCGTATTGAATTGTTAGCTGTTTATCGACGCTGTCCTGTTGAAACAGGTCAAAATGCTCATAATCAATCATTTTTGCACCCTTAATACTCAATAAATAACCAGTTTGCTTTGTTATAGCGTAGCCTGCCTTTTAGGTCGTTTGCGCTCACCCTAAAGCTCGGGTCTAAATAAAAATGCCCCGTCTTATAGTCACGCTTTTCAAAATCATAATAAGTGCAATAAGCGTCACGCTCTTTGGGATTTTGGTAGTTAGCCTCTATGCCGCCCATAAGCATATCCCAGACATCTTCCCACACTTCCCCAGTAGTAAATTTAATCTCCGTTTTGGTATGCTCTAGGGCGTTCCTGTGCGTCACTCCGTTAGCGTCTGTATAACTGTCCAAGTCCAGTCTTTGTGACGGCGCGCTGTCGTATGTGTCCCATTCTATGTATTTGTTTGGGAACACAAATTCCCCAAACTTGAAAAAAAATCCGCTATATGCCATACAGCCACCCCTTAATGCTCAAACAGTCCCATACCGCGCGTTTCAAATGCCTGTAGGTCGTATTCTTCCACAACCTTTGTTATCTGCCTGCCGTCTAAGTTAATCGGTATTTCAAGGGTGATTTTGCCCTTATTCATACCGCCCATTCTTAAAGCCACATTTTCAACAGCCTTTTCAATGGTCGATAACGGCGACACAACCTCTGTTTCCCTGTTGTTATCGCCCAGCCAAGCAAGATGTTTTTTCATACTCGCAGGAATTACCTGCCCTGTCGCGTATGCAGGGAAGTCCATATTGGAAAGTGCTGCCACTTGCGTACCGTATGGAGCTGATATGCTGTAGGCAGATGTGGCACTGCTTGTGCTTGAAAATGCCCCACTTATCGCGCTGCCTATTGAGCTGATTTTGTTGCTAATCCAGTCAAAGGCATTGCTCACAGCGTCTTTGATTGAGCCAAGTATTGAGCCCAGCTTGCTTTTGATATTCTCCCAAGTGTTAGTCCAGTTGCTTTGGGCGTTTGATGAGAATATGCCAAATGAGCCTAAAATTTCGGTAAATCGTGAGCTGATAGAGCTTTTTACATCTGCTGTGATTGATGAAACTGTCTGCTTAATCCTGCCCCAAGTGCCGTCTGTGTTTTCTTCCGTTTCGTTCCATTTGTCCTGTATATAGTCCTTAATGGCTGTAAAGTCCGTTTCGGCGGTGGTTTTCATCGTTTCCCAAGTCGTGTTGAGATTTTCCTTGATTGTGTTCCACTTGTCCGTTGCGTTCTGCTTTGTGGTTTCCCACTTCTCTGTGAGGCTTGTTTTGACCGTTTCCCATATCTCTAGGGCTTTTTCCTTCATCTTATTCCAGATTTCAGTAACATCATCAACCAAGCTTGTTATGCCGTCTAAAAGTCCTTGTATGATGTAAGTTCCCTGCTCTTTCATTACGGTAGACGGGCTGTTAATTCCAAAAGCTTTTTTAAAGCCCTCTATAAAAGGTTGGAATATATGTTCGTTTATCCACTTTCCAATATTTACAAGAGCCTCCGCAATGCCTACAAGTATTCCCTCTACAACATTGCCGCCAGCCTCCTCTATTTTGTCTTGGAAATATTGTTTTGCGTCCTCTACACCGTCGCCTATCAAACCGCCGATAAATGCCGCAAGACCTCCGATTGCTGCGCCTATTGCCTCAAAAAAGGACTCCGCAACGCCAGCCCAATCTATATTGACAAGGAAGTCTTTCACGCTTTCGCCGACTTGCCACCAGTCGATATTTTCAATAGCCGTTCCAATAAAATCAAAAAACGCTATGAAATATTCGCCCAGCGTTTCACCAGCCTTAGCCCAATCTATGCCAGTCCAAGCATTTGACAGTGTTGTGCCTACTTTTTCGCCTAATGCTGTCCAGTCTACGGTATCTATAAACGCATATACAGTGTCTATAAATGTGTTTACTGCATTTGATATTGATGTGGCTACGGCGTTCCAGTTGAGATGTTCCGCAAATGAATTTATAGCCTGTCCTAGCCCCTCCGCGCCTGTCACAAAGGTGTCTTTTATCAAATCCCAGTCAATGTTTTCAAAAAGCCCGTTCAGTGTTTCGGCTAAGAATGTGCCTATGCCGCTCCAATTAAGCGTATGGACAAAAGAATTAAGGAACTCAAAAGCTGTATTAATCGACTGTGCTAATGTATTGCCTATGGAGTACCCCAGCCCCTCAACATCAATAAAGCCATTTATCAGCGTGGCAAGGCTTTCCCCTAGTTGGCGTGCCTTTTCCTTGATTTCTTCCCAAGGTATGCTGTCAAGGGCTTGCTTTAGCTTTTCGCCCAGCTTTCGCCCTAACTCCGTAAAGTCGGACTTATCCCACATATCCTTTAGCCAGTCCGCTATGTTCTGCCAGCGTTCATCAACGGGAGCTTCCTCAAACATTCCACCCGTAGACGCGCCGCCGCCCCCTCCGCTGCTGCCAGATGTGAGATTGTTCAGCTTGTCTAATCCGCTTAACTGCCTGTTTTGTGCCTTGTTTTGCGCGTCAATCGCCGCCGTAGTCTGCTTAATTGCTTTGGTGTAATTTTTCTGCCCTGTGATTGCCGCCATAAACTGCCCCACCATATTAAGCAGCCTTGTCATATAGTCAATAAGCTGCTGTATGTATGGGATTGCGATTTCCACAATAGGGCGAAAAGCGGCGGCAAAAGAATTTTTCAGTGTCAATAGGCTTGCCTTTAAGCTGTCCACTTGGCTTTTGAAAGCTGCCATATTGGTATCATTGTAAAGGTTTGAAAAACCCTCTTTTACAGCCGTTCTAAGCTTATTGATAAGCGCGTAAAAGCTCCTTATACCTAAACCGTATTTAAGGATTGACTTAAACCCTTTTTGAAATACATTGTTTGAGGATTTAGAGCTTTTCCCAATGCTTGAAAATGCTTTTTTTGCTATTGACTGCATTAGTGTCAAGGGAGTTATGACAAACTGTTTTATCGCTGCGCCTACTTTTTTAAGGGCAGATGTGGCGATACTCCCTAACTGCCTATAGCGTGATATGTTGCTTGCCTGCCTTTGCTCTAACTCATCGTGCCGCAGCGTTAATACATCAAGGTTATTTTCAAGATACTCTAACTGCTGCTGATAGCCTGCATATCTTTCAGTGTCCGAGCCAAGCGTAAAAGCCCTGCCTGTATTGACAAGCTCCTGAAGCTCACTTTTTGCCTGCTCAATATAATCCCTCTGCGCCTGTATTCTTTGGTTTATCCTGTCCCAAGCCGCGCCGCCTGTTTTGCCCTCATTCTCCATTTGAGCTTGCTTTTCTATCAGCTTTTCAAGCTCTTTTTCTGCCTTTGCAATGTCACTTTCAATGGATTTATATTCCTGCGTGGGTATTTTGACATCTTTGAGCGCATCCATTTTTGAGCGTAAAGAAACAATCTGATTAACTGTTTTTACAATGCTGTTTTCAAGGCTCATAAGCTGTGAGTTAGCGTTTTTAGTATTTATTTGTGTGTCAATGCGAATACTTCCGTCATACTGTGCCACAGCTTACACCTACCTCACAAAATTTCATTCCATATAGCGTCTTCCTGCGCCTTGCGTTCCGCTTCTTCTTTAGTCATCTTAGGCTTAATCTTAACCAAATCCCTGTTTTTGTTTAGAAACTCCCTCTCGTACTTTTCAAGCTTTTTATGGTTGTTGAGTTTGTTTCTGATATTCACGACAAAAGTAAACATACCCTCGTCAACTTCGTTGAAATAGCCTAAGAATGTCCACCAGTGCATATAGTCAACTTCCCTGACTTCTCCGCGGTACACTTTGTTGACTGCGGAAAAAATCATCTGCTCGTCGTGTTCCCAATCGTATGTAGGCAGCTCCCTTGTTTCTTCTGCCTCTTTCCCCATTAGGATAAACCAGCCTATTTGTTTTGCTGCGTCTGCAATGTCAAACCCATTCTCTATGGCATTGTAAACATCATCGGCGCATTGGAAGTCCTCAAAAAGCAGATATGTAGACACAATCCACTTTTCCTCCTGCGTAAGCTCCATATCGCTTACCGCCTCAAATACCTGTAAAACATTGCGGTAGTCCGTTCTTATGGGATATTCGGTGCCGTCTACTGTAAGAGTTTGGGGGAGAGTGCCTATCATTTTGACTTCCTCTTATGGTCTTGAGGCTGGTATTTAGCCATTCTTGCCTTGCTTGCCTTTTCCTGCCTCTGCATTTTCTTTTTGAAAATATCCTCCATTATCGGCGTCATTGTTTCAAAAAACGCCATAAATTTATCCTCATCAGGTAAAAAGTCGGGGATTGTGTCGTAATAGTCGTGGAAAGACTTCTTTGCCGTACCCTCGCCGAAAATGTCATCAATAACGGCTATTGCATTTTCACAAAATTCAACCCTAGCCTTTGAGATTTCCACGACATAATCCGTATTGATTTCCTCGTTTCCATTCGGGTACTTCTTTTCAATTTCCGCTAATTTGTTCGGCATTTCCTCCGTCAATTCCTCAATCCTTTTGTAGCCGCTAGAGAATTTGTCCCACAAATTAGCGTCGTCGCTTGATATGTATATCTTATCGCCGCGCTTATTCAGCGTGATTTCGTCGATTTCATCATTTTGTAGATTGAGATTGTATTTTGCCATATGATTATCCTCCGATTAGCTTAGGCTGTCGGGCTTTTTTATGGCTGTGCTTCTAAGGTTTAACGCTATAGCCTCCGCTGCCTCAAATGTTGGCTTTTTGTCCTTGACGGTTACAGTACCCTGTACCCTTGCGCCGTCTTCGGTTATTGTGAATGGGATAGCGTAGCCGTTTGTCGCGCCGCCGTCACTGTCAACAACAACCTTAACAGGCACTTTGAAGCCCTTGCCTGTCGCGCCTGTTTCGCCTGTCGTTTCGCTCACCTCAATGTCCAGAGTGGCGACAATCAGTGTTGCACCTGTCCGCTCATCATCTGTAGCAAGAGTGTCCGCGATTTCCTGTACGTGCGTATAAATTGAGTCTTCGGTTCTTGCTATGTACTCATTTGTCATTGACGGCGTATAGCCGTTGTTTACAAAGGTCGTTTCACCCTGCACATTCTTAAACGATTCACTGTCGTTATTCAGCTCAATTGATAAATCATCTGAATCCTTGCCAAGACAGGTGTATTCCTCATCATCAAATGTCAGCCACATTGCCCGTCTGCCTCGTAAAACTTTTGGCATAAAAATATCCTTTCTACCCATAACTATTAAAAGGGATTTAGGTCAGTGACTTGCTTCCAAACGCAAGCCAGTTAATGTTACACTTCATATTCCATAACCACATTCGCCACATACACTGTCGCCGTATCGTTTTCGACCTGCTCAACAGTGGAAAAGCTCGGCTCTGCGGTTATCTTCGTTATTTTCCTGTTTCCAGTAAGCTTAGGGAAGTTGTCTATATCCTCCAGCCAACTGGTTATGTTATCAACTACATTTTGGGCGGTTATCATCTGCCCGTTTCCTGTCGGGAAACTCTGATAGGCGACTTGTATCGCCAGTTCCGCCGTAAAGCCCCCGATTACATCTCGGCTCTTAATGCTGCCGCCTGCGGTCATAATGTAGACGCATTTGCCAACATCTTTGGAATTGTACTTTATTTTTGCGTCTGTCGGGATATAAGGGCAGTCGGCGAAAAGCTCTAAGAGCATATCGCCTATACGGTCGTATTCTGTTTTTGAGAGTTTTTCTTTGTATTCTTCGCTCATAAAGACTGCCTTGTGCTGCAACAAGCCGTTGCCGAAAGTGCAGCTAAATTTGCATTCTGATAGAGGTATGCATTACTTTCTATTTTGCTTTTCATCAAATGGAATAAGTCCACATACAAATCCGCAGGCATTTTCAAAAGCTCTTTATGTATTTCAAAAGCGTTAGTTATTGGCTTTTCCCCGTCTTCGGGAATATTAAATTTAATCTCTTTCATCATCTACCTCCAATCTCAAACCTCGGTATGAGCGTATAAACATCTACAGTATCGACGCTGTACGCATACCCATATTTTGTTTTAATGTGTTCAAAAAATCCCCCGTCATAGTCGTCACTTTCCACAAGCCCTGTCGGCACTTCAATGTCAATTCCTAAATCCTGTTTCTTGACGATAACAAAGAAATTTTTCCCCTCTGTGTCCAGCGTGAATGTTTCAAGCATTTCATCACTTGTCAGGTCGTTCCATACTTCGGGGGCTTTATAGGGCTTAGGCAGCGCCTTGTTTGGGATTTTGACGGTACAGACGCTTGCGTTTTCCATACCGCTGATTTTTTGGTTTGCGCCCTGTGTCAGCTCAATCCGAACATTGTCAAAGCGCGTGCCAAAATATTGTGTGGTTTCGTACAGCCCGTTGACATAGCGGTTGTAAACGACTACGCTGTCAACATAATTTATCCCATTTTGACCGCCTCCTCCCTATGCTTGGGCTTAATTTTGTGGAGTTATTGTCGCGCTTGAAAAGTCCAAAATCGCGATAACCGTATCGTCAAGAAGTACGGTTATTTTCTTCTTGTCGTCAAGCTTGGCAATCCACTCATATTCTTTTGCAGTTTTGTTGTTTACAGTGACATCTTTGCCTTTAAAGTATTCTGAAAGCACAAGCGGATAGTAGTTTCCTGCTGTTTTTATTTTTGAGTTGTCCTTGTCGCTTTCTCCGTCATACCAATTAATTGTACCTTTGACAGTACCCTTTACGCCGTCCCACTGAATTGTCAAGCCGTCGGCGATGTAGTCCGTAGTCTTGCCAAATCTGCCAAAGTCCTTTGATTTATCAGGGATAACTATGGCTTTTGCCCCTGTCGGGATATACTCCTTAGCCTCTATCAGCCCAAGAGTGCCAAGGGCGTTTATAACATCATTTACCTTTGCTGCTATGGTGCTTGCGTTGCTCTCGCTTTCTTCAAGTTTAGGAATTGAGGCAGGCTCGCCGCCGCCGTTTACGCTTTCCCAATCGTCGCCGTTTATGGAATATTCAAGACCTTTTTCACCCTTTTTAATCTGCGCAATGGCGTTATCGCCGCTCGGAGTTTTCACATAGTCCAAGCCAAGCGGCTTTTCCTCATCAGGTTCTTCAGGCTCAATCTGTCCGCTTTCCACTATTGACACGCTCGTCCAAGGCGTGGCGACTGTGTTGCCGACAAGTACCCTAAATTCAATGGGTGACTTATCCTCTAAAAATTCGTTCGGGATAGCACACGCGTCTGACACAAGGTCAACGCGCTTTTTGCTGCGGTTTTTGAAAAACTCTACGGATTTCTGCCCCTCTAATGCTGCAAAATCCTCATCAAAAGTGAAATGCAGTCCAAAGAAGTTTACTGAACCGCTTATAAGTTTAGTCCTGTCGCCTGCTGCCCGTTCGATTGACATATTTTTTACGACTAATTCTAAATATTTCAAAATATCCCCTCCAAGTTTTTGCACTTGTTTCTTGCTGCACGCGGATATTCCCCCGCAAAAAGCAGATTTACCCCATTATTATCAGGAATACCGCCTAAGCCTGTGCTTACAATGCTATATATCGCGCTTTCAGCAACCTTTTTATCCTTCGCCGCCTCCATAACAGATGTAGATGCAGAACCGCTTGCCGAATAGCTGATACTCTCTGAACCGCTCGATATTGAAGTGACAACCTTGCCCTTTACTGTCCCGTCTTCCTGCGTGACAACACCTGTGCTGTCCATTGCAGAATTGGCGTATAGGTCTACGCGGTACATAAATTCCGCAAGCTCGCAGATTGTGTCCTTTACCGCCGCCGCGTCGTTTTCATCTTCGGGGAAGGCAAACTGTAGCTTTCTGCTTGTGATATAGTCTACCTTGCGTTCTGCCTTGCGTAAGTATCGCGTAATATCGTCTTCGGGTACTTTACCGCTGTATTCAGTTGCGTAATAGTTATAATCAACATACTGCATTTACGGCTCTATTCCCTCCCACAGCTCTATTCCTTCCATAACCGCCCTTGCCTCAAGCACCGCGATATAATCTTTCATAGCTCTAAGCTGCATACGATATGTACTTATTGGACAAGTCGGCACAAAATTCAACGAGCCCTGCCCCCGCTTTTCAAGCATACTAGCCAGCTTATCATAGCGGATAACATTCTGATAATATTCAGCCTTAAAGCGTTCCTTATAATCCTCGCTAGTCATCATTTCAACTGTTTCTTTTAATTCCATATTCTTAGCCCTCCTCTAGGCAAGTCCTGTCTTTTTCCTGCTCTTTTTTTCTTCCTGCGGTTCTTCCACTGGCTTTTTGTAATAGCCTACTTTGGCAATTACTTCTTCCAGCGTCAGATAACCCACTTCGTCAGAGATTGTCCCGTTTTCAGTGTCAATCTTGACCTCTTTCTGCTCTGTGATTTCAACAGGGAACGCCCTGCCCCCAGAGACAAGGTAGGGCGTTTTCCCCCTTAATATAAACCTCATTAGCCGTTTGAAATAATCTGCCCTATGCGTATATTCTTTTCATTGAAGGCAAGCTCCCAGTTCGTCTTAGTGCCTAGCTCTGTTTTCGTCGGAGACTCACCCGAGATTTCCGAGACTTTCAGACTAAAGCCGTTCGGGTGAAGCACGCGCCCCTCTTTGGTGTAGAGCTTCTCAATACCTGCCTTGCTTTCAGGATCATAATCCGTATAATAAGGCTCATTGTAGTTAGTTTTTCTCGCTGTCAGTATCGCGCCTGCGCCGATAATGGTTGTGGTGTACTGCGGTACTGTTGTGGTTGTCGTAACCGTATAGCGGTCAGATGTAACTACAACCTTGCCATTAATCGTAGGCAGATTTACCTCCTGCTGTAAGCCGTTAGCATTGTTGTACTTCATATACTCCACAAGCCCAAGTGCCTTGTATCTTGCCAAAATCATAGAGTGCATAATTACAAGACCAAAGCCGTTTTGAGCGTCGCCAAGGGCTTTCTGCTCGGCGTAAATCATTGATGTTTCGTTAATCTTGTTATCCTCTTTGACAGAAGCCATATCCTCTGCGTCAGCAGATGAAATGTCGTAAATGTGGTTTTTGACCTCATCAAGCGTCATAACCGCATTGACAATGTTCATCAGCTCTGCTTCCCATACCTGCTGATAGTAGTTGCTAACACTGTTTGCGACGTGCTGTAACGGGTCTGCGCCTGTCAGTTCCTTTGTGAAGTCCTGCGCTTTCCACGCCATCATTCTTTGTATCAGCATAGTTGTCTGCTTACCGCCCTTAACTTCCTTCGGCGTGTTGTCCGTCAAGCCGTCGTTGTTGTACGGCGTAAAGTCGGCAATGTCAATAGCCTTGTAAAAAGGCAAGGTTGCGACATTGCCCTCTGAACCTATGAGGTTCATTATTGTCGGGTCGTCCTGCAATATGCCCGAAGCTATGATTGCATTACTCCAAGTCGGCTGCTCTGCCATATAGTCCGCGAATACTTCGGGGTCGAATACAAAGCCCCCGAATGTTCCAGTTCTAGCCATAGTTTTTCCTTTCTACCTATAATTCTTAGGATTTTAGGTCAGCGGTACGCTCGTTTGCGTATCGGTTTAATCGTTACTCTCCCCGTTTGAGCCGTTCGTACTCCGCGGGGTTTGAGGCTTTCAGCTTAATCCGCTCGTCAAGGCTCATAGTCTTAAACTTTTCAGCAGAAGTTAGGGGCTGTTTGTTACCCATTGGCATTGTAAACACTTTTGCGCGTTGTCCCTCTAGCTGTTCCTGCTTTTCGTCAACAAATGCCGCGCTGTCTTTTCCCTTTATCTGCTCTATCAGGTCAGATAAGCCTATTATTTTTCCGTCGCGCAGCTTTAAGTCCGAAGCACGTATTTCTGCCATTATTGACTTTTTCGCCGCCTCGGAAGTGAACTTATAAGCACTGATTTCTTCCTTGAGCGCGTCGTCAAAGTCGCGCTGCGCAAGCTTTTCCGCATAGTCCTTTTCAAGCATTTCAGCCTTAGTTTTCCAAGTGTTCAGCTCGGCGTTGATTGTTTCAAGGTCTACACCGTCAAACTTCTTTAGCGTTTCCTCTGCTGCCTCTGCCTTGGCTTTCCAGTTGTCGCGGTCAGCCTCTAGCTTTTCAGTTGCCTTTGAAATTTCGCCCTCTGATTTGTAGGTCTTGCGGAACTCCTTGTTAAAAGCGTCTTTATTGTCTGCGGAGATTTCAACTCCTGCCTCTTTCAGCATTTCAAAAATGTCCATAGTTTTCCTCCATACATTTTTATACAGGTCTGTGCCTGTGGTGAGTTAGCGTTTATACTTCGCCAAGTGATAGTCCTGCCAATAGGATTTGCACCTATACCCTGCTACTTGCGTAGCTGCTCTGCTAATTGAGCTATGGCAGCTTGGGAGGCGCGCCCACCCATAAAGAATGGGCGCAAAATGAAAAAAAGGTAACGGCAAAATAAAAAGCCAGTAGGTATTTAACACTACTGGCACTGCAACTTGTGACTGGCACTTGCTATATTTAACTTTTACATTCGTGGCATACCTTCAAAGCATTCCATAGCTTTTTGCTCAAATTCTTTAAAATCTGCCTCGCACTGCTCTTTGTTCTCCTCGTAAATTTCCTTGTTTACTATGTTTTTCGCGACGACAAAATTCTCGCCGCTTGAGCTTGCATTAAAATACGCAATATCCATTCCATTGATGTTGCTGGTCCCGTCAATACTGTAATTTGTTGTGTTTACCATTGTCATTCTCCTTTAACTTTATTTTATATTTGCCACTCTAAGTTGCTTTGCTTGTATGTTTATTTTCCTTTTATCGCTTGAACAATTTCGGCGACGCTTTCGCCTATGCAACAAATGAGAATTATTGTCCCAAAATATATATACCATTCACTAAATATAAATCGTAATATTTCTAACATTCCGCTTCCTCGATTTCCATATTTTTAACATTAACCACGCTCTCATTCTTGCACTTCGGGCAGAAAACGATTAGATTTTTCGCCTCTGTGTCGGGGCGTAGTTTTGTTCGGGTTTTACTTTTACATATCGGGCATAGTAGCCATTTATATTCCATTATCGCCCTCCTTAACATTTCTCTTTATATTATACCGCAAGCCTGCGTGGGTGTTGTACCATTTTTCAATTTAAAAAGAGAGCGGATTTTAACCGCCCTCTCTCTTAGATTTCCGCTATCTTTCTGCACCAATTCTGTATAACTTCCCTTTCTTCCCGACAATCCGCATCCTTGGTGAGCTGTTTCATCATTCCGCATACCCCAGACATAAAGTCGTCAAGTGCTTCAAGCATTTTCTCCTTGCTTTCCCCGTCTCTGCTGTTAGAATACTCGCTTTTCCTGCGCCTGTATTCTTCCATATCCGTATCATCACCTGTCAGGCGTGAATAGTTCGGGCGGTGCATATATTCCCCTGTGCGTGAATTGCGCCCCCTGCGGTATGAATTGCCGTTGTCGTAGTCGTTTGCATAGCCGTCGTCACGCGAATAGCCACGATTACGGGAATAATTATTAGAATATTCACCACTCTGCATTAAGTCCACCTTGTCAATGCCTTTCATAATCTCTACAAGCTTATAGGCATTATCAAGATTGGAGGCGGTCAAGCCTTTTTCCTCTATGGCTTTCAACTCTTTTTCTGCGTTTTCTCTCAATTTGTGCATAATTATCCCTCCCTGTTAATCGTAATGTTCGCGTTCTGTAAGTCTATAGCCTGCCCCGATGTATTCTTGATTGATACCTGTGCGCAGCAACATCTTGGCACCCATACATCTGTGCTCATCGCAACATTGAAATAATCGCCTGCGGCAGCAGGAGTAACTATTGCATTGGTTGACAAATCCGCTTCGCCATTTATCGCTATTGCTACTGATATAGGCGTTACCTCGCCTGCGGCGGCAATCGCGATATTGCCCGAAAATGTTACCCTGTATTTAGCCCTGCAATTCTGCGAACCGCCGCGCAGCGTAAACTGTCCGCTGCCTGTCCTGTGTATCACGCAGCCACTATTGCAGCAGCTTGTTTCACTCGAAAAAATAGCGTTCTGATTAGCCTGTATCGTCTGTACTGGTACATTAACATATTCAGCCATATTATCTACCTCCTATCGTTGTATCAAGCATTGCTGTCATTCTGTCGCGCCACGCCTTTTCAGACGCTTCCTTTTCCACCCTCGCCGCCACTGCGTTTTCCTTCATCTCAAAGCGGTTGAGCATATAAATCAAAAAGTTTATGTCCTCCATTGTGATAAACTCTTTCTCAACTACAGTTTTGGCGTGTTCTTCTAACTTCTTTTCTATTAATTCTTTCATACTTCCTCCTTAAAAAGGGCGGTATTCCACCGCCCCTATTGTAATAACGGCAAGTGCCGAACATTCCCGATGTTTCGCGGAAAAGATACACATTATTTAGTTTTAGCAATTATATCCGTTAGTGAGCGCGTTTGCGAACATTGTCGCGCTCTGGTATGGTGAGCATGTCAGCCAGCAAGGCTTAGGTGTGGGCTGTAACTGCTGCACAATGTCGTTGCCAACCTGAGTGATGAACTGGTTCTGTGCTGTCTGACTAGCCATAAACCTAAGCGACTGATTTTCTGCAAGTGCCTGCTGATACTTGTCATTCAAGCTGTTGTACTCCATTTGCGACAGTTTCTCTAAGATTGCCCGTCCTGTGGTGTTCTGGCTGTCGATAATGTCACGCGTGTTGTTGTTCATTGTGTTCTGTACATTGCAGAAGCCTGTCGCCATATTGTAATTTACATCTTGCACAAGTTTCTCGATATTGCAGCAGCACTGTTGTAACTGTGCGCCAAGGTTGCTAATCATAGCTTGCACGCCGTTAAAGCCCTGTAGCATATTCGTGTTGGTCGTGTTAAATCCGCCCTGAATAGCGTTGTTGAGCGCATATGTAGCGTCGCAAATGCCCTGCTGTATCGCGCTTATGCCGCTCTGCAAGTTGTTGAGTGCAAAGCCCTCATTAATGTCCGCTCTTGTCGCGTAGCCTTGGAAGCCTGCGCCCATTGTACCGCCGCCGTTGCCGTAACCGCCAAAGCCGTTACCCCAGCCACAGAACACGAACAAAAATAAAATGATTAAAAACCACGCACCGTCGCCGCCCCAACCAAAGCCGCCGCCGTTATTGTTGCCGCTGCCTGCTGGTTCGACATTCATTGTAATTGGTATTCCACCTGTGTCCATAATTTACCTCCATTTAATTTATTTAAACTCTGCGCAAAGTTTTCTATTTAGGTCTTGGGAATTTACTTAAAAGCTGCCTAAACTGCGTAGCCTGTCCCTGCAAGGCGTTCAACTGCTGCTGCGTCATCTGCCCCGAACTAAGCAGCTTTTGAACTTCCTGCTGCGGATTTCCCTTGAAATTGTTGGCAAAATTAATAAACTGCTCTACTATCGCAAAGGGATTGTTTCCGCCGTTTCCTATAGCATTAAATATCGGACTAGCCATTGTCATTTCCCCCTTTGCTCTTGGACTTTACCGCCGTCGCCCTGTTTTCGACATAAACATCAGGAGCGGAAAAGCTGTTTAATTTGTTCACAATCTCGGCATACTTGGCGTTTAACTCGTTGCTTAACTTGGCATTTAACTCGTCATATTCTGCCCTTGTGACATATTTGTCTAAATTTACTTCCTGCGTCTGCGGAGCTTGTGGTACTGCCTGCGGTACGGTCTGTACGCGCTCTTTATAATCAAATATTCTTAATGGGAGCGGTATGCCCGAATTGTCCGCGGATTTTATGTAAAATACTGGCTGCTCGCTGTCCATAAGCAACACAGACTGTCCATTGCCTACAATCCAACTTTTAGCCGCCGCCTCGCCTTGGACATATAATAAGCTTTGTCCGCTCTGCTGCTGTGGTGTAGGCTGCGCCATTTGGTATTGTTGCTGCTGCATTTGCGTTAATCTATCCATTGGCGCAGGAATGCCCTGATATGGTTGCTGGTAAGCTTGGGAATATGGGTTCGGGTATAACATCGTTATCCTCCTTTAATTCTTCGATAAATACGCCGTCGCTGGCGGTTAAATAGCAGGGTGAAAAGCCCCATAGATTAAAAAGTAATGTTTCCATAGCTTTATTTTGGCATAAAAATAAGGCAGATACCATTTCAAGTATCTGCCTAAAATCTTCTAAAAACCTGTCACAAAACTTTCTTTATTTTCTTTTTCATACTCTTATTTACCCGATACACTGTTGATATGCTGCAATTCATACGCTCGGCGCATTCTTCCAAGGATAGCTCCTTGTTTCGCATATAAAACAGGTTTTCTTCTCGTTCTGTGAAATTAGCATTTTCTTTTATGTAGTCAATTTCAGACTTGACAAAATCGGGTATTTTCAACACTGCACCTACTTCTTTTTTATTCTTGTGCCTTTTGATGGCTTTTTACCTTTCTTCTTTTTGTGTACCGCTACTTTCGCCATAATTATTTACATCTCCGTCATTTCCCACATATCCTGCATTGCCGCCCTGTCCGCTGTCAACTACTACAGTGTCAAATTGTGACCATTGCCACACATGATATATGTTTGTTCCTGCAAGCAGCACTATAAGGATTACTATTAAAATCCATTGAGCTGTGATAGTGTTCTTCAGCTCCCCTAGCATTTCCATAGCAAGCCCTTTTTCTTCCTGCTCGTTTAAGTTATCGTTTTCCATATTCCCAACCTCCGATACATTTTTAAACATTATAACAGTTCCGCTATCTCTTTGCAAGTATCGGCGTTGAGCGGTATGCCCCTTAAATCATATCCATGTGCAATATAATATTCCCATATTTCGATTGGTATTTTTGTACCTTCTTGGATTACTACGCCGTCTTCTTCTATTCGTTCTTTCCATTTGATTTTTGAATATTTACCCATTATTCACGCTCCCAATAATACACAATTCTTTTCTCCGAGCTGTCCCAAGTGTCGTAAAAATACCCGTCAACAGCCGTTACAGCGTGGTCGCCACAGCACAAAACATATGTACCTTCGGGGAAATTAACGCAGAATTTATATATATCCATTGGATAATCAGGCTCTACTCTCACATAGCCGTTATCGCGCAGATACTGTCCCCACACGCTGTTTGCCGACAGAACATCTTTTTGCATGTATGCGATATTCACTAAGCTGTCAAAAACCTCATTCCAAGTTTTACCAGTCGCCTTGCAGCACGCTCTTATGGCACAATCGCCTACACGCCTGCCCTTGGGATTGGGGTTGTATCTAATCCACCTGCTCATAATATACCTCCACAATCCATATTATACGATATAATTCAGCGGACTTGTACCATTTTACTTTTCGACAAATCCAGTATTTACGCGCTGTTTTGCCTTTTCTCCCCTTTCTATATTCGTTGGTATGATTATAGATAGGGGAAAATATAGTTAAAGTGGCGCAAAATGTATGTCAATCCTGCTGTGTGTGATAATCACCTTTTCGACGCATAGCTTCAAAACTCGGTTCTTTTCGCTGTCCTTTAAGCTGTCCCACACATCGGACATACGCCTGATTTCGTCAAGCTTATCCGCCGTAGAGCTGTAGGCTTTTTCCTTTTCTGCCTCAAGCTGTTTTTTAAGCTCTTTTACTCGGCTTTCCTCTGCCTTAATCATCTCCATTAGATTTTCGCTTTCATTCTCTATGTAGATGTTGTACAGCTTTTTGATTTTGGTATTCGCCTTGGCTATTTCGCTTTCGACAAAATCCGCGTTGCTTTTTTCCTGCCTGCCCTCGTCGACATTCGCGACAAATTCCATAAATAGGGCTTCTACGCCGCTTTCAACCTCTGTGGCAAATGCCTTGTCATTGTCACAATTTCGGTCGCGTATCATATACTCTTTGTTTTTATATTGTGAATAGCATACGATTTTGTGATACTTCCCCCATTTTTGATAACGCATTCGCGCGCCACACACGCCGCAAAAGCATAAGCCTGTCAGCATATGATTGTCCGTAACGTGGGCGTTTGTTGTGCGTTTCTTCATCATCTTTTGGACTTCGTAAAACAGCTTTTCATCAACTATAGGCTCGTGCTTGCCTTGATAGACTTCCCCTCGGTACTCTATCAGCCCTATGTTGGACTTGCGCTTTAATATTTGGGTGACAATCCTGTCACCTTTAAAGCCTAAAATCTTTGATATTCTCTCGCAGGAATAGCCGTCAAGGTATAGCCTGTATGCCTCTCTCACTTTTTCAGCCTCATCAGACGGGTGTAAAATGCCGTCGTTGCGGTCGTAGTAATAGCCAAACGGCACTCTGCCGCCGCCCATCCAGTAGCCTTTTTTAATGCGCTCCAACATTCCTGCGGACATTCGCATTCTCATTACCTCGCGCTCATACTGGTTCATAGCCGCATTCATTGTGATAGTAACCTTATCCATTGGGCTAACGGTTCTGATTTCTTCCGTCATTGACACGACATTTACGCCGCAATCAGGAAAGACTTTGTTTATCAGGTTCAGCGTGTCCACTGTGTCGCGGCTCAGCCTGTCAAGTTTATATACATAAATAGTCCCGATTTCGCCCTTTTTGCAGTCGTCAAGTAGGCGCTGTATTTCAGGGCGCTCTAATTTGCTTCCGCTGTAGCCGCCGTCGGTGTACCAGCGGTCTATTTTTATTTTGTGTCTTTGGCAGTAGTCGCCAATTTTGTCCCTTTGGACATCAAGACCATATTTTTCAGTTTGCGCCTCGGTGGACACGCGCAAATATGCTGCATTCAATTTCATTGTTCCACCCCGATTTTTTCCTTTATGATACGGCGGATAAAGCCGTTGACACTTTCACCCGTCCTGTCCGCATATTCCTTTATAGCCTTGTATTCTTCGTTCCTTACATCTAATGGTATGCGCTTATATACTTTCGCTTTATATCTTGCTACAGCCTCTTGCTGTGATTTACTAACCATAACAACACTCCTTTCAGCTTAATTCTAGCACTTTTCATATATTTGTACAATTATACTATATGCACAATTTATATGTGTACATTTTGGTTATTTTTGCCTATTGATATATGTGTACAAATATGTTGGTATAATATCAACGAAAGGGAAAAGCCCTAAGAATAAAGGAGGAAATGAAAATGTATAGCATTGAGGGAACGGAATACAGCCTTTACGAGGCAGCAAGCGGCGACTGGTGTGTGACAGTCAGCCGATACGGCGAGAAGCACGAGGACTACAACCTCGGCGACTACGCCAAGGCACTTGAGTTTATCCTCAACGATTACCGCGTTGAGGAGTAAAAAAATTAATTTTCAAGCAATTGTATAAAGCAAGAGGCGGGGGAATTATTCCCCCGCCTCTTTTTCTTTTGCCTCTTTCTCCTGCCGTTCCCTTTCAATCCTACGCATAGCCTCACGCAGTATTCTTTTTACGCCCTCATTCTTTATCTCGTAGTTTTTAAGCTCTTCCCTCGGCACTTTTACGCCGTTGATGTACGCTGTGACTTCCACAAAATCACCTCCCATAATAAAAATGTATGCTGATTGGAGGTGATTTATGCAAAATTAATCAAAATATTCTTTCACTTTTTCAAAACCGCCGTATTCAACGCCACTTGGCAATGGCTTTATGGACATACTACATAAAAATTTTAAGATTTTCTTGCAATCATCAAGGCTGTTTATTTTGTCGGTATTTAGTTCATGTACTGTGTATGCTGCTTTTATGTTGGGTTTGTGTTCTGCAAATAGCTTTGCTTCTTCTGCAAATAGCTTTGCTTCAAGTTGCCTATAATCTTTTATCATTTTTCTTTCCCCTTTTCATAATTTCTCGCCGCCTTATTCGCCCGTTTTGTCTGTGCTGTGCCAAAGTCGGCTAACTTTGTGCGGTCATATTGCGGTTGTAGGTCATTTTGCTTGCAAAAATCGTTGTATGCCTTGTTTTGCTGTGTCCAATGGTAGGATAGCTTGTCATATTCCTTTTGGAGCTTATCCTTTTCAGCATCGGGGACAAAATTTATCTGCTCGCCCTTTTCGATCAGTCGGCGCTTTGTTTTCCTGATTGCGCGTTCCATTGCCCTTTGCTTTTGCTGTAGCTCGTAGAGCTTGCGGTTTTCGTCTGTGTCAATTTTGAGATTGCCGTTTTCATCGGTATATGGATTGCGTAGGCGTAAATCCCAAGGTTTGTGACTGTGCCTGCAATTATAGCCATGCAAGCCTAGCGGATTAACTACAGTTCCAACGCCTGTTTCGGGATTTATGTTATACCCCGTCGCTTCCGACAAATTAGGGTAGTTTGGCTCACTTCCCCGTATGCAATACACTTTTCCCTGCCAAGTGCTATGGTCTGCGAGTGGTGGCTGTCCTTTTTGAGCTATTCGTGCGCCTAAATGGGCGCTCACCAACACATAATTTGTTTTTGCCTCAACTATGTACTGATTTGTCACTTGTGCCGCCGTTTGGTTCATACTGGTGACTACATTCAGCCTAACCGCCGCCTCCAGTGTCAGCCTTGCCCCTGTCGGGTAATCCACATATATCCCCTGTCCTGCGTACCTGTCCAAAATCTCACACGCCGCCGCAGAATAGCTCTGTACACCGCTTGCTATCCTTAATTCTGCCTCGTCAAGCATATTGATTAAATCAATCTGTGATTGCTTCATTGTCGTGCGTGTTAGGCGCTCTAGCTCGCCTAAGCTCTTTTTATATTCTGCGTCCATAATGCGGATTACAGCAGCATTTTCAAGCGGATTAGACAACTTTACGCCTATCTGATTAAGCGTCGCCTTGTCGTCCTGCCACGATGTAAGTACAGCGTCCTGCAATAGCCTACGCAGTTCCTTTTTTGTCAGTCCGCTCATTTTTTGGAGCTTTTTCTCAATCTCGGCTTGGCTTTCGCCCATTTGCTTAAGCTTCCATATCAGGCGGTCGGCGGTCGCGGTCATTCTTTCGGCGGATAGTATGCGGCGCGTTATGTCCTTCAGGATAAAATCTTCCAATTGTTGGTAGAGTTCTAAAAGCCTGTCCTCTTTGTTGGTGAAATAATCAGGTGTTAGCATTTGTTATAACCGCCATCAAGTCAAATTTTTCAAATCTGTATTTTTGCTTAATGTTTGGGTATTTCTCGTGGTCTACCTCTGACATAAATTCTTCATAAGGTCTTGCAAATGCGTTATAATGCACGCCTCTTTCTTCGTCTTGGTACATTGCACGATATATAACCAGTTTTTCATTTGTTTCTGTGTGCGTTGCTACAGTTTCAATGATATACAGGTAATCCATACTGTGTTTATTTTCCACAGTTTCACGCTTGAAATGCTGTACAATATCGCCTGCTCTTAATCTTCCCATTTTGCTACTCCTTTCCTGCAGTCTGCTTAACCAGTTTTACCCATTCGCCCTTGTGCTGCGCCTTGGCCTTTTCAAACCAATGGCTGCCTGTGCCTGGGGTTTTGTAAGTTAGTGGTCTGTCTGTTGGGTGCTTTACGGGTGGCGAACGCCAACCTATAACATTACCGTCACTGTCCCTTATAGGATAATTCGGGCCGTAGACAATCCCCATATATTGATAGTGTGCATATATGCTACTGTATTCAATCTCACCGCCATATATGCCCTTTGGATAGTCTACTTTCTCACGCAGTCCACCCTGTTGAAATGGCACAAACGGGTCGCTGTCCGCTACAACTTGCATATTCAACAGTTTTTGTGCTTCTTTCAGATTGCCGTCAATCCTGCTCGTGTCAAGCCGTATGTCAACATTGCCTATGTGGTTGTTTAGCTGCATTGTATCACCCCTACAAAATGCCTAGCTCTTGGAATGTCTTAAAAATCTTTGGTGACTGTATCGCAAACCAGTCAATCAGTGTTTCAGAAAATCCATACTGTTTGTTTTCAAAATTCTCTGCAATTCCAGACTCAAAGTGATATGCGTGGATAATTTCGTGCCTCAGCACCTTGTTTTGGTGTGAGGTAAAATCTTCTATCTCGCAATCATCATCTTTTGCCAAGACGACAATTTTACATACTGTTTTGTCACAATAGCCGTCACAATCTTTTAAAAATTTATCTTCCTCCTTGGTCTTTTCTGAAATTGTGTACTCTGTTCCAAGAATGTTTACTTTTTTGTTTTCCATACTTTATTCCTCCCCAAACAAACCTTCTTGCGCCTCATTCTCGCCCTTAGCCTCATCTACCATTTTTTTCGCCTCATCTTCTGCCATTCCCTCAAACTTTGTGAAATACTGGTATGCAGGCACATAACCCTGATTGACATATTGATACCACATTGCCTTATCCTCGGAGTAATTGTAGAGAATATCCCCAAAATCAAAGGTAGTGTTCTTAATCAGCTCGTTAAAATCTTCTGCTGGTATTTCTTCGTTACGGTCGTCAACATCAATCATTACATTCAGGGCATAAAACAAATCTTCAAGGCACTTCTGCAATGCGTCACGAATGTTTTTTATAGTCCTTATTGTTTCTTGGTCGTCAGCTTCCACCTGTGTGGCGGTCATCATTCCTGTTTTTTCGTCTAAGACAAAAAAGCCCTGTGAAAATCCGCACTTCATAGAAATCATAGCCAAGATTGAATTTATGTCCTTTATGCGCTGCTCGGTCAGTAGCGTAGCGGTATGCTCTCTAACTTCGTTATCCTCTGCATTGCCCGTC
This sequence comes from uncultured Clostridia bacterium, assembly GCA_947627055.1. GTDB lineage: Bacteria > Bacillota > Clostridia > Oscillospirales > Acutalibacteraceae > Pseudoruminococcus. The sequence continues at coordinate 18,093 of CANQUS010000013.1, read as the reverse complement.
TGCAATGCTCGTAGAAATCTTGGAAGCTTTTCCTTTTTCATCTCTGCCCACCTGATAGCGGTTTCAGGTAGAAATGTTATGTGCTTGCTATCCTCAATTTCACCACTCTTACGCCCCCAAGCCACATCTAAATCCTTTAACTCTTTTATGCAATTATGCCAAATCGGCACGCCTAACGGACTTGTACGGTCTAGGCGGTTCGGCGCTGGGTTCTTGAAATAGGCGTACAGTGGCTTTTTCACGCCTTGAATGTGGATATCTTCGTAAAAATTAGCCCATTCAGGCACTTCCGACAGTTCGCAAGGCTCGCCGATACCGCTGTCGCTTGCTGACTTGTATGCGTAGTTGGAAAGGCGGTATTCGCGATTGCCGTCTATTTCTTCAAACCTGTGCCACTCTAGGCGCGTGTAGGTGTAGTCCTTTCTCTTTATCTGCTGTTGGAATACGCAGCCTAAGATGTTCCCGTTACTGTCTACCTCCGTCGGCGCAAAATTCCCTGGCTCGATGTAGTCTACATTTTTGCCATTTGGTTTAAACATCAGCCCCGCGTTTCCGAGTGCCTCTGATACTTTATCATTTAACACCTGTAACACATAATCCGCGCTTTCCTGCAACATCTTACCCCTTACTGTGTCGGGCAGTTCGATTTTTGCGTCAAGCGTGACAAGTCCTGCGGTCACATCGTCAATGTAGCCTGCAAAATTGATACTCTCTATATCGTCTTCAATATCTTCCCACATTGGGTGTCCTGTCGTTATGTGGTAAAACCTATCTATGTATGTTTCCATTGCATTAGATAGCAGGATTTTTGTGTCAAATTTTTCCTCTATTTCTTTTTTAAACAACTTATTCCACACCGCCTTTATCCAGTTAATTAATCCCATTTGTTGTATCACCGCCAAATCTATTTCAGCTTATACATCGTGCCGCTGTATAAATTTCCTGTTTTGAGCCGTTTCCGTTCCACATATCCTTTTTCGATAAGAATATTTATGTGCTTGTGAAACCTGTTTTTCGATATATTCAAATCATACAAAATGTCACTTACAAGCGGATTTCTTGCAAAACTTTCAAAACTACAAAGATAAGCATATATCGCTTTTGCCTCGATTGTTATATCTTGAACATACATTATTTTCTCTAACTTTTGCAATCTTTCATCTGTCATACGTTAATACCTCCACCTTAACCTCGTCCGTAAAAATGTATAGCAAAAGTACCTATCACTGTCCATACAGTGGTCGAACTCCTTCACTACCGCGTCTTCCGTATTCTCCATATCCCAAGAATACAGCCCATATTCTGATATAGTCGCCCTACAGTCCTTGTAATAGCTGATAATGCCCTTGTTTAGAAATGTCGTCTGCACCCGTATTCCGTCAAGCACATCATTTATCGCGCCTTTTGCTATGTAATCCCCATGCTTGTTAATACACTCGATAAATGAGGCAGCAGACGGGTCTACGATGATATATTCCACACGCCTATCCCCTATCAGCTTGCACAGCTCATTGTAATGCGTTTCGTCGTCGCGCCTTATGCCTGTTTCCCTGCTATCGTAGTAATACTCGTATTCTTTCTGTGCGCGTCGCCCGTCAAAAGCCCACAAGCCTGCGGCGAACGGATTTACAGTACCGTAGTCAATCGATACAACCCACTCTTTAACGCCTTTTATATGCTCATCTTTGATATGTTTACCCTCATCAAACATAGAGTAAACTAAGCCCTCTGCAACACACCACAAGCCCTCGATGTAGCGCTTAAAGAATACTCCTACATACATACTCCTGTAGCGCTTCTTTATGTCCTCAGCAAGCGACAGGTTGTCCTCCATCGTAAAATGCAGGTAAATCAAATTCTTAGGCGCTTTGCCCTCGGCTTCCATTTGGGCAATTTCGTCATCTGATAAGTGGCACTTGCATTTGTCAATCCAGTTGACCTTAAACCAATGTTGTGGGCTTTCGGGGTTGCAGTTAAACCACATTTTAGAGCCTGCGACTGATAATCGCCCTGTAGCCTGATTTACAAAGCTTTCAGGCATTAGCGCAACCTCGTCAAAAAATGCGCCTGCTGCGGTTATGCCTTGCACTAGGTCTTGTGAGCGCTCATCTTTGCCGCCGAAAATATAAAAGTAGTTGACTGTATCGCCCTTGGCTACAATTAACAGGTTTTCGGCGCGTTTTTCCGATAGCTGATAGTTTCGGCTTGTCAACATCTGTTTGAGCCAAAATAAGACATTTCGTCTAAAGCTCCCTACCGTTTTTCCTGCCATTATAAAATTCTGTCCGTTAAAGCTTTCCATAGCCCACAAGACAAATGAAAGCGACATTGACAGTGTTTTGCCACTTCTTATTGCGCCGTCCGCGATGATGCCGTCTGCGTCCTTGACAGGGCTTACAGGACACCACCAAGTCAAGACTTTTTTCTGCTTTTCTGAAAACGGCTTGAATTTAAAGCCCTGCTTTTTGACTTTGGCTTTCATCGCTTCGTTGCGTTTGGCTATAGACTCTTTGAGATTGGTTATTCTTTCGTCAATGTTCGCCATTGTCCCACACCTGCGCCGCCGTATCGTTCAGCGCCTCCATAAAGTTATCCTCTGCCTCATCATCGGGCTGGTTGTCTTTTATCTGGCTTTCAAGCTTTAAAAGCTCAATTTCAAGCTTCTGCTGGTCAACTTCGTGTTTCAGCGGATTGTTGATAAATTTATCCATTAAGATACCCATAGCCGTAGCCACTTCGGACAGTTTCGCCGCCTCTATCTTGTCAGGGTTTGCTAGGGCGGTCAGATACTTGTCCAACACGCCCTGCGCCTTTTGTTTGCGTTTTTCCATATATGCAAGCATATCAAGGGTGTTTTGTTCCTTTTTTTGTTGGCATTTTGTGGCACTTTCGCTGTCGCCCATAACTATTTTTTTGACAGTGTTTCTTGATACGCCGTTCTTCTTGGCGGTGGCGTTATAGCTCCCAAGCTCCACATAATCAGCGATTATTTTCTTTTTCTGTCTGTCGGTAAGCCTTTGAGCCATTACACCACCTTCCTTTTCATTTTGACAATATGCTAATTATATTGTAATGCAGATTTTGAGGCGTTCGTACCATTTTAGTTATCGCTTAAATATTCCTGCAAAATATCTTCTAACGCTTCCCTATCCTCGTACCGAATAGCCTCAATAATTGCGTCGTCAGCCTGTACGATAGCGTCTATGATTTGTTCTAATGTATATTTCTCTTCCATATCGCAATTCCTCCATTTCTACACAAAACTTAACTGGTTTTCATTATATTTTGGCGTTTCCCTTGCAAACTCTTTTTCGCCGTAGTAGCTTCTCAACCTCTCCACCCTGTCTTTTTGCTTTAGGTTCGCCATATATGAGTTGTCAACTTTAGGCGGTGTTGGCGTGTAATATTCGCTCGGCAAAGATAGCCCTGTTTCATCACAAATATTTTGTATTTGCTTTTTGTAGCAGATTATGTGGTTGCGGATTAAATTCATATTCAGCCCGTCACACCACGCAGGGTCATTACAGCCGTTCTGCAATATTTCAATCCACCTCTTTTGTTCTTCCCTTATGTTTTTGGAAAGTGATTTTAATTTTTCCTCATTTCCGACTGGTTTCATTTTCAACCTCCATTTCTTTCAGCTTTTGCTCGGCTTCCTCGCGAGTTAAGAATATATCTTCGCCAATTTCACTAGCAACAAAATAGCCAGTTATATCTTTGTTTTGGTTACAAATATGAATTAAAATTTCATTTTTGCTCATAACATCTTCTTCATCTTGCCCCATTAATCTTCCATAAGAAAATCCTGTCACTTTATATTCTTTTAGGGATTTATAATTAATCTCAAAAATCGTATCGCCTACTTTGCAAGGCAGGCGTAAAAGTAATCCCTGTTCTTCTGCTTCCTCATATCTTGCTAGTTTAGTAATTGGAAGTCCGACACATTCTTCTTCGTTTACTCTATTAACTGTATCTATTGGCACATATGCCCCTCCGCCTACATATTTTCTTGTTAGCCTTTCCATAGCTCAATCCTCCTTGTGTTTTAATCCTCTCGGAAATTCCTGTATCAATGGCTCACCCCAAATGTCCGCAAGGCTTGACTTCATAAATATTGGTATTTCTGCCCTTTGGCATAAATCCACCAACTTCTCTACCCATTCACGCTTAGGCACAACTTTGTCTTTTCTTATTCCTGTTTCTGCGCCAACAATTATCCATTCAAAAAAACTCTTGTATCCTCTTGGTAAAAGGAAATTCTCTAATAGTTTTCCGCCTTCTCTTTCATCTTCGACATCGCATATATCACAAGATAGCGGTTCTATACTGATAAACTTATGTGCCCTTGTTGGAAGTATTGCTCTGCCCATTCTCCATAAATACCAAAAGTTAGACCATATGCTCAAACCATTTCCTATTTCTTGTTCTTGATAATGTCCTTCAAGACGTTCTTTTCCAGTATAAGTAACACCAAGCCACATATTTTCTTTATATGGGTCGTTACAATTAAAATCTCTGTGGTTTTTTGTTGCCCAAATACTATACCCTATTGGGTCTTTTGTTAAAAATAGATAATTATGTTGTGGCGCTTTATAACAAGCCTCTAGCACTTCAATTTTCCAATCATCAGGCACCCAATCACCAAACAAATCTGCCATTGAGCATACAAAGATGTTTCTGCCCTTCTTTGTGGCATATTCGTCAAGCTTATAACGGTGAAATGTCGGCTCAAATCCAAACGGATATGGTGACTTTTTTCCAGTTTCAATTACTGTCGCGGAATTGTCCAGTATATGGATTTTCCCCATTGGTTTCCCGCCATAAAAAGAGTGACATTTGTCTTTTGTGCTAAACCTTTTTGCTATTCCTCTTGCATAGCAATATTGGCAATCGTGATAGCAACCTGTAACTGGGTTCCAAGTGCTGTCGCACCAATCTATTTTGGTTTTATCGCCCATTTTTAAATCTCCTTTCTATTAACCTCGTTTGCAACCGTAATCCCTGTTTCTTCCTCGCACATTTCAATCATATCCGCGCCTGCGTCTACGCACTCGTTCCATATGTGCTGTGACACGACAAACAAGTCGTTAATCCGTTGATAACCCCACCCGTATTTCCTGTGCAGTGCAAGCGCAACACTCGCGTAGACCTTTGGGGTTGTTAGGTTCGCCTGCTGCTCTATGCGTTTCCATTGGTTGATTAATGTTTTGTTTTTATTCATTTTCTTTCTCCAATACTGTAATGGTTTTGTTTTTGAGATTAAATAAATCCTTTGATTGCAATATATCTTTTGAATTTGTATATGGGTCATAATATTCATATTGCTTATAAAGCTTCTCGGCATCTTCCTCTTTTTCGACCTTGCGATTGATAAGCTCCCATTTGCCTGTTTTTGACGCTTCTTGCATTCTCGTATAGCCATACGGCGAATCCTTGTAAAAATCCCATATTTCCTTGGGTTCGTGGTCTGTCCACCAAAACATCAATTTACCGTTAAAAATTACGGCGTTCGCCCATATATCATTCATTTTTTCAAAATAAAATTGTATTGGCTTTTTGTGTTCCTCAACAATTCCGTACTTTTTGGCAAGCCTATAAATAAATGTTTTCTCCAGCCTCTCTGTCAAGGTCTGCAATCTTTCCCTAAATTCTTCCAAACTATATGTGGATTTGTAAAAATTGCACATACGGCAAGCAGGCATAAGGTTGTCAATCTCATTGTCGCCGTTATTCCAATAGACAGATTTAATGTGGTCTACCTGCATATCCTTGTATTCCAATTCGCAGCCACAGTAGGCACATCTGCCATTGTATTTTTGATAGACAATTTTTCTTGTGGATTTTGATATTGATTTTCTTGCCATTATTCCACCTCCCAATCCGCGTGTTGGATATGCTGCCCGCAGTTCGGGCAGTAATCGTAATTGTCATAGCCTACCTCGTAATATTTCCCACAGTTCGGACAAATCCAAGTATCATAGACTAATTTGCCCTCTGAATAGCCGTCGCCCTCGTAGTCGGGGGATTTAGGAAGTTGCTTTTCCAAGGCAAGTATAGCAGCCTTTAATTCAATCCTTAGCCATAAAGTTTGGTCAAATATGTCTTTATTACAGGGACTGTTGATAATTTCTATTTTTTTATTAAAATCTGAAATTACCGTTTCGATAGTTGATTTGTCAAATTCCACATCAATCACCCCACATTTTCACTACCGCATATTTTGATAAAGTCCAATTTCGACTTTTCGCGAATTTCTTCTTGAATGTTGCTGTCTGCTAATTCGTGCGTGTATACTGGTCTTTCTAATATTTCCTGTATATATTCGTGTACTTTACTAAAGTCGCACATTAAATATCCAGTATAGGCAGATACTATAATTTTTTCTTTTTCTGTCATTTTTCAATCTCCCTCTTATTCATCATCGTAATTGTCACAGTTGTCCCCATATATCCGTCTCCAATTTGTTGCTTGTTTTACTTTTGTTTCAACCATTTCAATACAATCTTCACAAATATCTTTACTATATTCTCTTTTAACCATATCTGAAACATTGATTTCGTCATACATTGCATATGGTATAATGGAAACTCTGTACCACCGTCCTATTTCTTTTCCGCATATATCACATCTAAACATCTTCATTTTCAATCTCCCTCTCTTTTCCTAAATATCTTATAAAACAAAATGCATATTCCTTTAATAATCAGGCAGATAACAAGGATTGCAAAAATCATAATGCTCATAGGTAATACAACAAATGTTATAATGACCTCGACAATAATAATTCCTGCCTTATTAATCAGCTCATCAAGCAGAATGTAGGCGGCGAATTGCCACATAAAAATGCAACGGATAAAATCGCTCTTGCTTTTTAAGACCTTTTCCAAGTCAAAAACCTCATCACTTAAGGTTATTGCAAAGCCTGTTATAATTCCGTATACTATTACAATAGCTATGTATAGGGGTATAATTTTGCTTAATCCGCACATTTCGCTACCTCCTTTTCAATCCTAACCGCTCTACTGTAAAAGCTCCCTATCGGCATATTGCACTCTTTAGCCGCCTCTTTCATACTGATTTTGCCACTACGCCATTCTTGGCGCAGCTCATAAAAATTATCGGGGATAGGCATTCGCGGTCTGCCAAACTTAACGCCGTTAGCCTTGGCGATTGCTATACCCTCAGCCTGCCTTTGTTTGATGTTTATGCGCTCACTTTCTGCCACATAGCTTAGTAGTGCAAGCACAATGTCACTTATCAGCGTTCCTAACAAGTTTTTCTCGCGTCTTGTGTCCAATAGTGGCATATCAATCACGACTATATCCGCACCCTTTTCCTTGGTTATGATGCGCCATTGCTCGTTTAGGTCTATGTAATTTCGCCCTAGTCGGTCTATGGATTTTACAAACAATACGGAGTTTTTATCAAGCTTTTTGATTAGTTTCTGATATTGTGGTCTTTCAAAGTCCTTGCCTGATAACTTGTCCATATAAATCATATTTTCGGGTACTCCTGCGTTAATCAGGGCTACTTTCTGGCGTTCTTCGTTTTGCTCTTTGGTAGATACGCGCATATAGCCGTATAGTTTTGGCATTATCATTGTACTTCCTCCAAAAATTCAAAAATATTCATCTGCGCAGTTTCCTGCTCTAAGCGTTTCTTTGACAGTTCGTAATAATGCTCGTCCAATTCAAAGCCCACATATTTATGATTTGTGTTGTGGTAAGCTATCAGACTGCTTGCACTTCCTACGTGCGTATCAAGGATAATGTCGCCGTCTTTGGCATATCGGCTTAATATCCATTCATAAAGGGCAATGGGCTTTTGCGTAGGGTGTATGCGATATTCTTTATTTTTCATATTTTCTTGCAACATTCCATTCCAACGATACCTTATACGCCTTACTGCGGTACTAAAGCTTGTCCACGCCAATTCACAATCTGCAAAATCTGTATCGCCGTTATCCTTATCCCAAACAATCCAGCAATGGCTATCGTATGGAATTTTGCTTATAAAGTGATTTGCCCCAAATATTATCTGATTTTTGGAAACTCTGAATAATTCATCAAAATACTCTTTGTTTGGTGCTTTTAAATCGTTACCTAAAAAGGGCTCATAATCTTTTGATGTTCCAAGACAACCTCTTGTGTGGTTTTTGCTTCCGCTTTCGCCAATGCCATACGGCGGGTCAACAACCGCTAAATCAAAATACTTATCAGGAAATTCCCTCATTCCTTGCATACAGTCAAGGTTATAATAGCCAAAGTCAAGCATTTCTACTCTCCTTGTTTTTCTATATTTTCTTCATACTTGTTAATGATTTCAGATATTTCTCCATAACTTGCGTCAAAATATCCGTTCCCGTAAGGACTGTCACTTTCTATCGGGTAATATTTTTCTTGTTCTTCTGAACGGAAGCACAGAAATATTTCACGCTCAAATATTCCACGCTCTTTCAGCACATCATTTATAGCAGACATCATAGCCTGTTCTTTTTTCTGCTGTTCCTCGTACCATTCAAAAATTCCGTCGTATTGGTTTGCGATAGCCTTGTCAATCTTTCGTTGCTTTACTTCCGCAATAGCCCGTTTTATCCACATAGGCAAGTGGCATATCGGTTTCCCGCCCTCATACAAATCTTTATATACAAGGCAACCGCAATCATCACACTCTCCCTCATAACTTCTATCTTCCCAACTCAATGGGCAATTTTCACATTCAAAATTGCCAAATATTTTTTTGATGTTTATCATTTCCCCATCTCCTTTAACTTCAAATCCATTTGGTGGTAAAATTCCCTGCGCCACCCGTAAAAATCACTCCGTCCACAAGGTATTCTCTCAATCTCCCGTAGCTCCCAAAGTGTCTGTAAGCCCTCGTAAGACAGGTTTTTCCTTACGGACAATAAAATATACTTTGATAGCATTTTGTTTGTCCTGTCGGCTATCTCGTGCGCCACAGAGGCATATTTGATGTTTTGTATAGCCTCTGTAAGCTCCTTGTACCGTTCCTTGCTTATGCCGTAGTAGTCCCACGAATGGCGCGGGGCTGTGTTTTGTTCCTTTTTCAATTGATCACCGCCTAATCATCGGCTGTAGCGCCTAGTGCCGTTATCGACAATACAAAGACTATTACAGCGCCTAAGATTTGCCATTTACTCATTTCATACCTCCTAAAGCAGTGCCACCCACGCACGATATTCTTTCTCCAATCTCGCAATCTGCTCATCAACCTTGCCAAGTTCGCCGATTATGTTCCCGATGTACTCATCTTCGGTCATTCGCATTTCATCGGCAATCTTAGCCCTGCCCCAGCCTGCGTTATGCAAGGCTTTTATTTTGCCGTAGTCTATTTCGTCTTTCATAACCGCCTCCTAATTACTCAAAATATCGTTTTCAAGCTTCTCAATGTCATAGTCGTTTTGATTGAAGCTGTTAAAGCTGTTTTTAGACCTCTTGGCAGGCTTTTTGTATCTGCCCTGTAAATAATCCTCAAAGTGTGCCTTAGTCAAAAAGTTGTTCGGGTAATAGATTTTGTCCGTACCCGTAAGCTTACAGTATTCAGCGTAATTCTTGGCACTCTCTATGAGTTGTTCTTCTGTGTATTCTGTAGAGCTGATAACATCTATATAGGCTTCCTCGGCTAAACGCTTGTTTTTGCTTAAAGGGTATGCTGTCCAAAAGTCGTTAAAGCGTTCGGGATTTTCGCCATTATATATATACTCTACTCTACTCTTCTCTTCTCTACTCTGTCCGATTATGTCAACATTATCGGACATTATGTCAACATTATCTTGGATTATGTCTACATTTGGGTATTTTTTGACATCACTTAATAAGAGGTACTCTTTTTTCATAATCACCTTTTCACGCCTGGACGTGGCTTTCAAGTATCTCTTCTGAACCCCTGCGGACGTAAGAATATTGAAATTATTGAAAAGTCTTTCCGAAAAAATGTCCCTCCTGATGCAAGCCGATACAATTTTCTGTATCAAGTTTTTACTGTCGCTAGATAGAGCATTCTCAGCCATAAAAAGTAACAGCGAATCTTCTGACCATTCACAGTAATAACCATATCCACCATATATTTTCTGGTAGAGTTTGACGATAACTGCAAAGCCCTTTAGTCCATACTCGGCTTGCACCAATTTGATTTTATCCTCTAAGTGACAGTCAAGCTCAAAGTAGTCCAATCCCACTTTGTAATCTGACATCTAAACCTCCTTGATCGTCACTTCAATTCGCGGATTTTCCTTGTCCACATCAAATTTATCTGAAAATCCTACAATGTACCGCCAGCCGTCATCTTGCAGCACCTTGGATTGCACTAGCGCGTCCTGAATTACCTTGCGCCCGAATGAGCTTATATTGTCCTTGTCGCGCCGCCTGTTTGGCTCTATCCAAGTGTAGTGCATTTCGACTGGCTTGCTTATTCTCACGCCTTTTAAACACTTCCTGATTGCCGCTATAACAATCTTTTGGTTTTTGGCTTTTGTCTTTGCGCCCTTATAGTAGTTAGCGCGGTTAGCACTTATGCAATCATTTAGGTTGTCAAGGCGTCCTTCGATTATCAGGTGGTATTCCACATACAGCCTCCTTTCAGGCGGCAGACCAACCGCCGCCGTTTTATTTTTCGTGATATATTATGAACAAATGTTAATAGTTACCTAATTATTTAAATATTCTTCAAGTAAAGCCCCATAATCCACGCTCTCACGCTCTTTCTGCCATTCTTCCCAAAACTGTATTGTTTTGCTCTGCGATCGTTCCTTGGCAAGCTCTACATGGATTTTAAGGGGTATCGGGCAAGCGTCGCCGATAACAAGGCAGTCGCCCGGGGAAAACATTGTAGTTGCCTCAATCACGCCTGCGCTTCCTGACGGCATCATACCCTTAATCATTGTCTTGTCGTTCTCATTATTGAGCTTCATCACGATGTAGTTAGCGCATTGTGCCATAATGGTCTTATTAAGCTCTGACGGTCTTTGAGAGGCGACAAGTAAAGTTATGCCAAACTTCCTACCCTCTTTGGCGATATTTTCAAAAATCTCCACCATTCGACGCTGCGCAGCCGTAAGCTGGAAGTCCGTCGGTATGTACACATGCGCCTCATCACACACAAGCGTTATCGGCGTTGCGTCTTTCTGCATAATCTGAATGCCGTAAACAAGCTTAGTTATCGCCCCGATAATCAGCACCGCTATGTCGTGCGGTATGCCTGACAGGTCAATGTTTTTAACGGTCTTTTCACCGTTCATAAGGCGGTCTAAAAAACTTTTAAGATACTCCTGCGGACTGTTTTCAAAAAGAAAGCTATAGCGCCTATCTTTGAGCATATTCTCCATAGCATTTATTACGCCTGACAATTTGCCGTTATATTCGCCCTTGGCGGTCTTGGGTTCGCCGTCTTTGGTGTAGCCTGTTATCAGCACCTCATTGTTAAGGGCTGTAAGAACGCTTAACATTTTTCTGTAGTCAAAATACACAGGCTTCCCCTCATTGCCGTTTGGGCATTGTAGATAATACGCTTTACGCAGCGCCGACATAATAACTGTGCTGTCCTCTTTGATTTTGAACACATTCGCCGCCATATCTGCAAATCCTAACGCCCATATCGGGAATGCTGTTTCACCCATTTTGATGTTGTCCACATACGAAAGCTTCCCATATTCGCCATGAATGTCAAATATGATTATTTTGCATTTTGTGTTGTTTGCGGTTTCTTCAAGAATTTTCGCAACCGTTTCTGACTTACCGCAGCCAGTGTTGCCGACTATGCAGGAGTGACGCTGATAGAATTTATTTCCGTCAATGTATGCGCTTATGCCATATCCTGCATAATCTCCAAGCTTGAAAAAAGATTTTGTTTTTCCAAATTGTAGTATTTCAGAAAATGCGTATTTGTCTATTTTACTAATGCAAGCACTTGTCGGCACATAGTTATCTATCTGCTGTACAAATCTTTTATCTTTGCCCACACTTCCCAAGATTGAGCATTCAATCACTTTAAGGGAATTTTCTTCAATCTCTGCCAGTATCGCGCTGTCGTCTAATTGTGTTTCTGCGTCACTGTCTGTTATTGCCGTCACTATCGTTACAAGCTTGACATCTCCGTATGATACAGAAATAAGGTCGTTCAGTCGCACATTTTTAAATTCTGCGTCGTCCGTCTTAATCTGCACCCTGTCGGGTAACATTTTTACTAATTTCATCCTAATCCTCCAACAATTCACTATAAAATCTTAGCCTTGCCTTTTTAATGCTCTTACAGTAGTCACACACACCACAGCATTCGGGCTCTCTAAGTCCTGCCTTAACCTCGATAAAGCGCGGCATTTTAACGGCTATCTCATTCAGCGCCGCATCAAGTATCTGATTTTCTATCTGGAAAATGTCAAAATTCGGTACATTTTCTTTTGTGACTGCTGCCAAGTAAAAAGGCAGATACCCATATCCATTAAGATAGCAGCCCTCGCGGTACACCGCACCTTGCAAGTCGTAACGCCAAAACGCAAGGCTCTTGAAGTTCCACACCACTTTCAAATCAGTAATGCAAATTTTCTCGCTAAAGCTGTCCATTTTCATTTTCCAAGGCGCACCAAACATCTCAAAAGTAAGTATCCTCTGCTTTTCACCGCTCATATATTGCATAAAGCGGTAATCCTGCTTGATACGCTCTATTATTTGGCTCGCCTTGCGAAAATCTGCCCTTAGCGCACCATTGCGGCAAAAGAAGATGTTGGGGCTTTCCACGCGCAGCTTGTCAAGCGTACCCTCAAACCACCTGTCAACTAGCGTACCGATGAGCATAGACTTTGTTACAGGCTGCTCATATTCGCCGCGGATTTTAGCCATTGCCATAGCCTCACATTTGCAGAAATCCTTGTATTGACTGACACTGAAATAGGCTTTATTTGCCTCCTGCGAATAATAATTATCCTCATTTAGCTTCATCAGCACCACCGTCTACATCAAGTTTTTGCTGTCCCTCTATGGGCTTGTCCGCAAAAGCGTCTAAAGGTTCAGGCTTTTCAGCTTTCGGGAGGTCAAAAATTTCCTCGCGTTTTGCCATACCGTCTTTGAGTGAAGTGTACACTCTTTTCAGACGCACAAGGTCATTCATTGTAAAAGCCGTTGACTTGCACCCAATATACTTTTCAATAGCCTCAATAGGCACTGAAAACTCTTTTTCAAAGTGTGCCGCCATATCCTTGACTACATCTATAATAGGCTTGTCCTCACCCTGTAGGAGCGTCTTGTTGCATTGCTCAATAGCGTCCTCCACAACATCGCCTGGGATAATCCCAAGAATGCACGCCCTTAACCGTCTTGCGCCCTGATTAGCCACCATTTCGTAAATGTCGCGTGGGTCTGTAAGCGGTACATTTCCTTTTTTAGTGCTGCGGATATGCGGCACGCTGAAAATCTTTTCCTGCCTCGTATTCGTTTCCAAGTCCCAAGCATACGCCATTACTTGGCTTTCACCGTTTCTTTGCTCTAGCTCGACAATGCCAAAGCTCATATTGCCCCAATTCTGCGCCAACGCTTCAGCAAGCCTTATTGACGCTCCTACGACTTTCTGACCGCCGCGCGGATATTCATACATTGCCTTTTCCGCTAATCCCTTGCGGCTGCAAGCCTGCATAATTCTTTGGCAGCTTGCGACATAATCTCGCGGAAATCTCTTAGCCATTATAATTTGTCCTTGTACTTCCTGCGTCTGCCTGCTTGTTACCATTTCAGCCGTCACGCTCTTACTCGTTACCATTTCAAAACCTTCCATTTCCTAATCCTCCTTAATAACCATAATGAACCACTTGTAAATTTTCCCATTCTGACAACTTAAAACCCTTTAACAAGCCTATCAGCGGTTCTATACGCCTATAATTCATCTGCCTGCCCTTTGTTTCAAGCCATTCAATCAGCTTGTTAATGTCGGCTGATTTTATAGCACTGCCATAGCAGTCGCTATCAGCGGCACGATTGCCGTCTGGGTAAATTTTGTAGCCGGTGGAAAAGCAAAACAAATTGTAAAAGCTTTCGTCGCCTCCCATATTTGACAAATCATATCTCGCCACAATTTCGCCGTACCTTGTTTCCTTATGTACATTAACAACATATATCCTACTTTCGTATGCCATTATTCCTTGACCTCCGCCCATTCAAATCTACCCTTACCGCTGTTTCTCCACTGTCCGATGCCTCTATATTGCCCATAATCAAGCCACTCAGCCACCGCTTTCATATGGCTATCACACATACACTGCACAGTAAATTCCACCGTAGCCGTTGCTGGTACTGTTTCACTGTTGGCAAGCGCAATCTTTTCGCCCTGCGCCGTCTGTCCCCTTAAAGGGCGCTGGCAGTTGCCAATCTCGCCCTCGAAAACGATAGGGATTTTTCTTTCCTTGATGAATATAAGACCGTCAATCTCTTTCTTGTACGCCTTGATTTTTGAGCTTTCTGAACCTGATACCTTGCGCAGCATTCCGCAAGCGTCCTTGAAAAATCCCTTAATCTGATAATCCCAAAATATGGGAGCGCCGTTATCCTTGGGGAATACGGTCATTGCCTTTTCAATGACCTCCTCCTCGCCGATTGCTGCAATTTCTTCCTCCAATGTCGGCGCGTCGGGAGCGTTTGAGGCTATATAAGTCCTATGTATCTCCTTGTCCGCGCTTGCCGTACCGAGTACCTCCTCGGTAAAAGCTAATTTTACTTTTAATTCCTTCACTTTCCTATTCCTCCTTGATTTTGTTTTTTACATCTCATTGCATTGCATCACATCTCTATGCCTTTGCCCTACATCGCTATGCCAATCTCTGTATTACCATTGCGAAGCTATGTTGCGCTGCGCCATTCCATAGCCTTGCGGTCTTATCATATCTAAGCCCTGCCTCCGCTGTGCCTAGCTTTGCATTGCCTTTGCCGTACACCGCCACGCATTGCCGTCGCTATACTTGCACCCAGTTACCCGAATAGAACCACTCGACAAACTCTGCCTTTTCTTCATCAGTGCCATTCTGAACTCTTTCAAGGGCATATCTAAATTCATCTTCCTTTGGCACGAATGTCTGATTGAAGATGTTCTGCCAGCCCTCGCCGTTAAGATTGCTCATCTTTCGTCACCTCAAATCCGAAAAACGCTGCGCATTCTTCCCTTGTAACAACATTTTGCGTTTTTACATATTGCGTAAAAGCTTTAGCTTTAATTGAAAGCTCTAGCATTTCCTTGTATTCGTCTAATGTTATTGTTATTTCTTTCATTTCCTAATCTCCTTTTCGTTCTTAGTTATCTTCCTTAACAAAACCAACTACTTTTCCCGCGATAATAACTACCGCCTCGCCCTGCTCGTACCTGTCGATACAGTCTTGAATTGTTTCATTGCCTGTAGCCTGCATTTCAACACCCCCTTTCATAAATTATCAAATCCTTGCCAAATCAACAGCTCTAAAAGCTTACTAAATCCGTATATTGCCGCCACTGCTAAGGCGATGCTTTTTATAATCTTCATCTAGCCCTCCGCATCGACAAGCTGTATAAACACCTTGCCGTTTGTCAACTTCATATACTCTTTGCATTTTTCAAGCGTAGGGTAGTAAACATCAACAGCCTTACCCTCTTGAATACTTCCCACTCCGTCGCCGTCGGCATCTCCGCCAAATCCAGTGTCTAAGCACTCATATATTCCAATGAGTTCGCCTATTTCTCCGTCATTGTCGGCGTAGATTAAAGCCGTCTTGCCAACCCAAGACTTCTTGACCGCACAAATCCCCTCGCGGACTGGTACGCCTGTGCAAGTCGTTTCTCCCTGACAGTACGCCGTAGTCAATATCTCAAATGGCTCATCGGCATAAGCTGTACAAGAAAACATCAGCGACAAAAGCACCGCAACTATTAACTTTTTCATCAGGCATTTGCCTCCTTGCGTCTGTCCTTGTCCACCCTCTCAAACCTAATCGGTTTAAGGTCTTTATCAAAGACTATCGCAAAATTCCTTAATTCCTCTTTAGAAATCTTCTTACCGTTCATATATGCCGTAACTTCCATATCCCTATTCTTCCTCTCTCACTGTTACATTTCCGCTTCCCCATACTTCACCGTCAACGGTTTTTTGATGGCTCTTAACTTTCTTAACAAGCCACTCATAACCTTCTTCGGAAATATATATATCTTCTTTCCAATCATACTTATTTTTGGTTGCTTCATCACCGTCAAGGTAGTAATGCGTTACTCTTTGACAACTTTTTAGCCCCATAATAAAAGGGTTTTCATCATCACATTGGACAACATACTCTGGCTCTCCTGCTGATATTTCCTGATTGCGTTCAACATTGTAAATCACAACCAAATCTCCAATGAATAATGTTTCACCAAAGCTATCAACTAGCTCCGTCGGCTTTCCACAGATACCCATTTGATATGTGCCACTGTATAATTTTTTCATCCCTAACCCCCTAACCAAGAATAAACAACGCCATAAGCGCCAAATACACCAGCATAGCGAACATTCCGAACAAAGTTTCTTCTGAAAGCCCCTGTTTTGGACATCTCTGCAATTTCGCCGCCTTTAGCACCTTGTCAACATTCTTGTTGCTTTCCCTGATTTGTTTTAATACCTTTTCAAATTTCAAAATTTCCCTCCGTTCTTGCGATTTAGGAGGTAATATGTTATAATACCCTCGTAATCGCATTACCCTAATTAATGTGGTTACTGCCCTGTTCGGTACGCACATACTGAATGGGGCTTTTTTGATTGTAAAATCCTTTGTTATCTCCTATACTGTATATACAGGCGTTTCCGCGCCGAGTATTCAGAAAGGAGAATGATTATGAACTTTTGTCCGTTTATGAGCATTAATCCCGCACTTAAAGAGAGTGAAGTAATATCAAAAAATACCGTTTACTGCAATGATAAATGCGCTCTTTACATAAAGGGATATTGCTCAATTAATGTTTTAGCTCAAAAAGCAATCAAAGATTTTGAAAACGGTAAAGACAAAAAATTAATCAACGAATAGTTCCTTACCGTCAAAATCCGCAACATTCTGTGAGAGGTAGTCGGCTTTCCCTATACTGTTTTTATCAACAGTTGAGCAGCAGGCTATCTCTTTTACAGTATCAGCCGCCGAGCATAATTCGCAGACCGTCAATTTTTCATCTGCTGCCAGACTGATAATTATTTTCGCAAATTCTTCCACTTTGATAATCGTTTGCTTGTCCACTTCTTACCTCCTGTTTTTATCATACTTAGGCGTTAGCCTAACCCTATATCCGTCCGCAGGATTAATTTCCTCCGATGTAATCTCTGCTATGGTTACGGGGTTTTCTTCGTCTGTTTCAATGATAATTTTTGTAAAGTCCTTTAAAATCTCCAATTTCTGCCCTCCTTTACTCCAAAAAATACTCAATCGGCTTGCCAACAAAGTCCGCAAATTTCTTTAAATTGTACGCGGTCGGCACTACCCTGTTCCATTTGGTTATAGTGCCGTTTCCAAATCCAAGTTCTTTTTCAACCGCAGATATGGAAATGTGACGCTCTTTGCAGACTTCTTTTACTTTGTCATATAACAACTTATCGCCCCTTTCTTAATTATTTAGAATATATTCTTTACTTTCCCTATGTACTGTGCTAAAATATAGTTGCCCCATTTGGGCAAGGAGGTATTTTATGTTAATAAAAATGTTGAATTGCCCAGCTCCCTTATTATGAGGTCGCAACACTGGCGCCAAAGCAGTATAAACTGGCTAAATGTAGCAACTGATACAGCGGAAATAACTCGGTGACGAGTATAAACATCTGGTCGGCAACCTATAATGCCCCACTGTATTGTGTACTCCTTGTAATCTTGCTGGCTAATGGGCGCTCACACAAGCACAACCACAAGTGCTTTAAGCAGCAGAATACTTGATAGAAGCATACGGCTAGTTGTATGTAGTGAAAACTTGCAAAGTACATAGGGTAAACAAATTTGGTAAAGCAGCCGTTGGAAATAGCCTCCAGCGGCTACTTTATTTGACTAGAAAAAATTCAGATAATTATTGACAAAATACGGAAAATATTCTAATATGAAGTTACCACACAACACACAG
>CANQUS010000012.1 GCA_947627055.1 uncultured Clostridia bacterium | reverse complement strand
TTGACAGAACCTTGTTTCGGGTGTGTTTTACACCCGAAATAGAAAAAGCCCTTGCTTTCCGTAAATTCTCGGGGCGATTTGGGAGCGTTTGTTGCTCTGTAATCGCCTTTGAAAGCAAGGGCTATGTATTCGTATTCAGTTATAACCACACGCCAAAATGGAGCGTTTGGAGAAGAAAAAGCGTCCAAATTTTTACACTTGAACGCCTGTCAGCATAGAAAAAGGACAGTCGATTGCTCGGCTGTCTTTTTCTATAAAAATAGCCTATTCAGTTTGCAGTGGGGTCTTATTCTGATCTTTATTCATCAGAGGTCCGGCTGTTGGAGAGCAGGTTATATTCATGATAATTTATAGCCCTTTTATTCACTCCAAAATACTCTCGATCAAAATAGTCATTTGGTTTGCAAAAGTATTTCCATCAACCAAGTACATTTTGTCCTTCCAATAATCTTCATCATCTAACGTGTCCATGATAACTTCTCTTGCATGATTCTTTACCAATGTTGTCCAGTCTTGAGAAACTAAATACGAGCCATCGCTTGTAACTTCAATTTGCGGATGATAGGGATAAATCGTACTATAGGCGGTTTCTCTTGTAATATCGCCGCCTGCATATTCATCCCCCAGTGTCAAGATGGAATCGCCGTATTCGTAAAGTGGCAATACATACCTTCCCCCCTCTTTTACCGCTAAAATCGGCTCAGTGAAGTAGGATGTATCTTCAATGAGAATTGTTTCTCCGCTGACATCCTCGCCATACCATGTTTTATCAACAGCAACTTCATAGACGACAGTATCTGTCTTGCCATGAAGAATACCGTTTTCTTCAAACTTATCACTATAAATATCATAAGTATAGTGCTTGACATAGAGATTTACGACGGTTCCCTCTATGATCATACAGCAATGACCCTGTGACAGTGTGGATTCATCAAATTCTGTAATATCTATCATCGCAGACGATGAAAAAAGAGTAAGGGCTTCTTCGTTTGAGACGCTGTCCGCCAGCATTAAACTGCTATAATTCACAGGCGAAGCGTCAATAGCATCAGGGAGAGAAGGGACGGCAGTATCTTTTTTCGTGTCGCTTATAATATCCTCCGAAGGCTCACTCTGTATATCGGTCTTGCTATTATCAATAGGCGGGTTTGATATGACCGGCTTAAAAAGAACAGCGGCGCCAACTATGAGAAGTAAACAAGCCGCAATAGCTCCCCATTTAGCCCAGCCAGGCTTCCTTGCTTTCTTTTTGTAGTTGAGAGCTTCATCAACATATTTTGAATCAAGCTTACTCATGGCGTCGGAAAACTTTTTCGCGTTCATATAAATACCTCTCTTTCAATTAAATATTGTTTCATCTTCTTGCGGATACGGGTCAGTCGGACGGAGATATTTTTCTCCGAAAGCCCTACAAACTCTGCTATGTCCTTGCAGCTATCGGCAAACCAGTAGCGGCGCATGAAGATAACGCGGTTTTCGAGGGTCAGCGTATCCAAAAAATCCTCAATGATACGGGCTAACTCTCCGGCTTCGATTTCATCTTCCACGGCTTTTCGGTCTGCGATACAGGCTTCGATTTCCTCCATGGCAATCGTGTAATGGCTGCTTCGTTTTGCCGCTTCCTTTCTCCAGTAGATTTTTAGTGAAATGTTGCGGACGATTTTCACAATGTATGACAGCAACGGGTCAGGACGTATCGGGGGAATGGCGTTCCATGCGCCTAAGTAAGCGTCGTTGACACATTCCTCCGCGTCCTGCCTGTTGTTCACGATGTTGTACGAGAGGTTGCGACAAATTTTTCCGTATTTTTGGTCCAGCTCTCGTATGCCTTGCTCGGAACGCTCAAAAAACAGGTCTATAATTTTTTCATCATCTATCATCTCACCGCCTCCTTTTCGGCTTCACCTATATACTACGATTTTAACGGCGAATACTACATCAAATCCGATATTTTTTCAAAAAGATTTTCTATTATAGCACAACAATAGTTTGGCAAAGAGAAAAATGGAAATACAAAAGCAGGCATCCGCAGAAATGTGGCTGCCTGCTTTTTAATTAGTTCTCAGCAGGAAAACATATGTAAAATGCGATTTTTGCAGCTTCTGACCTTTACGACACGATCGACTTTTTCTGTAAAAACAATATAGAGCATATTTGTCCTCCGTTCATGGTTATTGTGTCATTTCCATTTTAACGGATTTTCGCCAAATATGCTCTGCTTTTTTATTTTTTCTGTGCAGGCTCTGCTTGGTTGCACCAACATTTATGATAGAGCCTTATTTTATTCCGGCGAGGAACTTTTGGATCTGTTCTTTCGGAATAACGTTTTATGCATGTTTTCAACCATTTCGTTGAGGCCTTCCGCGCGTCTTTCTTTTTTAGTGTTATACAGTGCGGAGGTCTTGTCATGCAAAGCTTTTTCACGTTGACGGGCTGCTTCTCGAATCCTTGTATCCTCGCTCGTATCATATATAATCTTAACTGCTTTTTCCGTTGATGAATAGCGGAAAAATGTGTCATTTTCCCAAAAGCTTTTCAGCCGCTGCAAGCTTTGTGCAGATACAGAAAATATCAAGTGCGTTTTGAAGATCATTCATCGGGGGATATGTTGGAGCGATCCTTATATTGGAATCATTCGGATCCAGACCGTACGGATATGTTGCGCCGGCGTTTGTGAGGCTGATACCCGCTTCCTTACAAAGCTGAACGACTTTCTTTGCACAGCCGTTAAGGACATAAACACTTACGAAGTAGCCGCCGTTGGGCTTGCGCCATTCAGCAATGCCTGTATCTCCGAGATGTTCTGTCAGCTTGGAGTCTACGAGCTTGAATCTCGGCGCGAGAAGCGCTTTGTGTTTTTGCATATGGGCGAGAACTCCCTCATAATTATTAAAGAACCTGACATGACGCAGCATATTCATCTTGTCATGACCGATAGTCTGTAACGAGTATCTTTTCAGGAGAACCTCAAGGTTTGCCTTGGATGCTGCGAGAGCCGCAACGCCGGCTCCGGGGAAAGTTATCTTTGAGGTTGAGCAGAACATAATGGGAAGATCCTCGTTGCCGGTTTTTTTACATTCTTCAAACAGATTAAGCAGTGTGTCGGGAGTGTCCGTAATGTCGTGAATGCAGTATGCGTTATCCCACATGATCCTGAAATCCTTAGCGGCAGGCTTCAAAGCCGCGAAGCGTCTGACGGTTTCATCGGAATATGTTATGCCATCCGGGTTGGAGTATTTCGGAACGCACCAGATACCCTTGACGGTCGGGTCGTTTTCAACATATTTTTCCACAATATCCATATCAGGACCTGTTTCTGTCATCGGGACTGTAACCATTTCTATATTTCCGAAGTATCCGGTAACACCGAAATGCCTGTCATAGCCGGGTGAGGGACAGAGGAATTTTATCCTGCCCTGTGAAAACCACGGCTTTTCTCCGCCAATACCCTTTTCGTTGAAGCAGGCGATGGTATCAAACATCATATTCAGGCTGGAGTTGCCGCCTACGAATACATTTTCAACGCTGACTCCGAGCATCTCAGCAAAAATTTCCTTAATTTCAATGATACCGTCAATAATGCCGTAATTACGGCAGTCGTTGCCCGAAACAGACAGAAATTCGCTATCACTCGTGATCACATCAAGCATCGGAAGAGAGAGTTCAAGCTGGTCTACACCCGGAACACCTCTAGACATATTAAGGTCAAGTCCTTGCGCTTTATATTCATCGTATTTTGCTTTAAGCGATTCAAACTCGGCTTCAAGGGCATTTTTTTCCATTGACAGATAATCTGACATAAAAATCCTCCTAAGATTCACATATATTGAGCCTCAAATTGCAAAAACGGCTTGTAACAAGATAATATTTTAATATGATATGTGTAAAAATGCAAGTCATTATTTAAAAACTTGCAAAATTCATTATTTTTATTAAAAAAAACAGCATTAGAGAAAAATTGTTTATACTTTTGACAGTAATAGATTCTGATAGGGGAGTATATATGAAAAAAATATTTTTACTGATGATTTTTATAATATTGTTTATTTTCAACGGATGTGCAGCCTCACCTCCAGTTTCTCCCTCAGAGGAACTGGTTATGAGTTCGTGGACATTAAAAAGCGAAAACGAGGGCGGGGCAAACAAAAGCTCAAACGGTTCACTTAGTTTTAATGAGGATAAAATCTGTCTCTCGCTAAAAAAGGGCGATGGAAGCAGACTGAAAATAAATGATTTTTTTGAGATTGACGATAACAGCATCGTAATAATATCTGAAAAGCTCGGTACGTTAAAACTTACTTACCGATTAAGAGGCGACGAACTTGAGCTTTCGCTTGATGACTCTACTCTATACTTCAGAAAAGAAAGTTAATAAATTTGATATAATTCCATGCATTTAATTTGTACAAAATTTACAAATAGTTATTTAATAATTTGTGCAAAAAAAATCAATAAAATGTTTTCATAAATTTAAAGATATGATATAATTATATTGGTTTGAAGCATAGCTGCAGTGCTTCAGATAAAAAATATAAAGGAGAAATTAAAATGGCAAAAAGATCAGCAAGAAAATTCTTAGCGCTTCTTCTGTCACTTATGATGATCGCGACAGTCTTTGTCGTTCCCGCCGTTTCTGCGGCGGAACAACTCTCTGTTACGTTCCATTATCAAAGGACAGACGGAAACTACACCGACTGGAATCTATGGATATGGCCTGAAAACGGTGACGGCTCACAGCAGGATTTCACATCAGAGGATTCCTTCGGTAAGGTCGCTCAATTCAATGTTGATGTGACCGGAGTTGACAAGGTGGGCTTCATCGTTCGCAAGAGTACCTCGGCAGACCAATGGGCGGGCAAGGATACGAATGCGGACAGATATTTCCTGACATCAAAGGCTGTTGATGGAAAGATCGATATCTATGTCCTTCAAGGACAGGTTGATTTCGGTTATACCGAGGCAGAGTTGACAGCCCCCAGAGTCAGGAGCGCAAAGCTTGTTTCCGCTAATCAGATCGACTTTACTCTTTCAGAGGAAGCGGCGATTTCTGCGAGCGACATAACCCTCAAGGATGGCGAGGGCAACAGCTATGAGATTGCAAACGTCACTATGAACGGTACAAGCGGCAGCCTTACCACAGCAGAGGAGCTTTCCTTCGCAAGAAAGTACACGCTTTTCATCAATGGCTTCATTGAACTTGAGGTCACTGCGGTTAACGTTTACGACACAGAGGATTTCGAGAGCAAGTATGCCTATGACGGAAACGATCTCGGCGCAAATTATTCCGCTGACAAGACTGTATTCAAGACATGGTCTCCTCTCGCGGATAATGTCACACTTAACCTCTATTCGACAGGAGACGGCAATACACTCATAAAGTCTGTCGATATGACACTCGGTGACAAGGGTGTTTGGACGGCTGAGGAGACAGGTGACCTTAACGGCACATACTATACCTATACTTATAAGTTCGGCAACGATGAAAACGAAGCTGTTGACCTTTACGCGAGAGCGGGCGGCGTTAACGGTAAAAGGGGTATGGTCATAGACCTTGACACCACAGATCCCTCGGGATGGTCAAACGATGTTCGCCCCGAGTTTGGTGGTAATGCAACCGATGCTATTGTCTACGAGCAGCACGTTAGAGATTTCTCTATCGACGAAAGCTCGGGTATGCAGAATAAGGGCAAGTACCTTGCGTTCACAGAAACTGGCACAAAGAACTCCAAGGGAGATTCAACAGGTCTTGATTACCTTAAGGATCTCGGCATAACACACATTCAGCTTCAGCCTGTGTTTGACTATGCAAGTGTTGACGAAACAAAGCTCGACACAGCGCAATACAATTGGGGCTATGATCCGGAAAACTATAACTTCCCTGAGGGTTCATACTCAACAGATCCTTACAATGGTGAAGTAAGGATCAACGAGTTTAAGCAAATGGTTCAATCCCTCCACAATAACGGCATCAGAGTTATTATGGATGTCGTTTATAACCATACTGCCAAGACAAACGACTCTAACTTTAACAAGTCTTTCCCGAACTACTACTACAGACAGGATAAGGACGGCAATTTCTCCAACGGTTCAGGCTGCGGAAATGAAACTGCCTCCGAGCGTGCAATGGTAAGAAAATACATGGTCGACTCTGTTACTTACTGGGCGTCCGAGTATCATATAGACGGCTTCCGTTTCGATCTTATGGGCATTCATGATCAGGAAACTCTTAAGGAAATCAGAACTGAGCTTGATAAGATCGATCCTACTATCCTCGTTTATGGCGAGGGCTGGGCAGGCGGTGACATCGCTGTTTCCAAGGAAACAACAGGCATGAAGGCTCAGATCTCCAAGCTCCCAGGCTTCGCGGCATTCAGCGACGATATAAGAGACGGTCTCAAGGGCGGCGTCTTTGACGAAAAGGACATCGGATTCGTAAGCGGCAAGCAGGGTCTTGAAGAAACTGTTAAGTCAGGCGTTGTAGGTGCGACAGCTCATCCGCAGATCGATTACAAGCTTGTAAATTCAGACGTCAAGAAAGCTTGGGCTGCTGATCCTACACAGACGATCAACTATGTTTCCTGCCACGACAACCACACTCTCTGGGACAGATTCCTCAATTCCTGCCCCGATGCTTCATATGATGAGAAGATCTCAATGACAAAGCTTGCAAGCTCCGTTATCTTCACATCACAGGGTATGCCTTTCTTCCTTGCAGGTGAGGAGATTCTCAGAACAAAGCCCCTTGCTGACGGAACTCTCGACAGCAACAGCTATCAGTCACCCGACTCTACAAACAGCATTAAGTGGGATACGATCTCCGAACCGAAGGTAAAGGCTGTTCATGATTACTACAAGGGTTTGATAGCATTCAGAAAAGCTCATCCGTCCCTCAGACTTACAACAACTGAGGATGTAAATAGCAGCATTAAGTTCTCCGATGGTCTTGACGCTAACGTAGTGGCCTACGAAGTAAGCGGCAAGCCTAATGGTGAAACAGCGGATTCTATCTTTGTTGCGTATAACGCAAACAAGGAGGATGTTCAGGTCAAGCTTCCGAGAAGTGCTGACTGGCAGGTATGTGTAAATGGCGAAAAAGCCGGTACTGATGTTATAGAAACAATCACAGGCGATACAGTAACTGTTAAGGCTCAGTCCTCTATGGTTCTCGTTGTCGGCGATACAAAGGGCAACGGCGGCAATGGTAATAACGGCGGCACAAATAATGATAATCCTGCTGAGAATGCTCAGGGTCTCAACACAGGCGACAGCAGCTCAACAGCAACCCTTTGGTTTGCTATGGCAGCGGCTCTTATGATGATTGCCGGTGTTGTATTCTTCACGATTAAGCGCAAGGCTGACAGATAATTTCTGAATATTAACAACAAAAGACCGTGAGACGATCAACTTCGTTTCACGGTCTTTTTGCTTTTATGTTACGGGTGTTATAATAATGGACGAAACTATATTGCTTGCTATGAAACCTCTGGTTCACTTTCTTTGCTTATACATTTTTCCTTGTTATCTGTGATACGATAACAGAGTATCATCAGACTGTCGTTTAAATGCACGTTCTCTACAATAACATCATCAAAGTCGAGAGAAAGGTCGTAATGGCTGAAATTCCAATAATTTTTAACACCGCAAACATAAAGACGTCTTGCAAGAGCAGGTGATGCCGCTTTCGGAACGCAGAGTATTGCGACGTCCGGATGGCATTCATGGCAAAAGCTTTCAAGCTCGGCTGAATCCGTTATTTCAATATCGCGAATCTTCTGCCCGATTTTATTTTTATCGCTGTCAAAAATAGCTGTAAGGCGAAACCCACGCTTTTCAAACGACATATGTGTTGAGATAGCTCTGCCGAGATTTCCCGCGCCGATCATTATCGCGCTGTATTGATGACTTATACCGAGAATATGACCGATCTCCTCATGCAGAGCGTAAACAGAATAGCCGTAGCCCTGCTGACCGAATACGCCAAAGCAATTCAGATCCTGACGTATTTGTGATGCGGTAATATGCATTCTGTCGGATAGCTCTCTTGAGGAGATACGAGTTATATTTTTATCGAGCAACTCACCGAGAAAACGGTAGTATCGCGGCAGTCGCTTTATTACCTGTACAGAAATATTTTCATGCTTAGACATTATCCTCACCAGCTTCCAAAAAATAAAGGTGCGGGAATCCCCGCACCCTATTATAACACATTTTTTATAAAATAAAAGACGTAATTAAAATTATTTCATCATTGTATCCAATCTCTTTGCTATTTCCCTGAGGAACGTTTCTGTATCAACAGTAGTCTTGTTTTCAAGAGCTGAGAGTGCGGCAAGATCTCCTGTCATTACACCGTCCTCGATAGTTTGAATAGATGACTTTTCGAGCTTGTCCGCAAAATCAATAAGTTCGTCAAGTCCGTCAAGCTCTCCGCGCTTTTTAAGTGCGCCTGTCCATGCAAAGAGAGTAGCCATTGAGTTAGTGGATGTCTTTTCACCCTTTAGGTGCTTATAGTAATGGCGCTGAACAGTACCGTGAGCTGCCTCGTACTCGTAAACGCCGTCGGGGGATACGAGAACTGACGTCATCATCGCGAGTGAGCCGAAAGCTGTGGCGACCATATCGGACATAACATCACCATCGTAGTTCTTGCAGGCCCAGATATAACCGCCCTCGGAGCGGATAACTCTTGCGACAGCGTCATCAATAAGTGTGTAAAAGTATGTTATGCCGGCAGCATCAAACCTCTCTTTGTACTCCGATTCAAAGATCTCATTGAATATATCCTTGAAACGGTGGTCGTACTTTTTAGATATAGTATCCTTAGTCGCGAACCAAATGTCCTTTTTCTGGTCAAGAGCGTAGTTAAAGCAGGCTCTTGCGAAGCTGGCTATACTCTTGTCAATGTTGTGCAAGCCTTGGATTATACCGGGGGTTGTGAACTCATGAATAAGTGAACGCGTCTCGACGCCGTTTTTGTCCGTTACAACAAGCTCAGCCTTTGAGTCTGCAGGGACGACCATCTCTGTATTTTTGTATACATCGCCGTAGGCGTGACGGGCAATAGTGATAGGCTTTTTCCAGCTCGGAATAAAGGGAGTGATGCCCTTGACAAGGATCGGTGTTCTGAAAACTGTGCCGTCAAGGATCGCACGAATTGTACCGTTAGGAGATTTCCACATTTCGGTAAGGTTGTATTCCTTCACTCTATCAGCATTAGGAGTGATAGTCGCGCACTTGACCGCTACTCCGTACTTTTTGGTCGCCTCGGCGGAATCAAAGGTTACTTGGTCCTTAGTAGCCTCTCTGTGCTCAAGTCCGAGGTCATAGTACTCTGTCTTGAGGTCAACATAGGGGAGTAGGAGAATATCCTTGATCATCTTCCAGATGATCCTTGTCATCTCGTCTCCGTCCATCTCTACCAATGGTGTTTTCATCTGAATTTTTGCCATCATTATCATCCTCTCAAATTTTATATATCATTAAGAATGTGACTTAGTATAGTTAAGTAAGCCTCCTGCAAGGATAATATCTCTTGTGCGCTCTGAAAGCTCGCAAAGAGCAGTTATCTCCCTGCCTGTGGTCTTATTTATGACCTTTATTTTTTCGCCGTTTTGGATATGCTCCTTGACGTCGGGCAGAGAAAGCTCGTCGCCTTCGCTGATATATTCATAATCGTCCTCGTTCTCAAATGTAAGGGGCAAAATACCCGCATTGATAAGGTTCGAGCGGTGGATCCTCGCAAATGACTTTACAAGAACAGCCTTAACGCCGAGATAGAGCGGAGCAAGTGCGGCGTGCTCTCTCGACGAGCCCTGTCCATAGTTTACGCCTCCGACTATTATGCTGCCTCCCAACTCGAGAGCACGCTTAGGAAATTCCTTATCACAAACTGTAAAGCAGTATTGTGAAATCGCCGGGATATTTGAGCGCAGAGGAAGGATTTTAGCGCCCGCAGGCATAATATGGTCGGTTGTGATATTGTCGCCTACCTTGAGGGAGCAGGGGACATCAATAGAATCCTCAAGCGGCGTTGTTTGTGGGAAAGGTTTGATATTTGGACCGCGCAGAATCTCAACCGAATCCATTGTTTCCTCAGGCTCGGGAGCAATTATCATATTGTCATGTATCTCAAATTTTTCCGGAAGGGATATTTCAACGGCGTCGCCGAGCGTCCTTGGATCCGTGAATACGCCTGTAATGGCTGAAACGGCAGCAGTTTCGGGGCTGACGAGATAGATCTGACCGTCCGCCGTACCGGAACGTCCCTCGAAGTTCCTGTTGAATGTGCGGAGAGATATGCCCTTGGAGTTGGGTGATTGTCCCATACCGATACACGGACCGCAGGCACATTCGAGTATTCTTGCGCCCGCCTCGATCAGGTCGGCGAGAGCACCGTTTCTGGCGAGCATATTGTAGACCTGCTTTGAGCCGGGGGCAATGCCGAGGCTGACGTCAGGATGAACAGTTTTGCCTTTGAGTATATGGGCAACTCTCATGAGATCAAGATATGATGAATTTGTGCATGAGCCTATGAGCACCTGATCTATCTTTTGCGCGCTGAGTTCCTCGATAGTTTTTACGTTGTCGGGGCTGTGCGGACAAGCCGCCATAGGAACGAGTGCCGAGAGATCTATGTCAATGACCTCATCATATACTGCGTCAGCATCCGGCAAAAGCTCGATCCAGTCATCTTCTCTGCCCTGAGCCTTCATAAATTCCTTAGTTATCTCATCGGAGGGGAAGATAGACGTTGTAGCGCCAAGCTCCGCACCCATGTTTGTAATAGTAGCCCTTTCGGGGACTGTCAGAGTTTTTACGCCATCGCCGCCGTATTCTATGATTTTTCCGACGCCTCCCTTGACAGACATTATCCTGAGGACCTCCAGTATAATATCCTTAGCCGAGACCCATGGCTGAAGCTTGCCCGAAAGGTTGATCCTTACCATTTTCGGCATTGATATATAGTACGCGCCGCCTCCCATGGCAACTGCTACGTCAAGGCCGCCGGCACCTATCGCAAGCATACCTATGCCGCCGCCTGTCGGAGTATGGCTGTCAGAACCGATGAGTGTTTTGCCCGGCTTGCCGAAGCGTTCGAGGTGGACCTGGTGACAGATGCCGTTTCCGGGGCGTGAATAATATATGCCGTGTTTCTTTGCGACCGATTGTATAAAGCGGTGGTCGTCGGCATTCTCGAAGCCCGTCTGCAGCGTGTTGTGGTCGATATAGGCAACGCTTTTCTCCGTTTTGACGCGCGGTATTCCGATAGCCTCAAACTCGAGATAAGCCATCGTTCCTGTGGCGTCCTGTGTGAGAGTTTGGTCTATTTTAAGACCTATCTCCGAGCCGACGGTCATTTCACCGCTGAGAATATGCTCTTTAATGATTTTTTGCGCGAGTGTGTATCCCATACTGAATCCCCCTTGTTTGTATTTAGGTGCAATTCAAAAATGAATTTTTTACACCTCTAAAATTCAATTATATTATCCGTCAAAATTTCTGATTTGTCAATGCAAAATCTGAATTTGTACCATATATAGCATAATACGGCAAAGCTTTCTAAAACAACAAATGTTTAAAGTAAAAAAATCTGATTGCTTTTGCCGCACACAAAATGCTCCCGAAATTCATAAAACAAATGATGAAAGATCGTGTTCCCGCCAATTCAAAATATCTTATATGGTAAAGAACATTTTTAGATTTGATTTCCAAATATCTCTGACGGAGTGTGTCCGCAGTGTATGTGCATTCTTGTATTCATGCTCATATTATGGCATAGCCTGATAAATTCTCTTTCCGTACTTTTGTTTTCGAGATCCACGCCCATGCTCAATGCTTCATTAACAGCGCCGTAACAGTCGCCCCTATCCAGTGAGATCATCATCTGAATATCAACGGCTAAATTATCCGCATTTTCCTTTTCGATATATGGCAAACTCCTTAAAAAAGCCCTCAGCTCTATAAATTCCAAGGTCTTTTCAAAATACAGCTCGTAAGTATGCTTTAAAAGCTGTTTTTTGTCGGGTATATAATATGGCTTTCCGAATTGTTCCTCTTTGACGTCCAAGTATTCGTCAAAGTCTAATATATAAAGGTATTCGGTGACGAGGTCCCTTTTCATCGGTTCCGTTTTCGGTTTATCAGGGAATACATCTTCTTCTCCGATGACGAGATAATGCTTGATGTCAAAGTCAATATTATCCACGAATTTAAGGAATAATTCCTCGGATATAGGCTCGTTTTGGCTGTTATATATTTTAAGCAGTATATGTAACGGAATAATTCCGTACAGGTTTGCCGCCGCGTCAAAGTATTGATCCAAAAGCCGATTTGTTTCCTTGGAAAGCTCTGGATCCGTATTGCTTGAAGCTTTATTCATAAAAATACAGCCTTTCTTAATATTTTCACTTATTTTCTGAACGCATACGCTCAAATTCTTCCTCGTCGATAACGGTTATGCCGAGTGTCTGCGCCTTTGTCAGCTTGCTGCCCGCTTCCTCGCCCACGAGAACATAGTCGGTTTTTTTAGAAACACTTGACGATGTTTTTCCTCCGAGCCGTTCGATGATTTCAGCAGCCTCTGTTCGCTTATAATTTTTAAGAGTTCCCGTTATTACAAAGGTCTTACCCTCGAAAAGTTCATTTGTTTTGCTTTTTTCTCTTTTAGCTGATTCTGTATTAAGTCCGATTCTTTTAATTTCCTCGATCAGCTTTTTGGTTTCAGGCAGCCGGAAATAACTGCAGGTGCTTTCCGCCATAATTTTCCCGAAGCCCTCAATGGATGAAATTTCATCCACACTTGCCGAGGCGACAGCGTCAAGGAAGCCGAACTTATCGGCAAGGAGCTTTGCGGCTTTTTGCCCTATATGACGTATGCCAAGGGCATATATCAAACGATAAAGCTCGTTCTTTTTTGATTTGTCAATAGAGGAAATGAGATTATTGGCTGATTTATAGCCCATGCGCTCAAGAGATTTTATATCATCAGCTTTAAGACTATACAGATCGAGAGGTGACGCGATAAGCTTATTTGCGGTTAGCTGTTCAAGCACTGCAGCCCCGAGACCGTCTATATCCATAGCGTCTCGTGAAACAAAATGAATCAGATGCCGCATGAGTTGTGCCGGACAATCTGTGTTTGTGCAGCGATAGGCCGCCTCGCCGTCCTCTCTTGTTATCGGTGAGCCGCATGATGGGCATATTTTCGGGTACTCAAACGGCGTCGAATTTTCCGCGTGCTTATACACGGAAACTACCTCTGGGATTATCTCGCCCGCTTTTCTCAATACGACCGTGTCACCGATCCTCAGATCCTTTTCATGTATAAAGTCTATATTATGAAGTGTTGCCCTGCTTACGGTAGTACCCGCAAGCGATACGGGGGAGAATATACCCGTAGGCGTCAGGACGCCCGTTCTTCCGACATTTATATCAATATTGAGCAGAGTAGTTTCCTTCTCCTCGGGAGGATATTTGTACGCTTCCGCCCACTTTGGAAACTTTGATGTGCTTCCAAGCTTTGTGCGCTGTGAAAACGCGTCGATTTTAATTACCGCACCGTCGGTTTGAAAGCCCAAGGTCTTTCGTTCTTCTCCTATTCTTTCGATTTCGTCTATAACGTCCTCGATATTAGAAAAACAGCTGTAGAACGGCATGACGGTAAAGCCAATATCCCTCAGAAAATCAAGGCTGTCCTTATGGCTGTTGAGTGTTGCTCCCTCAATTTGCTGGATATTAAAAACAAAAATGTCAAGTGAACGTTCCTTTGTGATTTTTGAGTCCTTCTGGCGAAGTGAACCCGCTGCGGCGTTTCTCGGATTTTTAAACGGCTTTTCACCGTTTTCGTCCTGAGCGGTCGTAAGCTTGACGAATACATCATTCGACATATAAACCTCACCGCGAACCTCAAGGTAGGGGACAGGCTTTTTCAGACGCATAGGAAGTGTCTTTATTGTCATAAGGTTATCCGTAATATCCTCGCCTACGCTGCCATCGCCTCGTGTTGATCCTCTCACAAAAACTCCGTTTCTGTATTCGGCAGAAACGGACAGACCGTCAATTTTCGGCTCTACAACATAAACAGGATTAGAGACGACTTCCCGTACACGCTTGTCAAATTCCCTGATCTCATCATGAGAAAATGAATCATGCAAGCTTTCCATTGGTATCGAGTGTTCGACCGGGGCAAACTTTTCGTTTGAGGCGTTGCCGCCGACACGTTGTGTAGGTGAATCAGGCGTTATAAGCTCGGGAAAAGCGCCTTCAATATCCTCAAGTTCGCGGAGAAGCCTGTCGTATTCAAAGTCGTCGATTTCCGGAGAATCCTCATTATAGTATTTTTGGTTGTGGTAATTGATAGTCTGCCGCAATTCCGCCGCTCTTTTTGCCGATTCGTTTCTGTCCAAAAAATCATTCCTTTCATTTAATGAGGTTTGTCATAGCATCATTATACATAATATTATTATCCTCGGCAAGATAAATAATAAAATATGTTTAAAAATATGTTAAATAAATTTAATAAAGCTCTTACTTAAAGAAAAAGGAAGATAATTTAAAATGACATTGAAAAATCATACAATATGAGTTATAATTATTAAGCAAAATTATAAGCGAAACAATTGTATTCGTTTAAAAATACTGATTTATTTTGACGCCGTTTAATAAATTGCGGCAGAATGGAGATTTTTATGGATAAACTGTTGGACCTTCTTGAGGATAACGCACAGCTTACGGCATCACAGCTTGCCACAATGCTCGATGAAAGCGAGGACAAAATCAAAGGAAAGATAAACCTGTATAAGGAGCAGGGCATCATAAAGGGTACAAGCACTGTTATAGACTATAACAAGGTCGAGGATGCGGGTGTTCAGGCAATTATTGAGATAAAGGTCACGCCGAAGGTTGACACAGGCTTTGATGAGGTAGCCGAAATAGTGGCCTCCTTTGACAATGTTGAAAGTGTTTACCTTGCCGCCTCCGCAACCTTTGACCTTGTAGCGTTTGTCCGCGGTGAAAACATTCAGGAGGTTTCGCGTTTTGTAGCTAAGCAGCTCTCTACGATAGATTCCGTTATTTCCACTGCTACACACTTTATTCTCACGGAATACAAAAAGAACGGGATCTCGTTTGTTGACAACGAGGATGAACAAAGGAGCATGATTTTGTGATAGATTACGACAAGTTTATTAACAATAAAATTTCTTCGGTTAAACCGTCAGGCATCAGAAAGTATTTTGATATAGCTAATGAAATGGGTCACGTGATCTCCTTAAGCGTCGGTGAACCTGACTTCCGTACTCCGTGGCATATACGTGAAGCGGGTATAGATTCCCTGCAGCGCGGAAAAACATGGTATACTCCGAATAGAGGCTTTTCAGAACTTCGTCGTGAGATCTCCGCTTACTTTGAGCGTCGCTTCGGTGTTGAATATGACCCGGACAGTCAGATACTTGTGACTGTTGGCGGTTCTGAGGCAATCGACGTGGCTATACGTACTATTATATCGGAGGGTGACGAGGTTCTCATTCCTGAGCCGAGCTTTGTGTGCTATAATCCGCTCACAGCACTTGCGGGCGGTGTTCCCGTGACGATTGAAACTAAAGCAAAGGATGGATTCAGGCTTACTGCCGAGGAGCTTGAAAGCAGGATAACGCCTAAGTCTAAGCTCCTGATCCTTCCTTTCCCAAACAATCCGACAGGCGCCGTAATGAGGCGTGAACATCTTGAGGAGATTGCGAGGGTCGTCCGCAAGCATGATTTGTTTGTGCTTTCGGACGAAATTTATGCCGAACTTACATACGGAGATACACGTCATGTTTCGTTTGCGTCGATTGACGGTATGGCGGAAAGAACGGTCGTTATAAATGGCTTTTCAAAGGCTTATGCGATGACGGGCTGGCGTCTCGGGTATGCTCTCGCTCCAAAGGAAATCATTGAGCAAATGACTAAGCTGCACCAATTTGCGATCATGAGCGCGCCGACAACGGCACAATATGCCGCCATAGAAGCTCTCAAAGCAGGAGACGGCGATATAGAATATATGAGAAACGAATACAATATAAGGCGGAGAATGATCGTTGACGGATTTACACGGTTGGGACTTACCTGCTTTGAGCCTGAGGGGGCTTTCTATATTTTCCCGTCGATTCAAAGCACGGGGCTTTCAAGTGATGAGTTCTGCTCCAATCTGATCCATTCCCAGCGTGTAGCGGTGATTCCCGGAACGGCGTTTGGCGATTGCGGCGAGGGATATATAAGGGTTTCATACTCATACTCACTCGAGCATATCATGGAGGCTCTCGAGAGAATCGAAAGATTTATTGATGCTCCTGATGCCGCTTGCCTAAATGGGTGATGGCGTCTGCCGGCAACGTGTGAAAGGATGTAGCTGAAATATGCGAGTAAATGTTAACGCTCCCGCGAAGGTCAATCTTTTTCTTGACATAAGAGGAAAGAGAAACGATGGTTATCATATAGTTTCTATGGTTCTTCAATCTATTAGCCTTTATGACGAGGTGACGGTTTCAGATACGAACAACGGAGAAATTTCTGTTTTATGCTCTGATGAAAAAGTTCCTCTCGGAGAGGACAACTCTGCTTATAAGGCAGCAAAGCTGTTTTTAAAGGAAACAAATATTGAAGATAAGGGCGTAGAAATAAAAATAAAAAAGAATATTCCCATGGAGGCAGGTTTGGCGGGAGGAAGCACCGACGCCGCGGCCGTGCTCCTAGCGATGAACAAGATTTTTGATACAGATCTGTCAAAAAAGGAGCTTGCGGATATAGGAGCTGATGTCGGTGCGGACGTCCCGTTTTGCGTTTACGGAGGGACTATGACTGCCGGAGGAATCGGAACTATACTCAGTCCTCTCCCGGATCTGCCGGAATGCTATTTTGTTATAGTAAAGCCAAAGATCGGAGTTTCTACTAAGGAGGCTTACGAGAGATCCGATTTACCTGAATTTGAAGCTGTCAAGGGCATGGATATGATAACCGAGGCTATCTGTGAGGGAAATATCAAGAACATCGCCAAGAACCTGTATAACAAATTTGAGGCTGTCAATGATCTGCCGGAGATCGAAGCAATAAAGTCGTTTATGCACAAGTGCGGAGCTATCGGTGCCGCTATGACAGGCAGCGGCTCGGCTGTATTTGGTATTTTTGAAAATGATAATGATCGTGACGACTGCGCACGGAGACTTGAGGAGCAGTACGATGATGTATTCACTGCGGAGCCTGTTTCAGAGATAACACGGTGAAGTGAATAATTTATATGGGAGTCTTATTTATGTATAAGAATTATCTTTTTGATCTGTACGGAACATTGGTTGACATTCATACCGATGAGGACAAGAAGAGTCTTTGGAAAAGCTTTAAAAACCTTCTCGCTATGTATGGCGCAAAGTATGAAACAAAAGAGCTTAAACACAAATATGCCGAGCTTTGTGAGAAAGAAAAGCTTGCCGTTGCGAAAGATAAGTATTCAAGCGATCCTGAACCGCAGCTTTTGAATGTGTTTCGCAGCCTGCTCACAGAAAAGGGCGCGGAGTGTAGCGACGAGCTTGCGATGTTTTTGGCGGCGGCGTTCCGCGCTGTGTCGCTTAAATATATTAAGCTGTATGACGGTGCGCTTGATCTGCTGCATTCTTTAAAAGAAGCAGGGGGAAGGGTCTATCTTCTTACCAACGCGCAGCGCTCGTTTACCGAGCCGGAGCTTCGCCTTTTGGGTATATATGACGAGTTCGACGGTATAGTTATTTCCTCAGATGAGGGCTGCAAAAAGCCCGATGTTAAGTTCTATAACACTATTATCAAGAGATATAAACTTAAAAAGTCGGAAACGATCATGATAGGCAACGACTACAATACCGATATAAGAGGAGCGCATGAAGCAGGGCTTGCTTCGTTATATTTGCATACAAATATCTCGCCTGAAATACAAGGTGAGCTTCTCGCGGATTATGCGGTAATGGACGGTAAACTAAAAAAAGTTAAGAAAATATTGCTGAAATAAAGTTTTAAATTCTTTGGAGGATTTAAGCTATGAATATTCTCATAATCGGATGTGGGCATCTTGGCTCGGCTCTTGCGAATAAGTTTGACAAACATGGTCATGATGTTTCTGTAGTTGATGATAATCCCGACAGCATTCATTTGCTCGGAGAGGATTTTGACGGTATTTTTGTTACCGGCGTTGCTATGGATATGGATGTTTTGCGTGACGCGGGCGTTGAAAGCTGTGACGCGGTCGCGGTAGTGACCTCAGATGATAATCTGAATATAACCGTATCACAGATAGTAAAGAAATTTTTTGGTGTAGAAAATGTTATCGCCCGTATAACCGATTCCTCTCGCGAAAATGTATTTAAAAAGAAATTCGGGCTGAGGACACTTTGCCAGACAAATTTGTCAGCGAATGCTATGTATGCCGCAATCATGGGCATCGGAGACAATGTCACAACCTCTGACGATTCAACCTTTATTATAGATACTATCCGTATTGAGGATAAATATGTCGGCAGACATGTCTCCGAGCTGCCGCTTACAATGGGTGCAAAGCTGTTCGGCGTAAAGCGGAGCAACGGCGAAACGATCATCTATGACTCAATTAAGGATTTTAAAATCGAACAGGGTGACAGCGCACTCTTCATCAGCATGGGAACTTAAAGCTTTAGTATATGTTCAATATAAATTCTGAAAGGTAATTGTAATATGAAGGTAATAATAGCAGGAGGCGGAAGACTCGGCTATAATTTAGCCAACAATCTTATCGACAGACGCTACGATGTAACAGTGATAGAAAGATCAAAAACAGCCTGCAAAAAGCTTGCAAACGAGCTTGGTATAGAGGTTATATGCGGTGACGCTACACATATAGAAACTCTCCACGATATTGATACAGGAGATGCTGATTGCTTTATCGCTGTTACAGGCCGCGATCAGGATAATATAGTCGCCGCTCAGCTCGCTAAAAACGAGTTGTCTATAAAAAAGGTCATTGCCCGCGCGAATAACCCACGAAACCTTGAAGCCATGCGGCGCATGGATATTGATATTGTTGTGAGCAGTACAGAAATAATAACAAGGATGATCGAGCAGGAGGTAGTTAATGCGGGAGCGCAGCTTTTGATCACACTAAATAAGGGAAGAGCTGCCATAATGTCCTTTACTCTGCCTGAAAATTCCGCTCTTGACGGCTATGCTATCAAGGATATTAAAATGCCCCCATCGTCACTGATCGTTTCAGTTGTGCGCGATGAGAAGCTGTATATCCCTCGAGGTGATACTACCGTGCGTTCCAATGATGAGATAGTTATAATCTGCGGCGATGATTCGCAAAAGACCATAGAAAGGCTATGGACTGCTGTTAAAAAATAGTTGTATTTTAGTAAGGTGATCTATAATATATTGGTAGAATAGGTCATGGAAGTTTAAGTTTGAATATTATTATTCTAAAAAATAATTATGTATATAATGCTCGGTGCTATCATATTTATATTAAGTCGATATGGCTGTTGCAGGCGTGAACTGAAGTAAAATTTTTTAGGAAACGCATAGCAGCGGCCTGTTTTGAATATGTTTGTTAGCATTTGCTAACAGCTTATAAGGTGATGGAGATATGAAAAATGTTGCGGAGCTCAGACCGGGTGAATACGGTACAGTTGTCAGCATAGGAAGCTCGGGCGCTATAAGGCGGAGAATAATAGATATGGGCATAACTCCGGGAGCGATTGTGTTTATGAGAAAATCAGCGCCGTTCGGGGATCCGATAGAGATAAACGTCAGGGGTTATGAGTTGAGTATAAGAAAAGCAGAAGCAAAGGAAATATTCCTTTCGGAGGTGCACAAGGGTGCAAAAGATGACAGCAGAAGATCATAAAAAAGTAATAACTGCTAAAAAGGATATAAAGATAGCCCTTGCGGGTAATCCCAACTGCGGTAAGACGACTCTTTTTAATCAGCTTACCGGAAGCTCTCAATATGTCGGCAACTGGCCCGGTGTTACCGTTGAAAAAAAGGAGGGCAGGATCAAGTTTGATCAGTGCAGAATGACGGCTGTAGACCTGCCGGGGATATATTCTCTCTCCCCATACACACCGGAGGAGATAGTTTCCCGAAACTGCCTTATCAACGATGATATTGATATTATTATAGATATAATAGACGCGACAAATATAGAAAGGAACCTGTATCTCACCACGCAGCTCGCGGAGCTTGGAAAGCCTATGATCATAGCGCTCAATATGATAGACCTTTTGGAAAAGCGCGGCGACAAAATAGACGTTGAGCTTCTTGAAAAATCTCTGTCAATACCAATTGTATCAATATCAGCAAGCAGGAATACGGGAATTGATAAGCTGTTGGAGAAAACATACACGGTCGTTTCCGAAAATAAACCTGTTACTGTCAAGAATATTTATTCTCCTGAGGTCAATAATGCCCTCTTGAATATTGAGGAAGTGCTTGAGGAGGTCGAAAACGACAATGCTGTAAGTATACGCTGGAACTCCGTTAAGCTCTTCGAGGGAGATACTATAGCGCAGCAGAGCTTTAACTTTACAGAACGTCAGGCAAAGCATATAAAATCCCATATTGATGAAATACCCACTACAAAATATGTTGACAGAGAGATGATCATAGCCGACCAACGTTATAAATATATTTGTGCTATATGCGAAAAGGCAGTACATAAAAAGGATAAGCAGGGATATGTGACCATTTCCGATAAAATAGACAGGATAGTTACAGGGCGTTTCACCGCTATCCCCACGTTTCTTGTTCTAATGCTGGCGATATTTCTCATTACGTTCGGACCGTTGGGAAACTACCTTTGCGATGGAGTAGACTATATAATAAACACATGGTTCTCGGATAATATCTTGAAATTGCTTGAGAACGTTGGCGCGTCCGATTGGGCGATAAGTCTCGTCTGTGATGGTATAATCGCCGGTATAGGGTCGGTGCTTTCTTTCCTGCCGCAGATATTGCTGTTATTTTTATTGCTGTCTATCCTTGAGGACAGTGGCTATATGGCGAGAGCGGCGTTTATAATGGATAAGCTCCTACGGAAAATAGGGCTTTCGGGGCGCGCGTTCGTTCCTATGCTCATGGGCTTCG
Source organism: uncultured Clostridia bacterium (assembly GCA_947627055.1). Classification (GTDB taxonomy): domain Bacteria; phylum Bacillota; class Clostridia; order Oscillospirales; family Acutalibacteraceae; genus Pseudoruminococcus. The sequence goes on along the minus strand of CANQUS010000012.1, from coordinate 29,146 downwards.
GATGCTCTGTTCCCGCGATAATGGGTACGCGCACGCTGGAAAATATTAAGGATAAAAGGCTCACTATACTGATAACTCCGTTTATGTCATGCAGCGCGAAAATGCCTGTTTATTTACTGATAATAAGCATTTTCTTCGCAAAGTACGGCGCGCTTGTTGTTTTTGCGATTTATATAATCGGTATCATAGCCGCGATACTGACCGCGCTTTTATTTAAAAATACTATCCTCAAGGGAAAATCCGCTCCGTTCGTTATGGAACTGCCGCCATACAGATTACCTACGCTCAAAAGCCTGTGGCTGCACGTCTGGGAAAGGCTTAAGGACTTCCTTACTAAGGCGGGAACAGTCCTGCTCGGCGCTACCGTTATCATATGGTTCCTCGAGTCCTTTGACTTCTCACTGCACTTTATCGACGACAGCTCCGAAAGTATGCTTGCCACTATCGGAACGTTTATCGCGCCTGTATTCACACTGTGCGGCTTCGGAGATTGGCGCGCCGCCGTTTCGCTTCTGACGGGTATAGCCGCGAAGGAATCTGTCGTAAGCACCATGATGATATTATATGGTGGAGCTGACGCGATAGCCGCGGGCTTTACATCTCTCTCGGCGTTTTCGTTTCTTGTGTTCGTGCTGCTTTATACACCGTGTATCGCGGCACTTTCGACGATCCGCAGAGAGATGCAGAGCGCAAAATGGACTCTTATCTCGGTAGTATATCAGCTTTTTGCGGCATGGTTTGCTTCAGCGTTTATCTTCCAATTTGGTACGCTTATCGGTCGTTTATTCTGACGAAGGTAAATGTTCATTTTGCTTTTTTATAAGGTTTCGTTCTTGACATGAGGGCGGAACTTTTTTCTTGACTTAAATAATATATGTAATTATACTTGTGATAAGCTTGAATTTTTTAGTGTTCCGAACGTATTGATAGATATGAAAGGAATTGCTTTTATGGGGCAGACTGTTATAGAAATAAAGGGAATAACAAAAGCATATAGAAAAACAACCGTAGTAGATAATTTTAATCTGCTTGTTGAAAAAGGGCATATTTGCGGGCTGATAGGTCCGAATGGTGCGGGAAAAACAACGATAATGAAGATATTGGCGGGATTGACCCGTGCAGACAGTGGAGAAATTTCTTTTTTCAGCGGAAGAGAACCTATTGATGCTTGTCGTTCTAAGATGAGCTTTATGATAGAAGCACCAATTATTGACTACGAGATGACAGCTTATGATAATCTGGCATATCTGAGGTATGTAAAGGGCTATCCTGATATGGGACGCATTGATGAGGTGCTTGAGCTTGTAGGGCTTGAGAATACGGGAAAAAAGAAATGCAGGAAATTTTCTCTCGGTATGCGCCAAAGGCTTGGAATAGCTATGGCTTTGCTTGCGAAGCCTGAGATATTAGTCCTTGATGAGCCTGTAAACGGTCTTGATCCGGAGGGCATTTCAGATGTAAGAGCGATGCTGAAAAGACTTGTAGAGGAAAGCAAAGCCACGATCCTCATTTCAAGTCATTTGCTTTCAGAGCTTTCGGAGCTTTGTACCGATTTCACTTTCATAAATCATGGGAAAGTAATAGAAAGTCTGAGCGCTGAAGAATTGCGGGTAAGATGCCGTAATTTTATCAGTTTGAGAACAAATGATATAAACCGTACAGCGGAAGTTTTGAAAGACAGGCTCGCCATCAGGGATTTCAGCGTATGTCATGGGGATATAATACATATATTTGAGCAAATAGATAACATTGAAAGAATCTCAAAAGCTGTAACGGACAGCGGCTTGATAATCACACTATTATACGAGGAAGGTCAAAGCCTTGAGGAGTATTATCTTAAAAAGGTGGCGGATATGAATGAAAAAGCTGATAAGGGCTGAATTTTACAGATTGATACATTCAAGCCACTGTCTAATTTATGTCATAGGTTTGTCTTTATTAGGTGTGCTTTTTCCGTTTATGCAGAATGGTTTTATTATAAACCGTCAAGTATTTGCGTCAGGCATTCCTACGGGCATAATGTTTGCTCTTATTTCAGTCGGCATATCTATCGGCAGACACTACAAAAGCCGCACCGCCTGTTACGAAATTATGGACGGAGCTTCCGCTCATTCAATAATTATAAGCAGAATAGTTGTATATACGTCGCTGATATTTGTGTTTTATTATATACCGCTATCTGTTTTGCTTATGATTTTTGATAATGGCGATAATCTGTATTTTATACTGCTTGTGTTGATAATTATATTAAGATTATTATTCTTTACTGTTTTTGTGAGCTTGATATTTAAAACCGCCGAGGGTGCGGCGCTTCCGTTTGCACGTTTTTTGATTGAAATGCTTCCCGCGATGCTGTACTCGACGGGAGAACTTGATTTGTCCGACGCTGAAAGCTTTTTGGAGTGGTATCCGTTGTTTCAATGTCTTTCGTTAGGTACAAAAACAGTCGAAAATACGTTTATATTAAAAATTATAATAGGGTTTGTCATAGAGTCGGCGGTCATGTATGTGTTTGCATACATATCATATAGCAGAAAATGGAATGTCAGGTCCGCATTTACATGAATTTGTTAAGGAGATACCGTACAGATCACGCATGGCGGTATTTGTGATGAACTGTCTTGAAAAAGGAGAATAGAATTGTTAGCCGATATTATTATAGCCGCGCTCGGGATTTTCCTCGTTGCGCTTATGATATACAGATTTATCAAGCCTCCCAAAAGCGGCTGCTGCTCAAAATGCTCTAAAAATTGTGAACAATGCGGTTTATGCCAAAATTCTGAAAAGCGATCCTGCTCATGTAAAATCAAAGAGCATAAAAAATAAGTTAAAGAATATTATTAAATGTAGGGATCTCTAACTCACTGAAGTGTTTAAGCTCGTTTTCAGCCCTCTGACATTCGGCGTAAAACTCCGGAAACTCCCTGCTTTTGAGATAGCTTTCGGCTACGGCAAGACTTTCGCAAATTGCGTCGGGCTTTCCGTGTGAAACGAAAATAAGTATTGATTCTACGTTGCTGTCCCAATTCTCGCGCAGCTTTTGCATTGTTTCCGTGGCTTCGTCTGTTTTGCCGTCCCTAAGGAGAGACTGCGCCTTTATAAGTGCTTCTGATGCACTGCTTGATTCTCCCGTGTTGAGGAAATACTCGATAGTACAGAGTCCCGCGACAATAATAATTAGAATAACTGCAATTATCAAACGCTTCAACCCGTTCGCTCCTTTTCTATGATTTTATATTCGCCGTTTCTGTTGGCGATCATGAGGAAAACGTCCTTTATATCGACGTTTTCCTTTTTTAATTGCTTAAAGACCCATTCTCTGTCAAGCCGGCATACCTTGAGCGAATACTTCGAGATCTCACCGTCACTGATAACTACAGCCTCGATGCCCTTATCTTCTATTTTTATACTGAGATCCTCCGCAGTCGGAGTGTCTTTTTCGGGCTTTTTAAGCACACTTAGCTTGCCGTTTGTTTCGACTATGGCAAAGCTTACGTCCTCTATATTAAAAACACCCTGCTGCCGAAGCTCCTCCGACAGGTCCTCTGTGCTCATGCGAAGTCTGTACATTGCTGTTTGGTCGATTTTTCCGTCTGAAATTATAATTACCGGTTTTCCGCATATTAGCCTGCGAAAGCCTGCGCGCTTCATCATCAGTACGGATATAACTATCTCACAGGCGATCAAAATGAGAATAGGTACGATACCGCTCAATAGGCTTTGCTCCGTATCCTGCATAGGTATTGCGGCAATATCTGAAATAAGCAGTGTGACAACAAGTTCGCTTGTTTGAAGCTCACCTATCTGGCGTTTTCCCATTATTCTTATGGCGAGTATTATAACGATATATAAAAGTACGGTTCTGATAACAGAAATTATCATAATACAGCTTTTGCCGTTCACCTCGATTCAATAAGGACTTGCCCCGTCATTCAACGTGTCACCCGCCTAAGAGGCAGGGACATCTTGCCTAAGTTATATTATGACAAATATTTAAGGAATAATTCGGCGATAAACAGTAAAAATAATCTTGGTATGATCATGAAAAATCTGCGGAGAATATTTCCCGAGTTTTATTTCGAGGTGATGAGATGTATCGTTTTATCAGCGAGCTTAAAAACATATACGGCAAAGCTCCCGAACAAAAGCCGGAGAGCAAACCTACACCGCTTACGGTGTCGCTTGACGAAAATACGGAAAGGTTAAAAAAGCGATTTAATGGGAGTGCGGATCTTACTGTTCATAAGATGGAGCTTAGAGGTATACGCTTTGGGATCATTACAATAGAGGGAATGGTAAACAAGGAGATACTTGCCCTCGGCGTAATAAAGCCCGTATCTGAGGAAACCTATGAGGGAACTCCTAAGGACGCCTTTGAAAAAATCAAAAGTAAAATTCTTTACACGGCTGAGCAGGTCGAGGTACTGACACTTGAGGACGTAGACAAATTCATAATGTCCGGCTTTGCAGTTATAGCGATAGACGGATGTGCGAAAATGCTCGCTCTCGGCATACAGGGCTTTAGCTTTAGAAGTGTTTCCGAGCCTGACTCCGATGTTGTCCAGCGAGGCTCGAAGGAGGGCTTTGTTGAGCCGCTGAGGATAAATATGTCGCTCATTCGCAGGAGAATGAAAACTCCAAGATTAAAGTTTGAGACCATGACGGTCGGGAGCGACAGCAGGACGGATATTTGCCTGTGCTATTTGACTGACACTGTTTCTCCGGAAATACTTGGAAAGCTGAAAAAACGCCTTGATTCGATAAATCTGAAGACGGTCATGGCATCGGGCTATATAGCCCCGTACCTTGAGCAGAAGGGAGACTTTTCGTTTTTCAGCGGCGTAGGGATTTCTGAACGTCCCGATACGGTATGCGGGAAAATCTCGGAGGGAAGAATCGCGATCCTTGTTGACGGAACGCCCTCGGCGCTGATCGTGCCGTTTCTCTTTGTGGAATACTTCCAAACACTTGATGACTATTCTAACAGGGCATATTTCGCGACGTTAACACGGTGGCTGAAGTATATCGCATTTTTTATTGCGATAATGCTTCCGGGGGTCTATGTGGCTGTCGGTTCGTTTCACCCTGAGCTGTTCCCGTCGCAGCTTCTCGGAAAAATTGCCGGTTCGATAGCGGCGACTCCGATGCCGCTCGGCGTCGAAACGATAGTTATACACTTCGTATATGAGATAATGCGCGAGGCAGGCTTACGAATGCCGCAGCCGTTGGGACACGCCGTAAGCATTGTAGGCGCGCTTGTTATAGGTGAAACGGCGGTAAACGCGGGACTTATCGGTGCGCCGACGCTTATGGTAGTCGCGCTGACGGCGATATGCTCATATGTCATTCCGAGCCTATATGCTCCGACAGCTATTTTACGCTTTTTGTTTATTATCGCGGGAGCGTTTCTCGGAATATGGGGAGTTATTCTCCTGTTTTGTATGGTGCTTGTAAATATATGCGGAAAGAAGAGCTTTGACGTACCGTATACTGCGCCCGTTTCACCATTCAGTATGACGGCGATGAGAGATGTATTTGTAAGGGCGGGCTGGAAGCAGCTCTCTAAATCAACGTCAACAGTTCAGACAATGCCCGGGACCGATCTTCAAGGATGTGAAAGTGATGAATAACAGAGGGATGATAACCGCAGGACAGCTATTTGTTCTGCTGTTTATAAGCCGAGTAATAGTGACAGTGACCTACAGCCCGCAGCTGTCGTCGGGAGACGATATGTGGAGCCATCTCATATCGGCGTTGATTTCATTTCCGCTCACGCTTTTGATGCTTGTACCCGTTTTGCTTTTAAGAAGGCAAAATGCCTCGATGTCGGTCCTGGAATTTTCAGAGGATGTTTTTAAGCGCTTTTCAGTGATAATAATTTTGTTCTATGCTATATACTTTTTGCTTGTCTGCGGATATGGAATAGCATTATACAATAAATTTATTTCTCTGGGAGTAAACGGTGAAACACCTGTATTTGCTATTTCGGCGGCGGTAGCAGTTGCTTCGTGTTATGGCGCTTTTAAGGGTATTGAAGCGATGGCACGCGCCTCGGGTATTATACTTGTCGGATTGTTTGCTACGGTTTTACTGATGCTGTGCGGACTTTTGCCGTCAACAGATACAGAGAATTACCGCAGCGTGCTTTCAGTGAGCGGGGAGTCTGTATACAGCGGAACGGTGCTGATGCTATCCAGAATGTCGTGCATACCCGCGTTGGCTGTTCTTTACCCGATAGTGAAGGGCAATATATCGCGAGGGAGCGTTCTTTGGAGCAGCTTTGTGTTCATGACGATAATGTTATTTATCATACTTGTGACAGGCTCACTCGGAGATTATTTGAAATACAGTATTTTTCCGGTATATCAGGCGGCAAAGACTGTGAATATAGGATTTTTACAGCGACTTGACGCACTTTTTATAGGCTTGTGGACGGCGGGACTTTTTTGCAGGCTTTCGCTGTTTATGTATCTTTTTGCGCTCTGTGTCGGGAAAATCTTCGGCAAAAAAGCGTCAAGGATCGCGATCGTTCTCGGAAGTGCGGCTGTCATTATTTTCGGGGCAGTTACCACGGATATGGGCTTTAGAAGTTTTATATTTAGCAAAGATGTGTGGCTGTGGCTAACGATAACGGCAGCGGTTATAATACCGTTAGTTCTGTTGATCATATATAAAATAAAGTCGGTCATTAAAGGTGACGATAGGGAGGGGGTAAAGGCTCATGAAATGCAATAGTTCAAATATATCAAAGGTGATCTTTTTGGCTACGGCCATATGTGCTGTAATGCTGACATTTGGCGGGTGTATGAGTCGCTCCGAGCTTAATGATAAGCTCATAATAGAGGGAATAGGCATTGATAAAGCGAATGACAGGTACAGTCTGACTGTTATGACGCTCAACACAGAAAGCACTGAAGAGGTGCTTCCGCCGGAGGTGATAAACGTATCCGGCAAGAGCGTATCGGAATGCTTTGAAAACATTTCTCGTGATACAGGCAGGGAGATCTTGCTTAGTGACAACAAGTTTATAATCATGGATAAGTTCGCCGCAGAGCAGGCGGACGAGGTTCTTTCGTATTTTAACAGCAGCTTTGAGGCAAGACCCGATATCCTGCTGTATGTATCTGATGAAAGCACAAAAAAGCTTCTGCAAAACGAAAACGTGTTGAAATCAATGTCGGCCGAGGATATAGCCATGATCGGCGGAGAGTATTCCGGGGGAACTGTACGTTCGTGCCGCTTCAAGGAATTTAAGGCGTCAGACAACAGCGGACTTTACGATGTGTCTGTACCTGTTTTGACGCTTAGTGAGGACAAAAGCAGGATAATACCCGACGGCAGTGCTCTGTTTGAAAACGGGAAAATGAGCGGGTCAATATCGGCTGATGAGTCGGTGGTGCTCAATATTTTGTCGGACGATGGCGATGGCGCTGTTATATCAATGTCAGACGATAAAGGCGAAAGTATTCCCGTAGAGATAGTGTCGTTAAAATCCGAAAACGGTTTAAGGCTTGACGGCGGAAAATTTATCTATTCAGAGAATTTAAACATGACTATAGATATTCATAGAAATGATGGGGAAGCCTTGCTGAAAAATAAAAAATTCCTCGGTGAAATCGAGGAATTTTTAGAAGAAAGCTGTTCTCGAACTGCAAATAAGGTCGTTAAAACGTATGACAGCGATATTTTAAAGATAGGGAAAAAAGCACAAAACGGTTTTTATACTGAATTTTCAAAAATTTCAGATTGGCATGAGGAATTAAAGAGCGTTGGCTTCCGGTTTAATGTTTCCGTTGTGCCGAGCAGCGAATAAATCAGCGTCATTTATTTACTTTGAGCTTATGCTTTTTGACCGCTGCCTCATAGGCAGCTATGAACTGCGTTGCCATTGAATTTTCCGGAATATCGTTTCGGGAGCGACGAACGACGTTCTTGATGATCCTGCGTCCGTCCAAATCGAGCGAGGCAAGCTGCTTCATTCTGTCGCCAAATTCGGTTGCACGCTCATAAGTGAAACCGTTAACACCTTCCTTGACGATTTCCTGAGTATATTTGTCACGCTTGAGAAGTACAGGAAGTCCGCAGGAGATCGCCTCGAGAACCGACATGGACATAAGTCCGGTTGTGGCAGCGCTGACATAAACATTGCTTGCCGCATAGTAGTTGGGCATTTGACTGTGCTCGACCTCACCGGTAAATGTGACCTGATCCTCGATTTTAAGATATGCCGCCCAGTCCTTGAGCGACTGCATTTCTGTGCCATCCCCCACTATCATGAGGTGCATATCGTCGTCACGTCGTATAAACTGCGCCCATTCCTGAAGGAGATACTCGACGCTTTTGTCAGCGTCAAGTCTGCCCGCGTAAATGGCAAGTGTAGTTGTTGGAGATATGTTATATTTTTCGCGTAGCTCAGCTATGCCCTCCGATGATGTTTTGTGAAAGTCAAAGCGGTTCACATCGGTATCGGAGGGTATTATTATGACCTGCATATCCTTGCGCCCTGAGGATTCGAGGTATTCATGGGCTCGTCCGCTTGAGGCCGTTATTACGTCACAGTTATCCACCATATCGAGCAGGCGGCTTTTTTCGAGCATCGTGCCTATTTTGAGCTTAAGCTTGGAGCTTTCGTAGAAGAAGCGATCCTCATAATAATCCTGTATAGAATAAACAGTAGGCTTTCCAAGCCTATCGGCAAGGGCAAGGCCGAGCTTGCCCATATTGGTATCGGTGTTGATATGGATAATATCGGGCTTAAACGACATTATGGCTTTAAGCATTTTCTGATCGTTCGGATTTTTAAGCGACAGACCGTATTTATTGTTTGCTGTTTTTGCAGGACAGCGGAGTATGCCGTCCTTCAGAACGGGGTTGGAAACCTGAGTTGATGATGTTACAACGAGAACCTCATGTCCTAACTGGATGAGACTTTTCCGTAATACGCTGATAAAGCTTGAAATTCCGCTGAGATAAGGTAAATATATTTCACTGAAAATTGCAATTTTCAAAATAACCACCCAAAGTTTAAATTTTGCCGAAATAAAATCCGACATTACTAACTTTATTATAACATAACCATAGTTTTTTTCAAGATGGCATTGTAATTGTTTTTTCAATTGAATCTGATATTATTACTATATAAAATTCCCAAAATAAATTCCACTATTGGATTTACTTTGGGAATTTACACGATTTTGGGAGTAGACCCCCCAAAAATCCCCTCGGTTGACTTTTGATTGATTTAACTGTATTATATAAAGAATGACTGTTTTGTGTGGTGATAAATTGAAAAAATTAGCAGCTGCTCTAATATCTCTATCTCTTGTTCTGTTATCAGGCTGTATACGCAGCGAGGACAAAGTTGAAAAGCTTAATATTCTTGCATCATTCTATCCGATATACATAATGGCGCTTAATATTACCGATGGTGTTGAGGGCGTGAACCTGCAGTGTATGGCGCGGGAGCAGACAGGCTGTCTGCATGATTTCAAGCTGTCAACAGAGGATATGCGAAGCATTGAGAAAGCGGATAGCTTTATTATAAACGGTGCAGGTATGGAGGGCTTTATCAGCGATGTCGTTGGAAGGGTTGACGGGCTTAATATTATCGACTCAAGCGTTGGGATAGAACTTTTAGCGAGCGGTCATAATCATAATGATGACAAACATGAGGGGCACGATCATGATGAAAATGAGTACAACTCTCACCTGTGGGTTTCTGTTGCGAACTGCATAACTCAGGTTGAAAACATCACCGAAGGGATAATAAGGCTTGACCCGAAAAATGAAACAAAATATAGAGATAACAGCAATAGGTATATTGAGAAACTGAGGAACCTGAAAAACAAAATGGAGGAGAGCCTCGCGGATATTTCCAACAGGGATATAATAACCTTTCATGAAGCTTTTGACTATTTTGCGGAGGAATTTGACCTCAATATAGTAAGCGTTATCGAGCGTGAGCCGGGAAGCGAACCGAACGCTCGCGATCTGGCTGATATTATAGACCTTGTTAATGAGACAGGGGTTCACGCTCTCTTTGTGGAGCCGCAGTATCCTGAGACTGCGGCTGACGTTATCGCCGCTGAGACCGATGCACAGGTATACACACTCGACCCCGGTGTCAGCGGTGATATGGATAAGGACGCCTATATCGACATAATGAATAATAATTTGAAAGTCCTGAAAAATGCACTTTCATAATGGGGATGGAATTAAATAATGACAGACAAACATAAGGATTGCCATTGCAGCGTCAAGATAGAAAATCTCTCCGTCACGAGAGGTACTCAGGACGTTCTCGAGAATGTATGTCTTGAGGTCAAGCACGGTGAGATAACCGCGCTTATCGGCAGGAACGGCGCGGGTAAAACGACACTGCTCAAAGCCATAATGAACCGTATCCCGCATACGGGGACAGTTACATACTTTAACAGTGAGGGCAAGCGCATAGCACAGCCGAAAATAGGCTACGTTCCGCAGACGCTGAGCTTTGATAGGGGGACGCCCCTGACGGTGTCGGATCTTTTTTGCGCTAATTCGGGGATAATGCCCGTGTGGTTTAAGCATAAAAAGGAAAGGCTCGTCCATACGCGGGAGATGCTCGCACTTGTCGGAGCGGAAAAACTGATCGACAAACCGCTCGGCAGGATCTCCGGAGGTGAGTTACAGCGTGTGCTTCTTGCGTTCGCGCTCGACCCTATGCCTGATATACTGCTGCTTGATGAGCCTGTTTCAGCCCTTGACAGACGTGGGATAAGCTCCTTTTATGACCTTGTGACATCTCTCAGGAGCGAATACCATATGCCGGTGCTGCTTGTCTCACATGACCTCGGACACGTCACAAAATATTGTACGCGAGCGGCTCTTGTGGACAGAACGGTAGTCCTGACAGACAGCGCGAAGAGTATACTTAAACATAAGAAAGTCAGAGAGGCGTTCGGACTGGATGAGGAGGGTATCATTTAATGGACGGAATATATGCTGTAATGGATTTTCTCCTGCCGTTCGACTGGGCGGAATATGATTTTATGAAGAATGCGCTTCTGGCGGTTCTTATGCTCACGCCGTTGCTCGGCTTTACGGGAACTATGATAGTCAACAATAAGCTTTCATTTTTTTCTGATGCTCTCGGACACTCGGCTCTGACAGGCATAGGCATAGGTGTGCTGCTTGGCATAGACAATTACATGATTTCGATGGTCGGCTTTGCGCTTTTGTTCGCTCTATGTATAACAGGGATAATTCAATCGGAGACCGCCTCGAGCGATACTATCATCGGTGTATTTTCCGCAGTTGGAGTTTCGCTCGGCGTGGTTCTGCTTTCGGCAAACGGCGGCTTTACAAAATACTCAAACTACCTGATAGGTGATATCCTCGCTATCTCACAAAGTGAGCTGCTATTGCTCGCGATAGTCCTCGCGGCCGCGATAGTGATATGGGCGCTTATTTTCAACAGGCTCCTGCTTGCGAGCGTCAATGCGGATCTTGCCTCAAGCAAGCGCGTAAAGGTTCGCCTCTACAATAATTTGTTTGTCATAATGATAGCCTTGCTTGTTACGATTTCTATTAAATGGGTCGGCATAATGATAATAAATTCGCTGCTTGTCTTACCTGCCGCAGCGGGAAGAAATGTTTCTTCCTCAATGCGCTCATATCATGTCACATCTGTTCTGTTTTCAATGGTTTCCGGCGTTGCGGGACTTATTTCTTCGTTTTATTTTGGGACATCTGCAGGAGGAACGATAGTTCTGTTTGCGGCTGTCATTTATTTCATTACTTTCTTTGCGGGCAGAAAAAGAAAAGCGTGAAAATTCGTATGAAAGCACCAAACTACTGTTTGACATACGCAAAGGCGGGTGTTATAATTATTTCAACCAATAGTGAGGTGGTTCTTCGTAAATGATAGTTAAAACCGTTTTGGTCAAGGATTATCTTACAAGATCTAATTTGCCGTCAAGTGATTATGTCATAAATCCGTATATAGGCTGTCCTCATGCCTGCAAGTATTGTTATGCCTGCTTTATGAAACGCTTTACGGGTCACAATGAGGAATGGGGTAGCTTTATTGACGTTAAGGAATGTGATAAGCTTATTTCCGTCAGGACGCTCAAGGGCAGATCCGTATTTATGTCGTCTGTTACGGACTGCTATAATCCCTATGAGAGAGAATATCGCATTACGAGAAAGATCCTGGAGCAGTTGCTTTTTGCTGACTGTGAGCTTTCGATCTCCACAAAATCCGAGCTGATCCTGCGGGATATTGACCTGTTAAAACAATTTAAAAATCTCAAGGTCGCTATGTCGGTAAATACTCTTGACGAAGGCTTTAGAGGGGATATGGATAACGCAAGCAGCATACAACGGCGTATGTTCACCTTGAAAAAGCTGCATGAAAACGGAATATACACGGTTCTTTTTATGTCCCCGATTTTCCCGTATATAACCGATTTTAAAGCAATCTTAGAAAAATCAAGCGGCTTTATCGATGAATATTGGTTTGAAAATCTGAACTTGAGAGGGAGTTACAAGCAGACGGTACTTTCTTATATCAGGGAAAAATACCCTCAATATTACGACGAATATAGGAGAATATATCTTTTTGATGACAATTCATATTGGGAAGAGCTTGCGCTTGAAATAAACAAGTATTGTGAGGAGCAGGGCTTGAATTTCAAAAATTATTTTTATCACAGTAAGTTAGTTGAAGAAAAAAACAGACAGAAGTAATTATTTTCAGAGGTGCATTAAGTAATGAAAAAGCTTAGTAAAAGTCAGGAGCGCATTCTGGATTTCCTTAAAGAGAGAGTGAGCGAGGGAGTTCCGCCGTCGGTTCGTGAGATCTGCGCCGCGACAGGTCTGCGCTCGACCTCGACTGTACATTCACACCTCAAAGCACTTGAGGAGATGGGCTACATAACACGCGACGAGGGACTGAACCGCTCGATCCATATTGTCGGAGAGGAAAAGGCTGTTCAGATTCCGATACTCGGCAAGGTCACGGCGGGCTTGCCGATACTGGCGTTCGAGGACATCGATGGATATATTCCTTATCCTGAAAGTAAGCGTTACGGCCGTGAACTGTTCGCATTGAACGTTATCGGCGAAAGCATGAGGGATATAGGTATTCTCGACGGAGATATTGTCATATGTGAGAAAACCCCAGTCGCGGAGAACGGTGAAACGGTCGTTGCTATGATAGGAGATGAAGCGACTGTAAAATCCTTCTATATGGAGGACGGGCATTTCCGACTTCAGCCGCACAACCCCGACTATGCCCCGATCATTTCTGATGAGGTCGTTGTTTTGGGCAAAGTAATAGGTCTTTACCGAGATTATGAGATGTAAAATATTTAATTTAAGGGCAGCGAAAATCGCTGCTCTTTTATTAAATATTGGAGGGCAATAATAATGACTTTATATGAGCTATGCGAAAAAATCAATTTGCAAAATGAAATATTTAATAAGGTAATTGAATTTTCAAGCAGTTTTGATTTTGAAAATGTAAATGAATATTTAGCCGCCTTTAGCGATTATGATAAAATGCGTGATGCGAGAATTATGATTCAAAATATTCTGGGAAATGATGAAAATAATATTAAGATTTTATCATGTATGCTTGAGGGAACTGCACACGCATATGATTTCTATAAATATAAGGAAATAAGTGATGAAATTTTTATTGCAACGATGAAGTGCTTTACAAGATTTATTGACGAGTGTTACAAAAGGACAGGTCAATATGCTTTTGACAGAGAGTAGTGGACAGCAAGGCAGGCAGGTTGTCATTTGTTCAGACTTGGGGAGCTTGAGTATGAGATGAAGCAAATAGATGGCAAATATGTGATCTATATTCATATACCTTCTGATGCGGATTTTTCAAAAACGTCGTGTGATAAATCACTCAATATGTCATATGAGTTTTTTTCAAAACATTTTCATGAGTATAAGTCATGTGAATATAGATGCCATTCATGGCTGTTGGCACCTGAACTTAAAAATATGCTTTCCCCGGGATCAAATATCATTAGCTTTCAAAGCAGATTTAACATAATTGATAAAGGTGAACCTGATACAGAGTTTATTATGTGGCTTTATAATACAAAAAGTACGGATTATACAACTTTCGCGGAAAAAACGTCACTGCAAAGAGAAATGAAAAAATATCTTTTGTCAGGAGGATCAATAGGTAATGCGCTGGGAATTTTAAAATGACTTTACTATAAAACTAAAATGATAAAATTTAATTTATAAACTTTTAAGATATTGTATAACTCACATGAAATCCACCCAAAATTATAACAGAATCATTAAAGGGGGATTTTTCATGGAATTAAAAGGTTCAAGAACGGAGGCCAATCTTCTTACGGCTTTCTCGGGTGAATCTCAGGCACGGAACAAATATACCTTTTACGCTCAAAATGCCCGTAAGGAGGGCTATGAGCAAATAGCGGATATATTTGAGGAAACAGCAAACAATGAGAGAGCGCACGCAAAGATATGGTTTGAGTATCTGCGCGGAGGTTCGCTTCCGTCGACGATCAACGCTCTTGAGGACGCTGCCGACGGTGAAAACTATGAGTGGAGCGAAATGTACAAGGAATTTGCGGATATTGCCCGTGAGGAGGGCTTTGCGGAGATAGCGGCAGTTATGTCAATGGTTGCTGAGATAGAACGCAGTCATGAGGAGAGGTTCAGAGCTTTGCAGGTGAACCTCAGGGAGGGAAAGGTATTCACTAAGGACGGTGAGCAGCTCTGGGTATGCAGAAACTGCGGACATCTGCACAAGGGCAAAACCGCCCCGCAGATCTGTCCTGTATGCAAGCATAAGCAGAGCTATTTCGAGCTTCAAGCAAAAAATTATTGAGATGGCAGGGAGCAGTATATGGAAACTTGCTGGGATTCGGAGGGTATACGCCGCAGACCTGCTCTCAGGGAAAATCTTATCGCCGACGCGGCGGTTATAGGTGCGGGACTTGCAGGGCTTTTGACGGCATATGAGCTCCAAAGGCGAGGACTGAATGTTATAGTTCTTGAGGCTGACAGGATAATGTCGGGTGTTTCCGGTAGAACGACTGCGAAAATAACTGCTCAGCACGGGCTTATATATTCAAAGCTTTATGACAAGGTCGGTGAAACAGCGGCACGTCGTTATGCGGCAAGCAATCTTTCGGCAGTCGAAAAATTTAAACGGATAATTGACAAGGAAAAAATCGAGTGCGCGTTTGAAACGGTGCCAAGCTATCTGTATGCCACTCACGACAGGCGTTCGCTTGAGCATGAGGCGGAGGCAATGCGTAAAATAGGTGTTATTACGGATGTCGTTGAAGAAACGTCACTGCCGTTTAAAACCGTGGGCGCGCTTCGCTTGGATGGGCAGGCGCAGTTTGATCCGATGAAATTTGCAAGGGCAATATCCGATAAACTTACAATATATGAAAAAAGTAAGGTTATTGATATTGAAGCTAATAGGGTAATATGTGAAAACGGAAAGGTCCGTGCCGATAATATAGTTATGGCTACAAATTATCCGATAATAAATTTCCCGGGCTTTTACTTTATGCGTCAGCACCGTGAACGCGCTTATGTTGAGGCGATAGAGGGCGTTACAAAGCTTGACGGTATATATTACGGATTTGACGGAGGACATTCGTTCAGAAATGCCGAAAACGCCGTTTTGGTTACGGGAGAGGTTCACAGAACGGGGGACAGAGCCCTTAAAAATGCTGAGAAGCTGCGCCGAGATGTGCGTATAGATTTCCCCTGCGGCAGTGTGCGCTGCACATGGTCAACTCAGGATTGTATGACGCATGACGGCATACCGTTTATAGGCAGATACAGTATTCATTCACCGAACCTGTTTGTTATAACAGGCTTTAATAAATGGGGGATGACATCCTCTATGCTTGCCTCGGAAATAATAGCGGATATGATTTGCGACCGTGCGAACGACTTTGAAAATCTATATACACCGCAAAGGCTCCACACTGTAGGAACAAAAGCGCTCTTGGCAGATGTAGGGCAGTCCGTCAAGGGCTTGGGCGAAGGGCTTTTCAGCAAAAAGGAAAGAAAGTGTACACATTTAGGGTGCAGGCTGAAGTTTAACGAGGAGGAACAGACATGGGACTGCCCATGTCACGGTTCCCGATTTAAAAAGGATGGCAGACTCATAAACGGTCCCGCCGTGAGAGACTTAAAAAAATAATTTTAATATATATAAAAAGGCTGCCGCGAAATTCTCAGCGGCAGCCTTTAGTGCGCTTTACGATAAAAAGTACGCTTTATGCATTTTTTTGATGGTTAAAGGTCGGGACGATTTTTGAGATCAAAGCTTCTATACCGTCCTTATCGTTTCTGCCTGCTAGGAGCTTCAGCTTTACAAGATTCTTTTTGAACAAGTCAACATCCATTTCTATAGGCTTTCCAATATATATCTTCTTACTGTTCGTCTTTTTCATGCCTTCCTCGTTTAGCAGAAGCTCCTCATAGAGCTTTTCACCCGGGCGAAGTCCCGTGAACTCAATATCAATATCCTCATAGGGCTTGAAGCCAGAGAGCCGTATAAGGTTTTCCGCAAGTGTCAGTATCTTAACAGGTTCGCCCATGTCGAGAATGAAAATTTCTCCGCCCTTTGCAAGGCCGCCCGCTGTCAAAACGAGTGAGACCGCCTCCGGTATAGTCATAAAGTATCGAATAATATCAGGATGAGTGACCGTAACTGGTCCGCCCTCCTGGATCTGCTCCTTAAAAAGCGGTATGACCGAGCCGTTAGAGCCGAGAACGTTGCCGAATCTTACGGCGACAAATTTCGTTTTGCTTTGCTTGTCCATCGTCTGGACTATCATCTCGCAGATACGCTTGGTAGCGCCCATGATGTTGGTCGGGTTGACGGCTTTGTCGGTCGAGATTTGAACGAATTGCTGTACATTGTATTTGTCGGCAAGGCATACGAGGTTAAGTGTGCCAAATACATTGTTTTTGACTGCCTCCTCAGGTGTCGTCTCCATGAGCGGAACGTGCTTATGAGCGGCAGCATGAAAGATAACGTCTATATCATTATTCTTAAAAAGATATTCAAGCTTCTTTTTGTCACGAATTGAAGCTATCTGAGTATCGAGATTCAGCTTTGAATGGTGTGTTCTTATGAGCTCCTGCTGAATTTCATAGGCATTGTTCTCATATATATCAAGTATGATGAGCTTTTTCGGGGATAGCCTTGCTATCTGACGGCAAAGCTCGGAACCGATAGAGCCGCCGCCGCCCGTAACGAGGACTGTCTTGTCGTTGATATACGCGCCGTATTTTTCAGTGTCGAATACTACCGGTTCACGTCCCAGCAGATCCTCGACCTCTACCTGTCGGATTTTTGAGGTTACCGGCACCCCCTCTGTGAGCAATCCGTAAACATTCGGAATGATTTTTACCTCGAGGTGTGTTTTTGCACAAATATCAAGGATACGCTTTTTGTCGGCTGTGTTTATCTGAGAAATCGTGAAGAGTATGACCTCTATATCCTCGCGTTCACAAATTTCGGGTATCTCATATGTTGTACCTTCGACCTTGACGCCTGCGATCCTTCTCCCGATCTTCTCAGGATCATCATCTGTGATACATATGGGTATATACTCGTTTTCGGGTGACTTCGCAAGCTCGCTCAAGACGGTCGCGGCGCCCTCGCCGCCTCCGACTATCATGAGCCGCCTTTTGTCCTTCCTTTCTCCGCTTCTGCGTTCGAGAATTTTGTTTAATCTATATACAAGTCGGAACATCAGCGTGAGGAATGTAGACATCAGAGCCATTATAATGTATATCCTTGCGCCGTAGTTAATGCGATTTTCCTCGTTACCGATTATCATGGTGAACGACATAAACACAAGGTTGGCAGTCAGAGCGGCAATACCGGAATAAAAGAAATCCTCAATATCTGCGTACCGCCACATCTTGTTATAAAGTTTAAAGCATAGAAAAACTATTGTAAATATAATATTTACAAAGAGAAGTCCCCACATAAAAGGTTCTTCCCAGCCTTTTAGAACAAAGCTCTCCTTATTTATCACAAAGGATATATAGTATGATACGTTCCAAAGACAGAAGTCACATAAAAATAGAATGATCCTTCTGTGCTTTTTCAGTTTTTTATACAAGAAGTTCATATTTTATCCTTACCGCGAAAGATAAGCAACCATTCCGCTAATTTATCTGAAAATATATTTGTGTTTACAGGGCAATCCCCGTATTTAAACTCAAATTTTTACATTTATAATAGCAGTATATAACAAACTGACCAAAAATTCAATATCCTGACAGGATTTACACCGCATTTTATGTCTTTTATTTTTGAATCAGAATTAAAACGTATATGGTTTATAATATAATTATTATTCGAAATGATAATTATTTTTTAGGGCGATCCAGACCACAAAAAAGTATTTTAAATAGTGTGTTTACAATTTTCGACATATATTGTATAATAATATAATGTTGATTTTAATATGGCGTTATATAGCTTGTGTCATTATTGATTTATTTATTACCTTTAGCAAGAGGGGAATGAGGCACAGAAATGATGAAGATAGGCTTGGACATAGGTTCAACAACTATTAAGTGTGCTGTACTTGACGATAATAATAAACTTATTTATAAAACATATGAAAGGCACTATTCGCAAATAACCGAAAAAATAGCGGATATTCTTGAGAACATCAGATGTAAGGTAAAGGGTGCGGAAAACGCATACTTTGCGATGTCAGGATCTGCGGGAATGGGTGTAGCGGAGAAATGCGGCATAGACTTTGTTCAGGAGGTCTACGCCACGAGAGTTGCTGCCAATACATTTATTGATAATGCGGACGTTATAATCGAGCTTGGAGGAGAGGACGCGAAAATACTCTTTCTCACGGGCGGAATGGACGTCAGAATGAACGGCTCCTGTGCGGGAGGTACGGGGGCGTTCATTGACCAGATGGCGATGCTTCTCAACGTTCCTATTGAGGAAATCAACGAGCTTGCGAAGAAATGCGAAAAGACATATACCATTGCGTCGAGATGCGGAGTTTTCGCAAAAAGCGATATTCAGCCGCTTCTCAATCAAGGCGCTCGCAAGGAAGATATAGCCAAGAGCATTTTTATGGCGGTTGTTAATCAGACGGTTGCCGGTCTTGCACAGGGACGTGAGATCGCGGGTAAAATAGTTTATCTCGGCGGTCCGCTCACATTTCTGCCAGAACTGCGAAAGAGCTTTGACGAGGTTCTCAAAACTGAAGGTATATGCCCTGACGATTCGCTTTATTATGTTTCAATGGGAGCGGCTCTTTGTGCCGACGAAAGGATCAACTTTGACGAGGTCATCTCTAAGGTTAAAGCGTATAGAGGGAGCGGCAACTTTGCCTTTAATAATCCGCTTTTTCAAAACGAAAAGGAGCTTGCCGAGTTTAAGGCACGCCATGCGAAGGCAAAGGTAGAAACAGGCGAACTGAAAGGCTATAAGGGAAAGGCATATATCGGAATAGATGCAGGCTCTACGACCCTCAAGGCAACGGTCGTTTCGGAGGATAAGAAAATACTGTTTTCTCAGTACCAATCAAACAGCGGTAATCCCGTGCCTATAGTAAAGGAAATACTCGAAAAAATCTATGAGATAAATCCCGATATAAATATTGTTTCCTCCGCTGTGACAGGCTATGGAGAGGAAATTATAAAGAACGCTTTCGGAGTAGACATTGGAGTAGTTGAAACGATCGCCCATCTGACAGCGGCAAAGAGCTTTATGCCCGATGTTGAATTTATCATTGACATAGGTGGTCAGGATATAAAATGCTTTAAGATTCACAACGGAGCGATAGATAATATATTTCTCAACGAGGCTTGCTCATCGGGCTGCGGTTCCTTCTTACAGACATTTGCGAATACTCTCGGGTATTCGGTTGAAGAATTTTCCGAGCTTGGACTTCTCGCAAAGCAGCCCGTAGACCTCGGATCGCGTTGTACGGTGTTTATGAACTCATCTGTCAAGCAGGCTCAGAAGGACGGCGCGACTATCGAGGATATTTCCGCAGGGCTGTCCATAAGCGTTGTGAAGAACGCTCTCTATAAGGTCATCAGGGTCTCGTCAGCGAGTGAACTCGGCAGCAGGATAGTCGTTCAGGGTGGAACATTTCTGAATGACGCTGTTCTGCGGGTTTTTGAAAAGGAAACAGGCAGAGAGGTCGTTCGTCCAAATATTTCCGGCTTAATGGGCGCATACGGCGCGGCTCTCTATGCTATGGATATTTCTAGGGGAGAGGGAGAAAGCACTATTATAAAGCGTGACGCTCTTGAGGGATTCTTCCACAGAATAGCCATGACAAACTGCGGCTTGTGCAGCAATAACTGCCGCCTTACGGTGAATACCTTTAGTGACGGCAGAAAATATATCGCGGGTAACAGGTGTGAACGCCCTGTTACAAAAAGGATGCCCGACGAAAGCTTTAATATATATGACTATAAGCGCAACCTCCTCGACAGCTATGAACCGAAAAGCGGCAGCAGAGGTAAGATAGGTATACCTATGGGGCTTAATATGTTTGAGCTTTTTCCGTTCTGGTATACATTTTTTACGCAGCTCGGGTTTGAGGTTGTTCGTTCCCCGTATTCAACAAGGAAACTGTACCTCGGCGGACAGCATACGATACCCAGCGATACTGTCTGCTTCCCGGCAAAGCTCATGCACGGTCATATTCAGTGGCTTATTGATAACGGTATCAAGAATATTTTCTATCCGTGTATGTCATATAACTTTGATGAGCATAAGGGCGACAATCATTACAACTGCCCCGTTGTCGCGTACTATCCTGAGGTTGTTCGTGCGAATGTCCGCGATATACAAAAAGTAAACTTTTTCTGTGAATACCTCGGAATTGACAGACGCAAGGACTTTCCGTATAAGATGTATGAGCATCTCTTGAAGTATTTTGACGGAATAGAAATTAAAGAGGTCAAAGCGGCAGCGAGAGCTGCGTATGATGAATATGAAACATATCTGTCGAAAATACGCGCTTACGGCGACGACATTATCAAGCGCGCCGAATCGGAGGGCAAAAAAATATTTGTCCTGAGCGGCAGACCGTATCATGCCGACCCTGAAACAAATCACGGAATCGACAGACTGATAGCGGGCTTTAATGTCGCAATAATCTCGGAAGATATAGTCAGTTGTAAGGTCGATAAGTTCCCTACGACGGTTCTGAACCAGTGGACATATCACTCAAGACTGTATTCAGCCGCGAAATATGTATCGACAAGGCCAAATATGAACCTCGTTCAGCTCGTTTCGTTCGGTTGCGGCGTTGATGCGATCACAACCGATGAGGTTAGAGGAATATTAGAAAAAAACGGAAAGATTTATACACAAATAAAGATCGACGAGATAACAAATTTAGGAGCGGTAAAGATCCGCATAAGAAGCCTTTTGGCTACTATACAGCAAAACGATTCTAAGAATTGATATTAAAAATTTATGCGTGGAAAGGAACGGAATTTCAAATGGCAAAGCTTGTTTATGATAAGAACGGCAGACTTATTTTTACTAAGGAAATGAAGAAGGAGTACACTATTCTTTTGCCAATGATGGCGAAGATCCATTTCTCAATTATTAGAAATGTCTTTACACACTATGGGTATAAAAATGTGCTTTTGGAGGACGACGGTCCGGAGATCGCACAGGTAGGACTTAAATATGTACATAACGATACCTGCTACCCTGCGATCCTCGTTATCGGTCAGTTTATCCATGCTCTCCAAAGCGGTAAATACGATATAAACAAAACTGCCCTTATGATAACCCAGACCGGAGGCGGCTGTCGTGCGTCAAACTATATCCACCTTTTGAGAAAGGCACTTGTAAAGGCAGGCTTTGAAAATGTTCCCGTTATTTCGCTGAATCTCTCCGGGTTAGAGAAAAACAGCGGTTTTTCTATCACTATTCCTATGATTCGCCGTTTTCTTGCAGGTCTTGTCTACGGTGACGCCTTGATGTTGTTTAATAATCAAACTAAGGCATATGAGGTCAACAAGGGGGAGAGCGACGCCCTCGTTCAGATGTGGATAGATAAGCTCTCACAGGAAATGAGTAAGGGAGACGGATTTTCGGGAAGCCAGCTCGAAAAGAATCTTGACAAAATAGCTGCCGATTTTGCTGAAATAAAGCTGAATAAGGTTGATAAAATCAAAGTCGGAATCGTCGGAGAAATATATGTTAAGTATTCAAGCCTAGGCAACAACAACCTTGAGAAATTCCTGCTCGAACAGGGCTGTGAGGTCAATGTCCCGGGAATCATGGGCTTCGCACTGTTCAAGATAGACAACCGTTTAGAGGATTATAAGCTTTATGGCGGAAGTAAGCTTAAATTTAACGTCTTGAGTGAGGCTATGAAGTATCTGACGAAGATGGAAAGCTATATCATCAACAGTGCAAAAAATCACGGCTTTCTGCCTCCGTCAAGCTATGCTCATACAAAGGAACTTATAAAGGGCATGATAGGCTACGGAAACAAGATGGGCGAGGGTTGGCTGCTGACTGCCGAGATGGCGGAGCTTATCGAGAGCGGATATGAGAATATTGTCTGTACCCAGCCGTTCGGATGTCTGCCAAATCATATATGTGCAAAGGGAATGATAAGCTCCCTAAAAAGAAAATATGAGAATGCCAATATTTTCCCTGTCGATTACGATCCGGGCGCACCGAGAGTTAATCAGGAAAATAGGATCAAGCTGATGCTTGCTGTTGCAAAAGAAAAAATGAAGTCCGATAAACAGGTTTCAAAGGTCGAGGATAAGCTCCCTGTTGCAAAATAATATAAAAAGAAAAAGTCCGTGAAGCAATCAAGCCTTCACGGACTTTTTGTGTTAATACACTTTGATTTATTCAGACAAAATATTGTAATAAATCGTTATTGAGGAAACAAGACCTTCTGAAAAATCGAATTGGATTTTTTTGGTGGTGTCATTAGAATCTATATATGTATAGGAGGCAGGGGCATCTCCATCTTTGCTAAGGCTGTCTGGAATGCCAAGGGTATTTCCGACAGTCTCCATTTTATCTCCGATAGAAATTCCGTTAACAGAGAGCAGTGTATGACTGTTCATGGTATCGTCCTGATCTTGAGATATAATATCAAACTTGACCTGAGCAAGCTTTTTATCGTCGCTTTGGTATGACGCTTCTACATTATAAATATCAAACGAAAGAGCCTTACTGCCATCGTGAAGAATATTTCCTATAACCCTGCCGGGATTCGGCTCATCTCCGAGAAAATAATTCTCACCGAATGAATATTCGTCGCCTAAGTCTGAAAGTGAGAATGGACATGGCAGCAAGGTATCGTTTATTTTTATGCTTTTAAAAACTTTTTCTGAATCAAAGCTCGCGTCAGTGTTAAAGCTGATTCCGTCAGAGTAGCTAGGGGCTGACCCTTGTGAATTAACCGTATTTGTTTCCTTGTTCGTTGTTGAGTCAGACTGTGAGCCGTTATCGGAACAGCCGGCAGCAAGCGTAAGCAGCATAGTCATAGATGATAATAAAACAATAAGACTAAAAATTTTTTTCAAGTAAATCTTCCTTTCTGTTTTCTTTCTGAGACTTCGGTGAGAATGGAATGGTGTCGTAAACCTCAATTATCTTGTCACGCATCCATAGAGATGGGGTCACTCTTGCGGCGTATCCGTATCCGAAGTCCATCCTCCAGTCATAGCTGTGAGCCTGTGGTATCCCGTAAACAGCAAGAAGAGTCATGATCACTCCGCCGTGTGTGATGATAGTTGCTGTTGAGGTACCTGAGCTGAGTAAGGAATTTACAAGCCGTTCAAAGCCGAGACAGATACGACGTGTAAAGTCAGCGCCGCTTTCACCGTTGGGAGGAGGGTTTTTTTCAGAGTTAGAAAGCCACTCTGCAAAGTATTTATTATCTGCAAGCTCTGCGGCTGTCTTTCCCTCCCAATCACCAAAGTCACATTCGGCAAATGCTCCGTTGACAGTAACATTCTGTGACGGAAATATAACGGAGCAGGTTTCAAGACAGCGCGACAGCGGGCTTGAAATCAAAAGCTCTGTTCGAGGGTATCCGATAGTATCATGGATTTTTTTTAGCTGTTCAAGTCCCTTTTGAGAGAGATGAACATCTGTAACGCCTATATAAGCACCGCGTGTGTTGGCTTCGGTTTTCCCGTGACGGATAAAGTTAATATTATATGACCTCATTTTAAGTGTACTCCTATGAAAATATTCTCCGCAAAAGATTAAAATCTCGCGATAAAAACTTTACAATCAGTTATTTATATAGTATAATCAACTCTGAGTTATTTTAAGTATAGCGGGGGAACGATATGAACGCTGATTTTCCCAGAATCATCACGTTGCTGAGAAAAGAAAAAAATCTTAGCCAAAAGCAGGCTGCCGCAGATCTCGGTATTTCACAGGCGCTGCTTTCACATTATGAAAAGGGGATAAGGGAATGCGGCCTTGAATTTCTTGTCCGTATTGCACGATACTATGATGTTTCGTGCGATTACCTCGTGGGTATAACGCCGAACAGACAGGGGGCAATGCTCAGACTTGACGAGACGCCCGACAATGAAAAGGTGTTCGGTTCTCAGAACTCTATACTTCCGAATCTGAATAAGAGGCTAATAATGAATTCGGTGCTTATTATTTTTGATATTCTTACTCAAATAGGAAACAAAAATCTGACAAACGATGTTTCCTCATACCTCATGGTTTCCATATACAAAATGTTCAGACTGCTATACAGTTCAAACAAGCAAAACCCGCAGGGAATGTTCTCGGTAAGTACTGAGGTTCAAGAGGGTTTGTCGTCGGCGTTTATGTTTGTTGCACATACTAATGCAGAAATGGATTTAAGTATGCTTCACTCCTCAAAAAACCTCAAGGATAAGGAGGTTTTCCTTTCTCCAAGGGAAATACAGGATAAGTATCCTCAATATGCCGCCGCTCTTGCCAAGTTGATTCAGATAACCGAGCAGCATATGAAAATGATCCCGGAATAACAAGTTATGGAAACTATGCTAAGGTATGCCGCTCAGCTTTTTCTGAGTGACCGCGTGTATGTCGTCATATATTAAGATGGTTTTAAGCAAATATTCAGGAAAGGTGAGCGCCAAGCCGTCAGTCGGAGTTTATAACCGCCGCACGATGTCCATGACTCACTGGGCGAGGTGAAATACCTGTCGTTTCAGTGTAGGTACGATCCCTTACTGAAATCATTAAAAATGCTTTTGAGTTTAAGCAGCTTGTATATGTTGCGCTTGAATATATGTAAAAAGCGACTGCTGAATAAAGCGGTCGCTTTTTGTTTTGATTGATTTTTATGTCGCAGAGTTTGAACTGCTGTCCTCGGATCCGAGGCTCACTGTTATCGTGAGTTTAGCCCCGTATGGAGCAGTATCGCCGGCCTTGTAATCCTTATATCCGATAACAGAACCCTTCGCGATCTGATCGTTAGCAACCTCTGTTTTGTTTACTATGAATCCCATGTCGCTCAGTGTTGCAATAGCTTCTTCAAGGGAAAGGCTGTTGATTGAGGGCAGCTCACGTTGCTGCGGACCCTTGCTGACTACGACAACGATCGTTGAACCCTTTGACGCTATAGAACCGGCCTCGGGTATCTGGGAAACAACATAGCCCTCTTTGACCGTGTTGCTGAACATTTCTTCGCTTTCCTTAATAACCGTATATTCGTTTGTCGTGCTTGCTTCTTCAACAACACGCTGATATTCCTTGTCACAAAGGTTCGGTACAACCATCGAGTTCGGATCTGAGATGCCTTCTGAGATGCCTTCTGAGGTTACAGCCGATGATGCTGAGGTCGTTGAGAGGGTATCATCCTCATCGGATTTTTCGACCTGCATCTGACCTACAAAAAAGATAGCGGCAACCGTCAGGATAAGGAGAGCGGACAATACCGATATGAGTACCCATGCAAATCCGGGAATACCGTTCTTTTTATTGGCATTATAGCTTTTTACTGCTGCTGCCTGAGCCGCGTTTCTTGTTGCTTCGGTCTGGATGGCTCTTACCGTTGGCGCTGCGGAAAGCTGGGCCTTAAGCTCCTCGCAGGTTTTTGTCCTCGTACTCATAAGTACCTGAAGTCCTCCCGCGAGGGCTGTTACAACGTGCGGGGGAAGCTGCTTGAATACGGCAGTCGGAAGCGGAAGCTTGCCGTCAGGCTTGCGCTTATCACCGTCCTCGGGAAGACGTCCCGTCAGGGCATAGAACAACGTCGCCGTAAATCCGTAAACATCTGTACTTTCATCAAGATGAGCGTCAGGGTCGTACTGTTCGGGTGCCGAGCAGCCATCAAAAAGCTCTGCATCAATAATACGGTTCTGCTGACGGATATCCTTTATGGAAAAGCACTGAAGCCTGAGTTTGCCGGCAGGTGTAACGACAAGACTTTCGGGATTGATCCCAAAGTGAGTAATCCCAGACTCATGAATTGATGTAAGAGCTGAGAGTACGGGCATAAACATCGGGCGAGCGGTGTTCCAGTCTATTGAACCGCCGCTTCGCTGTATATATTCACCAAAGGTAATGCAGTCAAGCTTTTCCTCGACGGTATAGCATGTCCCGTTTTCGGAGAAAATATCATAAATCGGAGTGATCGACGAAAGCTCGCGCAGTCTCGCAAGAGTCCTGTAGTACTTGAGAAAAGACTTTTGCAGTGACGCAAATGTAGATTCACTGCCCTCGCGTATTACTATTTCTGTGTTGCCGGGAGCTCGTCCGCATATACCTGCCGGAAGAAACTCATGAATAACTATCGGGGAATGCATAAAGTTATCATATCCGATGTAGTATGCGCCCTCCACGCTGTTGTCTATCTGTTTGCCTACAAGGTAACGCTCCTGAAGAAGTGCTCCGAGAGGAAGGAAGGGGGCGGACTGAACAGAGTCCTTGTCAAATCCGCAATGAGGACATATCTGTTCACCGTTGATTTCACACATACAACCTAAGCATAGTTGAGACATGAATAAGCCACCTATCTCCGTGCTGATTGTTAAGATTTTATAAAGAAACTTTATATCAATGAAAGGGAGTGCCGCACGGTGCCTGCCCTTCATGCGCCAATATATAGTATGATTATATCATAGCTGTATGCTGAAAAGCAAGTATTTAGCTTATAATCTGAATTACAAAATTGTAAACACGTTTAATAAAATGTATTTAGCTGTCTTTAAAAATATAAAATGATAAAAAAATTGTGAATCTTCAATAAAAAATTTAATTTATTTAGTAAGAACTGACAAATTTAAAAGGAGCTTTAAATTTTTCTTGAAAAAATATAAAATTTGTGATAACATTGTTGGTGTCGGTACGGGGGTATAGCTCAGCTGGGAGAGCGCTTGAATGGCATTCAAGAGGTCAGCGGTTCGATCCCGCTTATCTCCACCATAAGACAACACACAAACCCGCATGGATACTGGATTTTCAGTGTTCATGCGGGTTTTCGTTTTGGCGGAAAATCGTCTGACATTTGATAAAAGTAACCTCTGTTGTTACGTTATTGTTAGAAAATAATATCCTTTCACAGTCAGTACCGCCGTACTGCGTTATGATAATTTTTGCGAGCTTAGGGTTCGGATTTTTTATTTTTACAGGATATTCAAGCTTTTTTTCGTATACCCACATAAATTATTTTCCCTCCTCGTTAGGATCCCAAGGCCATGGATTAGCGATCCATGCCCAGCGGTTTGCGTTGTCTTGTTTTGCCTGTATTGGGCCGAATTTTTCCTCGTATTCCTTGCGCAGCGCGTGGCTTTTAGCATTGTAATCCGCAAGCTTATCTGCTACGGCTTTGTCATTGGGATGAGTGTCAAGGTAGATATGAAGCTCGATAACGGCAAAGTCGTATGACGATATACGCTTCATCAGTCGTTCACGTTCTGTCATTTTCCGCCACCTCTACATTCTCCGCAGTCGGGACAGAAGGGCTTGTCTAAGCAAGGAAACATAGTTCCGCTCGCGATACCTTGTTCGGGACCGTATAGACGTTCTGCGTTCTGATACGGTACATATGCCATAGCAAGAGCAGGATCCTTCGGTATCGGTAGGATATTATATTCCATAGCTTTAAGCCGGACTATATCTTCCATAAAATAAACTCCTTTCGTTTAAGTGTCATTACATAGTATGTTCGGTAGACAAGTTTTGTTACTGATGGATATATTATTAACTAAATAAAAAGGTTGTATCGTGCTATCAGAAGCGCAGATACAACCTTTTTCTCTTGCTTATTTGATTTTAAGAGACTGACCAAAATACAGCTCACGCTTATTAAGAGAAGGATTGAGCTTAACTATTTCGTTAACGGTAGTCGTATGCTTATATGCTATAAAAGCAATCGTGTCACCGTTTCGCACTGTATAAACGTCTTTCATTTTTATCACCTCACGTTTTCATACGTTTATCTCCAAGTTTAATACACTCGGTCTGAATAAAAAGGTCTTTATTGTCGAGCAAAATATAGGACCAGCCCTTGTATTTGCCGCTGACTATTTGAGAGGTTATGGTAAGCTTAGAGCTTGCCGGCAAAACCTTAACGACCTTGCCATCGGGCTTGTCATATACGGGTATTCCCGTAATAGTCGCCTGCCTCCATGTCGATATACCTTTTTTATCAATGCGGCTGTTTTGGATATAACCCGTAATATTACCGTACTTGACCTTGCTCCAGCCGTAGCCGTCATCAGACAGCCAAGTGACAGATGTTCCGACCTTGAGCGTTGCGAGCTTGACGGAGCTGCCGCCGTAATCATCCACATATGGCTGTGAGCGGATATATGATGTCTTGTTTATGACCTTGGCGCTATTCGTATTGCTTGAACCTGTATAATCCTTGTAGATATAGTCCATGTCAACATTTCCTGAAATACCGGGTACCGATCCGCTGTCGGAATACTGCCAAACAGCGCAGTCGTAGGACGGACTTGATACCTGCCACTGGGCAAGCCACAGGTCATATCTCCCTATCAATTTGTCCTTATTAAGATAATTACTCAGCCAGTTAGGGTTTGTGTAGAACATTGGAGTATATCCTGCCGCCTTTATTGCATCGCAGAACGCAATAACTATGTTTGTCAGAGTATCTTTTCCGAG
>CANQUS010000011.1 GCA_947627055.1 uncultured Clostridia bacterium | reverse complement strand
GGATCGAAAAATGTCCTCGAACTGCACGGTTCTGTAATGAGAAATTACTGCATGAGTTGTCACAGAGCTTACAGCGCAGAATATATCGCTGAAAGCAGCGGCGTCCCTCGCTGTTCATGCGGCGGAACGATAAAGCCTGACGTTGTTTTGTATGAGGAGGGACTGGACGACAGAACTCTGAGGAGATCTATCCGATTTATCGAGGGCAGCGATATGCTGATAATAGGGGGTACTTCACTGAATGTTTATCCGGCGGCGGGACTGGTACAATACTTTAACGGGAAGTATCTCGTGCTGATAAATAAATCAGAGACGCCTGTCGACAGAAGCGCCGATATAGTCATTCACGCCCCGATAGGCGAGGTGCTCGGGGAGGTCATAGCGTAAAATAATGAAGCAATAAAAAGGCGTCTGTCGCATTAAGATCCGAGGAATAAACACACTAAATGCAGTCAAAATTCAGTTTTAGGTCAAGCCTTTTTCAAAAGGCTTGCGGTTTCCAAAGGCAGAGCCTTTGGCTGCCGTCCGCAGACGGCGAAATCCTTAATTATGATAATAGCCCCGCAAGGGCGAATTTCAAAGGCAGTTGACTGTTTGTAATATCTCACCTCTCCGCCTGTGTCGGCGATATTTATTTAGTGCGGTATTTCAGAACTAAAACAAAAGGGGCATCGCATTAAGTCTGTTAAAACTTAATGCGACAGCCTCTTTAATATTGTAATATTAAATTTAGTAAAATTATATTTTATCCCAGAAGCCCTCGAGGGTGGCAAAGTAATCTTCGGCGGTCTCGGCACGTCTGATCTGTACTACTGAACCGTCCTCACGCAGGAGCAGCTCGGCGGATTTCAGCTTGCCGTTATAGTTGTATCCCATAGCAAAGCCGTGCGCGCCCGTATCGTGTATAACGAGCAGGTCTCCTATATCTATTTTCGGGAGCATTCTGTCTATCGCGAACTTGTCATTGTTTTCGCAGAGAGAGCCTGTAACATCATAAATATGATCGCAAGGCTCTTTTTCCTTGCCAAGAACAGTGATGTGGTGGTACGCGCCGTACATGGCGGGACGCATGAGGTTTACCGCGCAGGCGTCTACGCCGATATATTCCTTATGTGTGTGCTTTTCGTGGATAACTCTTGTAACAAGATGACCGTAGGGAGCAAGCATAAAGCGGCCAAGCTCCGTATATATGGCAACATCGTCCATACCTGCGGGAACGAGGATCTCCTCATATGCCTTGCGTACACCCTCGCCGATAGTGATAATATCGTTAGGTTCTTTATCGGGTGAATAGGGGATACCTATGCCGCCCGAAAGGTTGATGAATGTGATATGGACGCCGGTTTCCTGAGCAAGCTCAACGGCTGTCGTGAACAGGATTTTCGCAAGCATCGGATAATATTCGTTAGTGACGGTATTGCTCGCGAGGAATGCGTGTATACCAAATTCCTTAGCGCCAAGCTCCTTGAGTGTTTTAAACGCCTCTGTCATCTGGGGTCTTGTCAGACCGTACTTAGCGTCACCGGGATTGTCCATGATCGTATTGGAGATAGAGAACGTACCACCGGGGTTATAGCGGCATGAGATCCTCTCGGGGATCCTTCCGCATGCCTCCTTAACGAAGTCTATATGCGTAATATCGTCGATGTTTATGGTCGCGCCTATTTCGTTTGCATACCTGAATTCGTTGATAGGCGTATCGTTCGAGCTGAACATTATATTCGAGCCGTCAAATCCGCATCGCCTGCTCATCATAAGCTCTGTGAGAGAGGAGCAGTCCGTGCCGCAGCCCTCCTCCTTTAGGATTTTGAGGATAGACGGGTTCGGCGTAGCCTTGACCGCGAAAAACTCCTTAAAGCCCTTGTTCCACGAAAAAGCCTGATACAGCCTGCGGGCGTTTTCTCTTATTCCCTTTTCATCATATATATAAAAGGGAGTAGGATATTTTTTGGCGATCTCCTCCGCTTTTTTCTTTGTAATAAAAGGTATTTTTTCCATTTCAAATCCCTCAAATATAAATTTACGATTATCGGAGTTGTAAGCAGAAAATCCGACATAGTCTAATATATACCATTTGTACCCTGATTGTCAAGAAAATACCGCATGATCAGCATGACGCAATCATACTAAAATATAAACGACTGCCGGAAAAACCAGGCAGCCGTCCGCATCAATCCGGATGGATTGCGATAGTATTTGTTTTGCTGAAATTATGAGTTGGCTTCAATGTATTTTACAAGGTCGCCGACTGTCTTAATATTCTCAATTTCATCATCCGGAACTTCGATCTCAAACTCGTCCTCTATAGACATAAGAAGGTCAACAACATCGAGAGAATCCGCACCCAGATCCTCGGCAATGGTTGTCTCCGCCGTGATTTTATCCTCCTCATAGTCAAACTGCTCTGCAAGGATAGCCTTTACTTTTTCGAGTACCATTTGAACTCCTCCTGTTTAAATTGTGATTCAAGAAATTGCGGTATTATAACCTTAATGGTGGACAAGCACAAAATATATGTGCTATAATAGAAAAGGAAAATACCGACTTAGAAAATCTTTCTTACACAAACAATATTATTAGTAAATTGCCGCTTTGTCAATATTATTTTTGCAAATTTTTTTATAATTTCAATTTTATCCGTAATTTTTATGATATTAAAGTAATTATTGATATTTTTTACTACACTATACAATGATTTAAAGGAGTTGCTTTTTATGAGTGAAAGAAAATTCGCGGTTATAGGTCATCCGATAGGTCACACAATGTCCCCGTTTATACACAGGAGACTTTTTGAGCTTTCCGGCATGAGCGGCAGCTATGATATTTTTGATATATCTCCCGAACAGCTTACCGAAAAATATTCGGAGCTTCGAACTCTGAACGGGTATAATGTTACGATCCCACATAAGCCCGCTATCATACCGTTTCTCGATAAACTTGATAAAAAAGCGCGGCTTTACGGCTCGGTCAACACAGTAAAAAACGGTGAGATCTCCGAGGGCTTCACGACCGACCCCGACGGATTCCTGATGGCTCTCAAGACCGCCGGCATCCCGCTCGGCAAAAGCGTCGTTATTCTCGGCAGCGGCGGCGTCGCGAGAACCTTTGCTTACGAGGCGGCACTCGCGGGCTGCAATACTACTATCGCGGTACGTCCTGAGGATCTTCCCGCGGCGGCGGCACTAGCGGGCGAGATAAAGGTTGACGTATACAAGGCGTACATAAGCACAAGCCTTATCAGTCGCCTGAATGGTGATTTTGATCTGCTCATCAACGCGACGCCACTCGGAATGTATCCGAATACCGACGTTATGGCTGCGACACCGCAGCTTCTCGCAAGGTGCGCTAATGTCTTTGACGCCGTATACAACCCCCTCGAAACAAAGCTTTTAAAGGCGGCGCGCGCCAACGGTTCAAAAGCTGTCGGAGGTATGTCCATGCTCGTATGGCAGGCTGTAAGGTCACACGAAATATGGGATAATGTCACATACAGGGATGAGGATATAGCACAGCTTGTGGAGGACAGCGCAAGGGAAGTAGCTAAGAGATTTTAATTTATAAAGGAAATGATTCTATGAACGGGAATATAATTCTATGCGGTTTTATGGGCAGCGGCAAAAGCACGGTCGGAGCGTTGCTTTCCAAAAAGCTTGGAATGTCGTTTATCGACCTCGACTCATATATTGAAAAAAAGGAGGACATGACTGTATCGCAGATTTTTGACGCATATGGCGAGCCATATTTCCGTCAGCGTGAACGCGAAGCCGCAAAGGAGCTTTCGGAAAAGAACGGGCTCATAATAGCAGCAGGCGGCGGAACACTTGTTGATAAGCAAAATGCCGATATATTCAGAAAGAACGGAAAGATAATTCTCCTGGATCTGCCTGTCGAGATCATTGCCGAAAGATTAAAGGGCGACAATACCCGTCCTCTGCTGCAGCGTGAGGACAAGGAAAAGGCGATGCGTGAGCTTTATAACAAGCGTATGCCGCTTTATAAGGAGGCTGCGGACATCATTGTTGACGCTGCCGCCACGCCTCTGACCGTATGCGGAAAAATAATAAACGAAATATAACTTAGGCAGGAGATACGACCTCTGCTAATTACTCGCGCAGACTGCGCTGCGCTTGACGAGCCTCATGACGGGGTAAGCCCCTTATTGAAATTTCTAAAGGATAATATTGTATTTTATATAATATAAACTATGGAAGGGTTGATTCTCATGGAAAAATTCAGCCTGCTGTTCCCTGACGATAAAGAATATGATGTAAAAATTCTCGACGAAGCCGCCTGCAACGACCTGTCGCTCGACTTCATTTGCGGAGCGTTGACAAAGGAACCCGCGGAGAAAAACATAATCAAGCGTACTATGTCGAAGATCGTTTCCGATGAAAACGTAATAAGGTATCGTATAGATATTTTTGACGATCTTCTCCGTCACCCCGAAATGTGTGAGAGCTTAGAGGAGCTTCTCGTAAATCTGAGCGACCTGTGGGAATTGAAACGTATGCAGAAGGATACCGAGGTTTCCGCGATGTGGGGACTTATAAACCGTCTGCGGGAGCTTAACGACTACATAGAATGTATCAGCAAGATGAAAACCGCCATGGACGAGGCGGAACTTAAATCTGACGGCTTAAAAGCTCTCTACGCCATGGTCAACGAAATATACAACGGCAGCGGCTTCCCGCAGCTTCGGCAGGATATTGACGAAACCTTTAAAAAAGCTAAAAGACTGAAAAGCGTCACGATAGGTGTCAACTTTGACAACCTTCTGCGGCCCAAGGAGGCGGGAATAGTTTCGCTCAACGATTTTGAATTTACCAGAACGGGATTGCTGAAAAGCTTCATGCACTTTGCGGCGAATAGGGAGGAGCTTCGTTCTGATACGGACGTCAGCAGCCTGCGCAGCTTCCACCCGAAGGCGAACAGCGGCAAGAAAGCCTCCTTGACAGGCATGAGTATTTCAAATGTCGCGGAGCTGTCGGCGCTTAATATCGAGTCATCACTGACAGGTGCCGATCCTCTGTCAGCCGCGATGGAGAAGGCGGTCACGGATATATTAAAGAAGATAGTCAAGGATATAGAGAGCGTCCTGAAAAAATATATTGACGTAAGCGGTTATTCCCTCACAAAGATCTCGCCGGAGCTGATATTCTATATCAGGTGGGCGTCACTTATACGTAAAATGCAGGGACTTTCATTGCCTATATGCAAGCCGACCGTTCTCCCTGCCGATGAACGTGCGCTTCAGGCGGAGGGCGCATACAACCTTAAACTCGCGATAAAGGCTGTCAAGGGCGAGAAACTCGAAATAATCACGAACCCGATAGATTTCGGAGATGAGCGCAGAATTTATATTTTGACGGGTCCGAACAGAGGGGGCAAAACCACCTTTACTCAGGCTGTGGGACTTCTGTTCCTTATGGCACAAAACGGTATATTTGTGCCTGCACAGAGCTTTTCCTTCAGCCCGTGCGATACTATATTTACACACTTTCCCGCTGACGAGAATAAGACGGTAGACCTCGGCAGACTCGGTGAGGAATCCGTCCGTCTTTCGGAAATAATGAGGAGCGTTACAGATAAAAGCCTTGTACTGATGAATGAAACGCTTGCGACTACGAATGTAGAGGAAGGAGTATATCTCGCGAGGGATATAGTACGCTTTATGTGCTTTGCGGGTGTTCGTTCGATTTATAATACTCATATGCACGATTTGGCGAGAGATCTTGAGGAGTTTAACAACTCCCCGGAAATAAAGAGCCGAGCCGAAAGCATGGTGACTGGAATAGAAAACGGCAAGCGTTCGTTTCGTGTTCAGATATTGCCGCCGCAGAGCGCAAGCTATGCGCGAGATATAGCCGAAAAGTACGGGATAACCTTTGAACAGCTAAGACAAAACAGCATTAAGGGGCTGTCACACTAAGATCCGGGGAATAAAGGAAGTAAATGCAGTCAAAATTCAGTTTTAGGCCATGCCTTTTTCAAAAGGCTTGCGGTTTTCAAAGGAAGAGCCTTTGTTCGCCGTCCGCAGACGGTGAAATCTTTAGAGTGAGGAGTTTCGCAAGGGTGAATTTCAAAAACAGTCCGGCATACTGCTTTTGAAAGAGGGACGCCCTGCAATAGAGGACGTCCCTGCTGACGGTTTGTAATATCTCACCTCGCCGCCTGTGGCGGCGATATTTATTTAGTATAGTATTTTAGAGCTATAACGAATGGGTTATCGCTTAAGTTTATTAAAACTTAATGCGATAACCCATTTTTTAACTGTTATCATAATTTTATCGGGCTTGACTGCGGCGGAAAGCCTCCTCTCTGTCAACAGCTTTATAATAGGGTCAGTATTGCTGTCGAAAACGGAGGTCTGCCGATAGGCACGGGACTGCCGTCTATTCGCAGACATTCAGAGGCTCTAAAGCTCAGCCGTGGTGCCGTTGAGACTTTATACCGCACCGAGGCACGGATTCGGAGATATTCCCGTATAGTACATAGTGCCCGCGATAAAAGCTCTCGGAATAGCTTACTCTTGAGTTGAGCTATTCATTTTTAAAGCTTAACTGTGGTACCAGATGACACGGGACGAATTTTTTGATCTCTGCCGCAACAGATTCCTGCCTGCTTTCGTCAACAGGGGTGAGGACATTGATTTTGACCCAGCTTACGCTTGGCGAATCGCTGATATTACATTCGATACCCAGTGAAGCTACAGCCTTTTCCAGTCCGCCAATACCTATGTCGGTCGGCTTTATAGAAAGCCTTTTCAGCAGTCTTTCCCGTCTTTCCGCGATATTATTTCCGCTTGTATGTAACGCTGCCATAAGCTCGGGATTGGTCAGTCCCTCATCCTCGGCTGTCTGAATAAACATCTCCCT
Organism: uncultured Clostridia bacterium; assembly: GCA_947627055.1. Taxonomy (GTDB): domain Bacteria; phylum Bacillota; class Clostridia; order Oscillospirales; family Acutalibacteraceae; genus Pseudoruminococcus. The sequence goes on along the minus strand of CANQUS010000011.1, from coordinate 51,699 downwards.
CAGAATATTGTCGACCGTGTCATAAAGCCCTTGAAGTCCTGCGGCATATGCTCTCAGCTCTGCTTCCGTAAGTCCGTCGGGTTGTATGCTGTATATAGAAAGAACTGAGAGCTTGTCCCTTATTGATCCATAGGCTGTCATATTTGTACACCTCCTGCTAAGCATTTACCGTTAATGAGCCAAGGGTATATAAAGTGTTTGGGGCGCCCTCAGAATCATTTGTAACAGAGGTGTCGAAACTGTAGCCTTCAACTCCGGAAACATGATATATCGCTTCACCTGCGTCGCAAAGCCTGAAGCTTTCACCAACGTTTATCCTATTAAAATAATCCTTTATCGCTTCCCTTACATTTTTCTTGACCTCATCGCGGTCATAGCCGCCGCATACTTTAACAGAGACCTTCACGGCAACAGGGGAGAGCAGCGGCGATTCTACAAAGATGGTAACACCTATCGGGCGCATCTTATCCATTAACGCTTGAACTTCAGAAAGCACATCATCGCTGACCGTTGTGCCTCGTGAGGCTGCATATACACCGACGGTGCCTGTGCCATGTGTTAACGCCTTGACGCTTGCGGAATAAACCCCGTCAACGCTCATGGCGAGCTGTCTGTAGTATGTTTCGTTCATGCCTGTTGAGGGATTGTAATAGCTTTCCGCGATCCTCGCCCTCAATTCCTCGTCGCTTTCCGCATCTGTTCCTCCGCTGAAGGCGGTCATATTGTTGACATATATCGCCTCGGAAAAATATGTTACGATAGATTTTACGGTATTCATAGGTATGTTGTATTTGCTGCCACCCTGCTCAGCATGGGAATCCACCAATATATAAGCACTGCCTGCGAAGAGTACGGCGTCCTTGTCGGTAATAAACCTGAGAGAACCGTCGCTTACCGTGCATACCGTTCCTGCGGGAATGACAAAATCATACGTAAGCGGCCTTTCGGGGGAAAACATGAGCTTGCCTGCAGCAGCCGTAGAGCCTTGACGGAAGATCTGACGCTGTGCGGCGTGCATATCGAGGTATGCTCCTGTCGCAGTTGTCGGAAACATCTGCCTTTTTAAAAAATCCAAACTGCTCTCAAGAGAAAAAATTTCTCCCGCAAGCGTTTTCAATTTTATCCCTATATCGGAAGCATCGTCGGGAGTATATCCCGCGTACTTACGGTATTCGTTTTTCATGCGTTCAAGTATTTCGTTGTAATCCTCTCGCATTTTATTCCTCCTCAGCTTTAATGGGTACGCTAACGGAAAAGTCTCCAAACCTTGACCGAAATTCGGCGGTAAGGTTACTGCCCTCAAGCCCCGCGTGGAGCAGTTCGGCGTCAAAAAGCTCCGGCAAAGAGCATCTAACGACCGAAAGTATTTCCTTGTCGCTTGCGTTATCGGAAAGCTCACATATATTACTTCCGAGCCTTCTGTCGTATATAAACGCTCCAAGCCTTGCCTTGAGCCTGATGTATATTCTCTGTTTGAGCTCCTCAAGTCCGCTTACGCTTATAGGCTTGCCTGTGGGTCCTCTCTTGATCTCCCCGTTTTCAAGCAACAGATCCATTTTATTCCTCCTAATAAATACTATTGCCGTTTACGGTAACATCGCCGTGGATCTCGATCTTGCCGTCGGCCCTCAGCTTTATATATGCCGTTTCATCTTCGTTTGAGAGAAACAGCTCCCCGGGGTCAGGATATTCCAGGTCGCTTGATTTTTTCATTATCGTGCCGATACACACGTCGCCGCTTTCTGTTTTGATCACAACGGCATTTTCGTCTACCTTTGGCGAAAAGCATATCCCGCTCGGCGCTGCCATCGTGAGGTGCGATACTCCGTCTCTGCCGACTGCCGTTATCTCGGAGTTGTTCGCGGAGGAGATCGCCGCCTTTATACAGACACTGCCCGACACGTTATTTTTCGCCATATTCTCTGCTATCCACATTCAAATCACCGCTTTCTGTATTCATTATAAGACGTGTAGTTTCCTTTTTACCGTCAAGCTCATATCGGATGGATTTAACACGCATATTACCGAAGTTATATCCGGAGATCATAACATAGTCGCCCGCTCTGACAAGCAGCCTGCCTGAAACGGTAATGTCTATCGTTTCATAGTTGTTGTTGGAGCTTTCAATATTCCGATAGCAGGACTCGATACCCGCGTTTTTGTTGTCAATGGCATTGAGATAGCGGACGGCTGTGATTTTAAGCCTTTCGGCGTTATCGTTTCCTATGAGCATCTCGTAGTTGCCGCCGCGATGCGCCCTCACGCGGTATTCTGAGATGACATTGCATCGTTTTCTCGTTCGCTTCAGCGACAAAAGCCGAATATCTTCGTCATTGGTTATTACCGTAAGCTCAGGCTCTATGTCTGAAATATATATAACGCCGTTTTCGTCTATTCTCGGGTATGTCCCGAGAAAGCTTTCGCAGTAACGCTCGAGAACGCTCCACTCGCTCGTTCCCTTGTCTATGCTCATACTGCCGCTTTTGGGAGTGTCCTCTCCGATATACTCCGTAAACCCTAACTTAGAAAAATTGCGCTCCATAAAAAGCCGCATATTCGGAAGATACCAGCTTTGCGGCATGGCCTCGTTATCGAGCAGCAGGGCGGCAAGGCTTCGTGCGTTTATCTCAAGCAGTCTGCCGTTTGCGGAGAATGTTTCTGTCTGCTCGTCCACTATCCCTCTGAAAACGCATTTTTTACCGTCATATAAGACAATATCGGAAAATTCTCTTTCGCTCTCATTCGACACAAAAAGCACCGTCAGGCTGTCGGCGGGAGCCGTGATGTCCCTGTTCAGCGTAATGCTCAGGGGGTCGGAGAGGATATGCTCCACGCCTTGAATATCCGTTAGTATAAAGCTCAGCAAAGCAGTATTACCTCCCCCGAGTTCAGTACCGTATCGGGACGCATTATATCAGGGTTGTTGTCGAGCAGCACTTCGACAGGAACGTTGTATTTGTAGGAAATATCCCATAGTGTTTCTTCATCCGCCGCGATGTGTGACTGTTTCGGACTGTTCTCGAAATGCTTTGCCGAGGTATCCTCGAAAAAGACAAAGCCGTATCGTATAAGCTCGTCCGACGGCTCTTCAATAAGCTCGAGATTTTCAAAAAACGCATAGAACGGCTCAAGCACCGGCAGCAAAAGCAGCCCCGAGCCGCCCTCGAGAAATACCTCTCTTAGCCTTTTAAACTGCTCTGCACAGTCCGATCCTATAAGTTCGCCCTCTCCGCTTATCTCGCACGCTCTCCGTCCGAAATCCCGCACGAGATCCGCATCGAACGGAATCGTATCCTCCACAAGCCTTGAGCTGTGCCTGATTTTAATGACACTCGGATTTACGGGAAATATAAACCCCTTATATGACATTCTGCCTTTTTTATTCATTTCTGCCTCCGTTCATTATACGAGGATATCTGCGCGTTTCGCGCTCTATATCATCGGAAACAGCCAGCGATAGCCGTCCCATCTCCCTCAGCCGTTTTATTTCAGAAGCTGCCGATTCATCGAGATTTTTAATGCTGTCGGTCATTCTCACCCTCCGTTCTCTCAAGCGCAGAAAATGTCAGCCTTTCAATGATTTTATCTGCCTCGATTTTTATATCGTTATTGCTCCATGCACACCCGCCGAGAATCGTTGCTTTCCCGTCGATAACAATTTTTACCGTAAAATTGTCAAGTTCGAGAAAGCGGGGCAGGGTCTCCGCGTTTTCGAGCGTCAACCTTTCAAGCGTTGCTCTGTGCCTCTTTCTGCCCTTTACAATGGCGGTCAGCTCCGCTGAAAAGCATTCGTAAACCTCGTGCAGAGTCTGCTCCGTTACGATCTCCGCGTATCTTGCCGTACAGAAAAGATATTCGCCTATATAAATACGCGCGTTGCTACCCTTTACGGCGGAATATACAGCCACCTACAACTCCTCCTTAAACGCTTCCGAGAGAATATCATCGTCACCATATGAATCACAGATTTCAAACTCCGCCTCCGCGCAGTAAGCATAAGGCGCGGTCATGTACCCGCAGCCGAGTATTCTCAACGAGCCGACCTCATTCGGGAAATGCTCCCTCAGCTTTTTACATATCCGACTCAATACCTCAAGGCAGCCCTCACCGGAATCCTTTTCGGGGGCATATGCCTTCAGACGTATTTTTCTTTCGAGCTTTCGTGAGCATTCCGGCGACAGCAGCCCCGCTGAGACCGAACAGTCCGATAATCCTATCGTGATACAGCTTTCGCGAACGGGGCTCTGAACCTTTTCACTTGAAAAGGAGCTGATTATTTTAATGTCCCTCAGCTCAGAGTCCTCCCGCAGAACGTTCTCATATTTTTTACAGTCTATAAATATATCCCTCACCCTCCCTTTACTCTATATATCGCTTCAGAAAGCATTGTGCATAGCATTTGTACTCGCCATAGGGCATGATATGTACGCTTAGTATTACATAGCGCTCCCCTCGGCAGATGACGCTTTCTCCTCGCTGAGCCGCATCGACAAGCTCAGGGGCGCATATCATGGCAAAACGCTCGCTGTCGATGCTGCCCGCGTCGGAGCCTGTTTCCCGATCGGAAAAATCCGTTTCGCTGATAAGCGGATATATGACCGCCCGGCCGGACTTTTCCTCGCTGCCGATGAGGCGGACATGAGCACCCGCCCTGCAAATAACTTTTTCTACTATATCCTTGATCATAAAATTCTCCCGAAAATAAACGTATCGTCCCTTAACAGATCCTTTATATCGTATAAAGCCTCCCGCCATATATCCTCGGCGGAACTGACCTTGCCCGACCGTGAGGGATCGACCTTTATTACACCGACGGTAAACCCCCCAAGTTCACCACTTGCCGAACCCTGCAGTACATATCTTTTAAAGGCAAGCGCGGCGGCCGCCATGTTAAGGCTGTCGCCGCTTTCGCTCTCGTCAATATTGTCCTTGAGCCTTGCCCTTAAAGAACGCACCGCGTTTTCACATATAAAGCGATATTTTTCGGCTTCTGCCTCTGAAATATCCGCAAGCCTTACAAATATTGAAAAGACCTCATTCAGATCCATACAGCGCGCACCTTTCGATTTATTACGTTGCCAATATTGATGTTGATTATACTGCCTATGAAAGAGCTAAAGCCGCCGAAGCGCCGGAGCATATTTTCGCAAAGCCCGCGATAGTGCTTATCGTTGCGCGTTCAAGCTGTCTGTCTATGAGCTTGTCGTAATCGGTCATGACACCGCCCGCCTCTACGAGTTCAAGCGCGCAGGTCTTGTCCAGACCGATCATCTTATTGCCGCTTATAGACGGGGCATGAATGAGCTTAGCTCCGAGCGGAGTGATCATGCTTCCCGTGCCATGGAAATCAAGCCCCGCGGATGCGTCCTGCATTTCGGAAAGCGCGAGCAGCTTCTGCATCATAGATGTAGACGCGAGTATAGTATTTAGCTCATACGGCGATAGCTGCGCCCATAGATTGATGAGGTCGGCATATGTAATGCTGCTTGAGGAGACGGTCATCTCGACTGCCGAGTTGTTATTACCGTCGCCGTTAAAAAGAACGTCTATCGCGTCGTTAAGCTGATCACGCGCGATATGCGCGCCTATCTGTCCGAGAGTTACCGTAAAGAGGTCGAGCCTCTGAAATCTTAGTGCTTCATATGAAGCTACCAGCATTCTTCCGCGCTTGTGGAGCTTTACGAGATTATCCTTTGTCCTGATGACCGTTTGAGGGATATACGCGCCCTCTGCGACGATTTTGAGAGACTTCTCGTCGTCGGTAGGTTCGGAGGTTATGGAGCGATAATCCATGCCTTCGATCCTTGTTGTCGCGGCGATAACATCGGGCAGGAAATTTGCTCGCTCCATGCCGACGGCGACAGCTCGAGAGACATACTCGGGAAAGAGCGCGGCGGAATCTGAGGTCGCGAAGAACTTTTCGACTCTGTCCGAGCCTTTGCCGCTTACCTTAATATCAAAGCGCTTGAGCTGACGCTGAAATGCGTCAAGCCCCTCAAGGGAAGTGCCCTTATAATTTTCCGAAGGGTCAAGCTCCTCCAAAACATCTGTAAGGCTTTTGCCCTTACTTGCATACATACCCTTTTCGATTTTTATCGTTTCAAACATAGCCATACTTTTTATCTCCTTTCAAATATCAAAGAATAAAGCCCGCTGTTTTATTGTCTGTGTCCACACCTATGACGAGGTATTCTCTGCCGGTGGTTGACGTCTTGACGCCGTCTGATCCCGCAGAGGCAAGCTTTGTGTACCCGACGGCGGGGGCGGTTCCTGTATACGTCATTTCACAGTAGCCGCATAGCTGGACCGCGGCATATCCGTCCCTGATATTGAGGCAAACGCCCGCAAAAATATCACCGTCCGCCGCCAAAGTGACCGTACCGCTCGACGTCATCTTTACCGTACTCCCGACACCGGTAGATTTGTCACATTTAAAAGTAAGAACATTTTCTCCAAATCCTTTAAAATCCATAATAATATCCTCCGTTAAAATATTTTTTATTATATTCCCTTGTACGCGCTGTTGACGACGCGCTTTTTCTTATCCGACTCTGTCGGCGCGAGCTGCGGTGCGGATGTGGCTATCTTTGACATGCGCTTTTCATAAGCTCTTTTAAAAGCCTTTAGCTCATCAAGCGTCATCCTTGAAGCAACGCTCTTGATCGTTTCAAGCGGGAGCTCAGGCTCCGCTATCGAACAGAGACGGGTCATTTCCGCCTCCGTTTCCTCTCGATAAAGCTCTCCGTCACGCGCCTTTGCCTTTAGACTGTCGATCTCACGGAGAAGAGCCTTGACCTCTCCGTGTGTCAGTGTAATATCCCCGTCAGAGCCGAGCTTTTTAAATATATCCTCCATATTTTTCTCTCCCTTCATCGATCCGTTAAATGCCTTAATAACTCCCGCCTCACGCTGCGCGGGAACGGCTACGAACGACCACTCGTAAGCGTCCCTCGGTTCGCTCAAAACGGCATAGCAAAGCTTCCCGCCGTACCTCCTGCCCTTTATATGGGAGCATGAGCCGCCGCGCGTTTCCGCACCGCATATAGAGCAGATGCTTTTGCCCATTGAACATCCGACACTCACCTCTTTTTTGATCCCGCTGTCAAGCGCAAGTATAATCTCACTGTTTTTCTCGCTTCGCGGCAGATATGCCTTTGCCTTTATTCTCCTGTACGGAGCGCCGTAGCTTGTTTTTCTGCCCGCTACAGCTTCGACCTCGCATTTGTAAATCCTCGCCGTCTGGTTTTTTGCTGTCGGGTCGTGGTCGAGTATGCCGCTTTTGCCTGCATACAGCTTTGCGAGGGTGTCGAGCGCGCTGCTGTCAAAGCACTCAAAATCCCTGTCGATCTCGTTGTCACACAGCACTACGGAAAATACATATATTTCCTCTGCGGAAAACGCGCGCTTTGTGTATCTGTTGATAAGCCCAAGCTCGTCCTCGGATATGTTCGTATCCTGTTCGTTATCCATTAAGCTCTGCCTCCCTTACTTTTTGATTTGCTATCTCAGTTTCTTCTGCCTTTGCATTGTTAAGGCGCGCCGTCGCAAGCTCTGTTTCGTCCTGAAGATTTATGTTGTCCCATACGATCTCCGCATTACAGTCATATCCCGAGATCCTCAGGAATATAGCGCAGATCTTTCTGATAGTCGGTTCAAGCAGTCTCCTGTAATATTCAAGCTCACTCGTGAGAATGTCCGCCTGCTGTGATGCCATGCGCTCCGTAGAGCTCCATTGAAGTCCAAGGAGAAATGGCGGTATAGAGAGCTTGGAAACTATCTGTTCAAGCATCTGCCTTACGGGGACTTGACTGTCGAGTATCTGATTGTCCGCGCCTATGACCTTAATGTTGACGTCACCGACGGAAATAAAATCCGACGCTGTGCTGTCGTGCATAGCCTTGCTCCACTCGGACGCGATCTGTTGAGCACGTTCGCGTGAGAGGGCTCTGTCGGAGCTGTCCGTCGGCTTGTATGTCACGGCAAAGCGAACATTTCCCACACGTTCCCAGTTTGTGCCGATGGTATTGAATATTTTGAGGAGTATGCCGCTTACGAACGGAAGCCCCTTTAAAATAGAGGTGCCGTACAGTTCGCCCGCTTTTGGTGAAAGCGTACAAACTGATACAAGCTCCTGTGTGCTGACAGGGACTGAGCCGCCTATATCTCTCCTGTATATTTTGACGTCCAGTGGATCGTTTCCGATCCTTAATTCTATATCATCAAGGCTTGCGTTATAGAGAGCCTTTACAGTGCCGTCACGGGAGAGGACCGTTTCACCGACTGCTGTCCCGTATGTGAGGAGCTGCTCCATAAAGCAAGAGAGAAACGTGTCTATTCCCATTCCCGTGCCGTTTACTTTGACGTTTTTGAGAAATTCGTCAAGAGCGCGTTCGGCATACGCATTGTCACATACGACCTTGAATCCGCCGACAAGACGCACCGTCTTTTTGATTGCCGCGTCAATAACGGGTATTGCTTCCTTTAATGAATCGTACAGCTTCATTTCGCACTGTGAAAACGGATAATAGGAGCTTAGCTCGCTGAACGGATGAGAGCATCTCAGCCCGCCTGCGGTTTGGACAGACACTGTGTCCTTGTTTTTGCGCTTTGAAAATTTCATCTTCCTGACCACCTACCTTTCGGCGGCAATTGCAAAAAAGCCGCCGCTGTCGCTTTTAAGAATTGTCGTTACAAAGTACCTTATATCGTCCATCGCGTGGTCGTTTTCCTTTACGGGAGAGTCCCGTCCGCTGCTGTCCCAGCGATAAAGTCCGAACTCGCGAATAGTGTCGGTACACGCTCTGCAAATTTTAATTTTACCCTGCTTTAGATAAGTCGAAACCCGTCGTATTCCGTCGAGAACGTTATTCTCTGCGGGGACAACTGTGAAACGTCCCTTACGCCTGATAAGCTCTATGAAGCTTGCAGCCGACGGATCTACCGTTATCCGTGAGATCTTTCGTTCCCCGACAAGCTTCAAAAGCCCGTCATAATGCTCCTCGTCTGTTTTCTGTTCTCCCTCTCTGCGCGAGTCGTAGTAGTATTCGTCTATCCGATACCATATTCCGTTCTGCCTGCCCCATAGTCCGAAGGACGCCGGGTTGACTGTGCCGTAGTCACAGGAAACGGCATATTCGTCGAAGCCGCCCGTAGGTTCATCGCAAAAGCAGCTCGAGCCGCTCATGAACGGATATACAAGTCCCTCCGCCGCGACCCATTTTCCGAGGATGAATCTCTCGTAAAACGTCCCTGAATACAGATGTTCATATCGCCTTATCATATCCTTTGACAGAGAGGGATTATCACGCATTGTGAAGTGCAGATAGAGCGCGTTTTTCTCCTTTTGCTTCTCGATCCATTCCGTATAGAACCAATGGCGTGGAAATTCGGGATTACAGTTGAACCAGAACTTAGAACCCTCGACAGAGCATCTCGCGAGAGCCTGCTCCACGAACGACCGAACGAGAAGCGCCGCCTCGTCAAACATGACCCCCGAAAGCGTCATGCCCTGAATGAGTGAAGCTGAGCCTTCGTCACGGCCGCCGAACAGATAAAACCTGTTTGTTTTGCCCGCATAGCTGATGTCGAGATAATTCTCCGATATTTTTTCGACATAGGTAAAGCCTTGTGCCTTCAGTATAGGGAGGATAGGAGCTATAACGTTTCTGCGCACTGAGCGGATCGTTTTTCCGCATATTGCGAAGCTGCCTCCGTCAAACGCCGCGAATGCCCACAATATAAACGAAAGGCTCATGCAGACTGTTTTTCCGCTTCTTACCGAACCGTCGCATATGACCGCATCCCTATCCGTGTACTTGCTTTCGGGACACCACCATGTCAGCAGCATGAGCTGCTTTTGTGAAAAGCTTTTGATCTCACTCATCACCATCAGCCCTTTCAAGAGCCTTCGTGCTGTTTTGAAGAGCCTCGAACAGTGTAGCTGCTTTTGCTGTTTCACCCTCATTGAGCTCACCGAGCTTTTCGAGAGCCTTCAGTCTGTCGAAAAATTTGATTTCCATTGCGCCGTCTTTAGGACGCTTGATCTCGGATACGTTAAATAGATCGAGCCGAGTCAAGTCCTCCTCCGACGGATTTTCAATGTACATGAGCTTGACAGCGTCCGCGATCCCGCCGAGCGCAAGCTTCTCGTAGCCGAGGCAGGCGCGCATACGGCTGCTCTTTATCATGGTTTCGCAAATAGCGTCTATCCGCTTACGTATGTCGTTCCTGCACAGAAGATGCGCTCCCGATTTTTTCGGCTCCTCATAGCCTGCGGACGCTGCCGCGCGACAGGCGTCGCCGCACCATGCAAAGTATTCGCAGAACTCCTGCTCGCTTTCGGTAAGCCTCCTGTTTCGTAAATTCGTTTTCATCACCCTTTCACCATAAATTAAAAGAAATTTTTCCTGCCTAGGCTCCGTCATCCTCGGTATATAGAAAAACTCCTTTCACCCCACCCGCCGAAAATGAGAAGAGTTGACCTCAAAGGGTCAACTTTAATAATTTTTTAACACATTATTTACAATTTATTAAAATAGATACATCTCATATAGTACATGATATTTTAAAATTTGACTACATAAAATGCTAAACTGAATTTAATAAGGAGACTGCCCTCTATCATGGGCCGCTGCAAGCTCGGCGTGAACTGCGTGAGTAATCAGCAGGGGAAACAAGATACTGCTATTACGGTAATGTCGCCCGCCTGACGAGGAGACGTCTTGACTTGGTTTATCGGATGCTGTACCTATTTATTCACGAAATTTTTGAACTGCCCATATTAAGGATAAAATGTATTATATTTTATTAAAAAATCAGCGAATAAAAAATTAGTCATAAAATTTACACAACAAATACTTTACACGATTCGAAAAAAGTGATAAAATTAACATAATGCAGCATGGTTCTTTGCGTATGATCCGCATCAGACCTCGGATATGACCGCAGTATGTAAACCTATGCGGTGTCCTGCTGCCGGCGCTTTAAATAAACAAATACGGCGCCAACGACAATCAAATACTTTTTAAGGAGGATAAATCCAATGGCAAGAAAAATGAAAACCATGGACGGCAACAACGCGGCGGCTCATGTAGCGTATGCCTTTACAGACGTTGCTGCAATTTACCCAATCACACCTTCATCGGTTATGGCTGATGAAACCGATAAATACGCAGCCGCAGGTCGAAAGAATCTTTTCGGCAGAGAGGTTCAAGTGACCGAGATGCAGTCCGAGGGCGGCGCGGCAGGTGCGGTTCACGGCTCACTCGCGGCTGGCGCGCTCACAACAACATTTACGGCTTCTCAGGGTCTTTTGCTGATGATCCCTAATATGTATAAAATGGCGGGCGAGCTTATGCCGAGCGTTATCCACGTTTCCGCTCGCGCACTCACAAGCCACGCACTATCTATTTTCGGTGATCATTCCGACATTTATGCTTGCCGTCAGACCGGCTACGCTATGCTGTGCTGCAACAACCCGCAGGAGGTCATGGATCTCTCCGCAGTATCTCACCTTTCCGCGATCAAGGGCAGAGTTCCGTTCCTTAACTTCTTTGACGGATTCCGTACATCTCACGAGATCCAAAAGATAGAGGTTTGGGATTATGAGGATCTCGCCGATATGCTCGACTGGGATGCTGTTGAGGCATTCCGCCGCCGCTCGCTCAACCCTGAGCATCCTGTGATCCGCGGTACTGCTCAGAACGACGATATCTTCTTCCAGGCTCGTGAGGCATGTAATACATACTATGATAAGGTTCCGGAAATCGTTGTTGACTATATGAATAAGGTCAACGCTAAGGCGGGAACAGACTACAAGCCGTTTAACTACTACGGCGCACCGGACGCCGAGAGGATCATTGTTGCTATGGGTTCTGTCTGCGATGCTGCCGAGGAGGTCGTAGACTATCTCAATGCAGCAGGCGAAAAGGTCGGTCTTGTCAAGGTAAGACTTTACAGACCATTTGTCGCTAAGTATCTCCTTGACGTTATCCCCGATACTGTAAAGAAAATTTCCGTTCTTGACAGAACTAAGGAGCCGGGTTCGATCGGCGAACCGCTGTATCTGGATGTCCTTGCCGCTGTTCAGGATTCCAAGTTCAGCAATGCTTCCGTATTCACAGGTCGTTACGGCTTGAGCTCAAAGGATACGACTCCCGGCGACATCGTTGCCGTTTACAGAAATATGGACAGCGCGGAGCCTAAGAAGCGCTTCACGATCGGCATAGTTGATGATGTTACACATCTTTCACTCGATGTGACCGAAAACCCCGACACAACTCCGGCAGGCACGACCTCATGCAAATTCTGGGGTCTCGGTGCTGACGGTACTGTCGGCGCGAACAAGAACTCTATCAAGATCATCGGAGACCACACCGATATGTACGCACAGGGCTACTTCGCATACGACTCCAAAAAGTCAGGCGGTCTTACGGTTTCTCACCTTCGCTTCGGTGATAAGCCTATCAAGTCCACATACTATGTCAGCAAGGCTGACTTCGTAGCCTGCCACAACCCGTCATATGTCGATAAGTACGAGATGGTTGAGGATCTCAAGGAGGGCGGAAGCTTCCTGCTCAACTGCCCGTGGAGCGATGAAGAGCTTGACGAGAAGCTCCCCGGCAAGATGAAGAGAATAATTGCCGAGAAAAACATCAACTTCTACACGATCGACGGTATCGCGCTCGGTAAGGAGATAGGTCTCGGCGGTCGTATCAATACGATTTTACAGGCAGCGTTCTTTAAGATAGCCGGCATAATCCCCGAAGAGGATGCAAGACAGTATATGAAGGACGCCGCGACAAAGTCCTACAGCAAAAAGGGCGAGAAGATCGTCGCCATGAACCATACCGCTATCGACAGAGGCATGGAGAGCTTCCATAAGGTCGAAGTTCCCGAATCATGGAAATCAGCCGTGGATGACACAACGGTTGTTTCCGCTACAGGCGACAGACAGGAGCTTGTCGATTATGTCAATAAGATACTCAAGCCCGTCAACGCATATCAGGGCAATAAGCTTCCCGTTTCCGCTTTTATGGATCATGTTGACGGTACTGCTCCGCAGGGTTCTGCCGCTTACGAAAAGAGAGGCATAGCTGTTGACGTTCCCGAGTGGAATCCCGAGAACTGCATTCAGTGCAATTTCTGCTCACTCGTATGTCCTCACGCTGTTATCCGTCCCGCTGTCATGACTGACGAGGAACTTGCCGCCGCTCCGGAGGGTACAAAGTCTAAGCCCGCAACAGGCTTGCCCGGGTGTCACTTCGCTATGACAGTTTCTACTCTCGACTGCACAGGCTGCGGCTCTTGCGCACAGGTTTGTCCGGGTATGAAGGGCAACAAGGCTCTCACAATGAAGCCTATTGATTCTCAAAGGTCTCAGCAGAAGGTATTCGACTACGCGAGAAATCTCAAGCCAAAGCCTGAAGTCGCCGCTAAGTTCAAGGAAACGACCGTTAAGGGCAGCCAGTTTAAGCAGCCGCTTCTCGAATTCTCAGGTGCTTGCGCGGGCTGCGGTGAAACACCTTACGCTAAGCTCGCAACACAGCTTTTCGGCGACAGAATGTTCATCGCTAACGCAACGGGCTGTTCCTCGATCTGGGGCGGTTCCGCACCTGCGACACCTTACACAGTCAACCAAAAGGGCTATGGTCCCGCATGGCACAACTCACTCTTTGAGGATAACGCCGAGTTCGGCTTCGGCATGGCATTGGCTCAAGAGGCTATTCAAGGCAGACTCAAGGAGAATGTCGAGAAGATAGCTGAACTTACGACTGACGATGAGCTTAAAGCGGCAGCAGATAAATATATTGATACTCTCACAGATACAAAGGCGAGCCGTGACGCGGCGGACGCTCTCATCGTAAAGCTTGAGGAAGCTGCTAAGGGTAGCGGTGAGGTTGCGGAGCTTGCCAAGACTACACTTGTCGATAAGGATTCTCTAGCTAAGAAGTCCGTTTGGATTCTCGGCGGTGACGGTTGGGCATACGACATCGGCTTCGGTGGTCTTGACCATGTTATCGCAAGCGGCAAGAATGTAAACATCCTTGTATTTGATACGGAGGTTTACTCCAACACAGGCGGTCAGGCTTCAAAGGCTACTCCTGTAGGCTCGGTTGCACAGTTCGCCGCAACAGGTAAATCAACCAAGAAGAAGGATCTCGCGGCTATCGCTATGAGCTACGGCTATGTATATGTTGCGCAGGTCGCTATGGGCGCGGACTACAACCAGTGTGTAAAGGCGTTTGCGGAAGCTGAAAGCTACAACGGTCCCTCGATCATTATTGCATATGCACCCTGCATCAACCATGGTATCAAGGGCGGCATGGGTATTTCTCAGATCGAGGAAAAGAAAGCTGTCGCAGCAGGCTACTGGAATATGTTCCGCTTCGATCCTCGTCTCGCCGATGAGGGCAAGAATCCGTTCATACTCGACAGCAAGGCTCCGACAGAAAGCTATCGTGACTTCATCATGGGTGAAGTCCGCTACAACGCTCTCTCACGTTCATTCCCCGAACGCGCGGAAGAGCTGTTCGCTAAGGCAGAAAAGGTTGCCGCTGAAAAGTATGAGCATCTCGAAAAATTAGCAGGCAAATAATTTAACATAGATCCTTTGTCGGGAACGGTCAGCGCCGTTCCCGATTTTGCTTTTAGGCTGTTGATTAACTCGAAACTGTATGATATAATAGGTAGCTGACAATTTATTGATTATAATTTTAAATTACGCTGTTAAAAAATATCCAAAGCGAAAGGAAATACATAATATGAAACGTAAGTATCTCGAGGCGGGAAAAATCGTTGGAACTCACGGACTCAAGGGCGAGGTGCGCGTTGACCCGTGGTGCGACAGCGCGTCTTTCCTCACGAAATTTAAGCGCTTTTTTTACTGCGACGGCACTGAGTTAAAGGTCATTTCCTCACGAGCACATAAGAATATTGCTATAATTCATCTTGAGGGAGTGAGTGATGTCAACGCCGCCGACGCTCTGAGAGACCGCGTTTTGTATATTGACCGTGAGGACGCCCGCCTTCCGAAGGGAACTTACTTTATTCAGGATATTATAGGCTTAAAGGTAATAGACATCGACAGCAGAGAGGAATACGGAGAGGTTACCGACGTCATGAAAACAGGCGCGAACGATGTGTATCAAGTGACAAAGGATGGTACGGACTATCTCGTTCCTGCGATACCCGATATAATTATTGAACGAAATATTGACGACGGAATCATGAAGATCCGTCCTATCAAGGGGATTTTTGACGATGAGGATTGATATAATAACGCTATTTCCCGAAATGTGCGAGGCTGTTATGGGGGAAAGTATTATTGGCAGGGCGCGAAAAAAGGGCGCGATAGAGGTCGAGTGCCATCAGCTGCGCGATTATGCGTTTGACAAGCACAAGCGCGTTGACGATACCACATACGGAGGTGGCATGGGTATGCTCCTGATGGCTGAACCTATAGCTCTGTGCTTTGAGGATATTTGCAGGAGGACAGGTACGCGCCCGCGCCTTATTTATATGTCTCCTCAGGGAGAAACATTGACACAGAAAAAGCTTGCCGAACTGTCAGAACACGAAAATATCTGTATACTTTGCGGACATTATGAGGGCGTTGATGAGCGGGTGCTTGAGGAATATGTAGACGAGCAGATCTCTATCGGTGACTATGTCCTTACGGGTGGGGAACTGCCCGCACTGGTTCTGGCTGACTCGCTCTCGAGGCTTGTCACGGGTGTGCTGTCCGACGATGAATGCTTCGAGGAGGAGAGCCACTACAACGGCTTGCTCGAATATCCTCAGTATACAAAGCCTGCCATATGGCACGGCAGAGAGGTTCCCGAGATCCTTCTCAGCGGTCATCACGAAAATATAAAAAAATGGCGCAGAGAGCAAATGTTGATACGCACAGCCGAGAAGCGTCCGGATATGCTCGAAAGAGCTGAACTGACCGAAATGGAGCGACGCTTTATATGCGATTACCTCGAAAGCAATGGTGAGAGTAAGATTTAGAAAGTTACACTATTGTGTCAATATTGCTTGTTTTGGGTTTCGATTTTCACATCAAAAAGTCCCTTTTATCAATACAAAATTTTCCTGCTTCTTGAAATGCACTGCTTTTTAGACGGCTTTTGAAATATAAAAAGTATAAAAATTCGTTTGAGCGGATTCGTATCACATATTTTCCGAAAAATCCATAGTAAAAATAAATGAATTTTAGTTGTGCTGTTGAAGTGACGTAATGTATTTTGTACGAAAAATAACATGGACTTACTGACCGACGATTTATTTTAAAAGGTTTTCTGTATATTTATTAAAATTTCTGAATTTATTTTCAAAAATACGTGAAAAAAGCGCCTTATATAGCAATTTAATGCCAAAAACGTTCAATATATAGAGCATTTTGCACAAAAAATACTATTCGTTTCCGCGACATATCGTTTAGTAGCCCAATTTTTTAAAAAATAGTTGACGATATTCCAAATTGTGCTATAATACGGATATAGTGAGCGTAACTCTATCCTATGATATGGTTATGCAAGGGGACACATTGAGAAACCGATAAAGGAGAGATTTATTATGTACGTTAAGGATGTAGTGGTTCAGAATCAGGTCGGACTTCATGCAAGACCTGCTACTTTTTTTATCCAGAGAGCTAATGAATTTAAGTCATCTATTTGGGTTGAGAAGGAAGAAAGACGTGTAAACGCTAAAAGCCTTCTCGGAGTTCTTTCGCTCGGCATTGTCGGCGGAACAACCATCAAGGTTATGGCGGATGGCTCTGATGAAGAAGCTGCTGTCGAAAACCTTGTCAAACTCGTACAGTCCGGATTCTCCGAATGATCCGACGCTTTTTAGAATTGCGTTTATAAGGGACGAACTATCGGCTTCGCATTTTAAATAAGCATTCAATCAGGCATCGCCTTAAACGGCGGTGTCTGATTATTTTTGGCAATGAATAACTATAATTTGTTTTTATGGAGGCTTTCTGTGAATCCGAATGAAAAATTAAGAGTTCTGCGTGAAAAGGCAATGCGTCTGCCGCTTTCACCGGGCGTTTATATAATGAAAAACAAATCCTCGGAAATTATCTATATCGGCAAGGCAAAGGCTCTCAAAAATCGCGTGAGCCAATATTTCGGCTCGGATAGAAACCATCAGGAAAAGGTTCGCCGTATGGTTGCTAATGTTGATGACTTTGACTATATTCTGACCTCAAGCGAATTTGAAGCTCTCGTCCTCGAATGCAGTCTTATCAAACAACATAAGCCAAAGTATAACATTCTCCTAAAGGACGATAAGGGCTACAGCTATATCAGAATTTCAAATGAGGATTGGTGCAGAATATCTCATGTTCTCCAAAAACAAGATGACGGCGCAACATATATCGGACCATACACAAGCTCATGGTTCGTCAAAAATGCCGTTGATGAAGCGCGCAAAATCTTTAAGCTGCCAAGCTGCAACAGGTGCTTTCCGCGCGATTTCCGAAAGGCAAGACCCTGCCTCAACTATTATATCAAGCAGTGCTGCGCGCCGTGCCGAGGCAACATAAGTTTGAGCGATTACCGAGAACGAGTTGACAGCGCGATAGATTTTCTTAAAAACGGCAATTCAGCCTCGACTGCCGAGCTTGAAAAGCGTATGGAGGAGGCCGCGGAAAACCTTGAATTTGAGCTTGCTGCAAAGCTGCGCGACCGAATAACGGCGATAAAGCGTATGTCGGAAAGGCAAACGGTCGTCGCGGCGAAAGTGGAAGAACAGGACGTTATTGCGCTTATGCAGGAGGGCAATGACGCCTGCTTTTCGGTTCTGCGCTTTGACGGGGGCAGACTTTTCGATAAAGAGGATTTCCTCCTGAGCGATATAGGCTCACCCGAAGCGGCTCGTGCTGAGTTTATCAGCAGATATTATTCGATGCGTGACAAGATTCCGCCAACAGTGACCCTCGACGGTAATATCGAGGACGTCGAACTTACAGAGCAATGGCTTTCCGCGCTTGCGGGCAGGCGTGCTCATATCCGCGTTCCGCAAAAGGGCGAGCAAATGCGCCTTGTTGAGCTTGCTAAGAGGAATGCCGCCGAAAAGCTCGCTCAAAGCCGAGGACATAAGGGGAGCGATACGACTGCGCTCACCGAGCTTTCGGAGCTGTTAGGACTCACAGTAGTTCCCGAGTATATTGAATCGTACGATATTTCAAACCTGTCAGGACAGTTTAACGTCGCGGGAATGGTCGTTTTCAGAAACGGCAGACCGTATAGATCCTCCTACCGCCGCTTTCAGATAAAAAGCTTTGTC
Organism: uncultured Clostridia bacterium; assembly: GCA_947627055.1. Classification (GTDB taxonomy): domain Bacteria; phylum Bacillota; class Clostridia; order Oscillospirales; family Acutalibacteraceae; genus Pseudoruminococcus. The sequence continues at coordinate 33,402 of CANQUS010000011.1, read as the reverse complement.
GGTCAGGATGACTATGCATCTATGGCGGAGGTTATTGAGCGCAGACTTAACGAATACGAAAGTCATAAGGGCGAGGAGGGCTTCGGAACGCTTCCCGACCTGATCCTCCTCGACGGCGGCAAAGGACAGGTCAGCGCGGTTCGTCCTGTTTTGGAGCGCAGGGGCTACAATATCCCTCTTTTCGGCATGGTAAAGGACGACAAGCACCGTACCAGAGCGATAACGGGCGACGGCGGTGAAATATCAATCACATCTAAGAGAAGCGCCTTTACACTCGTTTCAACGATTCAGGATGAGGTACACCGCTTTGCTATCGGATATATGAGAACAAAAAGTAAAAAGAAATCGTTCAGTTCATCACTTATGTCTATTGATGGCATCGGAGAAACGCGTGCTAAATCACTTTTAAAATTTTTCAAGACGATTCAGCGTATAAGCGAAGCTGACGTAGAGGAACTGATGAACGTCCCCGGTATGACACGCCCCGCGGCAGAGGAGGTTTACCGTCATTTTCATAGTGACAGATGATCGCAATTCACCGATTTATCTATTTTTAAAAATCATATAACTTAAAACCTTTAATTATCCACCTTTTGACTGCATATAAATTTATGACAAGCACTTTTCGGAGGGTGGATAATGGATAAGAAAAGGTTTTTCATAAATTCAATGCTGCTTGCGGGAACGGCTCTTGTAATAAGATGTATGGGACTTGCGTTCCGTGTTTATATGTCAAATACTATCGGTGCGGAGGGAATAGGACTTTATCAGCTTATACTTACTGTATATATGTTCTTCGCGTCTGTCACGACCTCGGGGATAAGTCTGTTTGTTACTCGGGTAGTTACGGATTTTGTCGCACGCGGAGAAAACGGTAAGGCAAAGAGATGCGTTACCATGTGTCTTTTTATATCTGTTGCGATAAGCTTCATATTCGGATGTATGATGATTGTATTCTCCGATGAGCTTGGAAACAAATTTCTTGGTGATCCGAGGACTGTGCTTTCGATCAGGGTTCTTGCTCCGAGCTTGCCTTTTATGGCTGTATCGGCTTGTTTGCGCGGATATTTTCTCGCACGCAGGAATGTGGCTGCGACCTCGTTTGAACAGCTTCTTGAGCAGGTAGCTGAGATAGTGGTTTTCGCGCTGCTTGTAGGACAGCTCGCTCCTATGGGGCTTCAATATGCGTGCTGTGCCGTTGTTATCGGAACAACGGGAGCGGAAATAATCTCCTGCATATATACTTATGTACTGTATAGATTGAGCATTAGAAAAATGGAGGGGAAGCCGGAGAGAGTACCAAAGTTTTTTCGGAAGCTTGCTTTAATAGCTCTGCCTGTGACAGGCAGCTCGTGCCTGCGCTCCGGCTTATCAGCGGTTGAAAATTCCTTGATCCCTACGGGGCTTCGCAAAAACGGCGCCAACTATACGCGGGCGCTTTCACTTTACGGGACGATAAGCGGAATGGTCATGCCGGTTATCACGTTCCCGTCGATTTTTATAATGCCTCTGTCCACACTGATAATCCCCGAGATCTCGCAGGCGCGCGCGCAGGGAAATAACGCGGCGGTCAGAAGAATGGCTGAAAAGCTGTTCCGAATGGGACTTATGTATTCTATCCCCGTCATGGCGATAATGATCTTCCTGTCAGACGAGCTGGGAGAGGTGATATACAGCTCTGCCGATGCCGGTGTTTATATTGCGATACTCGCGCCCGTTATTCCGCTAATGTATCTCGACAGCGCCGTTGACGGTATGTTAAAGGGGCTTAATGAACAGGTCAGCTACCTTGTATTCAATTTTATAGATTCTGTCGTTCGTGTTGCGCTTACATATTTTTTGATTCCGATAATGGGGATAAAGGGCTTTATAATCGTAATATTTGTGAGCGAGCTTTTGAATACGACATTAAGCATATGGCGGTTTTTGTGCGTCGCGCAAATACGGCTGCGTATTTTCGAGTGGATAGTCCGTCCTGCTCTGTGTGCGGTGCTGCCGTGTCTTTTGATCGTATTTATGCCGTTTGACAGCAACAGCGTTGTCGGCTTGATTTTAAAAATTGTACTCTCATGCTCAAGCTATATATGGCTTATGTATTTGACAAGAAAATAAAGAAGGAGCGAGTTTTTGACTCGCTCTTTTTATTTTCGTATACCGTATACTATCTCAGTTTTATCTGCTGACCGGGGTAGATGAGGTTAGGAGTTGTTATTTTATTGAGGTTTATGAGGTCTGCTACGGTCGTGTTAAATTTGTTTGCAATGGAGTATAGGGTATCCCCCGGTCTGACGGTATATACACCCGGAAAGGTCGGCTCCGTTATAGGTATGCGGAGAGCCTGGTTAATGGCAAGTGTATCGGGATCCTCAAGGCCGCTTGCCGCGGCGATCTTATCAGGTGACACGCCAAAGTAATTGGAAATTGAATAAAGAGTATCGCCGGGCTGAACGGTATATGTGATAAACCTTTCTTCCTCAAAGATGGGAATACGGAGCCTCTGATCGGGATATATTTTGTCCGGCTCTATTATCCCGTTTGCCCTCGTGATCGCTTCAACCGTTGTGCCGAATTTTTCAGCTATATGACTGAGAGTATCGCCGGGACTTACAGTATATACTATTACTGCCACTGAAATTCCTCCTTTAATATATAAAACATATTATAGTATATGCGACGGAAAAACATAGCGTTCTTTTTTCTTTTTGTGAGATATATAAAATCACATAAAAACGCGTCATTAAGTAGACGCTTTTTCTTGCGGACAGTGTCGAAATGTGCTATATTATTTTTATACTGTGCAAACCTTAAATGCTATAAGGACTGGTTTTGAATTATGATGAAGTCAAAAAAGATTTCTTTCATTGTCGCTGTTATGACGGTGTTTATTTTAACGGCGGCTTCGATGTATGCGCCCTATGCCCGCGCCGAGGGCTCAGGAGGTAATGACACGTTTGAATATAAGGTGAACGATGACGGGAAAAGCATAAAGATAACCTCTTACAGAGGCCTTGGCGGCAGTGTGAAGATCCCCTCAAAGATAGACGGCAGGGAGGTCACGGGAATAGGCAAAAGCGCGTTTGCCTCCTGTTCGCAGATAGAGGTTCTTTCTATACCCGTAAGTGTCGCGGAAATAGATGAGCTTGCGTTTTCGGGCTGTTCACAGATAAAGGAAATATCTATACCCGATGAGGTTACGGAAATAGGCAAAATGGCTTTTGCGAACTGTACATCACTTAAAATAGTGAACTTCGGTGAAAGGCTGAAAATGGTGGACGATTACGCTTTTATGGGCTGTACATCCCTTTCGGAGCTTTCACTTCCGACAAGTACGGAGGAAATAGGAAAGTATGCTTTCTTTAACTGTCGTTCTCTTGCAGATCCGGGAGAATTGAGCAAGGTTAAGGCAGTCGGAGAATACGCCTTTGAAAATACAAGATGGGTAAATGATTACAAGGGCGATTACATGATAGTCGGTGACGGTCTGTTGGTAAAATATAAGGGTAACGATAAAAGGCTTACTCTCGATAAGAAGATAAAGATCGTTGGCTCGAGTGCGTTTCTTAAAAATAAAACCGTAACAAGTATAAAGGCTTCGGCAAATATTGAAAAAATCCTTGACGGTGCGTTTGAGGGAGCGTCGGCACTTGAAGGTGTCGACTTGTCAGTGTCTAAAGCAAACATTTCAAATCGCGCGTTTATGGATTGTTCAAAGCTAAAGGATATAAAGCTTTCAAGCACTATGACCTTGATAGGAGAGAAAGCGTTTATCGGGTGCAAATCACTTCAAAAAATAGTGATACCGAACTCTGTCGAATATATAGGTGATTCTGCGTTCAGCGGTTGTTCAGCGCTTTCTGATGTTACCATAGGTAGCGGAGTAAAAAGGTTTGGTAAAGAAGCCTTTGCTTTCTGTACTGCCCTTGGGAAAATAGAGATCCCGAGCAGTGCATCCGATGTCGCTGACGATTGCTTCTCTAACTGCATAAGCCTTACACGGGCGGTCGTTGAGGGCAACACAAGGATAGGACGTTCGTTTTCGGGATGTCTTAATCTTGAGGAGGCTGCATTCCTTGGAAGCTCTCCGGTTATAGATAACTATGCGTTTGCCGACTCCACGGATGTTGTGATATATGCCGCAAATGGCAGCAGTGCGGAAAAATTTGCAGATGAAAGGCATATAACCTGTGAGCCGCTTTCCAAATTTTCACCTGACGGATATGTTTATAAAGGTGTTTTTAGTATAGACGAGAGCACGAACGAAGGCTTTTCTATGGGCTATACGGCGGTTGTTATATTTCTGATAATCGGTAATATTGCGGTTGCATTCTCAATAAGCGCATACGTTCTGCTGAAAGGTCCCTCAAAGAAAAGCATGAGACACGCTAAAACTCCGAGTCATGCAAAAAAATGATTTTTACAGCTACTATGGATAGTATACTTTAAAACACAAATATCCATGATTACAATATTGTAATTTTATAATTACTAATGCTGTGTTGACAATTATTTTTATCGGTACTAACATTAAATAGGATTTTTAAGGCAACTCCGCGAAATTTACGACATTTATGATCGAATGATGGGAAAGCTCGCCGAATTTCGTTGGAGTTGCCTTTATTGTGGAGGGGATATAATGAAATATATATGTGTTGCTTTGATCGTCGTTACAATATGTCTGGCAGCGTTCAACGGCTGTGATAGTAATGCTGTAAATGATGATCCGGGGAACGTGACCGAATCATCAACAGCTTCTTCCAATACGAATCTTAATGATAATTTATCGTCCGAATCGCCCGAAAGCTCAAGGAAAAATTCTGATGACTCCTCCGAGCCTGAATCCGTTACGGTCGATGCGGAGTGGTTTGACGATGCTGTATTTATAGGGGACAGTGTGACGCTCAAGCTATCGTATTATGCCGACAACGGTTCTCTCGGAAAAGCCGAGTTTCTCTGTCAGGGAAGCCTCGGCTACGGAAACGCTCTGTGGGATTTGGACGCAAAGGGAAACGTCCATCCGTCATACGAGGGCAAAAAGTATACGGTCGATGAGGGTGCGAAAATGCTGAAAGCAAAGAAAATTTTTATTATGTTCGGTATGAACGACATCGGTCTGTACGGTATAGATGATTCAGTAAAAAACATGAAGAAGCTGACGGAAAGGGTTGCAAAGAAAAATCCTGATGCAAAAATTTATATTCAATCGGTTACACCTATGCTCGAAAAAAAGCAGCTCAAGGATCTGAACAACAAAACCATAGACTCGTTTAATGAAAAAATAAAGGCTGTTTGCGACGAAAATGGATATGCCTATCTTGATGTGGCGTCTATTATGAAAAATGAAGAAGGAAGTTTAAAATCGGAATATTGCAGCGACCCCGAAGCTATGGGGATCCACTTTTCAGACGATGGCTGTAAGCAGTGGGTCGATTATCTTAAAAAAACGGTTGGTAATATGTGATAGATTATTTATGGTATAAAAGAAAGGATAAGGGAAAATGAAAAAAATATTTTTGGCTCTGATTGTGTCTGCTGTTGTTTTGTCTCTGTCTGCCTGTGGCAGCTCTGATAATACCTCGTTATCGTCACAGAACAGATCTGCAGCGTCTGTCGCAGTATCTTCCGCACAGGACAGCTCGACATCGTCCGCCGCAGCATCTTCTACCGGCTCTTCGTCTGAGAACGAAAGCTCGACATCCTCCGATGAGTCCTCGAACGAAAAATCGGAGCTTCAGACTGTGCTTGAAAAGGTCAAGTCAGAGGTCAAGCTGCCTGACGACATGGTAGACTTTGATGCGAGAAGGCTAAAGAGAGTTTTCGGCATAACTGAGGAGCAGGCAGCGGATTTTGCGGGAGCGATTTGTACCGATGGACTTAAGCAGGATGAGATAATCTTTGTCAAGGCGAAGGACGAGGCTGCCGTAAAGGATATTGCGGACAGGCTCCAGAATGACTGGCAGTCAAAATATAACGTAATTAAGAATTATGACCCGGATCAGGTTAAGATCATTGAAAACGCCAAAGTGGAAACAAACGGGCTTTATGCGTCGCTCGTTATTTCCGCAGATGCTGAAAAAATCAAGAGCATTTTTAATGAAATTATAAAGTAAGCTGCAAGCTGTTTAAGGTCGGTGGTGTTTTCACTTGGTTTTTTCAAGTCTGATATTTCTTTTCATGTTTTTGCCGATGGTTTTGACTCTATACTATATTACTCCGAAAAGATACAGAAACCTGACGCTTTTTATAGTTGACCTTATTTTTTATGCATGGGGCGAGCCGCAGCTTGTAATACTGATGCTCGTTTCAATAATTTTAAATTATACAGCGGGTATAATCATAGCTGTAAATAGAGAAAGAAAGGCAATCGCGAAGTCGGCCTTTATATTGTCGATAGTATTGAATCTCGGTCTGCTTGGATTTTTCAAGTATGCGGGCTTCATTGGGGAAACGCTCAATATAGTTATGCCGTTTCTCAACATACCGATCATTGAGGTCGCTCTGCCTATCGGCATTTCTTTCTATACATTTCAAACCATGTCATATACGATAGACGTATATCGTAACACAGTAAAGGTCCAGAAAAATATCATTAGTTTTGGCGCCTATGTTTCGCTTTTTCCTCAGCTAATAGCGGGACCCATTGTCAGATATGAGGATATTGCTGAGCAGCTCACGAATCGGCGGGAAACTCTCGAGCATTTTACCGATGGTGTAAAGCTTTTTCTCATAGGTCTATCCAAAAAGGTTCTGCTCGCCAACGAGATGGGAAGGCTGTGGGATTCAATACGCAGCAGCGGTACGGCAAGCGGCGCACTTGGCGCGTGGGTAGGGATCATAGCTTATACGTTTCAGATATATTTTGACTTCTGCGGATATTCGGAGATGGCGATGGGTCTCGGCAAGATGTTCGGCTTTGATTTCCTGAAGAATTTCGACTATCCGTATATTTCGAGGAGCATTACGGAGTTTTGGCGCAGGTGGCACATATCACTCGGAACATGGTTTCGGGAATATGTTTACATTCCGCTTGGCGGCAACAGGCGTGGGCTTGGGCGTCAGATAATAAACATATGTATCGTTTGGTTTTTGACAGGACTTTGGCACGGAGCGAGTTGGAATTTTATCCTTTGGGGGCTTTACTTCGGGTTTATCCTGATGCTTGAGAAGATATTTCTCCTCAAACTTCTCAAGAAAGCTCCTGCTGTCATATCTCACATATATTCAATAATACTAATTGTATTTGGTTGGGTGCTGTTCTACTTTGAGGATATGCGTGAGATGGGTGTATTTATCTCTCGATTATTCGGTTCAGATGGGTTTATTATGTCAGGCAACGTTTCTGCCATGGTAATATCGTACATTCCGCTTTTGGCGGCTGCGGCGATCGTATCGACGCCCCTTATCAGCAGGCTATATCACATGATAAAGAGCAAGCCTATCCTTTATGTGCTTGACAATGCGGGTTGTATTATATCCCTCTTACTCTGTGTCTCATCTTTAGTCAGCAGTGGCTATAACCCCTTCCTATACTTTAAATTTTAGGTCGAGTGCCTCGATACGCAAGCCGCGTGATCGCTCGCTTGCGCTCGCTCGATGTCAGCAGGGAAAGACCGTGTCCGCGTGGGGACGATATTACCAATGAGCTTTCGTGTGTTTATATATGTTCGTGCGCTGACGGCAGTTCATTGGAAAATCAGTGCCTGCGCGGACGTAAGCGTCCCTTATCAGTATCGAGCAAGACTTGTCGAGCGACTATGCGGCTTGCCTGCGGGCGCTGCCCGCCGGGAAAGAAGTCTTTTGCATATGGCAGTTCATTGGAAAATCAGTGCCTGCGCGGACGTAAGCGTCCCTTATCAGTATCGAGCAAGACTTGTCGAGCGACTACGCGGCTTGCCTGCGGGCGCTGCCCGCAGGTACTGGAGGTTTTATGAAAATTAAGAATATTAAGAACATTGTAAAATATTTGCCGACTGTATTTTTTTGCTTGTTCATATTTGCTTTTATGATTGTATATTTTGTTTTGCCCAAGGAGGAATATTCGGCACAGGAAAAGAAAAAGTTATCCCAATTCCCTGAACTTACGGCTGAAAGACTTTTAAACGGGGACTTTCAAAATGATGTCGATACATATTTGTCCGATCATGTGGCGGCCAGAAACTTTTTTGTGGGCTTTAGTGCGGATTATGAGCTTTTGACAGGTCGAAACGGCTCTAAGGGTATCTATCTCGGCAGCGACAGTTATCTTTTCCCGAAACCTACTAAGGATAGCGAGACTTTATCTCAGAACGCCGGCTATATAAAGGAGTTTGCCGATTACTCCGAAATCCCTGTCTATATGACGCTGATACCGTCATCGGGATATATAAACAACTCTAAGCTCCCCGCGAATCACGAGGAGTACAACGATGGCGAGCTTATTGATTCCTTTAGGAATAAGCTTGGAGATAATATTACATTTATTGATGTGACAGAGGCATTTGCTCAAAAGGCGTCTGATGAACAGCTTTACTACAAAACTGACCACCACTGGACGACACTCGGAGCGTATGAGTGCTACAGCCTGCTCGGCGAGAGTATGGGCTATGCTCCGCTCAATGAGAGTGATTTCCTCAAGGAAAGTATTAGCGGCTTCTACGGAACATCATATTCAAAGAGCGCTCTGTGGAGCATACCGTCCGACGATATTGAACTTTGGAGCAACAAAAATCAGTCCTCCGGCTCTGTCAATGTCGAGATAAACGACGGCGGCGAGATAAAGACCTCTAACAGCTATTTCTTTAGAGAACAGCTCGAAAACGATGATAAATACCCTGTCTTTCTCGACGGCAACCACAGCCTTGTCAAAATAACAAACACAAACGCTGACGGTGGAAAGCTAGTTGTTGTAAAAGATTCGTATGCCCACGCGATAGTGCCGTTCCTCTCTCAAAACTACAGTGAAATAATCATGGCTGACCTCCGTTACTATAAAAAGGATATTTCAGCACTCGCCGAGGAGGAAAACGCCGACGCTGTTCTAATACTTTACTCTCTCGACAATATGGCGACAGATAATAACATTGCATATCTATATTAAATTATAAAAGGAATATTCAATATGAAAACAAGCGACTTCTACTATGAACTGCCCGGGGAGCTTATCGCGCAAACCCCTATTGAGCCTCGTGACAGCTCTCGAATGATGGTGCTGCACAAAATGACGGGCAAAATTGAACATAGGCATTTTTATGATATTCTCGACTATCTGAATGAAGGCGACTGCCTGATCTTAAACGATTCCCGTGTTCTTCCCGCGAGAATATACGGTGTTAAGGACGAGACAAACGCCCATGTTGAGTTCCTGCTTCTGCACCGAATAGAGGGTGATCGCTGGGAGGCTTTAGCTAAACCCGGAAAGAGGGCAAAGGTCGGTTCGAGCTTTACATTCGGTGACGGTATAATGCGCTGTACCGTTTCAGAAGTCACGGAGGACGGCGGTAGAATACTCGACTTTGAGTGCGAGGGGAGCTTCTACGAGAACCTTGACCGTCTCGGTCAGATGCCGCTTCCTCCGTACATACACGAAAAGCTGAAGGATAAGGAGCGTTACCAGACTGTATATAGCCGTGAGGTAGGCTCTGCCGCCGCTCCGACAGCCGGGCTTCATTTTACTAAGGAGCTTATTAGCCGTGTCAGAGATAAGGGCATAAATATCGGTTTTGTGACGCTCCATGTAGGGTTGGGTACATTTCGCCCCGTGAAAGTCGATGATGTTACAAAGCACAAAATGCACTCCGAGCATTACGACATGAGCGAGGAAACAGCGAACCTTATAAACGAAACACACAAGAACGGCGGCAGAGTTTTCTGTGTCGGCACAACCAGCTGCCGCACGGTAGAATCAGTTGCCGCTCGTGAGGGCGCGATAAAAGCGAGCGAGGGTATGACCGATATATTTATATATCCGGGCTTTAAATTTAAGGCTATGGACTGCCTTATAACGAATTTTCATCTTCCGGAGAGCACGCTTATAATGCTTGTTTCAGCTTTCGCGGGATATGACAACATAATGAACGCCTATAAAACGGCAGTTGAGGAAAGATACAGATTTTTCAGCTTTGGCGATGCCATGCTTATAGTTGATTGATGTTTAGGGGAGGAATGATTTGTGATATTTCTATTCACCTTTTCAACAGTTATATTTATCATTGTTATTTTGATAGTTGTCTGTGCAACGTTTTTTGGGCTTGCGATCGATTCATGGTGGGCTGCCTTTACAGCCTTTATTGTGGACGTAATTGCTGTCTTTGTTATGAAATACATTATGAAGCTGGCGTTAAAAAAATACAACAAGACGATCGATAAGATGAATTACGACATTCACGCTTTTCTGGACGAGCAGTACAAATTTCTTGACAGACCGCTTTTAAGCGCCTATGTCAGAAACCTTGTAAAATCGAACATAGCCGTCGGATACATCCACAATGAGCAATACGATGAGGCGCTGAAAATCTATACCGAATTTGAGTCCTCGGGGTATCAGAACATTACACCCGCTATGAGATTTATCATACTTAACAATCAGTCGGGTGCATATCTCCGTATAGGCGATATAGAGAGGGCAAGGCTGTATATGCGGAATGCCGAAGCTATACTGCGAACAGCCAATGCCCCGCAGACGGTAATGCAAAGCTTTTACAGCCTTTTTCAGCTAACCGTTGCTACATTTAATTTTGTAGTAAACAAAAACGAACAGACGGCTATGGAGTATCTTAATAAGCTTCAGGCGAGTCTTTCTGCTTTTAGTTCTAAAGACATTATAAAAACAAGCGAACTGCGTATACACTACGAAATGGGAGTTGCCTATATCGCACTCGGCAACGAGGAACGCGCGAACTCCGAATTTGATATTGTGCTTCAGTCCGGTGCGTCGGTACCATTCGTGGAGCGAATAAAAGTCTACCGTAAAACGGGTGATTTATCCGTTCTAAAGGTATAAAAAAGCCGAGGCAAACGCTTCGGCTTTTTTCTGTGTGCTACTTCCTTTTTAATTTTTTTCTTATACGTTCCAGACAACCGCTCGTATACAGCACACCTGCAATCATCATGCCATATGAAAAGCCTGCTTAAACACCTGAAATAAAATCATATGGAAATTTTTCCGTAATGCCCAAAAATTTAAGAGTAAAGTAGATAGTAAACAGCACAAGTCCTGCTATAAAAAGATAACATAATCTCCTTTGAAGCTTTTTCTTTTAATTGTTGCTGTAATCTGCCACCGTCAATACCGCTTCCTTGGTTTCCATATCCATGCTTTCGCCTTCCCTTTTTCCGTCCAATATTTCCTTTATTTGCACGTCATAATAGTCCGCGATTTAAATAAGAACAGATAAATCGGGCATATTTGAACCTGTTTCCCATCTTGAAACGGTTCGCACGGATACACCGAGCATTTCCGCAAGCTGTTTCTGTGTAAAACCTCTTTCTTTTATGATTGCGTCTTATGACCTTATCATAAAACTCTTGAGGATAAATATCACGAAATTTTGCATAATTTTCCGAAGTTCTTCCAAAGTCAAATGCCCTTCCGGCATCTATATTTTTATCTGTTATATTCATTTTCATCAAAACTCCGTAGTCACGGCGGATGCCACTATGTCGGGGTGCGGCGAGGTGTCCATGCCGGCAGGACGCGAGGTCGTTTTTAGCTGTGCGGCGAATAAGTTCGACACTGATAGGGGATATGTTTGTGTGCCGTGCAGGACTTATTTAGCACTGTACTTGCGTGGCGGGACACAATGTGTGCTGATTGTAGTTCATTGGTAACTTAGTACTGACGCGGACATAAACAACTCTTGCTGACGTCGAGCGAGGTAACGAGCGATTACGTGACTTGCGTGTCGAGGCACTCGACCGCGACCTGCCCGCCGACTAGTAGCAGAGGACTTCTGCTCCTGTCTCGGTGACGAGAACCATTATCTCCCATTGTGCCGACGGCTTTTTGTCGGCGGTGTATATTGTCCAGCCGTCCTTCCTGTCTGTGTATATTTTGTCACTGCCCATGTTTATCATAGGCTCAATAGTGAATATCATTCCGGGAACGAGCAGCATCTCCTCACCGCGCTTTGAACAGTAGCTGACCCAAGGATCCTCGTGAAACTCAAGTCCTACGCCGTGACCGCCGATTTGACGAACGACGGAGTAGCCGTTCTTGACCGCGTGCTCGTGAACGGCCTCGCCCATATCACCGAGAAAGCCCCACGGCTTGACGGCTTTCAGACCGATCTCCATTGCTTCCTTTGTGACTTCAACGAGCCTGCGCTTTTCCTCGCTGACATCACCTATGCAGAACATTCGTGAGGAGTCGGAGAAGTACCCGTTAAGTATTGTTGAACAGTCAACGTTGATAATATCTCCATCCTTGAGTATAACGTCATCTGACGGAATACCGTGACACACGACCTCGTTTATCGAGGTGCATACACTCTTGGGATATTCCTCATATCCGAGTGTCGCGGGAGTACCGCCCATTTCTATGGTCTTTTTGTAGACTATGTCGTCAATATCCTGGGTGGTCATTCCCGCATGGATTTTTGAGGCGACTTCGTCGAGAACGGCAATGTTGATCTTGCAGCTTTCCTTGATAGCTTTGATTTGCGCGGGCGTTTTTATAATGCTGTGATCCGGGACTATATGCCCCATTGCCTCATATTCCGAAATTTTGTCGTCAAATTCCTCATGACACTTTTTATATTTTTTTCCGCTTCCGCACCAGCATGGGTCGTTTCTTCCGATTTTGTTCGACATATCATCTGTTCTCCTTTTGATTCTCAAATATAACTTAGGAAAGTTAATTATAGAATATGACGCATTTTCCCCGCAAGATACAGCGAGCCGCATATTACTACTGCTCCGTCCGCACCTGCGTCAGATAGCGCGCACCTATATGCCTCGCTGTAATCCTCGAGAGCCGTTACATCGCCACAATGCTTCCCGACGATGTCAGCAAGGTCTTCCGACCGCAGGGCGCGTGGATTGTCCGGCGCGAGGGTATATGCCTTGTCAAAAAGCGGTGCGATGTACGAAACCGCTCTTTCAACGTCCTTGTCGGCAAGCATACCAATTATCAGGATTTTGCGTTTGCCGTTGAGGTATTTTTTGACAGCAGCGGCGAGAGCCCGCGCCCCTCCGGGATTGTGCGCGCCGTCCAGAAGCACAGCAGGACTTTCATGTAAAAGCTCAAGACGAGCGAAAAGCCTTGCCGTCCTGAGTCCTATCCTCAGCGCGTCCGATGTTATGCTGTAACCCTGCTGTGACAGAAGCTTTAACGAGGTCAGAGCCACGGATGCATTTTTGTATTGATGCTCACCGATAAACGGAATAAAAAGCTCGATTTCACTTTCAACGCCAAATGCTCCGCCTGTTCGGTACAGAAATGTCGAGCCGTGAATATCGTCATTTATTGAAGTTATCGCTGTATCATCAGCTATCGTAAGAACGTTGTTGTTTTCAGCAGCAGCGCCTCTTACTACATCGAGGACGCCGTCGGGCTGGTCAGCGTAGACTACTGTCTGACCATTGTTTTTTATTATCCCGCATTTTTCAAACGCTATTTTTTCAACGGTATCTCCGAGTATCGCTGTGTGGTCGAGAGATATTGACATGATGACCGATAAAAGGGGCGTGCTTATAACATTTGTCGCGTCAAAGCGTCCGCCCAAGCCGACCTCCAAAACGACTATATCGCATTTTCGTTCAAGAAACCATAAAAAAGCCATGGCTGTAATAAACTCAAATTCGGTAATAATTATATTTTGCCGTTCCATCTCGTCAGCCTCTGCGGAAACCCTTTCGGTAAGACGCGAAAGCTCCTCCTCGGTTATCATTTCACCGTCTATTTGGAAACGCTCCCGAAAGTCCATGATATACGGGGAGGTATATAGCCCTGTTCTATATCCCGCCGCAGTAAGGACATTTGAGATGAGCGTACATACAGTCCCCTTGCCGTTCGTGCCCGCGACATGGATAAATCTCAGCTTATTTTGCGGATCGCCAAGCCTTGTGAGCAGCTCCCTTATTCTCTCGAGACCTGGTCGTATTCCGAATTTCAGAAGTGAATTTACCTTTTCGATCGATTTCAAATAATCCATGTGTTACCTCCCGTTCGTGTATTCATAGTATATATTTTTTTCTATGATTTTGCAAGGGGCTTAAAAATACCCGACGGGGTGGATGACATGATCCTCCTTTGGTGAAAATCCCGACAGCTTTTTATCAAGCAAGAGCAGTGCGGGGCGAACACAATATGAGCCGAAGCGTTCCTTGAGCTTGTCAAGCGTTTTGTCGAGACTTTGCAGCCTGCCGCGACTCTCAGCGTCAAAAAACGTAATTTGTTCTCCGAAGCTGCTTGGCGTAAGCGAGGACACACTCACTCCGACGCTTCTTATCGGCCTGTTCCAACGGTAGTTTTGCAGGAAAAGCTCCATTGCGGCGTCGTTTATCTCCGATGTGATATTAGTAGGGCGATCAAGCGTTTTTTGGCGTGTGAATGACATAAGCTCATTATCCCTGACGCTTATAGACACACAGGACGTGAAAAAACCATGCTCACGAAGTCTGCGCGCGACAGAATCCGAGAGAACGCTCATCATTATTTTAACGTCCTCGTTGTTTTTCAGGTCGCGGGGAGTTGTAGAGGAGTTTCCTATTGATTTTACATGATTTTTGCTTCCAAAGACAGCGACAGGGGAGGCGTCAAGACCGTTTGCGAACGCATGAAGTATCTCTCCCCACCTGCCGAAGTGACTTTTCAGCCCGTCCGCGTCAAGGCGTGCAAGCTCGCCTATCGTGTGGATACCGAACTTTTCGAGCTTTTTTTCCGTTGCTTTGCCGACGTAGAGCAGATCCTTTGCGGGCAGCGGCCACACGATCTCTCGGAAATTTTCCGCTCCGATGTATGTTATCGCGTCCGGCTTTTTGTAGTCGCTGCCGAGCTTTGCGAAAATTTTGTTAAAGCTGACTCCGATGCTGACGGTTATTCCGATTTCTCTCTTTATTCTCTTACTGATGTCGCGCGCTATCGTCATTCCGTCACCGAGTATTCCGCTGCCCGTTACATCGAGCCAGCATTCGTCCAGCCCAAACGGCTCTACCATATCGGTGTAGTCGAGATAGATTTTTTTAATGCTTTCCGAGATTTTGATATATTTTTCGAAGTGCGGAGGAACGACCACAAGTTCCGGACATTTTTGCTTTGCGGAGTATATCGTTTCTCCCGTTATGATGTTGAATTTCTTCGCAAGCTCGTTTTTCGCGAGGATTATCCCGTGTCTGCTTTCCTCATTGCCGCCGACCGCTACAGGCTTATCGCGTATCTCTGGGTTGTCGCGGCATTCTACTGACGCGTAAAACGAGTTGCAGTCGCTGTGAAGTATCGTTCGCATTAGGCTCGCCCTCCCAATAAACATTTGTTCTTTTAATTAGTATAGAACATCTGTTTTTAAAATTCAAGAGGAAAGTTCTTAGAATTAGAACAAAAATTCCCAATAAACTTTAAACTTAAGTGTTTGAACACTATATATTGCGCCTAAAAGAACTAATGTGCAGACTATATAGAAAACTTTGTGCGATTTTACGCTTGTATGAGAAATTTTTTAAAATATACGGTATAATTATTTTAAATTTAAGGATTATTTAATAATTTGACTGATATAGTAGATTCAACACCGATAAAGCCGTTGTACATATTTCGTTGTGCGGGGATTAAGATTCGGTCAAAAAACGGAAGGAGAATGAAAATGTATTTCAGAATGCTGAAAAATGACCTGAAGCACAAGAAAACCTTAAATATTATACTTCTGATATTTATGGTTCTTGCGGCAAACTTTATTGCGAGCGGTATCAGTACTATCCTTACGGTAACTGCGGCTCTTGATAATTACATTGACAGATCAGAGCTTGCGCCGTATATGGTTTTTGCGAACGAGAACCAATCGGAAGCGTTGAATAAATTTCTCAGTGAGAGCGATAAGGTAAAGAGCTATAAGTCTGACGATCACCTGATTGTGACGAGTGATAATTTTACAGCGGGGGATAAGATCATAGAAGGTAACGGTATCTTAGGCACTATCAATATCAAATCACAAAAATTTTTTGACGAACATGACAATGTCTTGGAAACCGTTAATGACGGAGAAATATATATGCCGAATAAGTCATTCGACACCGCCGGGTTTAAGTTCGGTGATAAGGTCACGATAAAGAGCGGCAGTACAGAAATGACATTTACGGTAAAGGGAAAGATCAAGGATGCGTTTTTAGGCTCGCCGTTCATGGGCATAACGCGCTTCATAATAAGCGATAAGGACTACAAAAGATTAAAGAACAGCGGAGATTTTGCAGGTATGTATCTGTATGCGGTCGATACGGATGATACCGCAGGGGTAAACAGCGATTTAATATCAGAAGGTATAGGCGTTACCCAAACAGTGACAAAGGAAGCTGTGATGACAACATATACTATGGATATAGTCACAGCGGTGATCTTTCTTGTCGTAAGTGTTTGTCTGATCATAATTTCATTGATAATCATGCGCTTTACGATACTTTTTACACTTCAGGAGGAATACCGAGAGATAGGCATCATGAAGGCTATCGGTATAACGGAGAGAAGGATCAGGGGGCTTTATATAGTCAAATATCTTGCTCTCGCGGTTGCAGGCTCTGCTATAGGCTTTGTAATGAGCATTCCGCTTCAAAATATTTTTATAGCTCAGAGCTCGCCCAATATAGTCATGAGCGGTGTGACAAGCCTTTGGAACAACGTATTAAGCTGTATCTTTCTTGTTGCCATAGTAGTGCTGTTCTGCTATCTTTTCACAAGGCGCGTAATAAAGTTTTCTCCTGTTGACGCAGTGAGAAGCGGTTCAACCGGAGAGAGATTTAAAAGAAAGGGAGTTCTGCGGCTCAGTAAAAGTCATATACGACCGGCGATGTTTCTTGCGATAAACGATATAATCAGCGGCATTAAGACCTTCGCCGCACTTATTCTCATATTTACAGTAGGCGTACTGCTCATAATCATTCCCGCAAATACAATAAGCACACTGAAAAGTGACCACATTTTGAGATTGTTCAGTATATCCGAGAGTGATCTGTACCTGTTAAACGATAGTGAATGCATCAAGCTGCATAGGATGGGAACGGAATATATAGAGAACTATCTCGAGAACATAGAGACCAAACTGAGAGAAAACGGTATCGAGAGCAAGGGAGTATTCGAGCAGGTTTCAAGTGTATATATTTCATATAAGGATAAAAATGCGTGCTCGCTGTCGTTCAAGGGTATCGGAACAACATCGGATCAATATGATTATCTCGAGGGTACACCTCCTGTAGAGGAAAACGAGCTTTCGCTTACTTATATAACTGCGGACGCTGTGGGCGCAAAAATAGGAGATACGGTAAAAATCAAATATAACGGGGTAGAAAAGGACTTTATCGTGACGGCGATGTATCAGAGCATGAATAACATGGGCGAGGGCATCAGATTCTCTGAAAAAGCAAATATTATAGACAGCAATGACGGGATGATTGACGTTCCCGTTCAGATAAAGTATACGGACTCACCGAGCGAGAGCGAAAAGCAGTCGCGCAGGGAGCTTATTGAAAAGCTATATCCCGATTTTACGGTTTATTCGGGCGGGGAATATGCTTCATTCATGATGGGTAATATTACAGATTCACTTGACAGCTCTAAAGCCCTTATTGTTACCCTTGTAGTAATCATAAATATGCTTGTTTCTGTTCTTATGGTCAAAACGTTCCTTATTAAAGAACGAGCAGAGACAGCAATGCTTAAAAGCTTGGGCTTTAAAAGCTCCGATGTTATTAAGCGTCAGGTATTGCGAATAGGAATAGTGCTGCTGGTATCAATACTTTTAGCCCTGCTCGTGTCAGAACCGATCTCGCAGTTTACATCCGGAAAAGTATTTGAGTTTATGGGAGCAAGCCGTATTGAATTTGAGATGAATACGTTTGAAATTTTTATTCTGTATCCCGTCATATTATTCACATCTGCAATGCTATCAAGTATAATAACCGCATTGGGAGCAAGGAAAATAACATCTTCCGAAATCAACAACGTGGATTAGCGGTATTACGACATTGCCCGACAGAGAAATATCTCGGTTTAAAAAGTAAACATGAGATATAGTATTTTAAAAAAGGAGTTGTTTATAATGAAAACTATATTATCAGTAAAGGATCTTTGCAAAACATATATTGTAAACAAGCGTCAGAATAATGTCCTCAAAAATGTAAGCTTTGAAATATCCGAGGGAGAGATGGTCGCCGTTATGGGACCGTCAGGCTCGGGCAAGTCAACGCTTCTTTACTCCGTTTCGGGTATGGATAACATTACTGCGGGAACAGTAGAATTTGACGGGCGCGACATCGGAAAAATGAAAAAAAGGGAGCTTGCCCGGCTCAGGCTTCTTGATATGGGATTTGTTTTTCAGCAGATGCTCATGCTCAAGAATCTTACTATTATCGACAACATAATACTTCCGGCTTGTCAGGCGAACAACGGCAGGAAGAGAAAGGAACGAGTCGAAGCAGGCGAAAGGCTGATGCACAAGCTGGGGATTATTGATGTTGCGGATAACGACATAAACGAGGTTTCGGGCGGTCAGCTTCAGCGCGCGTGTATCTGCCGCAGCATGATCAACGATCCCAAGATGATATTTGCCGACGAACCGACGGGAGCTCTCAACAGTTCCGCTTCAAATGAGGTAATGAGTGAGCTTAACAGGATAAACAGCGAGGGTACGACTATTATGCTTGTGACTCATGATGTAAAGGTTGCGGCAAAATGCTCGAGAGTAATGTACATTGTTGACGGAGACATTTGCGGTGAGTATAATTTAGAGAGATATTCCGAGAACTCAAACCTCCGCGAACGTGAAAGGTGTCTGGCAAACTGGCTGATGGAGTTCGGCTGGTAATATATGTTCACAGGGGAGATATGTGTTCTCGTGAAAATCCGCTCGATACGGATAAGGTCAGATCATGTCAACATATAGAGTAACTTACCGATGTATTACCGTGTAAGGGGTGAAGCTGCTTGATAGACATACTTATAGTTGAGGATAATATGGAGCTTGCCTTTTTGCTCCGTGACTTTCTCGAAAACGAGGGCTACAGTACTGCTGTCTGCGGGAGCGGCGAGGAAGCGCTTGAATTTTTCCGCAGTGAAAAGCCGCGTCTTGTGGTGCTGGATATAATACTTCCGAGTATAGACGGCTTTACCGTGTGCCGAGAGATACGAGAGAGCAGTATTGTGCCGATAATTATAGTCAGCGCAAAATCAGATAAAGATGATAAGCTTAACGGTCTGATTCTCGGCGCTGATGACTATATCGAAAAACCGTATGATATAGATATTCTTATAGCGAAGATCCGAGGTATCTTTAAACGCAGATACGACAATGACGTTACAGCTTTCGGGAATATTAGAATCAATAAGTCAAAGAGAACAGTTTATAAAAACGACAGCGAACTGGCACTTACATCTAAGGAATTTGATTTGCTTCTGCTTTTGGCAGAAAACTGCGGCAAAACACTTTCCAAGGAACATATATTCAATAAAATATGGGGCCTTGACAGTGAAAGCGAACCGCAGACGTTGACAGTTCACATAAAGTGGTTAAGGCAAAAAATAGAGATCGACCCGAAATTCCCGAAGTATATACAGACTGTCTGGGGAGTAGGCTACAGGCTTGACATTTCTCAATAATACATTATAAAGAAGTACCGTGAGTGCCAAGCTGTCAGGCGGTATTCATTCGGTATTTCATTAAGGATCGGAGCGTAAAATGAAAGCATTTAACAGATTTTTCGCGCTCGTTGTTTTATTGCTTTTCGCCGTAATTATTGCGGCGAATTTTGCATTTTTAAAATCAGATTTAAGCAATGACGGGCGCAGCTATACAGTTGAAATAAACAGACTTGAGCATGAAATTGTTAAAAACGGTATTGAAAAGATTTCGCTTGATAAATATAATTATATTTATAATATTTCGGTTATAGATAAAAGCTCCCATGAACTGGAAACGTTTCTAAAGGGTGACGGCAGTGACTGCGCCGTGCGTGAGATCGATGGCAGGCTGTATCGCTTTGATTACGAAAGCGTTCCGCAAAACATATGTTATAAAGGCTCGATATATATAAATGCTTCACTGTTAGTAATGACGGTGCTTGTCATTATTATCCTTATTTATATAAGGGAAAGCATAATAAAACCGTTTCACACCCTTGAGGATCTGCCGTATGAGCTGTCAAAGGGCAATCTTACAACGTCATTAAAGGAGCGCAAAAGCCGATATTTCGGGCGATTTGTCTGGGGACTTGACCTTCTGCGGGAAAGGCTTGAACAGCAGAAGGTAAGAGAGCTGGAGCTTCAGAGAAAAAACAAAACCATGATAATCTCACTTTCTCACGATATAAAAACTCCGTTGAGCGCAATAAAGTTGTACTCAAAGGCGATAATAAAGGATTTATATAAGAGCAGGGAGCGTCAAAAGGAAGCCGCCGAAAGTATAAACGCCCGTGCCGACGAAATCGAGGGCTATGTCTCTAAAATCATAAAAACATCGAATGAGGATTTTCTTGATATGGAGGTCAGGGACGGAAGCTGCTATTTTTCAGAGCTTATGAATGAGATCATATCGTATTACAGGGAAAGGCTCAGTCTCATACACATTGATTTTTCTGTTTCCGATTACGATAACTGCCTTATAAAGGGAGATATCGACCGCGCGGTGGAGGTTATTCAAAATATAATTGAAAATGCAATAAAGTACGGTGACGGAGGATATATTAAGATAGAAGTGTCGAATGAGGAGGATTGCCGTCTTGTCACTGTGAAAAACAGCGGATGTACATTGTTAAAAGATGAGATGCCGCATATTTTTGAAAGCTTTTGGCGCGGTTCCAATGTCGGTTCGGAAAACGGCAGCGGACTCGGGCTTTATATCTGCCGTCATCTGATGCATAAAATGGACGGCGAAATTTTTGCCGATAATAAGGACGGGGAAATAAGCGTCACCGCTGTTTTTAGAAAGGATTAGCAGTCAGGCTACTTTAGTAGTATTTAAGGATATTATGATTATTGTATATTCGGACCGATTTATGTATAATTTATACATAGATTATTATTTCATACAAACTGTTCAATTTGCTTGAAAAGAGCTGTTACTGTTGTTTAAATTAAGACGTTTTCTGAAAAGCTATATTCTGCAGCTTATAGTCGGACCTATATGTAAGCTTATCGAGGCTATATTTGAGCTTATAGTACCGCTTGTCATGGCGGATATAATAGATACAGGAGTTAAGAGTGGAGACTACGGGTATGTATGGCGTCAGGGTGGAGTAATGATATTGCTCGCGGCGCTCGGACTCGGCTTCGCTCTGGTCTGTCAGAAGAGTGCGTCAATTGTCTCGCAGGGTTTTGGCACAAAGATAAGAAACGCTATGCTTAAGCATATAAACACACTTTCTCACCGTGAGCTTGATAAACTCGGCACACCGTCGCTGATAACAAGGATGACAAACGATATAAACCAGCTTCAAATAGCAGTAGCGATGCTTATAAGGCTTGTCATACGAGCGCCGTTCCTCGTTATAGGCGCGCTTATAATGGCGATGACGATAGATATTAACCTTTCGCTGATATTCCTTATCGCCGCTCCGCTCCTTGCCATTGTACTTTATATAGTTATGAGCCGCTCCGTTCCATTTTTTAATAGTATACAGTCAAGCCTTGATAAGCTTTCGCTTATAACGCGCGAGAACCTTGCAGGTAACAGGGTCATTCGTGCTTTCTCTAAGCAGGAGAGCGAAAAGCAGCGTTTCAACGAAAAAAGCGACGAGCTTACAAAAACTGCGATAACCGTAGGAAAGCTATCGGCACTTCTGAATCCCATAACATACGTTATCATAAATATAGCTATAATCGCGATAGTTTGGTTCGGCGGCGGTTATGTATATACGGGTGAGCTTACACAGGGCGAGATAATCGCTTTGGTAAACTATATGACACAGATACTTTTGGCGATGATAGTAGTCGCGAATCTTGTTGTCATATTCACCAAGGCGGCGGCATCCGCGAACAGAGTCAACGAGGTCTTTGCGACGGAGACGAGCGTGATAGAGGGCGTTAAAACAGAATCGAATATTGAAAATGCCCCGATGATCGAGTTCAAGGACGTGTCCTTCGCGTATGGCGAGGGTAAATATGCCCTTGAGAATATCAGCTTTACGGCGAATAAGGGTGAAACAATAGGCATCATAGGTGGTACAGGTTCAGGAAAGTCAACGCTGATAAATCTTATCCCGCGATTCTATGACCCACAGAAGGGTTCTGTACTTATTAGCGGAATGTCCGCAGCGGACTATACCTTTTCGTCACTCAGGGACAAAATAGGTATTGCTCCGCAGAAAGCCGTACTTTTCAGCGGAACGATCAAGAGCAACCTTTTGTGGGGCAATAAAAATGCCTCTGATGAGGATATAGAGTGGGCGCTCAGGGTTTCGCAATCGTATGAGTTCGTTTCTAAGCTGTCAGATGGTGTCGAGCATGAGGTCCTTGCGGGAGGAAAAAACTTCTCGGGCGGGCAGAGGCAAAGGCTGACGATAGCCAGAGCTATAATATCACATCCTGAAATTCTGATACTCGACGACAGCGCGAGCGCGCTTGATTTCGCGACGGACGCGGCTCTAAGGCGTGCGCTCGCAGTCGAAACAAGCGGTATTACTGCTGTAATAGTTTCTCAGCGTGTCGGAACAGTCAGGTATTCCGACAAAATTCTTGTCCTTGATGATGGTGAGCTTGCGGGGGTGGGAACGCATGAGGAGCTGTTCAAAAATTGTGAGGTCTATAAGGAAATATGCCTTTCACAGCTTAGCGCTGACGAAACAGAAAATTAAAATCGGTGATACAGTATGAAAAAAAACTCACAGGCTAAAAAGAAAACATTAAAGCGTATAGTCTCCTATACTAAGCCCTATGGGAAAAGTCTTGCAGGCGCTGTTGTATCCGCCGTGTTCTATGTTGTGCTTAACCTTACGACGCCCGTACTTATAGGTCAGGCGATAGACAAGGCAGTAGGGGAGGGTAATGTCGATTTTTCGGCTATGCTCCGCATAATCGGTATGATTGCCTTAACAGTCATAGGCTCGGCATTTTTCCAATGGCTCATGGCTCTCTTTACAAATACGGTCAGCTATATGACAGTGCGTGATATGAGACGTGATATATTTGCGAAGTTCAACTATGTGCCTCTCAGGTATATTGACGGCCACCCTCACGGCGACCTCATAAGCCGTGTCATAAACGATATTGACTCGGTAGGAGACGGTCTGCTTCAGGGTGTTACACAACTTTTTTCTGGAATTGTCATGATAGTCGGAACACTTGTTTTTATGCTTGCGATAGATTTTAGAATAGCGGCGGTCGTTGTCGTTATAAGTCCGTTGTCTGTTTTCGTCGCGGCTATGATAACGCGGCTTTCCCATAAAATGTTCATCAAGCAGTCGAGGACGCAGGGAGAAATAAGCTCGTATATCGAGGAAATAGTCGGTAACCAGAAAACAGTCAAGGCGTTCGGTTATGAGGAACGTTCCTTAAAAGACTTTGAGGATATAAATGAACGGCTGCGTGTCTGCGGACAGAAATCTCAGTTTTATTCCTCTCTTGCCAACCCGAGCACCAGATTTGTAAACTCAGTCGTAACTGCTGCGGTCACAGTAGTAGGCTCTATCAACGCCATCAACGGTATTATTTCCGTCGGTCAAATATCCTGCTTCCTGACATACGCAAACCAGTATACAAAGCCCTTTAACGAGGTGACGGGAGTTATTCCTCAGCTGCAGTCCGCTCTTGCGGGTGCGTCGAGAGTGTTTGACGTCCTTGACGAGCCGGAGCAAAGCAAGGACGCTGATTCCGCTGTGGAGCTAAAGGATTGCAAGGGGTCAATAGACATTGAAAATGTTTGTTTCTCGTATTCGCCTGACAGGAAACTTATAGAGGACTTTAATTTGAAGGTAAAGCCCGGTCAGCGTGTCGCTATAGTCGGTCCGACAGGCTGTGGCAAGACGACGCTTATAAATCTTCTCATGCGATTTTATGATATTGATAGCGGCAGTATTTTAATTGACGGCATAGATACACAGAATATTACTCGAAACAGCCTTAGAGGGCTTTACGGAATGGTGCTGCAGGAGAGCTGGCTTTATAATGCCACTATATCCGAAAATATCGCATACGGCAAGCCTGACGCGACAATAGACGAGATACGCGCCGCCGCCCGAAAAGCGTATATCGACGGCTATATACGACGGCTTCCCGACGGCTATGACACCATTATAACAGAGGAGGGCATGAACCTGTCACAGGGACAGAGGCAGCTCATGTGCATAGCCCGTGTAATGCTCTGCGACCCACCGATGCTTATACTCGACGAAGCTACGAGCAGTATCGACACAAGAACGGAGATACGCGTGCAGCAGGCATTCAATGCTATGATGAAGGGCAGGACAAGCTTCATAGTCGCTCACCGCCTGTCAACAATAAAGGAAGCCGATATTATCCTTGTAATGAGGGACGGTCATATAATAGAACAGGGTAATCATCGGGAGCTTCTCGAGCGCAAGGGTTTTTATAGTACACTATATAACAGTCAGTTCAGCAGCGTAAAGAATGTTATATAATATGGGGGATTTGTATGAAAAAGATGTCGCTTATTTCCTTATCTTGGCCTATTCTGGTTGAAACACTTCTTTTTATGATGCTCGGCTTCGTTGATGTTTTCGCACTGAGCCAATATGACGACCTTGCTTCCGCGTCAGTGGGAACAGCGAACCAGGTTGCGGGTATATGCAATATTTTATTTTCTGTTACTTCAACGGCGAGTGCTATCATCATCGCGCAAAATCTCGGTGCTAATAATCGCACTAAGGCTACGCAGACGGCATCGCTGTCAATTTTCTTTAACTTCATGCTTGGTTTGTTAGTGAGCTTGATCCTCGTTTTTTTCAACAAGCCAATGCTTTCCGCACTTGGAGCTAAGGGCAAGGTTCTATCGTTTGGAAGTGAATACCTCGTTATTGTTGGCAGCTTTATGTTCGGTCAGGCGATAATAAACTCCATAAATGTAGTTTTCAGAAGCCATGGTTATACACGTATACCCATGTACATAACTGTGGTTATGAATATCTTAAACACGGTTCTTGATCTCACGTTTGTGTTCGGCTGGTTTGGTATGCCTGTCCTCGGAGTCAGAGGTGTGGCAATAGCGACGACATTCAGCAGGATCATCGGTGCAGTTATTATAATAATTATCTTCTTTAAAAAAGTCGAAAAGATTTCAATGTTCAAGTTTTTGTTCCCATTTCCGTTTAAGGATTTCGGTCTTATGCTCAAGGTCGGTATACCTGCCGCCTTTGAGTCTATAAACTACAATTTGTCTCAGCTTATAGTAACTGCCATTGCGCTTAAATTCATGACGGAAAACGAATATATTACAAGGGGCTATACTCAAAACATCACAAATATATTCTACATTTTTTCTCTTTCGATAGGACAGGGGGCGCAGATACTGACGAGCTATTATGTCGGCGCGAAAAAGTTCGACACGGCATACAGAGAACTGTTGAAAAGTCTTTTGCTCGGATACGGTCTTACCGCCGTCATGTGTACTTTGGGTGTTATATTTCGACATCAGCTTCTTGATATATTTACCGACAATCCCGAGGTCATAGCGATAGGCGGTGACCTGATAATTATAAATGTTATCCTTGAGGCGGGCAGATGCACTAACCTTATCATTATAAACAGCCTGCGCGGAGCGGGTGATGTTTTCTTCCCGACGGGAGCGGCGATTTTTTCGATGTGGATACTTTCCACTCTCGGTTCGTATATTCTCGTAGCGGTCTGCGGGTGGGGGATATACGGTATGTGGCTTGCTCTTGCATCTGACGAGTGCTTCCGAGCCGTATTGATGATATTTCGTTGGAAGAACGGAAGGTGGCGGGAAAAGTCCCTTGCCACGGCGGAAAACCCTGAACAGACTGCTTGAAGCAAGGTGTGATTTCTGTACTATGACCGTCACTGAAGCGCTAAAAATTGCTTTGAATTTTTCAGCTTATTAAGGCGTTCCATGAAGCGCCTTGCATTTTATACCGCATAAAATATCCCCGATAAATCATATATATTATTGAAATGCACAATAAATATGATTTATCGGGGGATTCTTTATGATAACAGCGCTGACTATCAAGCGTATACGGCCGTGTGGGATCAAGGAAAGATTTCGTGCGGTTTTTTCTCCATATGAGATAAAGGTGAAGCATATTCAGGACAAATATCTCGGTCTGAATATGCTTCATATTACATATATTCAAAAGGATTCGATAGTCAGATTTAAGAAGATCAAGCGTGCCGTTCATGCTGATTTCACGGAAACGCTTTGTGCATATGATGTGGTACTTCCTCGGAGCTTAGGTTTCAAACGCTTTGATAGCACGGAGTATTCGTGTCGGCTTTGTATCAATGCCTCCGAGGAATATATTTGTCGGCTTGGCGTTAAACCGGACAGGCTGAGAATATCGCTGTACGACCCAATAGGCAAATTCGTCAATGCCGCCGAACGACTTATAGGGTATACAAAATCCCTTAAAATTGCCACAAAAGCTTTAAGCTTCTACGAGGCCGAAAACGAACGTTTAATGTGTGAATACGGTGCGACGCTGCTGATTCGTGATAAGCTCGATGAAGTCCTGCCATGTGACATACTTGTCGCGCCGCAGACTATTACAGAGCCTATTTCCGTCACGAGCAGCACAGTTATTTTTACGGGAAGCACGCCAAAGGTTTCTGTCGGCGGTATAGTATACGACAGCTTTAAGGTATCTCTTCCGCCATGCTTTGAAGGAATAAAGCCCGAAGAACTGTCGAACACCTACTTTTTAAGCGCGCTGTACTCGCTTGAAAAAATGAAATGGCTCGGCGGGTTGAGAAACTTCGCCTAAAATAGTCCCGGGTATTCGTCAAGGGGATCATATCTTTGGGAATGATCCCATATGGTCGAATACTTTGTTTCAAAATGCAGATGAGGACCTGTGGAATATCCTGTCGAGCCTACGTTTCCGATGAGCTGTCCGGCAGTCACATGCTCGCCGTAGCTGACGTGTACCTGGGACAGATGACCGTAAAGGCTTGTTTTGCCGTCACTGTGCTCTATGACGACATAGTTTCCGTATCCTCCGCCGCAGCCGCATGAGGAATTTTTGCCGTAATCATGCGGACATCCGTCGAAGGATGATACAACGACTCCGTCCCGCGCCGCGACTACCGGCGCTCCATATATACCGGCTCCAGTAATGTCAAGCGCACCGTGGTTGCTCTCGCCTCTATCCTCGTCAAATGTAGATATGAGATAGTAATATCCCGGACAAGGCCATACATATGATGTGGCAGAGTTTGGAGTAGAGTTTGGAGCAGAGTTTGGAGCAGAGTTGTTGTTTGGCTTTGGATTATTGGGACTTCCGATATTTGAGGGGTCGTTTTGCTCTTTCTTTGCAGCTTCTTCTGCTTCTTTTTTCTGTTGTTCATAGTAGGATTTGAGTTCAGCCTCAAGCTCGGCTTGATTTTCCTCGTTTTCGGATATATTGTCGAGCGTTGCGCTTTCAACACCCTGAAGTTCTGCAATAAGACGGCTGTTTTCCTCTGAGAGCTTGTTTATTTCATTTCTTTTGCTTTCAAGCGATTTTTTCTCCTTTTCAACAGAGGACTTTTGCTGTTTGAGAGCCTTTTGTTCGCCGCTGATCGTAGACATCTCGGCTTTAAGCTGCTCTATAAGCTTGTTATCATATGCGGAAATACTTTCTACATACTCGGCCTTGTCTATGAAATCGGAGAAATCCTTTGCGCCGAGGATGATCTCGAGTGATGATGTGTCGCCCGCTATATAGATCGCGCGAAGCCGTCCTCGAAGCTCCGTGAGCTTGTCATCGATCTCTTCGAGCTTTTTATCTATCTGTTCTTGCTTTTCCTTTATGCTCTTGTTAAGTTCCGTTATAGTCTCGCTGCTTAGGGCGATCTGCTTGCTAAGTGTGGAGATTTTTCCCTGTAGTGCTGAGGCGTAGCTTTCTTTTTCGGCAATACTGTTTCTTGTTTTCTCCAGAGCGGCTTCATACTGCTGTGCCTGCTTTTGCAGATCTTCCTGCTTGCTTTTGTTTTCCTGAATATCAAAGGCATATGCGGATTGAGTGAGCAGCAAAGCAGCCGTAAGCAGCGCCGCTGTCAGGGATAATACTTTTTTTAATTTTTTACCAGCCAAGTATCTCTCCTCCTTCTTTCTTGAGGTATTTTGAAACGGATATGAAGCTTCCGATAGCGCCTATGAGTATACCCGAGCCTAAGAACGCAAGAGCTATATATGGCCATATTTCCGAGATAGGAATACTCGCTTCGTATATTACATATGAGATATTGCGTATCGCCTGTATTACAGGGTCATATATGGCGATCATAATGATCGAGGATAAAATACCGGAAATAAATCCTATAGCCATGCCCTCAACTAGGAACGGTATTCGCACAAAGGCGTTTGTAGCGCCGACAGACTTCATGATGCTTATTTCAAAGCGCCGTGTGTACATGGTCATTTTTACTGTATTTGAAATGATAAACAGCGTGACAAGACCGAGAATGATAACTGCGGCAATGCCTACATATGTTACAAGCTGATTCAGCTTTGTGATCTTACCCGCAAGCTCGCTTCGGTTGCTTATATTGAATACCCCGTCGATTTTCTCAAGGCTTTTAACGGTTTCCTCGTATTTTGAAAAGTCATCGAGACGAACTTTGTAGGAATGCGGCAGGGGATTCTGGTCGCCCTGCATACTC
This sequence comes from uncultured Clostridia bacterium, assembly GCA_947627055.1. GTDB lineage: Bacteria > Bacillota > Clostridia > Oscillospirales > Acutalibacteraceae > Pseudoruminococcus. Next base: position 4,460 of record CANQUS010000011.1, on the reverse strand, counting down.
GCGAATAACTCATCACCGAGCTTTTCCTTATATTCCTCGATCCCCTTTGTCTTTGAGTAAAATTCGCTGGATCTGACATTGTCGAGCTTATCAATTTGCGCACCGAGCTTTAGCGCGTCAATATCCGACATTTCGGGGTCGAGATATACTGTTATCATATTTTCATCACCGATAGACGAGATAAAACTCCTTGCATTCAGCGAGGTCACAATGGCAGCTCCCGTGATCAAGAGGCAGGATATAAGGACTCCGATGCTGGCAAGTGACATCATGCGGTTGTTTAATATGTTTTTAAAGCCTTCCTTTATGAGGTAGCCTGAGCTTCTGAACTTCATTGCTCCACCTCCCGAATGTAGTCACCAACGATTTTTCCGTTATTTATTTTGATTATTCTTCCTCCAAATTCATTGACTAGGTTGTGTTCGTGTGTTACTATAATCACCGTTGTTCCACGCTTGTTTATTTCAACAAGAAGCTCCATTATCTCGTATGAAAGCTCAGGGTCGATGTTTCCCGTAGGCTCGTCCGCTATGATGAGCTCGGGATTGTTGACTAGGGCACGCGCAAGGCTGACACGCTGTTGTTCACCGCCGGAAAGTTCGCTGGGCTTTCGAGCGGATTTTTCGGAAAGCCCGACAAGGGCAAGGATATATTCGACACGTTTTCTTACGGATTTTTCAGAAACGCCGATCGCCCGCATAGCAAACGCGACGTTGTCAAAAACAGAGATCTTATCAATAAGTCGGAAATCTTGAAATACGATTCCCATTGTACGGCGCAGATATGGTATCTTGCGTTTTTTTATATTGACAAGATTGTAGCCGTTTACGGATATTTCTCCCGAGGTGGCTTCCTCCTCACGCATTATCAGCTTTAAAAAGGTACTCTTGCCTGCGCCTGAGGGCCCGACTATAAAGACAAACTCTCCCTTGCTTATATCTAAGGTTACATCGTCAAGAGCCTTTGAGCCTGTCGGATAGACCTTTGACACGTTTTTAAAATGAATCATATACGCAAACCTTTCTTAAAGTAGAGGATATAACGAATATACGATTTATTATTTATACAATGTAAATGCAACTTATTTTACTTGTCCCTTATATTTGTACATTGTATATAAAGTGTTAAATCCCCATATAAATCAAGAAGTCGCCTCATAGTGGGTGAAAATGCTCACACCATGAGACAACTATCCTTATTTTTATTATTTTACGACACTATGTTAGCACGTTTCGAGTTGATTTGTCAATACTTTATCGGGTTGGACGACAAATATTTTTTTACCATAAGCGCAACCTTGAAAACGATAGCGTCCTCAAATTCACGGAGATCCAAACCTGTGAGCTTTTTAATTTTTTCAAGACGATATACAAGGGTATTTCTGTGAACGAACAGCTTTCTCGAGGTTTCCGAAACGTTAAGATTGTTTTCAAAGAAACGCTGAATAGTGAAGAGTGTCTCCTGATCCAGTGATTCAATAGAACCGCGCGTGAATACCTCCTTCAGGAACATGTCACAGAGTGTGGTCGGAAGCTGGTAAACAAGACGTGCGATTCCAAGGTTGTCGTAGCTTACTATCGTTCTCTCGGTGTCGAATACCTTTCCGACCTCAAGGGCGATCTGAGCCTCCTTATAGGAGCGCGCAAGGTCCTTGATACCCTCTACTGCTGTACCTATTCCGATCGTGCAGTGCGTATAGAATTCTCCTGACAAGGTATCAACGATAGAGCTTGCAAGCTTTTCGAGATCCTTTGAATCTGTTTCTGGCTTTATCTCCTTAACAAGGGCTATGTCCGTTTCGGTGATGTTGATAACGAAATCCTTTGACTTGTCGGGGAAGAGGTTTTGAATAACGTCATAGGCGGAAATATCATTCTTTGAAAGTATTTTTATGCAGAGACATACACGAGTGACCTCGGAATTAAAGTGAAGCTCTTTAGCTTTTAAATATATATCGCCGGGTAATATGTTGTCGAGTATGACATTTTTGATAAAATTACCGCGGTCATACTTTTCATCGTAATATTGTTTAATACTGCCGAGGGAGATAGATAAAATCATAGCGAATTTTTGTGCTAAATCGTCATTGCCCGCGACAAATACCGCATATTCACATCTTGGTTTATTGCCGAAAGGTTTATATGTATATCCGTTAAGAACGAACGGGGTTGCGGAAGAAAGCATATCGGTTGTTATATTTTCATTTACTTCACCGATTTTACCAAGTTCACTGCACGCGATCACAACGGAAGTTTCATCAATAACCCCTATGGTACGGTCTATCGTGTCTCTCATTTGATGAATTATACCTTGAAAAAGTCTATTTGACATAAGCTATACCTCACTTTAATAAATTTGGTGTGTAAATCGTATGAATTTTCTAATAGTTCACTATACATTTTACACAAAAAAATTAAAAAAATCAACCTTTTTATGAAAATTCACAGATGAATTTGTAATACAGCTTAGGCAAGATGACACACTCCCGTTAGGTGGATGCCATTACTCACACGGCTTACGCTGCGCTTGCAACGCCATATGATGGGGCAAGCTCCTTATGGATTTGTAGCCATAAACAAAAAAGCCCCAAAAAGGGGCTTTTTATTGAATTTGTTTAAGTTTTATGCTAAGCTTTTGCACCTGACACGGTTAAGTCTGCAATATCTCTTGACATATGCGTTATCTGCGGAGCAGTAAACAACAAGAGATTTGCATCCGCGAAGAGCATTCTCCTCTATCTCTGTTACGCTGTCAGGGAGAGTGAGAGATTTGAGGTTCGTGCACTGGCTGAACGCACCATAGCCTATCTTCGTAAGATTCTGAGGCATCTCAATTGTTTTTAGCTTTTCGCATCCGCAGAACGAACCCTGCGCTATCTCTGTAACTGATTCGGGGATATTGATAGTTGTGAGCGATTCACACCAGCTAAAGCAATTCTTATGAAGCTTAGATACGCTGTCTGGAACCAGTACCTCCTTGAGAGATTTGCATCCGCTGAAAATATTTTCGGCAAGTCCGTGAACACCATCGGGAATAACAATTTTCTCAAGGCTAGCACAATTAAGGAATGCATGCTTACTTATGTGGATTACAGATGTGGGAATTTCAAAATCCTTTAGCTTTTCACATCCGCTGAAGCAATGCTCGTTGATCCTTGTGATATTGGGAAGCTTTATGCTTACTATCGAACTGCATCCCTTAAACGCTGCCGCGCCGATTTCGGTGACGCCGTCCGGCAGGTTTATTGTTATGAGCTTTTCACAACCCTCAAAAGCACTTTCTCCGATAGTGGTTACTGTCGATGGGATAACGATAGCCTCGACCTTTTTGTTGTTGATAAACGCGCCATTGCCTATTGCGGTAAAGCCCTCAGGTATTTGAACATGATTTTGTGTATATTTCTTTGCATCCTCACTTGTGAATACCTTTTGACCGTTGTCGACGGAATTGGAGCTTTCTTCGACCGATGAGAATCCTTCTGCTGACGTGGATCCGCTGGCGGGCGATTCGGAGGAATGCGGTATTTCCGTTTTCGGCTCGTCAGGCTCAGGAATATTCACCGAAGGTATATCCGACCCGCCTTGTGGTTGAGAAGTTACCGTATCAGAGATTATAGGCTTAGGCTCTGATGTCTCGGGCTCATTGGAAACGCTTGAAACGCTGAAACCGCTTTTGTTGTCATCTTTACTGCCTGGAATTATAACAGGAGGAACGTTCTCGGAAATATGAGATGCCTTTTCCTGATTATGTACTGCCCACGGAGCGTTCATATACTCGTCAGGGTCGACATCCTTATTTTTAGCATTTGATTCGGGCTTCGGTATGTACGGTTCTTCTGCAGATTGCTGCTGATTAGTGTTTGGCACTTGCGGCTGCTGTGAACCCCAAGAGCCGTTCTGTTGCTGCTGACCTTCTGCGCCCTGTTGAGGAGGCATACCCCAAGGATTGTATCCCCAAGGACCATACTGCTGTTGACCTTCTGTGCCCTGCTGAGGAGGCATACCCCAAGGATTGTATCCCCATGGACCGTATTGCTGCTGTTGCTGCTGACCTTCTGTGCCCTGTTGAGGAGGCATACCCCAAGGATTATATCCCCAAGAGCCGTGCTGTTGCTGCTGACCTTCTGTACCCTGCTGAGGAGGCATACCCCAAGGATTATATCCCCAAGGACCGTACTGCTGCTGCTCCTGACCCTCTGCACCCTGTTGAGGAGGCATACCCCAAGGATTATATCCCCAAGGACCGTACTGTTGTTGCCGCTGACTGTTTGGCTGCTGAGGATTCGCCTGTGAATCAGACTTAGTCTGATCTGCTTTTTTAGACTTTTCGGAGACCTCATCGACAGACGCCTGCTCCTCCGGAGCTTCATAAACAGGCGACTCGTAAACGGGCGACTGCTGCTCCTCCGGAGCTTCGTAAACAGGCGATTCGTAAACGGGCGACTGCTGCTCCTCCGGAGC
>CANQUS010000010.1 GCA_947627055.1 uncultured Clostridia bacterium | reverse complement strand
GGTACGCTTTCTGTTCGAATGTACACAGTGTGTGCCTCCTTTCGTTTTTGTCCTTGTACGTTCCACTCGAGGAAGAGTACCCAAGTAATCCGCTTTCCGCTATACGCAGAAAAAGGGATCGTTTTGTCAGGGTACTTTAGAGAATTTTTTTGCTTCCTCGCTATATGCAGAAAGAGAGGGCGTTTTTGGGCCCCTCATAAACAAAAAATCCTCTCAGAAAATATCTGAGAGGGGTAGAAAAGTTCAAAAATGTGTGTTATAATACTGTTATAACTTTGCAAGGAGATGCCTTATGGGTTTTAGTGATGATTTAAAGGAAATCCGCCAGAAATGTTTTCTTTCCCAAGAGGCTTTTGCAAAGGAGCTAGGGGTATCGTTTGCTACTGTAAATAGGTGGGAATCCGGCAAAACAAAGCCAACCTACAAAACCATGAAATTAATCGATGATTTTTGCAAAACCCGTGGAATTAGTTTTGATGTCAGGCATGAATTGGAGGAAAGAAGATGAGCAACAGCAACTTATCAGCAATTGATCTTTTCTCCGGCGCTGGAGGTTTGCATATTGGATTTGAAAAAGCTGGGTTTGACATTAAGCTTTGTATTGACAATGATAATCTCGTCGAGCGAACACATAAGAGAAATTTTCCGAATATTCCCATGATAAACAAGGATATTCGGAATGTTACGCCAGAAGAAATAAAGACATTTCTTGATGATGGAACTGTAGATGTAGTGATTGGAGGTCCGCCCTGCCAGGGGTTTTCTACCATAGGGAAGCGAGTATCCTCTGATCCGCAAAAACGATATGCCTTTGACCCTAGAAATGAACTGGTGATTACATATGCTAATCTAATTAAAGCTTTACAACCAAAGTTTATTGTTATGGAAAACGTCAAAGGAATTCTTACAAAAGACAGTGGAAATTATCTTCAAGGCGTTTTGTCGACTCTTCGAAATGCTGGGTATGCTGTTGATTACCGCCTAATTAATATGGCTGATTATGGTGTTCCGCAGATAAGGGAACGTGTTATTATTCTTGGCAACAGGCTCGGTCTCCCAGTCACTTTCCCTGAACCAGATCATTCCGACAATCCAGAAGATGGTTTGCTTCCGTGGAATAATTGTTGGGATGTATTAAAAGATTTAGTTGATCTTGGCGACTGTCCGGAATTTAATCATGTGGCGCTTAAGCACACATCCAAGAATATCGCACGTTATAAACTCATTCCAGAAGGCGGGCGGTTGCCAGAGGATAGTCTCCCCCCAGAGTTGTATCGAAGAAATTTTGGCAACACCTATAAGCGTTTGGATAGAAAAAGGCCTGCGTTAACCATGGTTCCAGGAAACGACGCTTTTCCAATTCATCCGGAATTGAACAGGAGCCTTACAGTAAGAGAGGCCGCTAGAATTCAAACATTTCCTGATGATATGATTTTTGAAGGGAATCGTAGGCAGCAAGGCCATCAGGTAGGGAATGCCGTACCGCCGATGTTTTCTGAAAAACTTGGTCGTTTTGTGCGTTCACTTTTATCAGGTGATGGAGGTGATAGACCTTGAATGCTATTGATTTGTTTTCAGGAGCCGGAGGACTAACAATTGCCCTAAGAGATAGTGGCTTTGATGTGCTAATGGCAAATGAAATTGACCCTACTTTTGCAAAAACACACGAATATAATTTTCCGAATATACCTTTAATTAATAAGGATATACGAGAGGTAACAATTGAAGAAATACAGACGGTTCTTCGTGGAAAAGCAATTGACCTTGTCGTTGGTGGTCCACCTTGTCAAGGTTTTTCAGTATTTGGGAAGAGACGATTTGTCAATACCAAGGGGTATGAGCCAAAAGAGGATCCGCGAAATCATTTGGTTTATGAGTTTTTACGGATTGTTGGTCTCCTCAAGCCCAAGTTCTTCTTTATGGAAAATGTAAAGGGATTTACAAATCTTGACGGTGGTTTGTTCGTTGAGGAGGTCAAGAAACAGTTTAAGAATCTTGGTTATGACGATATTTGGTGTGAAATTGTTTGCGCTGCCGATTATGGTGTTCCACAGGAACGATATCGGATGTTTATGATTGGCAATCGAATAGGTGTTAAATTTGTTCCTCCCGAAAAAACGAATTATCCAATAGGGTCCGGGAAAACACCTGAATATAATACGGTCGGATCAGCAATTATGGATTTGGTCGGGAAAGAAAACACCTTTCCAAATCATGTTCCGTTGGTACATAAGCCCATTGTTGCTGCTCGATATTCGTATGTAAAAGAAGGTCATAAACTAAATGTTGATGACCTACCTCCTGAGTTGGCAATTGCCACTCGGCGGGATGCAAAAACAGGTAAAGTTTCAAACTATAGCCATGTTTTCAAACGTTTGGATAGAAATCAGCCTTCTACAACTATGGTTCCAGGACACAACGCTTTTCCAATTCATCCTACGTTGAATCGAACTTTGACAGCGAGAGAGGCGGCAAGAATCCAAACATTCCCGGATTCTCATATTTTCTTTGGAACGAGACAGCAGCAATGCATTCAAGTTGGAAACGCTGTTCCTCCAAAGATGGCAGAGCCTTTTATGCTTAAAATAGCAACATACTTATCAGAGGAGGCATCAAAATGAGTCACGATGTCGAAGCTGCATATGCATCATCCGAGGTTGCAGAACTGATTATGCTTAATCAGGCACATTTCTTTGGGACAATGGGAACTGCGGGAGCGTGGTCTGTGTTCGCGGGACGAGAAGGAGGTCACCAATGGCCTCTGGCCGATGGTGTCCTTAGTGCGCAAAATGTAGCAGCCGATGATGTTAATATTGCTTTTGAATTCAAACGTCCAAATGAAGGAGTACATGGCATTCTTACGGCCTTGGGGCAGTCATATGCGTATTTGGAAAAAGGCTATGACGCTTCTGTCATGGTAATCCCGGAACGTTATTCGTCACATTCCACTCCGGGTGAACATGTGCGACGTGTCATCGATGCCGTGTCCCCAGATATTCCAATCAGCATATATACTTATTCTACTCCGAACCTTTCAGCTACACGTCCATTTTTGGGGAAACTCAATTGTGTAAGAGATATATCTTTACCTACCTGTAGAAGAATAGCTCACGCAGGAGTCGGGCCGGCAACGACTGGTAGCGTTTCTACGCTATGGGCACATATGAGGGAAGGCATGAGTCACCCTGACGCTTTTTATAGATTTTGCCAGGCAGTTAAAATTATCTCTGCCACAGGTGAAAACATCGACAATATTCACATCCCTGGCGATCTGGTAAGCGCTGTTAGACGGATTGACCCAACTGCGGATATTTATAAATATCTTTCTAATACGCCTGGTGATTCAATTTCTGATAAAGCGTGGAGATATGTATGGTTTAATTATTATTTTTGGAATGATTTAATGCCGATATATTCATCGGCAACACCATACACAATAAATGCGGTGTCAACTAAAATTAGGATTGATAACAATCGTTTTCAAAATCTATTTAGTGGACGCGTTGATTCTATCAAATCTAAACTTGTAACAAAACTTAATTCTGGCACAATTAATCCTCAAAATGCTTGGGAGGAATATGCAAGAAAAGTTAGAAATGATTCTCACAGCTATCGAGAGGTAATCGATTCTGGCCTTTACCACATAGGTTTTGTAGCGCCAGATGGGACATTAACAGATTTAGGATATAAATATGTTGACGCTTGTGAACGAATTGGAACTCCGTATGCTGGTATTCCTTTGGAAATACTCCGCGCATCAGTGCTGCAAAATGGGCAATACGGAGCGATGCTCCATTATTTCTATAAGCTTTCCGAAGAAAAGTTCTCAAGTGACTTGTTTGCCTTTACACACGTTGACGCACATGGCAATCGCGTTTTTCAACCACAGGATTATTTGAACTGGCTTGATGACGTTTTTGCTAATGATTTGCATTTGTCAAAAAAGAGCACTATACGAGCCGGTGGAACAAGGAAATCTTTTCAAGCAGAAATTTCTTTTTTGAAGAAGATGGGCTTTGTAAAAGAACGGCAAGGAAAAGCAGCGTACCGCATTGGAGTTGGACTAGAGATTGACTGGCCACAGGTTCAGAGTAGTCTGGTTTATTTTCAAGGTTTGTGATGGAGGATAGATATGGCAAGAACAAAGAAAATAAAAAGTCCCACTCAGCTTGAACTGGTAGAGCCAGTGTTCGCTGTTCTTGTTGAGTTGGGTGGTTCTGCTACAATTGATGAGATGCGCGATAGTGTAATTAAAAAGCTGAATCTTTCTGACAATGTTGTGGATGAGCCGCACAAAGGGAACGCATCACAGCAAACAGAACTGGAGTATCAACTTGCTTGGGCACGAACACGATTAAAAAATCTTGGAGCAATCATTAACAGTAAGCGCGGCGTGTGGATGATTACCCCTGAATATGCTGGCCGCAAATTCATCACTAGAGAAGAAGTAACTGCAAACATCAAGGAAACTAGGTTGAAAGGCAAAGCTGAAACAGAAGTAAATTCCATTCTAAAAGACGGTGATCCCTCAAATGATGGTATCGATACTATTGAGGATTCTGAGCCTTGGCGTGCGGAACTGGCGGAAGCTCTTCACAATATGGATCCATATGCATTTGAACGCCTGTCTATGCTTTTACTTAGAGAATGTGGATTTTCTCAGGTTATCGTAACAAAAAAATCGAGTGATGGCGGTATTGACGGAACTGGTAAGTTGCGGATTAATGGAATTTTTAGCTTTAATGTTGCTTTTCAATGTAAGCGATACATCGGCAGTGTCTCAGCCAGTGATATCAGAGATTTTCGTGGTTCATTAACAACCGACATTGAAAAAGGCGTACTAATAACTACAGGGAGTTTTACCAAGGCGGCTCGGGAAGAAGCCTCCAACGCTGGAAAGCAACCAATCGATCTCATTGATGGAGAAGAATTCATAAATAAGCTTATAGAATATGGACTCGGGGTAAAGGAAAAGACCATTTATGAAGTCGATAAAGGCTTCTTTGAGAAGGTGTAGAGATATGTCTATTGAAACATTAAAAAACATATTCACGGAAATTAGGAACTGCTCCACTTGGTCGCTTCAGTTATTAAAAATAAGCACATCTAAAACAACAGGAACAAAATATGCCAGTAGGCAAATTCAGTTGGAGCCAGCCTCTGAGATGACGGCTCTCATTGAAGAAATATCAAAAAAGTATCTTTCATCAGGGAAAGGATCCTTAGATTCTTACAGCGATGTTTCCGATTATGACGGAACGGCATCCCGTACAACGATTTATAGATTGGGAAAGGATAATCCTCTTATTGCCTCCGAATATAAATCGTTTTTGGCTGCGGTGGCAAATCCAGATGTAGAAGCAGACTCTTTTTCTTTCACATCTGCTTGTGTTATTAAAGGTATCCTCACTATCGGAGATGATAATATCCCCGTTAAGCTGGTATCTATGCAAAGTCCTGTTACTACACTGAAACAAAAATATCGTCTGCTTCATGCCAGTGGTAAGTTTTCTCAAATCACCGGTCCGATACTGACCCTGCGTTCTTCTGTAGATGTAGTTATGGTCGGAGATCGGATTTACTTCCTTACGCTTGCAGGGGAAAACCTATTTAATATGTCTCGAGCATATAAGGCCGTTTGTCATGATGTCATTACTGAAGTAGAGTCCGCAGGGATTATTTCAAACATTGATTCATTTAGATCAATTGCTGAATCAGGGCATAACCCTCGAAAATTTATTTCTTTTGATAGAGAGCGGCTTAATGCTCTTAAAAACACAAATACTAGAAAGGCAATGGCAAAACGGTTTTTAATTCCGCTTGACGACGAGAATAGATTTAATGCGGGAGCAGACGGTGCCGCCGATAAAATTGTTAAATTACTTTGCAATAAAGGTATGGTTGACCCGTTCCATAATACTGCTGTTGAAGTCAGCGGAGCAAAACAATGGCAATGAGGTGACCTTATGTCTTTTGTAGCTTCATTTTCCATGTTTTATCTTTCTTTTTTCCCTCTTTGGGTGTCCGTTCTCTTTATTGATATCAAGAGCATCGTTGAAAAACAAGCAGATATTGCAACTGAGCAATACAGCATTTTGGTTATTCTTGTCTTATCCATTATCTCGTTGATCATTCTGATGCTGTCATTTAATAAGAAAAATAGGAATGGTGCCCAAGAATATACAATAGATGATGTAGAAGAAGAAAAAACCATCACAGCCGAGTATTTGTTATCATATATTCTTCCACTGTTTGCATTCGATTTTACTGTGTGGCATCAAATCGTATTATTCTTGATTTTTTTCTTCATGCTTGCATTTCTCTGCATTAGGCATAATTTTTTTAGTGTAAATGTGTTAATAGAATTGTTCGGTTATCGCTTCTATAGATGTAAACTGCAGAACGAAGACGGAGTGTGCATATCAAAGGTGATTATTTCTAATGAACGGCTACTAAACCGCAAGACGGAGAAAATTATAATCCATCCTATTAACAATGAATACGCAACAGATATCCAGTATTGGCGCTGAACAATGTTGAAAATAACGGCTATATCAAGCACTAACGCTCGAAATAGCCGTTATTTCTTTGGATTCTCACTTGAAGGTTGTCAGCTTAAATTTACTTGTTTTCGTAAATCCCTAAGTTTAACCACCAAATAGGGGAGGAGTTTGTTATGACGAATATCGTTCCCATGTGTGAAGAACACATTGACGCTCTTGCGGAGCTTGAAAAGGTATGCTTCTCGCAGCCATGGTCGAGGGAGGCGCTTGCCGAGGAACTTGAAAATGACAGCGCGTACTTCTTTGTCGCTGAAACAGACGGAAAGGTTGCAGGATATGTGGGATTTATAATAACTGCGGGGCAGTCATATATCACCAATGTCGCTGTTTTACCAAAATACAGGCGTTCCGGTGTCGCAACAATGCTCCTTGAGCGGCTTTTTGACATAGCGGAAGGGTATGGCCTTGAATTTATCTCGCTTGAGGTTCGTCCGACAAATGCGGCGGCGATCTCGCTCTACAGCTCGCTTGGATTTGAGGAGATCGGACTGCGAAAGAATTTTTACAGGAATCCGACAGAGGATGCACTGATAATGACGAGATTTTTTGCTTGAATGATCAGTCAATGCTCGAATGATAAGGCGTTTGACCGCAGATGTGGTATCGCGGTCAAGCGCCTTTATAAATTGTATGGATGATATTGCAAAAAGTCCTCTATCGGTATTGAATGATTTGGTAAAAAGTGCTATAATATTCCATACGGAAGATAATTTATTGACTTGATTCTACAATTATGAAGCGGACTTGTCTGTTTTGCTTTAATCCTTTGATCATATGGTGATTTAATGAAAGAAAAAGTTTTGAACCTTCTTAAGGAGGGAGAATATATATCCGGTGAAAAACTCAGCGAAATTCTCGGCGTCTCTCGGACTGCTGTATGGAAAGCAATAAATACTCTCCGAAAGGAGGGCTATGAAATAGATTCTGTAACCAAGAGGGGCTATAAGCTGATGAAAAAGCCGAATGTTATCAACGCTGCGGATATAGCCGAGGGACTTGACCTGAAGGTCATCGGCACGGAGATTGTGACAATGAAAACGGTCGATTCGACAAATGAGGAGATCAAGCGTCGCGTGCATGGAAACGCCGAGAGCGGGCTCGTTGTAATAGCTTGCGATCAGACGGCGGGTAAGGGCAGGCTTGGAAGAAGCTGGTTCTCAAGTGACGGTGGCATATATTTTTCGGTTCTTTTGCGTCCCGAGCTTCCGCCGAATGATATTTCGGGGATAACACTTGCGGCGGGACTGGGCGTCTGCGTCGCGATAAGGAAATTAACGGGACTAAACGCCATGATCAAGTGGCCTAACGACGTAATAATAGGAAACAAGAAGGTCTGCGGTATACTTACCGAAATGACCGCTCAGACAGATATGGTCGATTTTGTAGTGGTAGGTATAGGCATCAATGTATTGAACGACAGCTTTCCGGAGGAAATATCAAATAAAGTGACATCTCTAAAAATGGAAACCGAAGAGCAAATCAATCTGTCACAGCTTATGCGTGAGATAATTTCTGTGCTTGACAGAATTTTTACCTCGTACCTGCTCGGAATATCCCAGGAGGATATGAAGCTGTATAAAAGTATGTGCGCGACTATCGGCAGAGAGGTCAGCCTTATACGTGGCGGTGAAAAGATGTCAGGTAAGGCTATAGATATAACGGCTGACGGAGAGCTTGTTGTCAGGCTTAAAGACGGAAAGAGGATAACGGTAAATTCCGGGGAGGTTACGGTACAGGGTATTTATTAAACAGAGGTGACTTATAAGTGCTTAATGTTTCACACCTTACAAAAAAATATAAAAAAACTGCTGCTAACGATAATCTTTCGTTTGTGGTCAGCTCAGGAGAGATAGCCGTTTTAGCCGGTTCTAACGGCGCGGGAAAGTCGACCGCCATTAAGTGCATCGCGGGTCTGCTGCGCTATGAGGGCGATATAGAGATATGTGGGTTCAAAAATAAGAGCCTTGAGGCAAAGCGCATAACAGGGTACATCCCGGAGATACCCGCGCCGTTCGATCTGCTTACGATATGGGAGCATATGGAGTTTATCGCAAGGGCGTATTCGCTTGAGGATTGGAAGGATCACGCCGAGGAGCTGATGGAGCGTTTTCAGCTTGACGACAAGAGGAACAAGCTCGGCAAGGAGCTTTCAAAGGGTATGCAGCAAAAAATAAGTATATGCTGTGCGTTGCTGATAAGGCCAAGGGTGGTTTTGTTCGACGAGCCGTTTGTCGGTCTTGACCCTCACGCTATAAAGGAACTTAAAAGTATTATTCTGTCGTTAAAAAATGATAGGGCGACAGTTCTCATCAGCACTCATATGCTCGAAAGCGTCAGTGAACTGTGGGACAGGGTACTCATTATGATGAACGGGAGAATAGAGGCGGAAAGGACACGGGAGGAAGTCGAGAAAAAAGGCGAGGATCTGACAGAGCTTTTCTTTAAGATCACGGAATGAGGGCTTGATTATGAAATCAATATTATATATGCTGAGAAAATGCTTAAAGAACGGCATAATAGACACACTTCATCACCCGCTTCAGCTTATTGTTTATATTTTCATAATTTTAAGTGTGATTGGGGGACTGACAGTTTCCCTGACGACTAACATTGAAGTCGGGGAGACGTCGTTATTTGATTTTCGTATCCTCAAAGGCGTGTATCTTCTAATACTTTATTTTATCAGTATTCCGATCATGCTTAAAGGCACAAACGCTTCGACGACATTTTTTAAGCTGAGCGACGTCGCGAATGTTTTTACCGCGCCTGTTTCAGAGAAACGTATACTTGTCTACGGCGTCGGCAGACAGATGGTGACAATAGTCGCGCTCCTCTTTTGCTTTGTTTCATATGCCGCGATGGCGGTGAGATATTTTTCACTCACGGTGTGGGATGCCGTTCTGCTTATGTGCGGAATCGGAGTGATGCTCTTTGAGGTTCAGATGATAACGGTACTTATTTTCTGCGTTTGCAACGGCAGGCCGATGCGTATACGGATCATGAAGTACGCCATATATCTTATTGTGGTGATCCCGATAGCTATTGTCCTGTTTGAGCTTTTTTCAAAAGGCTTTACATATGAAAATATTCTCTCTGCCGTTTCTCTGCCGTATCTCGACTTTATCCCTGTGATGGGCTGGACGAGCGGGCTTTTTATGGGTATAGTCACAGGCGATGCGGCACAGGCTGCCCTGTTGGGAATATTGATAGCTGTTTTTACCGCGTTTACGATAATAGTATTTTTAAAAAGTGATGCTGACTATTATGAGGATGTACTTCAAAAGACGGAGAGCGTATATGAGTTTAGAAATGCTATAAAGACCGGCAAGGTCAGTGACAAAATGATGCTCGAGTCGAAAAATATTAAGGTCGGTTCTATGGGCATCAACCACGGCTCGGGCGCATCTGCATTTTTTTACAAGCAAATGCGCGAGATGTCGAGACGCTCACGGGTGCCGTTTATAAATGTAAATACAGCCGTGCTAACCTGCTTTGTGCTTATAGTCGGATTTGCGCTCAGAACATTCAACAGTGAGTATTTGTCTCCGTCCGTTATAATGACGATCGTTGCGATTTTATCATGCTATATTCAATTTTTCTTTACGGTTTCGGACGATTGGGTCAAGGAGCTTCAGAAGCCGTATATATTTATGGTGCCGGATAAGTCCGTAAATAAGCTGATAACGGCTTGTGCAACGAGTGTATTCAAGCCTCTTGTTGACGGAGTGATAGCCTTTGCCGTCGGAGGCGTAGTCTTTGGCGCGAATCCGCTCGATGTTTGCTCGTGTATGACAGTATATTTCAGCTGTGGACTAATATATACATCACTAAACGTTCTTGTCCAGAGATTTATGGGTAAGCAGGGAAACAGGGGAGTGATAATGGTAGTATATATGCTCCTGTTGTTTATAGCGCTTATTCCAGGTATAGCGGTTTCTATATCGCTTTTTGTCTTTCTGCCCGGCGGTGTATTCCAAAGCACGATGATCGCGGCGCGGCTGAGTCTGCCGTCCGCTTCATGTAATATAATAGTTTCCCTGCTTATATTTCTCATGTGCAGACGATCACTTGAAAACATGGAATATTAAGGCGTAGACGACTTGGAGATGAAGATATGAAAATACCAAAACCGCTGAATTGCGCTCTTTTGTTCTTTTTGGGCGCGTTTATATCGCTTGCGCTCGATATACTCGGTTTGATGCCGTTTTCGGTCGTTTCGGTGCTCGGCTCAAATATCCACGTTTCGGGTCTCGAGTATTTTGCTCTGCCCGCAGTATATATTGTCGGAGGCATTATTATAGGAGCAATATCAAAAAATAACGGCTCGGCGTGCATATATGCCGCATCCTTCGGCCAGTGCCAGACTATATTGCCGCTGATAATATATTACTTTATTCTGCATGAGGGTACGCCGCTCGATATATGGCTCAGAGCTGTAAGCGGAATGCTTTTGAGTGTCCCGTTCGCCGGTATAGCCTTTTCCATAAAGACACTGATAAAAAATAATGCCCAAAAAAGCAAATAACTATATAGAGCTTGGAAAAGTAATTGAAAAGCACATTTGCGGCATAAGGTGTGCCGAGAGCGGGGGAGTTATTCACATTTCCGTTATATAACTAAGTAGGGGATAGGAGGATCCATTGTAGTTTATAGGAGCCTTCTTTAAAGTTTAATATGCAAATTAGGATTAAAACTGACTTGACGATGCACAGTACGGTATGATATTATATATAAAAATATTTTTGCTGTAAACGATATTTTATTAAAAGTGAAAGGATGTACCGTTATGAGTGAAAAGGAAATCCCCTATAAAATATACCTTGAGGAAAGCGAGCTTCCAAAACAATGGTATAATGTCAGGGCTGATATGAAGAATAAGCCGGCGCCGCTGATAAATCCGGCGACGCATGAGCCTATGACGGCGGAGGAGCTTGGAGTAGTTTTCTGTGACGAGCTTGTTCAGCAGGAGCTTGACAATACGAACGCGTATATAGATATTCCGAATGAGATACTAAACTTTTACAGGATGTACCGTCCATCGCCGCTGATACGTGCGTACTTCCTGGAGAAAAAGCTCCAAACTCCTGCCAAAATATACTATAAATTTGAGGGCAACAACACAAGCGGAAGCCATAAGCTCAACTCGGCTATCGCGCAGGCGTATTACGCCAAAAAGCAGGGCTTAAAGGGCGTTACGACCGAAACGGGAGCAGGACAGTGGGGTACCGCGCTGTCTATGGCGTGTTCTTACTTCGATCTCGACTGCAAGGTATTTATGGTCAAGGTTTCGTATGAGCAGAAGCCGTTCCGACGTGAGGTCATGAGAACATACGGAGCGAGTGTCACTCCGTCTCCGTCTGACAAGACAAACATCGGGCGCAAGATACTCAAGGATCACCCGGGAACTACCGGCAGCCTCGGATGCGCTATTTCCGAGGCTGTTGAGGTCGCTACAAGCACAGAGGGCTATCGTTATGTTCTCGGAAGCGTTCTCAATCAAGTGCTTTTGCATCAATCGGTCATAGGTCTTGAAACAAAGCTCGCTCTTGATAAATACGGCGTAAAGCCCGATATTATTATCGGCTGTGCGGGCGGCGGCTCCAACCTTGGCGGACTTATGGCTCCGTTTATGGGTGAGCAGCTTCGCGGAGAGACGAACTACAGATTCATCGCGGTTGAACCTGCTTCTTGCCCGACATTGACACGCGGAAAGTTTGTATATGACTTCTGTGACACCGGCATGGTCTGTCCTCTCGCGAAAATGTATACTCTCGGGAGCGGATTTATTCCATCGGCTAATCATGCGGGAGGCTTGCGCTATCACGGTATGAACAATGTCCTTTCACAGCTTTATCACGACGGTATGTTAGAGGCGCGTGCTGTTGAACAGACTGAAGTGTTCAAGGCGGCGGAGCAGTTTGCTCGTGTTGAGGGTATCCTTCCCGCGCCCGAAAGCAGTCACGCGATAAAGGTCGCCATTGACGAGGCGCTGAAGTGCAAGGAAACAGGCGAGGAAAAAACTATCGTGTTCGGTCTTACTGGTACAGGTTACTTTGACATGGTCGCCTATGAGAAATTCCATGACGGAGTGATGAACGATCACATTCCCACGGACGAGGAGCTTCAGATCGGCTTTGACGGTATTCCAAAGTTTCCCGGAAATGAATTTTAACAAATAGGCATAGTAAAAAGCCATTCATCGGTTTCTTAATAAATCGGTGAATGGCTTTTTGGTTTTTTATTATTCGTATAATTATCCGTCTTTATATATAGCTCAGTATGGAGGTCCATGCTCCATACGGATCAGTTCTTTAATTTTTTATAACTTACGGTATCTGCAACAAATGGGAGTATGCGGTCTCGATATTCATAGTAGCTCTTGCATTCAGCTCCATTCCCGCTGTGTTGCCCGCGAGAAATTCATAATAGCCCTGTGCGCCTACCATCGCCCCGTTATCCCCGCAAAGCTCAACAGGCGGATAGTAGTATTCCCAACCGCGTTTTTCGCACTCCTCCTTGAGCCTGCGGCGGAGGAGTGAGTTTGCGGAAACTCCGCCAGCCATAACGAGCCTGCTGTAACCGAGATCATTAGCCGCATTTATGAAATTTTCTATCAAGCAGTCGGTCACAGCCTTGCGGAACGAAGCGCTGAGATCCTCCACAGAAAGCTTTTGCCCCTTTTGCTCGGCGTTATGTATGAGGTTTATTACGGAGGTTTTTAAGCCGGAAAAGCTGAAGTCATACGGTGCGCCGTCTACTCTCGGGTGCGGCAGCTTGAAGCTGAGAGGATCCCCGCCCTCGGCACATTTGTCGAGATGTATTCCGCCGGGATACGGCATCCCCATTGTTCTGGCGGCCTTGTCGAACGCTTCGCCGGCGGCATCATCGCGTGTCCTGCCGATTATGCGCATATCGGTGTAGTCAGTGACCTCGACGATATGGCTATGTCCCCCTGAAACGACAAGACAGATAAAGGGAGGTTCAAGCTCCGCATGGGCGATATAGTTAGACGCGATGTGCGAGCGCAGATGATGAACAGGTATCAGGGGCAGTCCTGTCGCAAACGACAAGCCTTTGGCGAAATTCACACCGACAAGAAGCGCGCCGATAAGTCCCGGGGCGTGTGTCACGGCTATCCCGTCAATGTCGTCGAGCGAAACATTTGCGTCCGAAAGGGCTTTTTCAACAACGCCGTTTATATTTTCACAATGTCTGCGCGAGGCTATCTCAGGTACGACACCGCCGTATTTTTTGTGTTCCTCGACCTGTGAGGCTACCACGGAGGAAAGAACCCTTCTCCCGTCCTCGACAACGGCTGCGGCCGTTTCATCGCAGGAGCTTTCTATTGACAACAGTTTCATTTTTATTCTCCCTAAATAAAGCAATTTATTTTAGGATATTATATCACCTCACGAATCGGTGGTCAACTTTTCATTTTTGCGGCTAAATGATCTTTTGAGCTTATTTAGTAACGGGAACGGCTTCCTTAGTCTGTCGGCGAGCCTTATTATGCCGTCGGCGCAGATCATAATGAATACAGGTGTGAAGTTATATATATACCTTGAACGCGTTTCCCATATTAAAAAGAACAGAAATACTCCGAACATCATTATGTGCATGAGTGTTATATAATCAAACCTTGGTTTTCGTATGCAAGAGAAAGCCGAAACACATACCATCACAAGGATCATAATGTGCATAGCTGAGCTGAATGCGTAAAACGGCGGTGAGTTAACCCCGCCTTTGGGAATGATATTATGAAGCAGGCTGTTATCATTGATATTTTTATATGTATAGTGACTGATATAATATGTACCGTCGTCCCATGTGAACTCTATTTTTTCCGCGAAATGATTCATAAGACCGTTAAAGCCGTAATCGGAGATCCTCTGGCTTATGACATTTATATTAGCTTGTTTTTTCTCCTGATAATTTCCTGCGTGCGCTGTCAGATTGCTGTCAGCACGGTTATAGCCGCCTTTGCCCTTGAGCCCCATCATGACCCAGTGTGTCAGGGGATACTTTTCCTTAGCAGAGGTCTCTTTGTCCGCAATATTGAGCAACGATACTAAGCCGTTGAACGCGACAGTCAGAACGAGGAATCCGGCAACGATAGTGCCGGTGCCGAGCAGTATCCTTTTTATTCCGCCCTTATATATCATATATATTACGACAGCGATCAATACTACTGCTATGCTTCCCTTTAACGCATAGCCTATCGCGCAGACAAAACCCGAAAAGAAAAACAGCGCGATTTTTTTCGGCATTTTCTCTGATTCATATGCACAGATAAAAAGATATATCGACAAAACGCAGAACGGCATACTTATCGAATCGGTGTAAAAATACGGGCAATATGTGTAGTACGGCAGAAAAAGAAAACAAATAGCTGCAGCCGTAAGAGCGTGGAAGTTACCAAACGCTTTTTTAGCCGTTAAAAAGCAAAATATAACTGCGGCGTTTATAAATATTGTATTAAGTACAACGCCAGCCTCTATAGGTGTGGTGCCGGATATAAGATATATAACTCGATAATACAACGAGAACAGTACCGCTATTCCGTTATTATTGGGGTATCTCGCGAGGTAGTTGTTGAACTTCGGGATAGTGTCGTATATATTCTCCATATTTCCGTTGTGAGCATAGCTTTTAGCTATCTCGTTTATGATCTCCCAGTCCGATGTCGGTACAGATAGAAAGTTAAGCGCAACAATAAGCTGAATTATAAACATGATAACAGCCATACCCGTAAATATGACAGTTGTTTTCTTGTTATCAATATCCGCGAATTTCTTACGCAGCTTATAAACAGCAAATACCGATGTACATATGAAAGCAATACCTAAAACAAATCCTATGATACTTTGCATAAATATGGAGTTAACAGCTATAAATGTAACTATCAAAAATACAGCAAAAAAAACAATATGAAACGATCTGTCAAATAGTTTACTCATAATAAATTTGCTCCAATTCTATTGTAATCACGTTAAAATCTGTATCTGCTATATGCCCTTTAATTTTATGCGTCCTATCAAGAGTAATACAGTTATACTACTTCTCGTGCCTATTGTCAATAAAAATTAAACTTTTTAGAATTTCTTCTAAAATCAATCATATATGTTCATAAGTAATTATAAATGTTTTTATTATTTTCAACTGCATTACTCAGTATTTTCACAATGTGCTTTCTTATTTAAAATATTTATTATATAATCATAAAAACTTTAAAAAGGTTGAAACCAAAGCAAAAATATGTTGTCTATATATATGGAGGATTCTCTATTAGGAAGCGAGGAGCAGATGTGGATGATGATAAGATAATAGAGCTGTATTGGGAGCGCTCCGAAAAAGCCGTTGAGGAAACATACGAGAAATATTCAGCATACTGCTAAATATAAAATTATTTTTTCGCGATTAAATCCGTGTTTTCCTAAATAAATACCGCCGCCACAGGCGGCGAACTGAGATATTGCAAACCTTTAGCAGGGACGCCCTCTATTATAGCGGGGCGTCCCTCTTTCAAAAACAGTCCGGAGGACTGTTTTTGAAATTCATCCTTGCGGAAATCTTCTAACGCTAAGTATTTCACCATCTGCGGACGGCAATCAAAGGCTCTGCCTTTGAAAACTGCAAGCCTTTTGAAAAAGGCTTGATCTTAAACTAAATTTTGACTACATTTAGTGCGTTTATTTCTTAAATTTTAGTGCGACAGCCCCTTTTTTCTTGAATACAGAGTAACGGCATGGTATTATAATGAAAAATAAATTTTTGTGGTGATAATATGAGCTATTCCTTTTTTTCTACTCTTTCAAGGCTAAAATACATAAATCGATGGGGTTTGATGAACAATACAAGAAACGAGAACCTCAGTGAGCACAGCCTTGAGGTCGCGTTTATTGCTCATGCGATGTGTATGATAAAAAATAAACGTTTCGGCGGTAATGTTGATGCAGAGAAAGCCGCTGTATGCGCCATGTTCCATGATTGTACGGAGATAATCACGGGCGACCTCCCGACGCCGATAAAATATTCAAGCAAAAAGCTGCGTGAAGCGTATAAGGCGGTTGAAAGTGAAGCGGGCAAAAAGCTGCTCTCGTCACTGCCCGATGATTTGCGCGAGGAGTACGAGAGGTATTTTACCGTTTGTGAGGAAGATGTTGAGATATGGAAAATAGTTAAGCTCGCGGACAGGCTGTCCGCCCTTATAAAATGTATAGAGGAAAGGCGCATGGGCAACATGGAGTTCTGCAAGGCGGAGGACAGCATACGCTCCTCGCTCGATAAAAGCATGACGCCTGAGCTTGAGGATTTTATAAAGGACTTTATGCCATCCTACGGACTGACACTTGACGAGCAGATAATGAGAGACAGCGAGTAGAATCTGCCGCATTTAATTGATAATCTTTGTAGTATACCGCCTTTTCTGTTTAATACGACGATTTTTTTTATTTTTGTTGAATTATACGATAATCTGCGATATAATAGTACAATAAAACGATTTTAATATGATACTTAATCGTGTGAGCGAGAAAGGTTGTGGCTTCGTTTGAGTGAAGAACGCCGAGATAACAAATATGAGGATATTTTTTCAGATTCGACCCATGAGATAAATACGCCTGTTGCGTCCAAAATTGAAAATACAGGCAGAACCGTATCTCACAGGAAAATTTCCGCTAAAACTCGCAAAATGTGGATAGTGAATACAGTTACGATACTTGTGTCTGTTATATTTATATTTGCGGGAGTAGCATGTATCTACGCGTACAGCTCGATCAGCCGTATCAACTATGACACAAACGAAACTAGCAAGCCTAAGGACAATGCTGCATCTCGCTCCGAATCCGAAACATCAGTTTCAAGCTATGTTGGCACAATGCCGCAAAAGCTGAAAGAGGATGACAGCGTTCTTAACATACTCCTGTTTGGTGCGGACAAAAAGCAGGGCGACGAGGAATTTGGACGCTCTGATTCTATGATCCTTGTGTCAATTAACAATACGACGGGAAAGCTTGTAATGACTTCATTTTTGCGTGACCTTTGGGTAAGCATTCCCGACAGATTTGAGCATAGGCTTAATACGTCATACGCTTTAGGCGGACCGGCTCTCGCAACTGAAACAATAGAGCAAAGCTTTGGTATTGAAATAGATCGCTATGCTGTTGTTGATTTTGAGAGCTTTACTAATATAATTGATACTCTCGGCGGTATTGATCTGAAGCTCACCGATGAGGAGATCGATTATATCAACTGGCAGTGCTGGAAGAATAAACAGGTGGAAACGCGTCACGAGATAACCGCCAAGGCGGGTATTGTACATCTCAACGGCAGACAGGCGCTGTGGTATTCCCGCGACAGGGACAGCATAGGCTCTGACTGGGACAGAACAAGCCGACAGAGGATAGTTATCAATACCATTATGAATGATCTCAAGAAATCCAATATAGCACAGATAATGAGCATAATTTATCAGGTAGGACCGATGATACAGACAAACCTCGACAAGGGCGAGATCGTTTATCTCGCGCAGAATGCCCTGAACTATCTCAGCTATAAAACAGAACAGCTTAGTGTACCCGACATTAACGGAGGCAACTATGACTGCCCGAGAATTGACGGAATGGACGTCGTTACTATCCTTGACTGGGATTTAGAAAGGCAAAGGATACAAAATAAGATTTACGGCGTCGCTGGCAGCACAAGCTCAAGCTCCGATTAGAGTGATGTATAGGGCATAATGCCGAATGCGTTTTTATATATGTTTTGAAATATAAAGCTATGAGAGAACCCCTCCGAATGACTCGTTTTAAGCGATCATCGGGGGGCTTTTTTGTCTTGTGTTTTACAAAATACAAACAACCCTACCGGGTGTTTCTTGTGTTGCATAAGAGAATTATCCATATTTTAAATATCCGAAGAAAAGCATTAAAGCGAAAAAAACGCAAAAAAATAAGGAAACTTTGCAAAAACGCTTGACAATAGTTTCCATTGGCAGTATAATAATATACTGCACCATAATAGATAAATATTCCCTTTTGCTTGATTTGACTACAAGATATTATCATGTTTTCGACAAAAAATCAAGTGTATTTGAGAAAAAATTTTTCTTGCCGTTTTCGGCGAACAAAGGGAGCAAAGACGGTTAAATGATGAATGGAGTGATTGGCCTATGGTAAATGTCAAACCTGTACGTCTCGGAAATACCGAGAGAATGAGCTTTTCCCGCATTGATGAAGTCATTGATATGCCAAATCTTATTGAGATCCAGAAAAATTCCTATCAGTGGTTTCTCGATGAGGGCTTGCGCGAGGTATTCAGGGACGTTTCCGGAATATCCGATTATACGGGTAATCTCACGCTCGACTTTATTGATTATGAGCTTGATACCGAGCATCCCAACTACAGCGTTGAGGAATGCAAGGAGAGAGATGCTACTCACTCCGCTCCGCTCCGTGTGACCGCGAGATTATATAACAAGGAGACCGATGAGGTCAAGGAGAGTCAGGTTTTTATGGGTGATTTTCCGCTTATGACCCCGAGTGGTACATTTGTTATAAACGGCGCGGAACGCGTTATCGTTTCTCAGCTCGTAAGGTCGCCCGGTGTTTACTACAAGATGGAGTATGACAAAACAGGAAAGCAGCTTTTCAGTTCTACCGTTATCCCGAACAGAGGCGCATGGCTTGAGTATGAAAATGATGTAAACGATGTATTCTATGTTCGCATAGACAAAAACAGAAAGATACCCGTTACGGTGTTTATCAGGGCGTTGGGACTCAGTTCCGACAACGATATTATAGATTACTTCGGCGCGGATGATAGAATCCTCGCAACTATTGAGAAGGATTCGTGCAAGAATACCGAGGAGGCTCTCAAGGAGGTTTACAGAAAGCTCCGCCCGAGCGAGCCGCCGACAGTTGAAAGCGCACAGGCTCATATTAACGCTCTTTTCTTTGATTCGAGAAGATACGATATGTCGAGAGTGGGTCGCTACAAATACAACAAGAAGCTCGGCATAGCCAACAGACTCGCTAACCAGATGATAGCCGAACCTATTGCAAACCCGCTTACGGGTGAGGTCATGGCGGACGCGGGCACGGTTATATCCACAGCCCTTGCGCAGGAGATAGAGGATGCGGGCGTAAATGTCGCGTATGTGCAGATCCCCGATGGCAAGACAGTCAAGGTCATCTCAAACGGTATGGTAGATATTTCTAAGTTCATTTCCTTTGACGCCAAAAAAGAGTGCGATATAAAGGAGCGCGTGCGTTTCTCCGTTCTTTGTGAGATACTTGACGAGTGCAAAAATGACGACGAGCTGAAGAAAGTGCTTGTCCGCCGCCGTGATGACCTTGTTCCCAAGCACATTATTATTGACGATATATTCGCAAGCATAAACTACATGAACTGTCTCGCGAACGGGATCGGAAACACCGACGATATAGACCATCTCGGCAACCGCCGCATACGTTCCGTAGGTGAGCTTCTCCAAAATCAGTTCAGAATAGGCTTTTCCAGACTTGAGAGAGTTATAAGAGAGAGAATGACGCTTCAGGCGCAGGATCTCGAGAATATGTCACCTAATGCCCTTATCAATATACGTCCCGTAACCGCGGCTATCAAGGAATTTTTCGGTTCATCTCCTCTTTCGCAGTTTATGGATCAGAATAACCCGCTTGCCGAGCTTACGCACAAGAGACGTCTTTC
Organism: uncultured Clostridia bacterium; assembly: GCA_947627055.1. Taxonomy (GTDB): domain Bacteria; phylum Bacillota; class Clostridia; order Oscillospirales; family Acutalibacteraceae; genus Pseudoruminococcus. The sequence goes on along the minus strand of CANQUS010000010.1, from coordinate 42,508 downwards.
GGCTCTCGGCCCCGGAGGCCTTTCGAGGGACAGAGCAGGATTTGAGGTTCGTGACGTTCACTACAGCCATTACGGACGTATGTGTCCTATCGAAACTCCCGAAGGTCCGAATATCGGTCTTATCTCATACCTCGCGACGTTTGCGAAAATCAACGAATACGGCTTGATAGAAGCTCCATTCCGTCGTGTGGACAAGGAAAATGGAGTAGTAACAAACGAGGTCGTTTATATGACTGCCGATGTCGAGGATAACTATATCGTTGCTCAAGCTAATGAACCGCTTGATGAAGAGGGGCACTTCATTCACGAGAAGATAAACGGCAGATGCAGAGATGAATTTGTCGAGGTAGAGCGTGAAAAGGCAGACTATATGGACGTTTCTCCGAGAATGGTTGTTTCCGTAGCCACAGCGATGATACCGTTCCTCGAAAATGACGACGCGAACCGTGCGCTCATGGGTTCAAATATGCAGAGGCAGGCTGTACCGCTGCTCGTTACGGAATCCCCGATAGTCGGTACAGGTATGGAGTATAAGGCAGGCGTCGACTCTGGAGTATGTATACTTTCGTCTGAGGACGGCATTGTTGACAGTGTAAGCGCGGACGAGATAAAGGTCACATATGACTCGGGCAGAAGCGAGACATTCCATGTCACAAAGTTTATTCGTTCCAACCAGGATACCTGTATCAATCAGATACCGATCGTTGACAAGGGTCAGCGCGTTAAAAAGGGAGAGGTTCTGGCGGACGGACCGTCAACCTGCAACGGCGAGATAAGCCTCGGAAAGAACGCACTCATAGGTTTCATGACATGGGAGGGCTATAACTACGAGGACGCTGTTCTTATCAGCGAGAAAATAGTAAGAGATGATGTTTACACTTCGATCCATATTGAGGAATACGAGATAGAAGCCCGCGATACAAAGCTGGGCGCGGAGGAGATCACGAGGGATATACCGAATGTCGGCGACGATATGCTAAAGGATCTTGACGAGCGCGGTATAATCCATATCGGCGCAGAGGTTCATACAGGCGATATTCTCGTCGGTAAGGTCACGCCTAAGGGTGAAACAGAGCTTACTGCGGAGGAAAGACTGCTCAGAGCGATCTTCGGCGAAAAGGCTCGTGAGGTAAGAGATACCTCTCTTAGAGTTCCGCACGGCGAATACGGTATAGTTGTTGACGTCAAGGTATTCACGAGAGAGAATAGCCGCGATGAGCTTCAGCCCGGAGTTAATCAAGTCGTCAGATGCTATATAGCACAAAAGAGAAAAATCTCCGTCGGTGATAAGATGGCAGGTCGTCACGGCAATAAGGGCGTTGTTTCGAGGATCCTTCCCGTTGAGGATATGCCTTTCCTGCCCGATGGTACGCCGCTTGACATTGTTCTCAACCCCTTGGGCGTTCCGTCCCGTATGAATATAGGTCAGGTTCTTGAGGTCCACCTCGGTTATGCTGCAAAGGCTCTCGGATGGAAGATAATGACGCCTGTTTTTGACGGCGCGCATGAGGAGGATATTTTTGAGTGCTTCCGAATGGCAGGTCTGAGCGAGGATGGCAAGACATGGCTCAAGGACGGCAGAACGGGTGAATACTTTGATAATCCCGTAACCGTCGGCTATATGTATTACCTCAAGCTGCATCACCTTGTTGATGACAAGATACATGCGCGCTCCACAGGGCCGTATTCTCTTGTTACGCAGCAGCCACTGGGCGGCAAGGCTCAGTTCGGCGGTCAGCGCTTCGGAGAAATGGAGGTTTGGGCGCTCGAGGCATACGGCGCCGCATATACACTTCAGGAGATACTCACAGTTAAGTCAGACGATGTTGTCGGCAGAGTTAAGACATATGAATCTATCGTTAAGGGTCAGAATATTCCAAAGCCGGGTATCCCCGAATCGTTTAAGGTTCTTATCAAGGAGCTTCAGTCGCTCGCTCTCGATGTCAAGGTCCTCGACAAAAACCACAACGAGATAGATTTACAGCAGAACTTTGATGAGGATGATGATGTAGGTCTGGCAACAGAAAATTCTGAGTTTGATGAAAAGAATGTAATGACCACCATGGACGGCTATCTGCTTGACGGTGACGATGATGACGAAAACAATATGTTTGATTCTCGCGGGATTGTAGACGACAAGGACGATGCTGATGACGATATGTTCGGAGAGGATTCCGACTATGACGATGAAGAGGATTCGTACTTTCTTGGCGGCTCGGACGATGATGAATAATTGACAGGAGGGAGCATATTATAATGGAATTTAACGTTTTTGAATCTATTAAGATAGGTCTTGCTTCACCCGAAAAAATAAGAGAGTGGTCGCACGGCGAGGTCAAAAAGCCCGAGACCATAAACTACCGTACACTCAAGCCCGAGCGCGACGGACTTTTCTGTGAAACGATATTCGGTCCGCAGAAGGACTGGGAGTGTCACTGCGGTAAATATAAGAAGATTCGCTATAAGGGTAAGATTTGCGATCGCTGCGGAGTTGAGGTCACACGCTCAAAGGTAAGACGTGAGCGTATGGGTCATATAGAGCTTGCGGCGCCGGTATCGCATATCTGGTACTTCAAGGGTATTCCCTCAAGAATGGGACTGATTCTTGATATTTCACCGAGAACTCTTGAAAAGGTTCTGTATTTTGCAATGTATATAGTAACCGATCCCGGCGACGTCAAGGAGATCGAGAAAAAACAGTGCTTAACGGAAAAGGAATACAGAGATCTCAAGGAAAAATATGAGGACGACTTTGAGGCAATGATGGGCGCGGAGGCTATCAAAAAGCTTCTCGCGGAAATTGACCTTGATAAGCTTTCAGCAGAGCTTAAAGAGGAGCTTGAAAACGCCTCGGGGCAAAAGAAGGTAAGACTTCTCAAGAGGCTTGAGGTCGTCGAGTCGTTCCGTATTTCCGGCAACAGGCCGGAGTGGATGATCCTCGATGTTATACCCGTAATCCCGCCGGACATTCGTCCTATGGTTCAACTGGACGGAGGACGTTTTGCGACATCCGACCTCAACGACCTTTACAGACGTGTTATTAACAGAAACAACAGACTCAGCAGACTTCTTGAGCTTCACGCGCCTGACATTATCATCAGAAATGAAAAGAGAATGCTTCAGGAGGCTGTTGACGCACTTATAGACAACGGCAGACGCGGCAGACCTGTTACGGGTCCGAACAATAGAGCGCTAAAGTCACTTTCCGATATGCTCAAGGGCAAGCAGGGACGCTTTCGTCAGAATCTTCTCGGCAAGCGCGTTGACTACTCGGGACGTTCGGTTATCGTTGTCGGCCCTGAGCTTAAAATGTATCAGTGCGGCCTGCCTAAGGAAATGGCTCTTGAACTGTTTAAGCCGTTTGTTATGAAGATCCTTGTAGAGAATAACACGGCAGGTAATATCAAGGCTGCCCGTAAGGCTGTCGAAAGGGCAAAGCCCGAGGTTTGGGACGCACTTGAAAAGGTTATCAAGGGTCATCCTGTACTTCTCAACCGTGCGCCTACGCTCCACAGACTCGGCATTCAAGCGTTTGAGCCTGTTCTCGTTGAGGGCAGAGCGCTCAAGCTTCACCCGCTGGCATGTACGGCGTTCAACGCTGACTTTGACGGCGACCAGATGGCTGTTCACGTTCCTCTATCGGCAGAGGCTCAGGCGGAGGCAAGGTTTCTTATGCTCGCTTCAAACAACCTTTTGAAGCCGTCAGACGGCCGCCCCGTTACCGTTCCTACACAGGATATGGTTCTCGGTTCATACTATCTGACGCTTGATAAGGACGGTGAACCCGGAGAGGGTAAGATTTTCCGTGACTGCGATGAGGCTATAATGGCATACGACGCAAAGTATATAAGCCTACATGCAAAAATCAAAGTCAGAAGGACTATCGAGGTCAACGGTGAGCTTAAGACAGGACTTATAGACACGACTGTCGGCAGAATCATATTTAACCGCCCTGTCCCACAGGATCTGGGCTTCGTTGACAGAACTGTCCCCGGAAACGAGCTGAAGCTTGAAATAGATTTCCTTGTCGGCAAAAAGCAGCTTGGAAAGATCATTGACAGATGCATAAAAATACACGGAACACAGAAAACCTCCGAGGTACTTGACGCAATCAAATCTCAGGGCTATAAATATTCGACAAAAAGCGCTATCACAGTTGCCGTTTGCGATGCTGAGATCCCTCCCACTAAGAAGGAGATCATCGCCCGCGCGGAAGCTCAAGTCGATAAGGTTACCAAGATGTACAGACGAGGTTTTATGTCAAATCAGGAGCGTTACGAGCAGGTCCTCAAGGTTTGGGAGGCTGCAACAAACGATGTTGCCGACGCTCTCCAGGATAACCTTGACCGCTACAATCCTATATTTATGATGGCTGACTCGGGTGCGCGTGGTTCTATGAGCCAGATCAGACAGCTTGCCGGTATGCGCGGACTTATTGCGAATACGTCAGGTAAGACGATCGAGATTCCGATCAGAGCTAACTACCGTGAAGGTCTTAACATTTTGGAATACTTTATTTCCTCGCGCGGCGCTCGTAAAGGTCTTGCCGATACGGCCCTCAGAACCGCCGACTCTGGTTACCTTACAAGACGTCTTGTTGACGTTTCACAGGATGTTATCATCAGAGAGGATGACTGCGGCACTTCCGAGGGTATCGAGGTATTTGAAATCAAAGAGGGCAACGAATCGATCGAGAGCTTTCACGAGAGACTTCTCGGCCGTTATCTTTGCGAAGACTTCATTGACGATGCTACAGGCGAGGTGCTTGTATCAAAGGATATGCTTATGGGCGACGAGGAGGCTGACATCATTGTCGGCAAGGGTGTTGAGCGCATAAAGATACGTTCTATCCTTCACTGCCGCGCGAAGCACGGCGTATGCAAGCGCTGCTATGGCGCGAACCTTGCTAACGGTCAGCCTGTAACCGTAGGTGAAGCGGTCGGCATTATTGCCGCACAGTCCATCGGTGAACCCGGTACACAGCTTACTATGAGAACTTTTCATACGGGTGGTGTTGCCGGTGCAGAGGATATTACGCAGGGTCTTCCGCGTGTCGAGGAGTTGTTTGAGGGAAGAAAGCCGAAGCACCTCGCTATTATCAGTGAGATCCCCGGTGTAGTCAAATTTGAGGAGATCAAGAAAAACCGCCATGCCGTTATTTATAACGAAGAGACGGGCGAAGAGAAATCATACCTTATTCCTTTCGGTTCGAGGGTTCGCGTCGAGGAGGGTCAGGTTATCGAGGCAGGAGAGATGATCACCGAGGGCTCTGTCAACCCGCACGATGTTCTCGCCATAAAGGGTACGGAGGCTGTACAGAACTACCTTATTCAGGAGGTCCAGAAGGCATACCGTATGCAGGGTGTTGACATAAACGACAAGCATATCGAGGTCATTGTCCGTCAGATGATGAAGAAGGTAAGAATTGATGACAACGGCTCGACAAAGCTGCTGCCGACAACTCTTGTTGATAAGAGTGAGCTTTATGCAGCAAACGATGAGATCCGCGAGAGGATAGATAACGGTGAGGAGGGCTTGCAGGAGGCTACCTACACACCGATGCTCCTCGGTATCACAAAGGCCTCGCTTGCCACGGATTCGTTCCTGTCCGCCGCATCATTCCAGGAGACAACGAGAGTCCTGACCGATGCAGCTATCAAGGGTAAGGTAGACCCGCTTATGGGACTTAAAGAGAATGTTATCATCGGTAAGCTCGTTCCTGCCGGCACGGGTATGCACCGCTACAGAGATGTTGAGTATAGAGATGAAAATACAGTTGTAAACAGCGTTGAGTAAAATATAATTTAGGCAATGTGCCCACATCAGCTTGGGCAGGAGTCATGCCCCATGACGATTCATGCCTCTTGTTAAAAAATAAAGTGGCTGTCACTTAAGTTTATTAAAACTTAAGTGACAGCCACTTCTATGTAAAATGCGCGGAAAAGTATAAAATCTCAGCCGAAAATTTGGGAAAAAAATAACCCGATACCGCTTGTACATTCAATAGGCAATGGTATCGGGTTTTAATTTTCCGAATAAACTTAAACTATAAAGTATTATTCCTCTCTCATCTTAGCAAAGCACTCGCTGCAATATACAGGTCTGTCCTCACGGGGCTTGAAAGGAACCTTAGCTTCTTTGCCGCATGCTGCGCAGATAGCTGTGAACATTTCGCGCTCAGGCTTAGAAGCGTTCTTTCTCGCATCACGGCAGGGTTTGCATCTCTGCGGCTCGTTTACGAAACCCTTTGATGCGTAGAATTCCTGCTCGCCGGCTGTGAAAACAAATTCCTTGCCGCATTCCTTACAGATGAGAGTCTTGTCTTCGTACATTTGATTAACCTCGCTTTGGTAAATAATAATTTTGCCCCAGGACGGTTTTGCACCGTCGCCTTTGATTGGATACAACGCTCTTCATTAAGCTACTTGGGCATAAACTTTTGTTCAATCGTTTCTGAGCTTTCTGCGCACTCTCTGCATGGCATTATCACAGGCTTTTTCGTCTATTGAGAGCCTTTTGGAAATTTCGGCATACGAATATCCGAGCAAATAAAGTGACAGGACATTTTGTTCAAGCTCTGTAAGATTCTCCCTGATTGCGGCTTTTAGTCGTTCGGCTGATTCCTTTGAGAGAACCACAGCTTCAGGCTCTGAAAAATAATCTGCGGGAAGTCCCGATTCATCATCAAACAAAACGGAATCATTGAGAATCTTGTTTTTGTCGCTAAGTGCGAAGCGTACAGCGGAGAGAATCTTATTTTTTACACAAACACCAGCATACGCTTTAAACGTTCCCTTTGAATCATCAAACGTTTTAACAGCGGAAAGAAGTCCGAGAAGCCCCTCCTGGATCAAGTCGTCAGGTTCAAGACCGCTGCCTCTGTAGTTCAACGCGACAGAGCGGATCAAATAAAGATAACGCAGTACAAGTTCGCGAAAGGCGTCCTCGTTGGAATTTTTTGACAGACCCACAAGGTCATCATCAGGAAGCTCGCTAAAATTACCAAAGACCTGATCGTCAAACATGATTTCACCCCGTCGCACTCTCGTACTAATAAATAATACACTATTTGCTCTAATAAGTCAATGTATATTTTATATAAATTGTAATAATTTTCATTGTTTTCATTAAAAGACCCTTGAAAATGACCTGTGTTGAAGTTTTTTTCAAAGATAATACTATTTGACAGGAACAAAATTTTTTTGCATTATTGCCTAATGCTTGATTCGGTTGTATAATTAAGGTGAGAATTTATCAGGAGAAAAAGAAATGGTAGTTAAAGTCAACAGCATGGGGATCTATGGCATAGAGGCATATAACGTATGTGTCGAAACGGATATAGCGCGGGGTATGCCCGTATTTGAGATTGTAGGGCTTCCCGGCGCGGCTGTCAAGGAGTCGCGGGATAGAGTTCGCTCCGCAATCAAAAACAGCGGATTCACATTTCCGCAGAACCGCATAACTGTCAACCTTGCCCCCGCGAATATTAAAAAAGCAGGTGCGCTATATGATTTGCCTATGCTCATCTCTATATTGTTAGCGACAGGAGCGTTGACAGATACATATGATGACGCTGTGTTTATAGGAGAGCTTTCTCTTGCGGGGGAGGTTCGCCCTATCAACGGTGTTCTTCCAATGGCTTTAGAGGCTAAGGCTCTCGGATTTCGCAGAATGTTTATTCCCGAGGAAAATGCCGCCGAGGGCGCGGTCGTTGAGGGAATAGAGATCTATCCCGTCAAAAATGTCCGGTCGCTTGTTTCAATTCTTCGCCAACCGGAAAAACCCGAACCTTATACAAAGGTGACGCGTGAAACTGTCAGAACAACATTTACATATGATTTTTCCGATGTTCATGGACAGATAATGGCGAAGCGCGCGCTTGAGATCGCCGCGGCGGGCGGTCATAATATCCTAATGGTAGGAAGTCCCGGAGCGGGTAAAAGTATGCTTGCAAAGCGTGTTCCGTCGATACTTCCGGATATGACATTCGACGAGATGATAGAAACGACAAAGATACATTCGATAGCCGGGATCATTCCCGCCGGTCAGTCGCTTGTGACCGAGAGACCGTTTCGTTCTCCGCACCATACTATTTCTCCTGCGGGTCTTGCGGGAGGAGGCTCGGTTCTGCGTCCGGGGGAGATCTCTCTTGCACATAACGGTGTGCTTTTTCTCGACGAGCTTCCCGAATTCAGCAGGACTGCTATGGAGGTCTTGCGGCAACCTCTTGAGGACGGTACTGTCACGATTTCCCGTGCGAGCGGCTCAATAAGCTATCCCAGCTCTATTATGCTTATTGCCGCGATGAACCCCTGCCCGTGCGGATACTTTGGCCATCCGACAAAGCAGTGTATTTGCAGCAGAAAGTCAGTCAATCAGTATCTCTCGAGGGTTTCTGGGCCGCTGCTCGACAGGCTTGATATACATATCGAGGTCCAGCCCGTCACATTTGAGGAACTGTCCTCAAGGGATAAGGGAGAAACCTCTTCCGAGATTCGTGCCCGTGTGAACGCTTTAAGGAAAAAACAGCTTGAACGATTTAGCGGAACATCAATAACGTGCAATGCGAGGATAACTACGGACAAGCTCCATGAATTTTGTCCTCTTGACGATTCCGCGAATATGGTCATGCGGCGTTCGTTTGACGCAATGGGACTGTCAGCCAGAGCATATGACAGAATATTAAAGATTTCACGGACTATTGCCGATATGGATAACAGTGAGGTAATAAAACGCGACCATGTTTTTGAGGCTATTCAGTTCAGAAATTTGGACAAAAAGTATTGGTCAAGGTAAATCGGGAAAGCTATGTACGGCTCAAAGCAGTTAAAATACAAATACACAAAAACGCTTCGCGCTGTCAGGACTGCGCGAAGCGTTTTTGAATATATTATTTGAAGTAGCTTACACCGCTTTCAAATATCCTTTGATCCTTTTCAAACGGAACGTTTTTATAGAGGTCATCACCCTTGCGTTCGGAGTGACCCATTTTGCCGAGGACCCGCCCATCGGGGCTTGTTATTCCCTCGACAGCGCATATCGAGCCGTTTGGATTAAATTCTATTGTATTCGCTTGCTTACCGTTGAGGTCAACATATTGCGTTGCGATCTGTCCGTTAGCGACGAGCTTGTCGAGCATATCGTCAGTCACGACAAATCTTCCCTCGCCGTGTGAAATCGGAACAGAGAATATATCACCCGCGTTTACCTGCGAGAACCACGGTGATTTTACCGAGGTAACGCGTGTATATGCCATATGTGAAATATGTCTGCCGATGGTGTTGAAGGTCAGTGTCGGGTCGTCTGCTTTAAGCTCACGAATTTCGCCATAGGGGACCAGACCAAGTTTGATAAGAGCTTGGAAGCCGTTGCATATACCGAGCATCAGACCGTCACGCTGTTGCAGAAGTCTTGAAACAGCCTCGCTCACTCTCGGATTTCTGAACGTGGTCGCTATAAATTTTCCTGAGCCGTCGGGTTCGTCGCCGCCCGAAAAACCGCCGGGCAGCATGATCATCTGTGCCTCGTCGATAAGCTTTACCATTTCCGCAATAGTTTCCTCGATAGCGGAGGGGGTCAGGTTTCTGACGATAAGCAGCTTTGGTTCCGCGCCTGCCTTTGCAAAGGCTCGTGCGGTGTCCACCTCACAGTTTGTTCCGGGAAATACGGGGATAAATACCTTTGGCTTTGCCGTTCTGATAACGGGAGAGCCTGTATTGCGCTCGGGATAAAGAGGAATATCACGTTCATTCGAGGGACAGTATGATTTGGTTGGGAATACCTTTTCCAGCTTAAAGCTCCATTCCTCGATGAGCTCGTCTATCGTGAGGACTTCGCCGTTAACAATAACTGTCTCGCTCTTAACAGTAGTACCAAGCTCATAGTAAAGGATCTCGGAGATCTCAGCACCGTCGGCAAGCTCAACGATAAATGAACCGCTGAGAGGGGCGAAGAGTTCCTCCGCTGTAAGAGTATTCTTAAATTCAAAGCCTATCCTGTTCCCGAAGCACATCCTTGCGACCGCCGCCGCCGCGCCGCCCTCACGGACTACGGAGGCCGCGAGTATCTTTCCGCCATTGGCAAGCCTGTATATCTCTCTATAAACAGACTTCAGCCTTTCCCAATCGGGCAGACCCGTTTCCTTGTTTTCGGGGAGCGGAATATATACGACTCGTGAATTTTCCTTTTTAAATTCGGCGGAGATCGTTTTAGAAGCCTTTGTCATTGCCACTGCAAAGCTGACGAGTGTCGGAGGAACGTCCAAGTCCTCAAACGAACCCGACATACTGTCCTTGCCGCCGATCGACGGGATACCCATATTTATCTGTGCCGTCAGAGCACCGAGGAGAGCGGCTGCGGGTTTGCCCCAGCGTGACGGAACGTCGTGAAGTCTCTCAAAATATTCCTGGAATGTAAGCCTTGCCGTAAGCGGGTCAGCGCCTATCGCGGCGAGCTTAGAGAGCGATTCCGCGACTGCGTATGCCGCTCCGTGGAACGGGCTCCATCTTGAAATGCCGGGAATATAGCCGTAGCTCATAGCCGTGGCGTCGTCGGTTTCACCCTCAAGGAGAGGTATTTTCGCGGCCATCGCATCCTCCGGCGTAAGTTGAGTTTTGCCGCCAAAAGGCATGATCACCGTTGCCGCGCCGATGCTCGCGTCAAATCTTTCCACAAGTCCCCTTTGTGAACAGCATTCAAGGCGGGAGAGATTCCTTTTAAACGCTGTCTTGACATCAAGTCCATCGAGAGCTGCGGGAACCGAGCTTCTGTAGCATTTATCCGCATCCGGGGCTGTTATGTAAGCCTCGGAGCGCTGTGTTACACCGTTTGTATTGAGAAATTCGCGGCTGAGACTGACTATAACATCGCCGCGCCATTTCATAGTGAGCCGTGGATCTTTGGTGACCACCGCAACGGGATATGCTTCAAGGTTTTCCTCGTCGGCAAGCGCGATAAATGTATCAACATCGCCCTTGTCGAGTACGACAGCCATTCTTTCCTGAGATTCCGAGATCGCAAGCTCCGTTCCGTCAAGCCCGTCATATTTTTTGCGAACCTTGTCGAGGTCTATATCAAGTCCGTCTGCAAGCTCACCGATAGCCACGCAGACGCCGCCCGCGCCGAAGTCGTTGCAGCGCTTTATCATTTTGGCAGCCCTTTCGCTGCGGAACAGACGCTGTATCTTTCTCTCTGTCGGAGGGTTGCCCTTCTGGACCTCCGCTCCGCAGGTTTCAATTGACTCAAGTGTGTGTGCTTTAGACGATCCTGTCGCGCCGCCGCAGCCGTCACGCCCTGTTCTTCCTCCGAGGAGTACGATAACATCTCCCTCGCTCGGAACACCTCGGACAACGTTTTCCTTAGGAGAAGCGCCTATGACCGCGCCGATCTCAAGCCTTTTCGCGGCATACCCCATATCGTAAAGCTCTGTTACCTGCCCGGTTGCAAGACCTATCTGGTTGCCGTAGGAACTGTAGCCCTGAGCTGCGCCCGTTGTGATCTTCCTTGTTGGCAGCTTGCCCTGCATGGTCTTTTCAAAGGGCAGCGTCGGGTCGCCCGAGCCGGTGACACGCATTGCCTGATATACATAAGCGCGGCCCGAAAGAGGATCTCTTATCGCGCCGCCGAGGCACGTTGCCGCGCCGCCGAAGGGCTCTATCTCCGTCGGGTGGTTATGAGTTTCATTTTTGAATTGAACGAGCCATTTTTCTGTTTTGCCATCTATAGTTATTGGAACCTCGATAGAGCAGGCATTGATTTCCTCACTGACGTCGAGATCAGGGATAAGTCCGCGTTTTCTGAGCAGCTTCATGCCTATGACCGCCATATCCATGAGCGATACGTCGCGAGTTGTGTCAGCTCCGTAAAGCTCATCTCTTGCATCGTAGTATTCTTTCAGCGCACTCTCGATCGCTCCGGAAAGCGCGCCTTTTTCTATCTCGATTTTTTCAAGGCGTGTTAAAAATGTAGTGTGTCGGCAGTGATCCGACCAATATGTATCTATAACGCGCAGTTCCGTAACTGTAGGATCGCGGTGCTCCTCATCGCGGAAATAGTCACGGCAGAACTTTAAATCAGAAAGCGTCATAGCAAAGCCCATCGAGGAATAATACCTCTCCATCTCTCCGTCATCCCAAACGGTAAAGCCGTTTATGACCGCGACGCTGTCGGGAATATCCGCCTTAATATCAAGGCTTTCGGGCTTCTCAAGGGAAGCGGGGCGGGACTCGACAGGGTTGATGAGATAGCTCTGTATTTTCTTAAGATCCTCCTCGGAAATATCACCCGAAACAGCTATGACTTTTGCGGTGACGACCTGCGGTCTTTCACCCTGAGTGAGAAGCTGAACGCACTGTGCGGCTGAGTCGGCTCTTTGATCATACTGACCGGGCAGGTACTCCATAGCAAAAATCTTATATTCGTCGCCCAAAAAGATTTCTTCATTATATAATGTATCGGCATTTGCTTCACTCAAAATAGTATTTTTTGCTTTTTCAAGATTTTCTCCATCAAGTCCCGAAATATCATAGCGGTTGAGTATCCTCACGGATTCGACATTTTTCAGACCGAGATTTTTCTTTAAGTCGGCAAGAAGATTTACCGCTTCGACATCGAAGCCCTTGCGTTTTTCAACAAATATTCTTTTAACTTCTGACATTTCACTACCAATCCTTTCAGCATAATGAAATCATGACATTATCATTATTTTACCACATATCGCTGTTCGGGTAAAGGGTCAAAAAAAGTTTTCCGCAATAAAGGTCTAATATATGACAAAATATACGATATATACCGGAGAGAGCTATTATTTAATAAAGTTCTCGAAAGGAAACAAATATATAAAGCACCATGATACTATAAAAGAATAATAAGTTAAAAATTTTATAGGAGTGTAGTATGAATGAGGACTATTTCAAGCTTTACGATAAATCACGACATTCTTGATGTAGGAATGTACACCTCCCGCATTGACGGCGATGTTGTTACGTATGATATCCGCATGAAAAAGCCGAATGCGGGCGAATACCTTGACGACAACGGACTGCATACGTTTGAGCATCTTTTTGCGACATTTGCGAGAAATTCAAAATACTCTGAGGGTGTGGTTTATGTCGGACCTATGGGCTGCAGAACGGGATTTTACCTGCTTGTGCGCGACAGCGTTACACCGAAGGACGCTATAAGCCTTGTTTATGATGCGATGAGATTTATCGCGGACTATGAAGGAGAAATTCCGGGAAGCGCGAAACGTGAATGCGGTAACTATGCAGCGCACGACTTGGTCGCGGCTAAAAAATACGCCGGAGATATGCTGCCCGTTTTAGAAACTTGGACGACGGAAAAGTTGGCGTATCCCGAATAAAAACAAATCCCGAACTATTCCTATTAAATTTATAGGATTTTTTTAAAAAAGCATTGACAACGCTTAAAAAGTGTAGTATAATGCAAAACATAGCAATCCTATATGAATTAAAGGTCGTTGAAATCTATGAGCTTAGCAAAAAAATTTATTTCATACAGATCCCGCGCGGAGCGAATGTGCGGATCACGATGTTTTCGGTCTGATTATACCCGTAAATTGTGAAAAATATTTATTGAAAGAGGTAATATATAATGAGCGAACTTAAAGAAAGAAAATTAAAATTTGAAACACTTCAGCTCCATGTAGGGCAGGAGCAGGCTGACTCCGCGACAGATTCAAGAGCTGTTCCGATTTACGCATCGACTTCATATGTTTTCCATAATTCTCAGGACGCGGCCGACCGCTTTGCGCTCAAGTCATCGGGCAATATCTATGGCAGACTGACGAATCCGACACAGGATATTTTTGAGCAGAGGATAGCGGCTCTCGAGGGCGGCACAGCAGCTCTCGCGGTAGCTTCGGGTGCTGCCGCCGTTACATATTCTATTCTGGCTCTTGCAAAGTCAGGAGATAATATTGTCGCCGCTAAGACGCTGTATGGCGGGACATATAACCTGCTTGAGCATACACTTCCCGATTACGGTATCACCACAACATTTGTAGACCCCGATGAGGAGGGGGCATTCGAAAATGCTGTCAACGAAAACACAAAGGCGCTTTATATAGAGACTCTCGGCAACCCGAACTCTAACATCATTGATATAGAAAAGGTAGCTAAAGTCGCGCACTCACACGGCATACCCCTTGTTGTCGACAATACCTTTGCCACTCCGTATCTTCTCAGGCCATTTGAGTATGGTGCGGACATTGTCGTCCACTCCGCGACAAAGTTTATCGGCGGTCACGGTACAGCGATCGGCGGTGTGATTGTCGAAGGCGGTAAGTTTGACTGGGCTGCGTCCGGCAAGTTCCCGCAATTTTCCGAGCCGAATCCGTCCTACCATGGCGTAGTATTTTCCGAGGCTGCTCCCGGTGCGGCTTTTGTAACATATATACGCGCGATACTTCTCCGCGATACGGGCGCGACTATTTCTCCATTCCATGCCTTTATCTTCCTGCAGGGACTGGAGACGCTTTCTCTGCGTGTTGAGCGTCATGTAGAAAACACTCTTAAGGTCGTAGAATACCTTAAAGATCATCCTCAGGTCGAAAACGTGAACCATCCGTCATTGCCTGACAGCCGCTACAAGGAGCTCTACGACAGATACTTCCCGAACGGCGCGGGTTCGATCTTTACGTTTGAGATAAAGGGTACTTCCGAGGACGCACAGAAGTTCATTGACAGCCTGAAGGTATTCTCGCTGCTCGCGAATGTTGCCGATTCAAAGTCACTCGCTATCCATCCCGCGACTACAACACACGGTCAGCTCAATGAAAAAGAGCTTGCGGAGCAGGATATTAAGCCGAATACGATAAGACTTTCAATAGGTACGGAGCATATTGACGATATTATCTTTGATCTTGAGGAAGCATTTAACGCGATCAAGTAAATTACATATACTTTACCAACTGAGGGGGAGTGCGGATTTTCCGCTCTCCCCCTTTTGTGTTGGGGCTTTGATTCTCTGATTAAAAAATGGTAACAAACCCGTAACTTTTTTTACAAAATTTCTTTAAACTATGTTGACAATGGAAAAATTACCGAATGTTTAAAAGGTTTTTGTCTAAAAATGTAGTGGAAAACTTTTCAAGCATAAGGGAATTGATAATATCAAGGATTTTCAGCAGAGTTATTCACATTTTCAACCGAGTTTTCAACTTTTTTGGGGGATAATTCAGATTACAAATAGTATAATTCCTGAAAGCGAAAATAAAAATGTATAAATTTTGGTAAACAAGTCAATTATATTATAGAAAAAATATCAAACTTACTTCGGAGGTTGTTCGCGTATGATAAAAGGGATAAACAGAAGCATTATAGAAGTTATTGATACGGGTAGTCTGTACTATGAGCGTGCACTTCTTGTGATAAAGCCCGAATATGCCTGTGCCCAGCGTGATATTCTTGAGAAGGAGGCTAAAAAGCTTATTGAAAATATGGGTGAGCCGTCGTCTCTGAAGCGCGGCAATAAACGGCTGAAAACGATTTTGACATTATGTGCAGCCGCCGTATTCGGCGCGCTTTTTACGGCCATTTTCCTTTCTTTGGTATAATAAGTAATATAACTCCATACCCTTTAATATATTTATAATTAAATCAGAAAAAGTATATATTATAACACGCCGCACAGACTGCGGCATTTTGAGGGCTTATGGATAAAAAGAGATTGATAAAAATGGAGCTTTTCGGCGCGGCGTTTGTTTTCTTATTCGGCTTGCTCGTGAAATATGCCTATATCCTTTCGGGGGGCGACGTCTGGAGCTATTTTATTTCAAGCATCAATAACAGTGCATGGGAACAAATGAAGCCGTTCACCTTTCCGTTTTTCATATGGACCGTTATAGAGATGGCGATTTTACGACCCTCAGTAGCCGGCTTTGCGACATCTAAGATAGTCGCATTCTACATATATTGGGCGTTCGGACTATTTTATATGGTAATGTATAATTCATTTTTTGAGGGTGTATGGAGAGCCTTATTATTCGGCGGACTTTTCATCATTATACTCTTCGGACACTTTGTTTCATATGAACTGTTCACTAAAGCAAAAGCAATAGAAAACTTTTTTGTTCCGGCGCTTGCGGCGATCGTGATTTTTATAGCTATGTTCATACTGTTTACTCCGTATACACCTCACGGAGCGTTATTTTTTGATGCGGCAAGCGGTACATACGGCTTGGCGGCAATACATTCATGAACTTTCTGTAAACATAAAATGTGATAGGGGATATAGGATTTACTTTTACAAATATTTAATGTATACTTAAGAAAGGAATAGTATAACTTAAGCAATATGTTCCCCGCCTTTAGGCGGCGGGTGTCCTTTGAGTAATTAGCAGAGAAGCCCTTATGGATTACTCGCGCAGCTTACACTGCGCTTGTTATGTCCCATAATCGGGGCAAGTCTCTTATTATTCCGTATGGAGGAAATATAATGAAGCTTTTTGAAAAGACGCTTGAAAGCAAAGAAATATTTAACGGTCAAGTGATCCATGTAACACTTGATACGGTAGAGCTGCAAAACGGCAAAACGGCGCCGCGAGAGGTAGTCGGTCATCCGGGGGGTGTCTGTGTTGCCGCACTGACTGATGAGGACGAGCTTCTTTTTGTTAAGCAGTTCAGATACCCGTACAAGGAGGTCGTCCTTGAACTGCCTGCCGGCAAGCTTGAAAAAGGTCAAAACCCGCTTGAGAACGGTAAGCGTGAGCTTCTTGAGGAGACAGGCATGGTTGGAAGAGAATACATAAGCCTCGGAAAGCTTTACCCCAGCCCGGGCTACTGCGGAGAAATTATACATCTGTACTTTTGTCGCGTCGATCGTTATGAGGGGCAGATGCTCGATGATGATGAATTTCTCAATGTTTTGAGGCTTCCTTTAAACAGAGCTGTTGAGATGGTGCTTAACAATGAGATACCCGATGCCAAGACCCAAACGGCTGTTCTAAAGACCGCTATGCTTATTGACAGGCTGAAGGGCGATCCGCAGCTTTAACGGAGGTGGACGGTTTTGATAAACCCGATAGTGGTAATAGTTCTCATTGCGCTGATTTTGTGCGTTATAGCACTGTACATATTTTTGCGTCCGAAAAAGCCGATTTTAACCGGTGTTTCTCTTTTAGTTCTGATATTGTTTGTTACGTTTACTGTAATGATCGACAGTGCAATATCGGGAGCGGATATAATGAACGATTTAGAAAAAATGATAGTGTCGTTTGTTACTGCGGTTGATATTGAGGATACACTGTTGCTCGAGGATTCCTTTAATATATTTGCTTGCTTTGACATTGGAATATTCGCATTTACAGTTGTTTTTATGTTTATTGAATTGAGAACGATTCTGCTCTCTGTATATTCCGACAGAACCGTAAAAAACACTGACAAAGCTGAGAATGATAAGGCTGCAGCGAACAGTGTGTAGATATTTATTTAATTTGATTTATTCTATGAAGGGAGCTTTTAATATGAACAATATCGGAATTTATGTTCATATACCGTTTTGTGTTTCAAAGTGCCGATATTGTGATTTTTTTTCACAAAACGGAACGGATGAGGAGATGAGCCGATATACTGCCGCTGTTAATAAAAGCCTTATTGAATGGGGCAGTAAGCTTATGCGCTCCGCAGATACTCTCTATATAGGAGGAGGTACTCCCGGAGCTATTGGCGCGGAGAGGTTGATTTCAATAGCTGCGGCGGCACGGTCGGCGTTCAACCTCAGAAATGCCGAGATAACAGCTGAACTTAACCCATCTTCGGCTGACAACAGCTTTAATTTTGAGCTTTTGCGTCGCGGCGGATTCAACAGACTGTCGATAGGTATGCAGTCCGCCAATGATAACGAGCTGAGTCGGCTTGGCAGGACACATACCGCTGACGACATTAGGACTGCCGTGCGCCGCGCACGGGCTGCCGGCTTTGAGAATATTTCCCTTGACCTTATGCTGTGCATACCGGAGCAGACGAATGAAAGCCTCATACGCTCGATAGAATACTGCGCGGAGCTAGGGGCGGATCATGTGTCGGCCTATATCCTAAAAATAGAGGAGGGTACGCCTTTCTATGAGGAACGGGAGCTGCTGACGCTTGACGAGGATGCTCAGACGGAAAGATATATGCTTGCTTGCGAACGGCTTGAAAAGCTCGGATATTCTCAGTATGAGATCTCAAATTTCGCAAGGAGGGGAAAGGAGAGCCGTCACAACCTTAAGTATTGGAATGGTGACGAATATCTTGGCATAGGCTGTGCCGCTCATTCGTATCTCAATGGAAAGAGGTTCTATACGGCACGTTCGTTTGAGGAATTTTATGACGGAGTTATACACGAGGACGGCAGCGGCGGCTCTGTCGAGGAGTACATAATGCTAAGGCTCAGGCTTACGGAGGGTTTAACGCAAAGAGATTTTCGCGCGCGCTTCGGGACGGATATTCCCGATGAATATTATCAGAGGGCAAAAAGGTTCGAGGACAATGATCTTGTTGTCTGTAATACTGAAGCGATCAGGCTCACGAGAAAAGGATTTCTCGTATCAAATTCACTTATTGCAGAAATAATATAGGTAGTTGGTTTGGTTTTTAAAGAAATTTAGTGTTGGCGAAAAATAAAATGATCTAAAATGTTCGGGGGCCTTTGTATGGATGATAAAGAAATAAAGAAGTTATTTGAGAGTACTTTGTCAGAACTGGGCTTTAAAAAAACTCGGTATGTTTATGTCAGGGACTTTGATTATTTTCTTTTAAGGATGAGTTTACAGCACTATTTCGGAAGCGTAGAGTATCATCTTGACTGCTATTTCCTTTTTAAGGACATACATGAGCCCGAAAAGCTGAAAGCATTTCTCATGGCGGATGTTTCAAACCGCCTGCTTTTTAATTTAGATGGTGAATATGAGGAATATGTCAAAATAGGTGAGCTTGAGCCTGATCGGGCAAGGACAGTCATAACCGTGACTGTCAGTGAGTTTATTTCACTGCTGGAAAAGGAGGGAATCAAGGGCTACTTCAAAAGTTACCCCGAGGCGCTAAATACCGTTATGAGCGGCGCAAGGTCGTATCTTGAAAAGGAAGGGTATATAGATAAAGAGTAAAACGATTCAATATAAAGCTATAATAAAAATCGCAGCCGAACGATTATGTTCCGCTGCGATTTTTAAAATATTTTGTGGGGCACGCCTGTGAGACGAGGTATTTGACTAATCGCTGTCGAGCTTTAGAACTGCCATGAATGCGTCCTGCGGGACTTCTACGCTGCCGAGCTGGCGCATACGCTTTTTGCCCTCCTTCTGCTTTTCGAGCAGCTTCTTCTTTCGGGTTATGTCACCGCCGTAGCACTTTGCGAGAACGTCCTTGCGAAGCGCCTTGACTGTTTCACGAGCGATTATCTTGCCGCCGATACAGGCTTGAACAGGCACCTCAAAGAGCTGGCGCGGTATCTTTTCCTTGAGCTTTTCCGCCATCTTGCGCGCTCTGTTATATGCCTTGTCGGAATGAATGATAAACGAGAGGGCATCCACCACTTCGCCGTTGAGCATTATGTCGAGCTTGACAAGTTGTGATTCCGAATATCCCATAAGTTCGTAGTCAAACGATGCGTATCCGCGTGTTCGTGACTTCAATGTATCAAAGAAGTCGTAAACTATCTCCGCTAATGGAAGCTCGTAATGAATATCAACGCGGTCGCTGTCGAGGTACTTCATATCCTTGAATACTCCCCGACGATCCTGACAAAGATCCATGATGTTTCCAACATATTCCGATGGTGAATAAATGTGCGCGTTTGCGATAGGCTCCTCCGCCTTTGCTATGAGGGAGGGATCAGGGTAGTTTGTAGGGTTGTCGATGAACTTCACAGTGCCGTCTGTCATAGTTATCTTAAAAATAACGCTCGGTGCGGTCGTAACAAGGTCGAGATTATATTCCCGTTCAAGACGTTCCTGTATTATCTCCATATGAAGAAGTCCGAGGAATCCGCAGCGAAACCCAAATCCGAGCGCGACCGAGGTTTCAGGCTCAAAGGAAAGTGATGCGTCGTTAAGTTCCAGCTTTTCAAGGGCGTCGCGCAGATCGCCGTACCTGGCTCCGTCTGCGGGATAAATGCCGCAGAATACCATTGGCCGGACTGCTCTGTAGCCGGGGAGAGGCTCTGACGCGGGCTTGTCCTTGAGCGTTACGGTATCTCCTACACGGGCATCACTCACCGTTTTTATCGAAGCCGCTATATAGCCGACCTCGCCGGCGTACAGCTCTCCGACAGGTTCGAGATTTGTAGCGCGCATAAACCCGCACTCGACAACAGTGAACTCCGAGCCTGTACTCATCATTTTGATAGTGTCGCCGACCTTGACCTGACCGTCTGTCAATCGTACATAGATTATGACACCCTTGTAGCTGTCATAGTATGAATCGAAAATAAGCGCCTTGAGCGGAACTTCATTGTTACCCTTTGGAGGTGGAACCTCGGAGACGATTTTTTCCATGACGTCGTGGATATTTATTCCCGCCTTGGCGGAGATGCGCGGTGCATCCTCTGCGGGAATGCCGATAACATCCTCTATTTCCTTGCAAACTCTGTCGGGATCCGCGCTCGGGAGGTCTATCTTGTTGATCACGGGAATGATCTCAAGTCCCGCGTCAACCGCAAGATATGTGTTGGCAAGCGTCTGCGCCTCAATGCCCTGTGAAGCGTCCACAACTAAAACAGCGCCCTCACAGGCTGCGAGAGAGCGTGAGACCTCATAGTTAAAGTCAACGTGTCCCGGGGTGTCGATGAGGTTAAATATATATTCTTCGCCGTCATCGGCCTTATACAGGAGAGTGACCGCACGAGCCTTGATCGTTATCCCGCGTTCACGTTCTAACTCCATGTTGTCGAGGAGCTGATCCTCCATATCCCGTATAGCGACAGATTGCGTCTGTTCAAGGATCCTGTCTGCAAGTGTGCTTTTACCGTGGTCGATATGTGCGATGATACAGAAGTTTCGTATTTTATTTCTGTCAAATGCCATTTTCGGATACATTCCTTTCAAAAGGTATATGGCTGCGAATTTTTCTTTTTATTATAGCATATGTGAGGGTAAAATGCAAAGTAACATATTGAGATACTGTAAGAAAAGCGTATTTGGCGAATACGCTGAAAAACTTCACGTTTTTTATTGCTTTCCTTAGTATTTTGTGATATAGTAAATTGATATATTTTTGCCTGAAAGGTTATGATGTTAGGGATGGAAAAAAGGCTGAAGCTTTACGGCTTTAACAATCTCACCAAAACTCTCAGCTTTAACATATATGATGTATGCTATGCTCAATCAGAGCGCGAGCAGATAGACTATATTAAATATATAGATGAGCAGTATAACTCAGAGAGGCTCACAAATATACTCTGTCAGGTCACAGATATGATAGGAGCAAGCCTGCTAAATATCTCAAAGCAGGACTATGACCCGCAGGGGGCGAGCGTGACACTGCTTATCTCCGAAAAGGGCTATCCCGAAACTATCGACGGATCCTGCAACTGCGGCAGATGGCGCGAGGGCATAGCCGGACACCTTGACAAAAGTCATGTTACTGTTCACACATATCCGGAGTATCATCCCGACAATTCGATAGCGACCTTTCGTGTAGATATTGATGTTTCGACCTGTGGTACGATCTCCCCACTCAACACACTTGATTTTCTGATAGACAGCTTCGACTCCGACATAATCACGATAGATTACCGTGTGCGCGGTTTTACAAGGGATCAGAGCGGGAGGAAGCTCTTCCTTGATCACAAAATGACATCTATTCAGGACTATATTCGAGAGGAAACTCTCCGCAGATATGATGCGGTAGATGTTAATGTATATCAGTCAAATATCTTCCATACACAGATGCTTATCAAGGAGATAGAGCTCCAGAACTATCTCTTTAAAACTGATGTTTATGAGCTTCCGCCAAAGGAAAGGCTTGAAATAACCAACAGCCTGCGCCGTGAGATGATAGAGATTTTCAGCGGTACCAACATCTATGAGTGAGGTAAGTCAGAATGAGCCTTTCACAGAAAGACGCACCTCTGCTGGAGGCGCTTTTGGAATACAGGGAAAACAGAATAGTTTCGTTTGATGTTCCCGGTCATAAGCAGGGGAAGGGCAACAGTGAGCTTGTGGATTTTTTGGGCAGACAGTGTATGAGTGTTGACGTCAACTCTATGAAGCCGCTGGACAACCTGTGCCATCCCGTGAGCGTTATAAAGGAAGCGCAGGAACTGGCTGCGGAGGCGTTCGGAGCCGCCCATGCTTTTTTTATGGTGAATGGTACGTCGAGCGCAGTACAGGCTATGGTCATGAGCGTGTGCAAACGCGGCGATAAAATAATAATGCCGAGAAACGTCCACAGAAGTTCCATCAACGCGCTTATAATATGCGGCGCTGTCCCCGTATATGTTGACCCGGGGCTTAACGCACGTCTCGGCATACCGCTTGGGATGGCTGTCGAGGACGTGCAGCGCGCCATTGACGAAAACCCCGACGCGAAAGCCGTCATAGTAAACAATCCGACATACTACGGTGTCTGTTCCAACCTCCGTGAGATAGTAAAGCTCGCGCATAACGCGGGAATGAAGGTCCTCGTTGACGAGGCGCACGGAACGCACTTCTACTTTGGCGACTATATGCCGCTTGCGGCGATGCGTGTAGGTGCTGATATGTCGGCTATCAGTATGCACAAGACAGGCGGTTCGCTTACTCAAAGCTCCATTCTGCTTATATCCGAAAGTATGAATCCGGATCATGTGCGGCAGATAATCAATCTTACACAGACAACGAGCGGCTCTTATCTTTTGATGTCGTCACTTGATATATCGCGCAGAAATCTTGCCTTAAACGGAAAGAGGATTTTTGAGAATGTTACAATTCTTGCGAATTACGGCAGAAGCGAAATAAATAAGCTCGGTGGTTATTATGCTTTTTCTCGTGAGCTTATTGACGGAAACGCCGTTTTTGACTTCGACCCGACAAAGCTCTCGATCCATACACGGGATATAGGGCTTGCGGGTATAGAGGTTTATGAGCTGCTGCGTGACAAGTACGAAATTCAGATAGAATTTGGAGATATAGGGAACATTCTCGCGATCATATCCGTAGGCGACAGGATACTTGAGGTTGAACGCCTTGTCGCGGCTCTGTCAGAGATAAAGCGTCTTTATTCAAAGCCAAGCACCGGACTTTTGGATCATGAATACATTAAGCCTGTTGTCGTATGCTCCCCGCAGGATGCTTTCTATGGCGAAAAAGTACAGCTGCCGATTCGTGAAACGGTCGGTAAGGTCTGCGCGGAGTTCGTTATGTGTTATCCTCCGGGCATACCTATCCTCGCGCCTGGTGAGCTTGTCACAAGGGATGCTCTCAACTATATCCTATACGCAAAGGAAAAGGGCGCAACGCTCCTTGGCGCGGAGGATATAGAAACGGAAAGACTGAACATATTGACAAACTGAAAGGTGATATGATTGAAACGTCAAGGATTTTATTATACGGACCAACGGCTCAATTATAATGATGTTCTTATATTCTGCGTTATGATATTTTTGGATGTGGGGTCGATCATAGCTTTGTTTGTGTATAATGCGAAAAACGGCTCTGACCAACTTACGGATATTATAATAACTACACTTTTGTTGATTTTTAATGTGCCTGTTCTGATCCACTTTACGGCTAAAGCGATAAAGATGCTCATGTTCCGCAAAAAATTAGATCACTTTATGGCTGACGGCAAAAAGTTTCGTGCCGCGATAATCGACGAACGTTTGGGAAAGCCGCTGTACAAGTCAGAAACAAACACTGTTGATACATATCATCCCATAGTTAAATTTTTTGATTCAAGCGTTCAGCGGGAGGTAACTCTCATATCGGAGCTTCCTCTATGCGCTTCATATCGGGACGCGCTCGTGTCAAATATTGTGACGATATATGTTATAGGCAACAGCTTTCTTATCAGTGAATTTTACCCTGCGGAAACGGCGGAATATTCCATCGACAGACGCGATCCGAGTCTGGTCAAGCTCAAGCAGAAAATCGTCCGTATAGAAAATCAAATACAGTTGATATATGCGGTAGGTGCTATAATTGCGTTGGTTCTGACTTTTGCGTTACAGCTTCTGCTTTCTTGGCTAGCACATAAATATCTGTGAAGCTGCCGAATAAATACCGACTGAAAGCTATGCAAACCCGCATATATATTTGTTCGTTTGGTAAAGTCGTACGGCGCTTACATTGTATGATATGTTTATTTGAAAGGGGTCGATTTTTTGGAGCTATGGTATACTGAGGAGCAGACAAAGGACGTTCGTTTCTCTATACGATGTGACAAGCAGATATATTCAGCCGAGTCAAACTATCAGCGGATAGAGATTTTTTCCACACCTGAGTTTGGCAAAATACTTGTTCTCGACGACAGGATCATGCTCACCGAAAAGGACGAATTTATTTACCATGAGATGATAGTTCACGTTCCTTTCGCGGTCAATCCTGATATAAAGAAGGTCCTTGTCATCGGCGCTGGCGACGGGGGAGTGACGGCGGAGCTTACAAGGTATGACACGATAGAGCATATCGACCTTGTGGAGATCGACCGCATGGTCGTTGACGCTTGTCTTGAATATCTACCCGATGTTTCGTGCAAGCTCAACGATAAAAAGGTCACGATACACATTGACGACGGGCTTCGTTTTGTGCGCGGCTGTGAGCGTGAGTATGATTTGATAATAGTTGATTCGACAGATCCGGTGGGACCGGGAGAGGGACTTTTTACGCAGGAATTTTACGGTAATTGTCATAAGGCTCTGAACGAGAGCGGAATACTTGTAAATCAGCACGAAAGCCCGTACTATGCTCCTTATGCGAGGGCGATGAGACTTGCACACAAAAAAATATCGGACTTCTTTCCGATAGTTAGGGTGTATCAGGCTCACATACCTACATATCCGTCGGGACACTGGCTGTTCGGCTTTGCGTCCAAAAAATTCGACCCGATAAACGGCCTCGATGCTGAAGCATGGAACAGGCTCGGGCTGAAAACACGATATTATAATACGGAGCTGCATAAGGGCAGCTTTGCGCTTCCGAATTACGTTTTGGAGCAGCTTAATTAAAATTTATTTTTGGGGGAATCGTAAATGTCAAAGGCGTTGATCATCGGCGCGGGCGGCGTCGCAAGTGTATGTGTACACAAATGCTGTCAAAATTCCGATGTTTTTGAGGAAATATGTATCGCAAGCAGAACAAAGTCAAAGTGTGACGCCCTCAGGGATAAGCTGTCGGGCGGAAAGACAAAAATCACAACAGCACAGGTCGATGCGGATAATGTTGCGGAGCTTGTGGCTCTCATAAACAAGGAAAAGCCCGATGTTGTTATAAACCTCGCGCTTCCGTATCAGGATCTGACTATCATGGACGCCTGTCTTGAAACAAAGACCGACTATGTCGATACGGCGAATTACGAGCCGCTCGACACGGCTAAGTTTGAATACAAATGGCAGTGGGCTTATCGTGAGAGATTTGAAAAGGCGGGGATAACGGCGCTTTTGGGCAGCGGCTTTGACCCGGGTGTAACGGGAGTTTTTTCCGCATATGCTCAAAAGCATGAGTTTGACGAGATAAACTATATTGATATTCTCGACTGCAACGCGGGCGATCACGGTTATCCGTTTGCGACGAACTTCAATCCCGAGATAAATATTCGCGAGGTATCCGCAAAGGGCAGCTATATTGAGGACGGCAAGTGGGTAGAAACAGAGCCGATGGAGATCAAGCGGGTATACAACTTCCCCGAAATCGGCGAAAGGGAGATGTATCTTCTTCACCATGAAGAACTCGAGTCGCTCGCCTTAAATATAAAGGGCATAAAGCGCATACGGTTCTTTATGACATTCGGACAGAGCTATCTCACTCATCTCAAATGCCTCGAGGACGTTGGAATGACCTCGATAGAGCCTATTGACTTTGAGGGAAAGCAGATAGTTCCGCTCCAATTCCTCAAGGCTGTTCTACCGGATCCCGCCTCTCTTGGCGTCCGTACAAGAGGCAAGACTAATATAGGCTGTATTTTCAGAGGCAAGAAGGACGGCAAGGAAAAGACATACTACCTGTACAATGTTTGCGATCATCAGGAATGCTACAAGGAGGTCGGCTCTCAGGCTGTTTCCTACACCACGGGTGTTCCCGCTATGATCGGCGCTTCTATGCTTTTGACCGGCAAGTGGAAAAAGCCGGGTGTGTTCAATATTGAGGAGTTCGACCCCGACCCGTTTATGGAGGAACTCAACAGGTGGGGGCTTCCGTGGAAGGAGAGCTTCGCCCCCGACCTTGTAGACTGACAAATAGTTTCTGAATAATATGGGCTTCTTTATATAGGCTCTTTGTGTAAATAGTTAGCGTAAAGAGAAAAATAAGCATAGCTTTTTGCGCCATTTTCGCAGAGCAATGACGGTATTCTCACCGAAAGCGGGAATATTTTTATTATACTGTGTTCGATAGTTGTGAGCTGTATCTGCCGTACCGTAGCAGAACGGCTATGTGTTTTCTATTCCCGCGTGTATGAGAAGCTCTCCATGTTTCTTCGATTTTTGCAGCTTTTAACCCTTTCGACCCGTTCAATTTTTCTGTAAAAACAATACAGAGCATATTTGTACTCCGTTCATGGTTGTTGTATCATTTCCATTTTAACGGATTTTCGCCAAATATGCTCTGCTTTTTTATTTTTTCTTTGCAGGCTTTATAGAGCCTGTATAATTAGTTACTTGCACGTCACCTCAACACAGCATCAGCGTTAGGTTTCGTACCGCCTGAGTTTATTATATCTGTTATCTGTTTCTTGTGATATAAAAGCCTGTAACCTTTCCGTTTTCCATGTAGAACATCATTGTTCTGTTGCTTGTTGAATAGCTGACTATCATATCGTCGCTCTGTGCGGCAGTACCGTATGAGTTTTTAATATCATTTGCGGAGCTGCCTGCGGCGATACCCTTGGAGGTTTTTGCGCTGCCGCTGCCATCAACCATGATATCTTCTACATAATCCTTGCCCCCGTCAGAGTAAACATTGACTGTCATGTTGCCGTAAACATATGTATAGCCTACACCTCCGGTGAGACAGTTCGGGTTTTCCTGCTTGGAATCGGGAGTTCCAATTTTTGACGCGATAGGGTCGAACTGTGCGTCAAGTGTAATAGTCACTCCCTTATACGAGACCGCTGCATCTTTATCCGAAAAGGATCCTTTGTATGTAGTCTCCGGCTGAGATTTTTCTGCGGGCTTTGATGACGTCGGTCTTGAAGACGGCTTCTGCGCAGCGGAGCTTTCAGGTTTACTCTCTGTATTTTTGTTTACCTCTTTAGAGCTTTCTTCCTTTGAGGTTTCTTCATTGGTGCTTTCTTCCTTTGAGGTTTCTTCATTGGTGCTTTCTTCCTTTGAGGTTTCCCCATTGGTGCTTTCTTCCTTAGAGTTTTCAGGTTTACTTGATTTATCAGAGCTTTCCTGCTTGCTGTCCTCGGCTTCTTTACTTTCCTTTGAGGCTTCGGAAGAATTTGAGCTTTCATCAGACTTACTGCTGACAGAGATAGTAGAAGAAAGCTCGGCTTTTCCCTTTACCTCCGCAGTTTCCGACGTGCCGCAAGCGGACAGAACTCCGACAGCCATAGCAAAGACGATTAAAGAGATCAAAAGTTTTTTCATAAATTTTCCTCCAATTTTTAATAAGTGGGCTTGCCCCGTAATTAAACGTTATGACTGAGTTATATATCAATATTTGACAGCACACTCGTGCATATGTTTCCACTGTCGTTAGTGACGGTTACGGAAATATCATAGCTTCCGCTCGGAAAATCTCTCGGCAATATCATGGAATAGCCGTAATCGCTTTCCTCATCAAGTTGTAACAGATCTGTTTCGCAAATAGGAAAAGCGGAGTATGTATGAGTATCGTCCTTTGATGTAAAAGTAACGAATATCCTGCTGTCATCATTAAAGTATTTCTCATCAAGCAAACCATAAATACGTATAAACGAATCAGTCTTGTCAGTCTTTATCGTATTTTTTTTACTTTTTTCTGTTTTAGATACTTTGGGCTTATCACATTCAACAGCCTCCATAAGAGGCGCCGACTTTGTTATATTGCCGAGATTTCGCTCGACTATTTCATATATAACATCGGTGTCGCTGTCCTGTGTCAGGGATGTCATCGCAAAGGGCTGAGAGCGGGTGATCGTGGTGCTTCGGTAATTGTTGAGCAAAAACGGAAGCAACGCTCTGCCGAATGAATCCCTTATCATGAGGAGCTGACCTGTTGCCTTCATGTTGCGTGTCTTTATCAGGGTATCGTTCTTTTCGCTGTCGCTCATAAGTTCCTTGACGGTTGCGGCGTTATCTTTGCCGAGAACAGGCATCATGAACATAATATCATCATAGCTCATATCAAAGTAATATTGATAGTCATAAGACGCAGCAGACGGATACAGCATTTTATCGAGATCGCCCTGCCATGATTTTTTATATGTATAATTTGCCCCGTTATAATCCGTATGTTCCTTTCCGAGCGAATCCATAAGTAAATTAAATCCGTATAAAGCTCCGAGGTTATTCCAATGAGTATCCCTCTTCAGATACAGAACCTCGTCAATATCCGAAAGCATTGTTTTCATATCAGCGTAATTTACTTCAAGGTCTGCAAGCTCCTTTTCCAACAGGGAAAGATTGTTTTCGGATGCCTTGACATATCTTGACGGCATATATTCAGGATAAACAGAGTTCTTGTTCGGTGCAACCGTAAACACAAAGTTATTTCCTGTAGCCTTGACCTTTTCCTCCATGAGCTTGACAGTGAGAGCGATATTCTTGATTTTTCTTGAGGAAAAGGTCTTGCCGACGTAGTCATCGACTGTCTCGTTTGAGAAAATGAAGCCGTTCTTTCCGGCGATAATATTTGCGGTATTGCCGCCGAGAAGTCCTGACTTGATGAGATCATCCGCTGTTACAAGCTGAGAACGAAATGTTAGATGGTCGGTAAAGTAGCAGTCAAATTCCGAAAAAAATTGAGTGTTTATGCTTCCGTTCTCATCTGTTAGCTGCGGCATCTCGGCAAGCTCTGTCTTGCCGATTGGGTCCTTGTTTTCATAAAAATGCCATAAAGCAAGCGGCACAGCACACAAGGAGAAGAATATAACTATATATGCTATATTCATAATACTCTTAATTTTTTTTGCTTTCAAGGAGTTATGACCGCTCTCTGCTTTTTCTCTTTTAATAATAATACCTCCTCTGTTGTTCGGCTAAAATTTAAAATATATAAACGGGTTGTATTCCGAGGTTGCCAAGGTAAGAATACAAAAGAGAAGCATCACAAGAGTTCCCGTGATCGAAACAATATCTACAGTCAATGTCATATTGCGGGAGGCGAGTCTGCCGCCTGCTTTCTTTACTATAGGTGTAGAAAGTACCGCTCCCAACACAAGGACAATTATAGCGTATGGTGTAAGCTCGGAGAAAATATCGGCGGCAACATCGGCGTTTACGGCAAGTGACCCACTGAACATTTTTGCTATGAATGTCAACCCCTGTCCGAGCGTATCGGCTCTGAAAATCACAAATGTCAAGACTACGACAAGCAGCGTATAGATGTGAACAAGACATTTAGTAATGAAGCTCTTTGCCTTTTTAACAGGTATGACACCGTAAGACTCAAGAAGAAGGAAGAAACCGTGAATAAGTCCCCAAGCTATAAAGGTAAGGTTTGCACCGTGCCAAAGACCTGTCAGGAAGAACACAATACACTTATTGATGCAGGTTCGCGCCTTGCCCTTTCTGTTTCCACCGAGAGGGATATATACATACTCCTTAAACCAGCTTGAAACGGAAATGTTCCATCTTCTCCAGAAGTCAGTCATACCGAACGCGGAAAAGGGATAGTTAAAGTTTTCCTTGAAATCAAAGCCGAACATTTTTCCGAGACCGATAGCCATATCGCTGTATCCGCTAAAGTCAAAGTAGATCTGCAGAGCATAGCAGACTGCGCCTATCCATGCGGCAGGCAGTGTCAGGGAATGCTCTCCCATTGAAAAGGCATTGTCCGCTATGAGCGCTGCCGTATTTGAGATCAGAAGCTTTTTAGACAGACCGCATATGAAACGCTTGATTCCGTATGCGGTTTTTTCCGGAGTATGTGTTCTTTTGCGTATCTGCTTAGCAACATCGGCAAATTTTATTATCGGACCCGCTATAAGCTGAGGAAAGAAAGAAATATACAGACATATATTAAAAATATTCTTTTCAATCAGAGAGGGATCCTTGTAAGCGTCAATGACATATGAAAGAGCTTGAAATGTAAAAAATGAAATTCCTATCGGCAGCGAAATATTTGGAATCGGAAGCGATAGTCCTGTGACATTGTTAAAAAGCTCCGTGAGAAATCCGAGATACTTAAAAACTATCAAAAGCGCGAGATTGATAATGATTGAAGCTGCCAGAACCGGCTTTTTGAGACGTTTGTTGTTCATAAACAATCCGCAGACATAGTTTATAACTATTGAGCAAAGCATAAGGAGTACCGCGATAGGTTCGCCGTATGCGTAAAAGAAAAGGCTTGCGATTATCAGCAATATATTCCTTACCGTGTTGCCGCGAACTATAATATAAAGTATATATGTCAGCGGCAGAAATAAAAACATGAAAACCGTTGAACTGAAAACCATAGTCTGACCCCGAAAATTTATTTTGCAGCAGGATATTTTGCTCTATCCCAAGAAAAATACGGTTGGATTACCGAGTCCTTGACAAGATAAAATACCTGCAGCCCCGTTACCTGAGTTGAGTCGATATGTCTCCATCCATCGGAGGTTTTGACCATTACCCATGCGTGAGGACCACCGCCGGTGTATTTGTCGATCCCATCAACATAATATGTTTCATAGCCTGCTCTGTCGAGCATATATTTTAGGATCGCCGCATGATGATAGCAGGCGCCGGTTCTCGTTTTGATCGCCCTTACGCACATATCCTCATAGCTTTCCTTAGGCAGTCTCGAATAGTACATATTATATGAATAGTTAAAAATGGTTTTCATGCTTGTGCCGTTACTAAAGAACCAGTCGTCAACGACTGTAGGAAGAGTAGTTTTGTTTACCGTTGAATAATTTGACTTGTTGCTGAAGGTTTTGTTATATACATATCCTACCGTGCCGTTGTACTCGACCTTAAACCAGTTTCCGCTTGAGGACAGTTTATTGAGCTTAGCGCCCTTTTTAAAGGAAACTAAGGTTTTTCCAGACCATGCCGCCTTGGACTTAATGACAGAGCCGTTTATTGCCGAAACGTTTTTTTGCGAAGCAACGACAATCTTACAGCTGATTTTTTTGCCGTTATACGCGGTCGCCGTAACGGTTGTTGTGCCGATCTTTTTTGCCTTTACAAGACCGCCCGCCTTTTCGACGGATGCTATCGCAGAACCGGCGCTTGTATATGCTACATAATGAGCAGCCTGACCCTTCGGGAACGAACTGTTGAGGTCATATGTTTCACCTGTTTTCAGCACTACTCTTGTACTATTTAAATATATATTTGTCGGGGCATTTTTTACGGTAATGGAGCAGGTGACCTTTTTGCCGTTGTATGCGGTTGCCGTAACGGTTGTTGTGCCGACCTTTTTCGCCTTGACCAAACCGCCCGCCTTTTCAACGGATGCTGTCGAAGAATTAGAGGTTGTATATGCTACATAGTGGGCGCCCTCACCGCTCGGGAACGAGCTGTTGAGGTCATATGTTTCGCCAATACCGAGCGTGAGACTTGTCTTGTTTAAATTAACCCTTGTAGGAGCTTTTTTGACAGTCACAGTGCAGGAAACCTTTTTGCCGTTGTATGTTGTGGCTGTTACGACAACAGTACCGACCTTTTTCGCTGTTACAAGACCACCCGATGCTGCGGCTGTCGCTATCGACGGATTAGCGCTTGAATATTTGATTTTGTATGCGCCCTCACCGCTCGGGAACGAGCTGTTGAGATCATATGTTTCGCCAATACCGAGCGTGAGACTTGTCTTGTTTAAATTAACCCTCGTCGGTGCTTTTTTGACAGTTACAGTGCAGGAAACCTTTTTGCCGTTGTATGTTGTGGCTGTTACGACAACGGTACCGACCTTTTTCGCTGTTACGAGACCACCCGATGCTGCGGCTGTCGCTATCGACGGATCGGCGCTTGAATATGAGATTTGGTACGCGCCCTCACCGTTAGTGAACGAGCTGTTGAGGTCAAATTCTTCACCTACACCGAGCGTGAGGCTTGTCTTGTTTAAATTAACCCTCGTTGGGGATTTTTTGACGGTTACGGTGCAGTAAACCTTTTTGCCGTTGTAAACCTTGGCAGTTATAACAGCTTTGCCGATTTTTTTAGCGGTCATCACTCCGCCGTTTGCGTCAACTATCGCGGGATTGGAGCTTGTATATGTAACATTATATGCTCCGCCGTCATTGATAAGCAGCTTGTTAAAGTCATATGCCTCACCTAAGCCGAGTGTCATATCTGCCGATTTAAAGGACAGAGCCGCAGGAGCTTGTTTTACTGTAACTGCTACTATTGTAATATATCCCGTAGTGTTATCAGTCATGGTGATGTTGGCATTTCCAATCCTGTCTGCAACTACCGATGCGTTATCTCCGCTGATAGTTAATACATCCTTTTTGTCAATGTCAATACTGAAATTTGATAAATCGATGCTTTCGGCAAAGAAATCAGAAAGCAGAACTTCCTCCCCTAAGCCCATTTCAGCCTCGATCATTGATGTGCTGTTGTCCTGATTTACGCTTGTGTTATACACTGTGGGAACACTTCCGACTCCTGTGGCGGAAATCGCGGTCGTGCAGGCAGTAATGACAGTTAACGCCGCAAAAACAGAAACGATAGCTTTTCTCTTCATAAATCATTCCTCCTTATTTTTATGCAATCTTGCTTTTCAAGGAAACACTGAATAAATATTGGAAACAGATTATTCTGCTTTGATCTTTGCGCGTTCTGTGCTAAGCTTACTCGAATCTAATATATCGGCAGTTGTACAGCACAGTCTAACGGAAAATTTAACTATGCAACTCGTTTGAAATATTTAAGCAGTTGTTCTTAAATTGTCAGAAAAACAATATTACTTGTAAATTTTACCATACGCTTTTTATAAATTCAATAGTTGTATTATGAAAACTGCCCTTATTTCCTATGCTTGTCAGGACAATTTTATAGTTGACATTATACGCTTATAGTGGGATAATATAACTTAGGTGTTTGAGTAACCGGCTTACTCTGCACTTGCCACGCTGAATGACGGGGTAAGTACCTTATTGAAAGTAACGCTTAACAGGGTGTATCCCGATATGCGAATGATTTGTGGATTTTGGAGGAATAATATATGGCTAAGGAGCTTGCAAAGGCGTATGACCCGAGCGAGGTAGAGGACAGAACATATGACTTTTGGATAAAGGGAGGATACTTCCACGCGAAGTGTGAAAAGGATAAAAAGCCCTATACAATAGTTATGCCGCCGCCGAATATTACTGGACAGCTTCATATGGGACA
This sequence comes from uncultured Clostridia bacterium, assembly GCA_947627055.1. Classification (GTDB taxonomy): domain Bacteria; phylum Bacillota; class Clostridia; order Oscillospirales; family Acutalibacteraceae; genus Pseudoruminococcus. The sequence continues at coordinate 8,911 of CANQUS010000010.1, read as the reverse complement.
CGCACTAGATGAAACCTTACAGGATATACTTATCCGCTATCACAGAATGGCGGGCTATGATACATTATGGCTTCCCGGCACGGATCACGCTTCTATTGCAACTGAGGCTAAGATAGTCGAGGATATGAAGAAAGAGGGACTTACCAAGGAAGAACTCGGCAGAGAAAAATTCCTTGAGCGCGCGTGGGAATGGAAGAACAAGTACGGAGGAAGGATATGCGGCCAGCTAAAAAAGCTTGGATCAAGCTGCGACTGGGATCGTGAGCGCTTTACGCTTGACGAGGGCTGTAATAAGGCTGTCAACGAGGTTTTCGTCAAGCTGTATGATAAGGGTCTTATTTACCGTGGGGAGCGGATCATAAACTGGTGTCCCCATTGTCTGACGTCGATATCCGACGCCGAGGTCGAGTACGAGGAGCAGCAGGGACATTTTTGGCATCTTCGTTATCCGTTTAAGGACGGGAGCGGCTATCTCGAACTTGCGACAACACGTCCCGAAACACTCTTAGGAGATACAGCCGTCGCCGTAAATCCTGATGATGACAGATATAAGGATATAGTAGGAAAAACACTTATACTACCGATAGTACACAGGGAGATCCCTGTTATTTCGGACAACTATGTAGAGATGGACTTTGGGACAGGCGTTGTCAAGATAACGCCTGCCCACGACCCGAACGACTTCGAGGTCGGCCTGCGTCATGATCTTGAGGTTATAAATGTCCTGACACCTGACGCAAAAATCACGGAGGACTATCCTAAGTATGCGGGTATGGATAGATACGAGGCCAGAAAGGCTATCGTTGCCGACCTGGAAAAGGAGGGTGCTCTCGTAGAAATAGAGGACTACTCGCATAATGTAGGAACGTGCTATCGCTGCGGAACTACGGTAGAGCCGAGGGTTTCAAAGCAATGGTTCGTCAAGATGAAGCCGTTGGCAGGTCCCGCGATAGACGCTGTTAAGAACGGCGAAACAAGGTTCATACCCCGCAGATTTGAAAAGGTATATTTCCATTGGCTTGAAAATATAAGGGATTGGTGCATATCCCGTCAGCTTTGGTGGGGTCACAGAATCCCCGCGTGGTACTGCTCCGACTGCGGAGAGATCACTGTTTCCGCGCTTGAGCCATGCTCCTGCGGCAAGTGCGGAAGCAAAAATATTACTCAAGACCCCGATACGCTCGATACATGGTTCAGTTCCGCGCTTTGGCCGTTCTCTACACTTGGCTGGCCGGAAAACACTGAGGATTTTAAGCATTACTATCCGACCAATACCCTTGTTACCGGTTATGATATTATCCCGTTCTGGGTCATGAGAATGATGTTTTCGGGAATAGAGCAGACAGGCAGAGCCCCGTTCGACACTGTACTTATCCATGGTCTTGTCAGGGACGCTCAGGGCAGAAAAATGTCAAAGTCCCTCGGCAACGGCATTGATCCGCTTGAGATAATAGATAAATACGGCGCGGATGCTCTCCGCTTTACCCTTGCGAACGGAAACAGTCCCGGAAACGATATGCGTTTCTCGGATGAAAAGGTCGAGGCGAGCCGTAATTTCGCGAACAAGCTGTGGAACGCAAGCCGCTTCGTCCATATGAACATAGACGACTATGATGTAAGGAACGTGCTTCCCGCTGATCTTGAGACAGAGGATAAGTGGATCATAAGCACTCTTAACAGCTATACAAAGGAAATTTGTGAAAATCTCGAGAAATTCGAACTTGGTATTGCCGTTCAAAAACTGTATGACTTTATCTGGGATTGCTACTGCGACTGGTATATAGAGCTTGCAAAGTCACGCTTACAGTCAGATGGCGAGTCGGCACAAAACGCAAGGCAGGTTCTCGTATGGGTCCTCACAAAAATACTGTTGCTCCTGCACCCGTTTATGCCGTTTATAACTGAGGAAATATGGCAGTCTCTTCCTCACGAGGGCGAAACGATAATGACACAGGAATATCCTCAGTATGACGAAAATCTCTGCTTCCCCGAGGCGTCACGCGAGATGGAAATGGTCATGGAGGCTATCAAGTCTATAAGGATCCGCCGTGCGGAGATGAACGTCCCGCCGTCAAGAAAGGCTAAAGTATATATATCCGCAAAGGAGCAAAAGCCGTATGAAAACGGTTCTAAGTTTATTGTTAAGCTTGCAAGCGCAAACGAGGTCGAGGTCGGATCTTCGTTTGCAATCGACGGCGCTGTAACAATAGTTACAGCCGATGCAAAGATTTACATTCCTATGGAGGAGCTTGTTGACAGGGAAGAAGAGCTTAAAAGGCTTAACAAGGAGCTTCAAAATGTACAAAAGGAGCTTGCGATGGCTCAGGGAAAGCTTAATAACGAAAACTTTATTTCAAAAGCTCCCAAGCCGGTCGTTGACAAGGTAAAGGCTACAGCTGAAAAAATGACAGAAAAATTAGCCCTTATCGAAGCTGCTATGGCAGCCTTAAAGTGAATTATTATAATATATTGACTGCGGTATAGCTGAAGTGCGGCTATACCGTAGCTTAGCATATAAAATAAAACGGGTTAATATATTTTTATAGAGGTAAACAACGATGTTCAAATTTTATTTTTTAAAATAAAATAAATTGTTTTAATTTCTTTAAAAATTTTTTAATTTAATCCGTGAATTTTCTTAACTTTCTCAATTTATACTATTTACATCAAGTGAAGTAATGAATAAATCGGAGGTTGATTACTATGACAGATAATAGCAGAGAAAACGAACAATATGTAAATCCACAGGGGCATGATACACAGTCTAATCCACAGCCTTATATGGAAAGTACGGGAACATCGGCTCAGGGCTATGAAAATACTTATCCCTCGAACCGTCCGATCGAACAGTATGAGAATACATCAGCCAACTCCGCTCCCGCGGCATATGGTGAAACATATTCTTATTCGGGCAATGAGTTTAACGGTAATACTTATTATAACGATTATCCGCAAAATCAGACATATGTAGCTCAGAATCCGAATAATGTAAGCGGTGGTCAGTATCTTGCTTCTGACAGGATCTATGATTCATATGCGCAACCGCAGAAGGCAGTTCAAGCTCCTGAAACTGCTCCGTCGGGAAAACCTAAAAAAAGCAAAAAAGCGTTGAAACGTACAGTTGTTATTGCAGCCTGTCTCGCGCTGGTGGCCTGCGTGGGTGTAGGCGGTGGCTTCCTCGGTTCAATGCTCGCAAGCAATTCGGGCATTGTCGCTGCAAACGGAGAGAGCAGCAACTCGTCTGAAAGCAGTAATAACAGTGAAAGCTCCAAGTCGAATCTGGTAATAAATAAAGCTGATGGGACTGAGGTTGCGGCAACCACAACTCAGGAGATAGCCGAAAAAGCGGCGGATTCCGTTGTCGAGATAACCACCGAGACAGTAGTTAACGGTCAGTTTTTGCAACAGTACGTTTCACAGGGAGCGGGCAGCGGTGTTATTATTTCCGAGGACGGCTATATCATAACAAACAATCACGTCATAGATGGCGCGAACAATATAACCGTAAGACTTAAAAACGGAAAGTCATATACCGCAAAGCTCATAGGTAAGGACAGCAAAATTGATGTTGCCCTCCTCAAAATTGATGAAAAGGATCTTAAGCCCGTTACCTTTGGCGATTCCGACAAACTTAAGGTCGGTGAAACTGCTGTAGCGATCGGCAATCCGCTCGGTAAGCTGGGCGGAACTGTAACTAATGGCATTATCAGCGCTCTTGACAGGGATATAACTATTGACGGAGAGAGCAAGAATCTTCTCCAGACTAACGCCGCGATCAACCCGGGAAATTCAGGTGGCGGTCTGTTTAACGCAAATGCGGAGCTTATTGGTCTTGTTGTTGCTAAATCCAGCGGAGAGGATATCGAGGGGCTTGGATTTGCTATTCCGATAAACGATGTTGTTGATGTTCTCGATGATCTGATGGATCACGGCTACGTTACAGGTCGTGCATATCTCGGAGTGAGCCTGCAGGATATTTCATCAGATGAGCTTTTCTCATACAGACTTGATAAGGCGGGAACATATATAGCGAATGTAGTATCAGGCGGCGCCGCTGACAAAGCAGGCCTTGAGGTAGGCGACTGCATTACTAAAATAGATGATCAGGATGTAAGCTCGTCAACGGAGGTCTCGTCTATTATTTCAGATCACAAGGCCGGTGACAAGATCACTGTGACGATCTACCGCAACGGCGAAACAAAGAAAATTTCTGTAACTCTTGACGAAGAAAAACCGGAAGAAAGCTCATCCGACACTGGGTACAGCAATAATGACCCGTATAGATACTATTACGGTTGATTATTAAGCTCGCTTTCATAATTCTTTTCTCCCTATAATTTATTATAAATACCGCCCGAGGGCTATATGCGAACTGTCCCGAATTGTATGGACAGCACAAAAAGAGCTTATAACAGAAAATATTAAGATTTAAGCAGCATACTGACACCGAAATTTTATCGGTGTCAGTTTTGTTTTAAGTTGAATGCGTTGGTGGTTGTAAAAGTAAATATCAAGACGCGGGAATCCTTATGACAATGCTTTAGCTGAAAATTTCTTTTCTATTCTAAAAACCGAGTGTATATACAGAGTTAAACTCAAAACCCGCGAGCAGGCTCGCCTGCTCATAAGTGAATACATAAATTTCTACAACAATTATCGCATTCAAACTAAAACAAAACTGACACCCCTTGAAAAGAGATGTCAGTATGTTGCCTAAAATATCATTATTCTACCTTTGGTAGCCCCTTTTTGTAATGTCTACACAAATTGGTGCGGTTCACGAGTCATGCCCCTGCTAATTATTTTGTATCCTTTTAATTTTTATCTGTTTGGTCTTCCGTTTCTATGACTGTTTCTGCCGCCCTGTCTGTGAGGTGCGGCGTTATTTTCGGGCGTCAGTCCCTCTACTTCTATGAGAGCCTCCCTCCTTGAAAGGTTAAGTCTGCCCTTATCATCAATTTCAAGAACCTTAACTATTATAACGTCGCCAACATTAACAACGTCGGTAACGTGCTCGGTGCGTTTAACATCAAGCTGTGAAATATGGCAAAGCCCCTCTTTACCGGGAGCAATCTCGACAAACGCTCCAAAGTCCATGATCCTTGTTACCCTGCCCTTATAAATAGAGCCCGGTTCGGGGTCGTTTGCAATAGTTTCAACGATTCCCAGAGCGCGTTTGCAGCTATCAATGTCAAGACCGCTGATAAACACATGACCGTCTTCTTCAATATCGATCTTGACGTCGCACTCAGCGCAGATCTTTTGTATTACTTTTCCGCCTGAGCCGATAACATCACGAATCTTATCGATCGAAATGACAGTCGAGAGCATCTTCGGAGCATATTTTGAAAGCTGTTCACGAGGCTTGGAAATAACAGGAAGCATAACATCGTCAATTATATAGTCTCTCGCTTTATGCGTTTTATAGAGAGCCTCCTTTATCATTTCGGGAGTAAGTCCGCTGATTTTAAGGTCCATTTGTATCGCGGTTATACCATCATGAGTACCGGCGACCTTAAAGTCCATATCGCCAAAGAAGTCCTCGACACCCTGAATATCTACCATGGTCATCCAGCGTTCGCCTTCGGTGATAAGTCCGCAGGAGATACCCGCAACTGGAGCCTTTATCGGAACGCCCGCATCCATGAGAGCAAGCGTAGAGCCGCAAATAGAGCCCTGTGAGGTAGAACCGTTTGAGGAAAGAACCTCCGAAACAAGCCGCATCGCATACGGGAACTCCTCGACTGACGGTATAACTGGTACAAGCGCTCTCTCCGCAAGTGCGCCGTGACCTATCTCACGTCTGCCCGGACCCCTTGAGGGCTTTGTCTCCCCGACGGAATATGAGGGGAAGTTGTAGTGATGGATATATCTTTTTGTTTCCTCATCGTCTATGCCGTCAAAGGTTTGCTGTTCACTTACGGAAGCAAGTGTCGCAACGGTAAGTACCTGTGTCTGACCTCTTGTAAACATACCCGAACCATGTACTCTCGGCAGCAGGGCTACCTCAGCGGCAAGCGGACGGATCTCGTCCATGCCTCTGCCGTCTACACGCTTTTGCTCGTCAAGAAGCCAGCGTCTGACGACCTTCTTTTGTACAAGATAGAGGCACTCGTCGATCTTCGCCTCAGAATCGGGGTAAAGCTCGTCAAACTTTGCATGAGTTGCATCATAAATCGGCTTTAGTCTTTCATCTCTGACATTCTTGTCATTGGTATCCATAGCAAGCTTTATATCCTCGACAGAGAACTCGTAAATAGCGTCGAACATTTCAGGTGCGGGCGTGTTGCTCGGATATTCAAACTTTGCCTTGCCTATTTCTGCTTGAGCCTGCTTGATAAGTTCTATGATTTTTTGGTTGGCTTCATGGCCTGCCATTATGCCGTTAAACATGACATCATCGGGAACAATATCCGCGCCTGCCTCGATCATAGCGATTCTGCTGTCAGTAGAAGCAACAGTAACCGCCATCTTCGACAATTCTCTCTGTTCCTTTGTTGGGTTGATAATAAATTCGTCGCCGATCAAGCCGACAGATACTCCCGAAATCGGACCGTTCCATGGAATATCGGATATGCTAAGCGCAAACGATGTACCTATCATAGCCGCAATCTCAGGCTGGCAGTCGGGGTCAACACTCATGACCGTACAAACTACTGAAACATCATTCCTCATATCCTTAGGGAAAAGCGGACGAATCGGACGGTCAATAACCCTCGAAACAAGTATAGCTTTGTCGGACGGACGTCCCTCACGCTTTGTATACGAACCCGGTATTTTGCCTACGGAATAAAGTTTCTCCTCAAAGTCAACCGAAAGAGGGAAAAAGTCAACGCCTTCTCTCGGCTTAGCGGCGGCAGTGACCGCAACATGTACAGCAGTTTCTCCGTATCTCACGAGACATGAACCGTTCGCGAGCAGAGCCATCTTGCCTGTTTCTATTTTTAGAGGGCGGCCTGCAAGCTCTGTTTCATAAACCTTAAAATTTTCAAACATTTACTTTCCTCCGTTATATCATTTTTTGCGGACGGAGTAAGCTTCGGTTTTAGCAATGAAACGAAAACACATCCGACTATATATGTTCTCGGTTCACTGATAAAGCCGAAAAATCCGCCCGTTTTTTATTATATAAGTCAGGGCAGTCTGATAAAAACAGACTGCCCCGAAGGATCGTGAACAGTTTGTTATCCGCGATCCTTAATTTGTTTCTGAGAGCAATTCGGCATGTTCCGCGAGCAGAAAAGAGCCTTTCATTACTTACGGATACCGAGTCTTGCGATAATTGAACGATAACGCTCAATGTCAACCTTAATAAGGTAATTGAGCAGTGATCTTCTCTGACCGATCATCTTGAAGAGACCTCTTCTGGAATGATGATCCTTCTTGTGAACCTTGAGATGCTCGGTAAGGTCGTTGATTCGCTTAGTCAGGAGAGCGATCTGAACCTCAGGTGAGCCCGTGTCACCTTCGTGTAAAGCATACTCTTTAAGTATAGCGTCCTTTTCTTCTTTAAGCATTGATTTTTCCACCTTTTTAATAAATTAACCCTATGAATACTGCTGAATCTCAGTAAAGGGATGTGGAATCCTCTCATAATGGGGCTTAAACCCAAAACCGAGAATAGGGCATATCAGCTTTATCAAGTATACCACACAATTCTGCACTTGTAAACCCTAAAATTTTCAATCGCTTTAACAAGCTGTTATGATCAAAAAGCAATTTTTTAGGTTTCGGTGTTGATCGCACTCCCGTTGAAACGGCAGATATTAGATGGAGGCGGACATCGTGTGGCTGTTATAGCCTAATGACTGAATCACTATTATGAAAACGGACGATAAAATATTACACAGTAGAAAGGAATACCGTTAGAATAGTAAACACCGACACCAACCTGATTATAGTTTGGACTCAGAACATTTTTTCTTTCCATATCCTGATGCAGCCATATTTCTACTATTGACTCAACATTCTGATAACCGCCGAAGGCCCTGTTTTCCGCAGCGAATGCGTACACAAGATTGGCATCACTGAGAGCCGATGCCCACGATTTTCCGTTAGGCCTTGTTCCCGAAAAATTTTGGCTTATCTCCTCCGCACGAAGAGACGCAACCTTATCAAGAGTATCTGTGCGCGCAAGAAGTCTGACACCGTTATCCTTACGCACCGAATTAAGCTTATTGTAAAGGATCTCGGCAGCTACGCTTTCTTTCTCGGCAGAGAGTGTTTTCGCGCTTGCCGTTCCAAACTCACCGTATGTCTGAGACGCGCTTGTTTTGTAGACGGCTCTTACCTTAAATGAATAAGTAGTTGATGGGCTCAGCATTGTGACAACATAACTGAATTCGTTAGCTCCTGATGTATGTATCAGCCTATAGTCACTGTCATCCGGAGCAAGCATATATATCTGATAGCCTGATGCCCCGCTTGCCTGATCCCAACTGACCTTAATAGAGGAATATGACGTGGCGGCGGCTTTAACTCCCGTAATGCTGTCAGCATCGGTTTTTGCCGTCACTAAAGTGTAAGGCGAGTAAGCAATAACTCCATTGATTTTATAGTATGCTCTGATTTTGTATGTATATGTTGTTTTGGATTTAAGATTTCTGTCAGCCCAAGTCAAGGTGGAGGAGGACAGTGTACAAAGCCCTGTATATTTATTGCTTTGAGAATTATATCTGAAAATCTGATAACCCGCTGCGGATGAGATTTTTTTCCAATAGAGCCTAATCGCCGATGAGGACTTTAATACCTTAGAAACAGTAACGGGGGTTGAGGTTGTCGTACCCTTAACTGCGGAGCTTTTGGGACCTATGGCTGTTAAACTGTTTGCCTTCCTGTAAGATGCAATTTTATAGTAATAGCTCTTACCCGTGTCAAGACCAGTATTTGTATAGGAAGTATATGATGACGA
>CANQUS010000009.1 GCA_947627055.1 uncultured Clostridia bacterium | reverse complement strand
TAAGATGTTCCTTGTACATCACTCGGTTGAATATTCCGATGCCCAATATCATGAAAACATAATAAAACGGTGATAAAAAATCGAAGAATAACACGATTATAGTAGAAATGACTATCGAGGACGGAACAGCAAGCGCGACCGTCTGCTTTGATATTTTTATATCGAGCAGCTTTGCAAACAAGTATATTGAACAAAATGTAAGCGCTGTAAATTGTGTGAATGTGTGAACCATATAAATCACCTCATTTATAAAATTAGTAAAAATAAACCTATGAAAAAAACATGCACAAAACAAATTCAAAAAACCCTCTGCTTATTGTAAGCTTTTAACAACAAATAAATACAGGGGGATGAAAAATCATGTGGGACTACATTTGGGATTGGATAAATAGATTGATTGGTCGTTGATGATAAAAACCGTTCAAAGCAGGCTGTACTTACATAAATAAGCACAGCCTTTATTGTATGAACGGCAGGGGAAATTTCTACATTTTTATTTTACATAATTGTCTTAACAAATGCAATATTCTTTCTGCAACTGTGACTAACACGGATATGTCCGTGAACCCGTAAACAGGAAATTTTTGCAAATTTTAAAACATTAAAAATAAGCCGTGCTTTTCATGATAAGCACAGCTTATTTTTAACAGATAATGGATTTATAAACTCTGACAGTCGGCTCGCTGCTTGTTCAGACGGCCACTGTGATTAAATTTCCTTGCCGCACAGCTTTTTAAGCAGCTCATAAATACTTGCGGAGGCATTCCCCTTCGCAAAGTTCCTTATGCTTTCTCTCATATCCGCAAGGAATGTGTTATTATTCAACAGAAAGGTGATCATATTTGTACATTCTTTTCCCTTGATAAGGCGAACAGCCATGTTTTTAGAAACGAGAAACCGAACATTCTGCTCCTCCTGACCCGGTATCGGCTTATATGCGGCTATCGGCAAGTCCGACGCTATAGCCTCCGAAACGGTCAGTCCGCCGGGCTTCGTTACAATAATATCAGAAATGTGCATATACTTGGGTATTTCGTCTGTATAGTACAACAGCTTTGTAGGTTTGGAGGGCTTTGGCTTTCTGGGTCTTTTGATAGATTTAAGACCGATTTCTCCGTTGTTGTATTCCTCTATAAGCGCGTTTTGAAGCGTTGTTTTTGAGAGGTATTTATCAAAGGTATCGTACAGCTTGTCATTTCGTCCTGTGATCAGAATGATCTGAAAGTCATTCTCGACCTTCACTATACTGTGATATATTTTTAAAACATCGGTAACGCCGAAACTGCCCGCCATTATGAGTATAGTTTTTAAATCTGGGTCCAGCCCCTCGTCCTCAAGTGTTTCTCTGCGCGGAAAGTCATTATAAAATTCGTGCTTGACTGGTATTCCGAACGGATATATTTTTTCTCTTTCTATGCCGCGTTCCACCATTGACTCGACCATATCATCACACGACACAATATAAGCGTCGATACCTTCGTGCAGGTATGTTTGGTGCGGGGCAAAATCCGTCAATATAGCCACAATGGGAATGTCGATCTCACTGTCGTTCTTGAGGATCGATGCCATTTCAGCCGCAAATGAATGTGTTGTAACTATCGCGTCAGGCTGAAACTGCTCTAAAATCGGCATCAGTTTTTTTGAGACTTGTGTTGTCGCAATGGTGACAGCCTTGTTGAGAGATGTGTCCTTATCGGAGATCTTATACATATTACCGTACATCTTTGGCGTTTTGGTAGCGAGATAAACATACCCGCCTGTGACTGCCTTGTTAAGAGTAGGGCTTATCGCCTGAATAGTATCAATAATATTGATCTCCGAGGTACTGTCTATACTTTCGATATAACTTTTCAGAGCGTTTGCGGCGCTCATGTGTCCTCCGCCTGTTGTTGCGGAAAGTATTAGAATTTTCATACATGATTCCCTCCGAAAATCATTTTCGTATAGTCAATGCCCTAGGCAAAATATTGCAATAAAATGACGGGGCAAGCCCCATATTGAAGAAATTTGCTTTAAAAGGGTCTTAAACCGATGCCAAGTAACTTCGCCGCTCATCACATTTTGCATACTTAATGGCATAGAGCGGCGGAGCTTGACATCAGGCATATATTTTTCCGTGCTTTTCATAATCGGTGATTTTTGTTATATTATTTTTGTCGTCAACAAATACGACCTTTGGCGTATGTGCATTTGCTTCCTCCGGAGTGACAGAGCAGTACGCCATTATTATTATTTTATCTCCCGTTGAAACACAACGTGCCGCCGCACCGTTGAGGCATATTATACCCGAACCGCGTTCACCCGCTATGGTATATGTTTCAAAGCGTGTACCGTTATTTATGTCAACGATTTGAACCTTTTCGTATTCAAGTATTCCCGACGCTTCAAGCAAACCGCTGTCCACCGTAATACTGCCCACATAGTCAAGTTCCGCCTGTGTAACTGTCGCCCTATGTATTTTTGATTTCAACATTGTGATTTGCATATGTGTTCCTCCTGTAAAATCAAACGGAAAAAGAAAAATTATCTATAAGTCTTGTCCTGCCTATTTTTACGGCTATCGCGACAAGAACATCGTTTTCTATCACATCAACATCCTGCATAGAGACAGCGTCAACGACCGAAACATAATCTATCTCGGCGAGAGGCTCGGATCTGATGACCTCGGTAATAGCGGCAATTATATTTTTACTGTTTCGTTCGCCTGCATCTATTAGCTCTATACCATTTTTAAGCGAGCGGTCAAGCACAAGCGCCGCTTGTCTCTCTTTTTCATTGAGGTATGTATTTCGTGAGCTTTTCGCCAGACCATCGGATTCCCTCACGATAGGACAGCCGACGATTTCTATATCAAGGTTGAGATCCCTGACCATACGCTTGATGACCGCTAACTGCTGTGCGTCCTTTTGCCCGAAATATGCCCTGTCGGGCTTTACTATATTAAAAAGCTTCAAAACGACAGTACAGACGCCTCGGAAGTGAGTAGGTCTGCTTTTGCCGCACAGATTTTTTGTTAGAATGTCCATATCCACATATGTACAGAAGTCGTCGTGGTACATTTCGCTTACTTCGGGTCGAAAAACAATATCCGCTCCTGTATCCTCACAAAGCTTCGCGTCGCGTTCGGGGTCGCGCGGATAGCTCTCGAGATCCTCATTCGGGGCGAACTGTATCGGATTGAGGAATATGCTCACGACCGTTTTATCGTTTTGAGAAACGGAGTTTGCGATAAGGCTTTGGTGTCCCTCGTGAAGATATCCCATAGTCGGGACTAATCCGACGGACAAACCGGTGCTTTTCCATTCCTTTACCGCCTTGCGGACCTCATCTATTGTTTTAACAATTCTCATTTTTATTCTCCCCTATCAAAATGTATTTTGGTCAGCGGGGAAGAGCCCTTTTTTGACCTCTTCGTCATACGCTTTGAAAGCCGCTGTCATCTGTTCCCCGATATTTGAATAAACCTTTACAAATTTAGGCTTTACTTTATCATACATAGCGAGCATATCCTGATACACGAGTACCTGACCGTCGCAGTCTCTGCCCGCGCCTATGCCGATAACGGGAATACCGACCGCTTCGGTTATTTTTTTTCCAAGCTCAGCGGGTACGCACTCAACGACTATTGAGAACGCTCCCGCATCCTCGAGCGCTTTAGCGTCGTCTATGAGCTTTTGTGCCGCCGCGTCCGTTTTTCCCTGAACCTTAAACCCGCCGAAGGCGTTTACTGATTGCGGTGTCAGTCCTATATGCCCCATAACGGGGATAGAAGCTTTTACTATGGCGGAGATATGCTCGATAAATTCCGATCCTCCCTCAAGCTTGACCGCGCCGGCGCGTCCATCCTTCATAAGTCTGCCCGCGTTCACGACAGCATCGTAAACGCTTGTTTGATACGACATAAACGGCATATCTGTAACGACCAAAGCATTTTTTGCTCCTCTGGCGACAGCGGCGCTGTGATGTATCATATCTTCCATAGTAACGGATATAGTATCGTCATAGCCGAGCATGACCATTCCGAGTGAATCGCCTACGAGTATCGCGTTGATACCCGCGCCGTCAACAAGACGTGCGGTAGTATAGTCGTATGCTGTAAGCATACTCAGCTTTTCTCCTGTTGCCTTAGCTTTTTTAAAAGTAGCGGCAGTATTTTTCATGACATGATTCCTCCGATTCTTTCCAAAAAATTTAAGTGAAAGTCCTTTGGTTGAGTGCTTTCGCTGCCCGTCGCGAAGTCCTGTTTGCGGTGTAATACAGGCTTCGGGTATCGACATTCAGTGCAAATATTATATCATATTGTTAAGCAAATGTGAATCGTAAATTTTAGCGTGAAACATGGTTCAAATCGTATGTCGGGCTTTGCACTCGGCTAAAGCAAATATATTATTAGCATTACTGATGATACGGTTTCAAAAATTCTACTGCTCCCGCCACGGCGCAGTATACTTCATTTTATCAAGAGATTCTTTTGCTTTTCCACCGCGAATGCCGTTTCATAGTTACAGAACCTCCGCCGCCCCGTGTCGATTGCTGCTATGCCTATGATCATAGGAAATAGTAGTTAGAAATTACATGATTAAAGACAACTGCTTGTGAAGTGCGTCCGCTTTACAAAATATTATATTGATGATATTATTTTTTTAAAAGGAGTTTTGAATGCTATGAAATATTGGCAGATATTTTCGGAAATAACGAAATATAAGGATTGGGCTGAAAAGCTCATGCGGCAGGGCTATGAATACGGACGCGGAGAGTGGGAGTCCGAATATGACGATTGGGAAGCAATATGCGGCGAGTTTAAAAATATGATACACTCCTCGTCCCACGATGAATATACGGAGGAAGAACTTCACGAATTGCTTTATATATTGGCTCGGGATAATGAAGCTGAAGGTTTAGCTGACATAACAGCGGAAAACGAGGAGTGGCTCATCTGCTTTTGTGAGGAGTCGTTTTTTTCGGGTGAGAATGATGTGAAATGGCAGCTTGCCGTCAGAATAAAGTATATACATGATAGAAACACGGCTGAAGAATTTCTGAAAAGATATGCAAGCGACAAAAATGAATATGTACAGCGCAGAGCGTCAATAGAATTAGCGGAGCTGCCGCCCGAAGCATGAGAAAAAATTGTTCCTTAATATTGACCGCATTGATATAATATGTTATACTCGAACTGTAAAAGTTAATAACTTCAAGCGGAACTGAGGGAAGTCCGGTGAGAATCCGGCGCAACCGCCATTACCGTATGCTTCGGCACACCGCCGATGTCAAGTCGGGTCGCTCGCCGCTTGATTAGCCGTATTGTGATACTTTCGGGCTTGTGGGAGAGTACAGAGTGCAATGGGCGAGGTCTGGACTTCGCTTGTTTATGCTGTGCCGATTTGCGTTTTGCCGATCGGTTTTATTTGTTTTCCCTATTTTCCGAATCTATAAATTTATGAAATGATCGGTAATAATAGGGAATGAACATTCTCTTACTGGTCGTTTCAAGAAGGAGAATGTAAACAATGAAAGAAAAGAAAAAAGCGGGAAAAATTTTATGCTTGGTACTCGCGGCGGCGGTCGCGGCGGGAACGTTGAGCGTCAGCGCATTTGCCGCTGACGAAAAGGAGATGCAAATTACCCTGAGAATAGAGGGGATAAAGGAGAATCTCTTCTATAATACCGCCGTTGTTCCGTACAGCACTGAAAGCCTTACGGTTCAGGACGCGCTTATGTATTTTGACGAGCAGAGCGACGATATAACAATAACCGGCGTTGAAAACGGATGGATAACAGCGGTCAACAATGATGTTCAGGGAACGTTCGGCGGCTGGGATGGTTGGCTGTATAGGGTAAACGGTATAGAGCCGAACGATGCTGTCAGCGGATACAACCTCTCCGATGGTGACAGCATAGTCCTCTATTATGGCGACCCGTACGGCGCGGGAATGCAGTACCCTACTGTCGATAGGTCAAAAATATCCGAGGGCGTTCTCACGTTTACAAGCGAGGATACTGTTTACGATTCCAACTATGATCCGACAACGGTTGTAAACCCCGTAGCTGATATGACGGTAACATGGAGCTATGATGGAGGTACGGTGGATTATATTACCGATGATAACGGCTCGGTCAAGATCGATGATAAGTACATAACCGAGGGCAGTCATGGTGTTGCCGCAGAGAAAGTAAGTGATGAGGGTATGCCGCTCATACTTCGTCTTGAACCTGATTATTCTGTAGAGATAACCGCATCAGATTTGTCTGAAAGCTCGTCAAGTGTACCCGAGAGCGGAGAACCGTCAGATAAGCCCGAGAGCGAAGTACCCTCAGCTTCGCAGGGGAGTAAGCCTGATAATGTTGAGTCGACAAGCGAAGCAAACAGCCGAAATGACGGTAAGGCGGTCGCAACGGGGGATTCCGAAAAAGCGATATTTGCTGCGGCATTTTTCACCTCGGTAATATTCGCCGCGGCTCTTGTTTTAGGAAAGAAGAAAAATGAAGAATAATGCAGCAGGAAAATTGCTGTCAATTACACTTCTTGCAATCATGTTGGCGGGATTTATACTTCCCGCCAATTTTTACATGACCGCTAAGGCAGGATCATATAGTGTCGAGGCTGTAATTGACGATATATTAAGGTGGAAGAATAACGGCTCTGTGCAATCCTTGGTTGATGATATAAGTGCTGATATGGGAAACAGCGCTGCCGACTGGTATGCGATCTCCCTGTCGCGCTATAAATATAAGCCTGACTTCTCGAACTGCAAGAGTTCCCTCGATGCTTTTACATCATCTACGAGTAACCTCCGCGCTGTGGATAAGCAAAGAATAGCAATAGTATATACTGCCATGGGTTATACTTCTCCCAATATAGATACAGCGCTTAACAGCACGATAGGTAAGCTCGGTGTGATGAGCTATATCTACGGACTGATAATGCTCGACTGCGGTTCATATTACGGCAGTATGACGCGTGATGAGATAATAAATGAGATTTTATCGCTCCAATTATCCGACGGCGGCTGGGGATTGGCACAAAGCTCCGATGTCGATGTTACAGCTGCGGCGATACAGTCGTTAGCGAGATATTATAAGTACAACGACGTTAAATCAGCTGTGGACAAGGCTATTGAGTATCTCTCGCAAAGACAGCAGACAAGCGGCGCGTTTAAAAGCTACGGTGCGGAAACGGCTGAAAGCACGGCTCAGGTACTGCTTGCGCTGAATACTATGAAGATAAATTATAAAACGGACGGACGTTTTATAAAAAACGGAAATACGGTGTATGACGGACTTATGAGATTTCGCAAAAGCGACGGGAGCTTTTCTCATACGCTTGACGGCGCTGAGAACGATCTCGCTACGGTTCAATCGCTTTATTCACTAATATCTCTATGGAGATACGAAAAAGGGAAGTCGTCATTCTTTGAATTTGTAGACAACAATATAGAGCGTGAGGTCAGTGGTACTGTAAGCAGACCGTCAACAAACAAGCCGCCGCAATCAAGCGCTGAGAAGCCGAGCAGTGATAATGCTTCGAGAATATCGGACGGCACATCAGGACAAAGTAGTTATAATCAAACAAGCGGGGATACAGAAGCCCCCGACAAACAAAATATAACATCGTCAAATTCTAACGGAACATCGGCAGGCTCAAGCGCATCAAGCAAATCGCCACAAGCGTCGTCAAAAGCGATAGATGATAGTTCATTGTCTGATATTTCGTCAACAGCGCCATCGAAAAGCATCACGTCCGACGAAAGCGGAGTGGCATTACGATCTGCCGCATCATTATCTTCCAAAGGCGATGATAAGAGCGAAGTAGCCGCCGAGAACAGCATGAACAATAATAACAGCAATACGGATTATAATCTGATTATTGTACTTTGTATTGTCGGAATATTTATCGCGGCGCTTACAGCTCTCATTATTAAAAGGAAGCTCAACAGAAAAAATTTCATTCTGCTCGTTGTAATGTTCGCTGTTCTTGTTTTCGCGGCTCTTACTGTCAGAATCGAAACGGCGGAACAATATTACGGAGAAACCTCAAGCGGGAGTAAAGCCGAGAGCGCAGCGGTTGTTATGTCAATATCATGCAAAGAAGCGGTCGGAAATGTCAAAAACGATAAAATTCCGTCAGACGGAGTTATTCTCAGCGATACGGAAATTTCGATCAATGAAGGAGACACTGTTTTCGATGTTTTGCTGAGCGCGGCAAAGAAAAATCATATTCAGCTTGACTATGACGGCAGCGACGATAATGAATTTGGAACTGTTTACATAAAGGGTATAAACTATCTGTATGAGTTTGACTGCGGAGAGCTTTCGGGTTGGATATATAGGGTAAACGGCGAAACACCGAGCGTGGGCTGTTCGGGCTATGAGCTTGAGGACGGCGACGTCGTGGAGTGGGTGTATACAACGACGCTTGGAAAGGGTATGGCGGAATGAGATCATTTTCGGAATATAATCCTATATCGGTTTTTGTTTATTTCGCGTCGATCGTGATGATCGCTATGTTTATTCAGAATCCGGTTATCGAGGCGCTCTCTCTTGTCGGAGCGGTTCTGTTTTACGTTTCCGTTTTTCGGAAAATGCCCCTTAAAGCTATTTGCGTTTGGATAATGATTTTTATATTGATAACGGTAATAAACCCGATATTCTCCCGAAACGGTGAAACGGTTTTGTTTTTCGTCAACGGCAGGGCTGTAACGCTTGAGGCTCTAATGTACGGAGCGGATAACGCTTTAATGATACTGTCTGTCATGATCTGGTTCGTTTCCTTTTCAGAGATAATGACCTCGGATAGGGTTACATATATTTTCGGGCGATTCAGTCCCCGTCTTGCTTTGTTTTTGTCGATGTCTCTGAGGTTTATACCTCTATACCGCCGCAGAGCAGTTGAAATAAACAACACCCAGCGAGCCATAGGAATCTATAACAAGGATACTATTATTGATGATATAAAGGGCGGTATAAAGGTTCTGTCATCGCTCATAACATGGTCGCTCGAGACCTCGGTCGATACTGCGGATTCATTTCGTGCCAGAGGAGGTGATCTGAGCGGGCGCAGCAGCTTTTCATTATTTAAATTCAGAAAGTCTGACGCGATACTCATCGCGGCTTCTATTATATTTTTCAGTTTTATAATCGTTATTCAATGTATGTGGAAGTTGTCTGTCGATTTTTATGCGTCGGGTACTCTTAACGAAAAGCTGAGCTTCAGTTCATTGGCATATGTTGCTTATGGGACATATTTTGTTCTTGCGATAGTACCGTTTGTCCTTGAAAAAGGTGTGAAAACCTTAAATAAATCAGTTTAACAATTTTTGAGAGCTTTGATGGATTTGCCGCATAGTCGTACACTCAGTTTGACAATATTCGGCGGCAGAGGTATAATATCAATAGATTTTTCGGGAAGCGCTTGTTAATGATATGTGTTTCCAAAATAGGAGCGTTATGATGTCAAGACTTGAAAATTCGCCCTGCGAACCTAAAAGTATGAGTCCGCTCACCCTGGCGTTTTTGGGTGACGGTGTCTATGACCTTTTTGTGCGCGAAAGGCTTGTCTGCGAGGCGAACAGACCCGTAAAAAAGCTAAATGAGGAAAAGGTGTCCATTGTACGCTGCTCATCTCAGGCAAGGCTTGTTGAAAAGCTTTTCCCTTACCTCACTGAGGAAGAAAGAGACGTATTGAAGCGAGGCAGAAATGCTCACACTCAACACGTCCCCAAAAACGCGACCGTCGCCGACTATCATTCCGCGACCGCTTTTGAAGCACTGCTCGGATATTTGTATCTTTCGGGGAAGATCGACCGCATAAGAGAGCTTTTAAGTGAAAACGAATAAACGTATACTGTAAATACCCGAGTTACGGCATTGCGTTTTCGCCTGTATATTTACGGATAAAGCCAAATGTGCTATGATATAAAGCAGGATAAGGTATAAAATATATACGAGATCGGGAAGGCTCTGTCTGATCATTTCACGTATATGTAATGACTGCCACGCTGCAGCATAGCCGACGTCAGGTAAAATCAAATATAATATATGAACAGCCTATACCTCTTTTAAAATCTCAAGCGCGTTGCGACAGGCTATTTTTTCTTTGTCCTCTAAATTTAAGGGAAGCTTAAGGAATGTATCCACCTCTTTCTTTGGCGACCAGAGTGGAAAATCAGAACCAAATAATACTCGATCTGACCCATAAATGCAAATATACCTTGTCAATTGCTCGGACGTCATAAAAGGGGAGCAGCTCGATATGTCGAAAAAGCAGTTCGTGTCTTTCAGATATGTTAAAGCTGTCTCAAATAATGACCATCCTCCCAAATGCGCGGCTATGACTTGCAGTCTTGGGAATGTGTCAAGTATTCGCCGCAGGCGGCGGGGATGAGAATAATCATGACGGGGATCTCCACAATGAATGAGAATAGGAAGATCATCCTGCAGCAAGTCATACATAGGAAACAGCCTCGGGTCGTCAATGTCTGTTTGTTGAATATCCGGGTGGAGTTTAACCCCTTTCAAACCGCTCCTCTTAATAAATTCAATTTCTTCGAGGATATTATCCATAGCGGCATGAACAGTGCCAAAGCCATAAAATTCCGAGTGTGATTTTGTTTCCTCAATAATGAACTGATTGATATGGCGTGTCTGCTCAGGTTTTATAACGATCGGCAATAATACGAAACCTGAGATACCCGCTTTATGACCTTCGGCAAGGAGCTCATGTGTCGTGCCGACAATATCTGTTGTTAGATTGTAGAAATCGCAGGTACTCTGCGTGGCTTTCGTTGCTATGCTTTGAGGGTAAATATGGGTATGGAAATCAATAATCTTCATATCGGACGTTGCCTGCCTTTGCTTCAATGATAGTGTTTCATTTCATCAATATAATGCTTTCCGTGCCGCTTGAATACAGTTTTTTTGCTCTTATAAAATTATATAGATCTGTGTAAGATTTGTCAACCGCTGGATTGACGGTGGCAGTTCTCCTTCTTTTGTACTTGGATGTCCTCTTTTGTGTAGTTCTTTTCCTGCTTTTATCATGCGTTGCCTTTTGTTATATCGTTCTACACATTTTTTTACTTGTATATATCTAAGCCCTAGTTTTTCTCCGATTTCTCTGTGTGTGGATCCTTGGCTTTTTAACTCTAATATCATGTTTTCATACTGTTTAATGTTTTGATATTTTTTCGAC
This sequence comes from uncultured Clostridia bacterium, assembly GCA_947627055.1. GTDB lineage: Bacteria > Bacillota > Clostridia > Oscillospirales > Acutalibacteraceae > Pseudoruminococcus. The sequence continues at coordinate 56,530 of CANQUS010000009.1, read as the reverse complement.
ATATTAAAACCTCCTATGGTTGCTTCTTTAATTCTACCATAGGAGGTCCCTTTTTTCTATTGTCTACTTTTTACGGAGCTGTGCAAACTGCGGGCAGCCCTTGTTATTTTACTTTTTCTTTTTGACCTCACATTTATCGAAGCTCGGGTTGAAAGCGTAGAAGTTCTTGCTGTCTAGCTTATCCGTTGCAATTCGCAGACCCTCGCCGAAGCGTTGGTAGTGGACTATTTCCCTTTCGCGCAAGAAGCGTATAGGATCTATAACATCGGGGTCGTCGCAGAATCGCAGTATATTGTCATAAGTGCTGCGAGCCTTTTGCTCTGCTGCCATATCCTCGTGTATATCGGTTATAGTATCGCCCTTTACCTGCATTGAAGCTGCTGTATACGGAGAGCCTCCGGCAGATTGAGGATAAACACCCGTAGTATGGTCAACGAAATAATCGCTGAATCCCGCTTTTTCTATTTGCTCGGGCGTCAGGTTTCTCGTGAGCTGATAGACTATCGCACCTATCATCTCTAGGTGGGCTAATTCTTCCGTGCCTATATCCGTTAAAATAGCTTTCAGCTCAGGATAAGGCATGGAAAACCTCTGGCTGAGATAGCGCAGTGATGCGCCAAGTTCTCCGTCCGGACCGCCGTACTGTGAAAGGATATGTTTTTTAGCTGTATAAAAATATGTCCAAGTCACAAGCGGCTCTGTAAAATATTATCTTCTCAATAAAGGATTTGATTAAACAGCTTTTTTCCTCCTCGGGTGTTGATGAGGATTTTAATGCGGGGATAATGTCAAGGCTCTTATCATTAAGCTTTCTGCGTTCGGCGTACGGATCTTTGTCGGGCTTTTCAGCTAATTCACCCTCGAGTAAAGCGATTTTACTGTCTATTTCGGAATGCTTTATCCTGAACTCATCAAGAGTATATAAGCCGTTTTCGTATGCATCCTTTATGCGTTCTAACCGTTTGCGTTCACGAGCTATCGTATTTATAATACTTTGAGAGTTGTTGACCGTAGTTGATTTTAAGTTTATATTGATTTTACAGATACCCGTTAAAGCTGACTTTTCAATCGACTCTATAAGCATTTTATTGATTTTTTTTATTGTAATGCTGTGCGATATTTTGCACCTTCCGTGTGCATAAGCGTGACATTGCAATGAAGAATGCTTTGCAGACATACATAGTGTAGAGCCGCAATTACTGCATCTTACAAGACCCTGAAGCATAAATGGCTCAACGGGCGAGCTGCTGCGCATATACTTGACCTTTGGTGATGATGACAGCTTTCTTTGAACCGCTTGCCATGTTGCCATGTCAATAATTGCCTCGTGTCGGCCGTCCACTATCATTGTGTCGGAGATGTCAAAGGTTTCTCGGGACTTTCTATCGGGTGTCCAGCGCAGCTTTCCGATATAAACAGGATTTTTCAATATGTATTCAACGGTTCTGTTTTCAAAGAGGTTTCCGCGTCTTGTGCGGAGTCCCCTGTCGTTAAGCTTGGCGGCAATAGCTCTCATACCTATACCGTCCAAAAAATCATTAAAAATCTCTTGCACAACAGGAGTCGCTTCTGCGTTCGGTACATACATTCCGTTTTTAATATCGTAACCGAATGAGGGAATTGTAATGGCTTCTCCGCGATTGACCTTCTCATTCATGCCTCGTTTTACTTCCTCCGCGAGGTTTATCGAGTAATATTCGTCCATTGCCTCAATCATTGCCTCGATGAGTATGGACATTTTGTCATCACCAATATTTTCGGAGATGGAAATAACGTCTATACCGCATTGCTTGCGGAGCATGGATTTGTAAACGATGCTGTCCTCGCGGTTTCGCGCGAAACGGCTGAACTTCCATAGCAGTATAGCGTCAAAGGGCTTTGGCTTTTGCTTTGCGATGCCTATCATTCTGTTAAATTCCGGACGCTTTTCGGTGTGTCTGCCTGACAGCCCCTCGTCGGCAAAAATATATTCCTGCGGCAGAATATATCCGTTGCGCTGTGCGTATTCCCTTATCTTTTCAAGCTGAGAGGCGGGCGAATATTCGATCTGGTCGTCGGTAGATACTCGTATATATGCGGCAGCAATTTTCAATCAATATCACTCCTATCTCCTTAAAATCTATGATAAAAAATACCTGTACTTTCATAGCATCGAGAAAGAGCGAAAATTTTTATTTATTATCAGGTACGCAAAATATACAACGTGCAATATCAAACTGAAAGTTGCTATTGCACGTTGTATTATCGTTTTTAAGCGGTCTCCGATTTTCCCGTAACTAAATCCTTGAATATTGCTGCGGCACTGCTGCTGTTATCCGAGACAATTACTAGGACATACGGTTCACAGTATTCTATCTTACTTTCGTTAAGCTTTTTGCTTTCCTGTGGGTTAAAATCCTGTAGATTTACATTGCTGAAGCTGAGATGATTTTTAATAGCGGTTTCAACCTGTTGATATTTGGAACTGTCTGTCAGCTTAAAGCAGGAGATTTCAGAAAAGGACTCGTCTTTGCTTGAAATATAAACCGTAGCGTCTGCGATCAGGATGTCATCTATGTCATAATATTTTGAAATATTATCCGAGCTTACTTTTGACAGTGACGTATAATCGAGCTTGTCGATTATGGTGTAAACAATCTCATCGGTAGTAAAATCTTTTTTAGATTCGTTTTTCGATGGGGATATACCAAACCCCATTCTTACAAGGATAATGACAATAACAGAGGTGACGGAAATAACAGCGAAAAGAAAAACAACGGAAATTAAAATCTTCTTTTTATTTATTATAGCCATAAGCTTCACCGTCCTTCTATACGCTAAATTACGTACATAGTATACATGTTTTAAACAACTTTTTCAATTACAAGCTTGTTACTATTGTATAAATTAACCTCAAACCCTTTTAAAATGGCTTGGCGGAAATTTAAAATTTACTTCTTTTGAGGTTGGCTGCTTTAATTAGTGTATATATACATCAAGCGTTAGACGTCATAACTATATAGCCTACACTCGTTTGCGACGCTTAAAAACGCCAGATAATGCTCCAAAAATTACTTGATACAAACTAAAAGCGTCAAGGACTTGTCTTTTTCGACAACATAAAGTATAATAATAACATAATGAATATTACATGAATATTAAACATAAGTCCATAAGCCGAAGAAACGGAGGTAATCATTATGAAGCGTTTTACGGCAATTTTAACGTCACTTATTATTGCGTCAAGTGTGCTGTCCTTTACGGTTTTTGCCGAACCCGACAGCGTTACAGGCTATGACCCGTATGTAGAGGAAAACATAAAATATGACGCAAAGGGTAATGCGTATATAGAGGACGAATACGGCAATATAACATACTATACCCTAAATTCCTATGGATACTTTGTACCGACTGAAACAACATACAGTGAGGAACCGAGTGAGGAACCAAGTGAGGAATCAAGTGAGGAGCCTAGTGAGGAACCGAGTGAGGAATCGAGTGAGGAATCGAGTGAGGAATCGAGTGAGGAATCAAGTGAGGAGCCGAGTGAGGAATCAAGCGAGAAGCCGAGTGAGGAACCAAGCGAGGAGTCGAGCAGCAGGTCCGAGGGATCCTCAGAAAATTCAAAGACCTCATCGAATGATAAAAACTCTGAGATCCCCCTGATAAACTATAGGCTGACACAACTCAAAATGAACATTGCTCTCCCGAATGATGTTTACGCAATATTGAGGAGCGGGGAACAGAACGAAAAGGCGCTCAAGGTATTCAATATGACAGAAAAAGAGGCTGTTGAGTCATTAAGAAAATCTAATATGTATATCAAGGCGTCTCCTGAGGACTTTTCATATGATATAACTGTCACCATGACAGAGGACGATGACAGTAAAACCATCAACAACTTTACAGAGCTTGAGGACAAGGATCTGATCGACATCACAAAATCATTGACTGAACAGAATGAATATACCTCCTGTACCCAGAAAAAGTACGGTGACGCTCTATACCTCAGCCTTAACTATCATTCGACTGATGACGACAATAACGAAATAGCGGGTATTCAGAATTACACTATTGTCAACGGACAAAAAATTACCATAACGCTCCAGACGCGCGGAAAGGAACTTACTGCCGATCAAATGTCGATTATTGAGGCAGTTATGAAAAGCGTATCGTTCACCGACGTCGATCCGCCTGCAGTACATGAGGATAACTCAAAGGAGATAACCGATCTTAAAATTATCACTATCGCAACTGCCGCGGTTTGCGCAGTTCTCTTTGTTGTTCTGATAGCTTTACTCGCAAAACGTGCAAGGAAAAATAAACTTCTTGCCGAGGAAGCGGACGAAAACATTTCCAAAGTAAGCAAAAAGCTCTCAGAGGCTGCCACGGAGTTTGAGGAAAGTAAGGCTGCCACGCTGCAAGGACAGCAGGGGGGAAAAAAGGATGAGGAAATACCGCAAAAATCCTCCCAATATACATCTGAGGACTTTGAGCTTTTTGAAACCCAACCATTGACGGAAAAGGCAGAGATATACAGCTCGACCGCAAAAAGCAAAAAGTCTGCTGATACTGCTGCTCCTAAGGCTCCTAGGTACACACCTCCCGGCTCGGTTGAATTTATGACTGCCGATGTGACTGCGCCTGTTATGATAACTCCGGAGGAAGCAGGCATCAATCTGACGACAGAAACTATTACTGTTCCCAATGAAACAAAAAATCTTTTGGAATCGAATGAAGAAGCTTCAGAAGCAGAAGCTGTGAACGAGCTGTCCGCTGAGAAAGAGGCTGTCTCAAACGATGTGGACGAGATGTCGGGGGAAAGACAACCTATCGAGGGACAGATCACCTTTGAACAGACGGAAATAGAAGCAACAGAGGAAATTCAGGCAACGGAAATCCCTACAAAAGCGAAACCCGAAAAGCCTGTCGCTCAGAATAATGCTCATGATACAAAGGAAAGCTCCCTTAAATCTTTCTTAGGCAAGATAAAGCGTGCCGTAGTTCCTGAGATCGACGAGGACGCTTTTGAACCGGAGGAAGAAGTTGCCACCGAGCAAAAGCCGTCTGAAGCAAAAGGGGAAGCCGCAGTCTCCATAACTGACGAAGCGGAAACTCGAACAACCGTTCCTGTTATTCCCAAGAACGTTACTCCGCCTGCCGCGTCTGCGCCAGTTATTCCGCAAAAGGCATCGGATAAGGACGAACAGTCAGTTTCGAGATACGAAAAGCTATTTGGGAATAATTCTCCAACCGTCGGTGACGAAAACGTACCTTTGACAGTTCAAGTAAATGCAAATGCTGATAAATCCGAATCACGATTTGAAAAGCTGTTCGGAGTTAAAAACGACACTGCTAAAGACGCAGGGAACGAGTCGTCTGAGGAAAATTATGCCGAAGCTGAGGGCGTTGACAATAGTCAAAAGGAACAGACTGACGAGGGTATTGTATTTGAAAAGCCTATTCAAGGTGATAAGCAGGATATTCATAACAGAGAACCCGGCAGCTCTATTCCTAAGCTGAATGACGTTTCAGACAACGCCTCTGTTTCCGATAGCAAGCCGAAAGCGGAGGAGCCGCAGTCACGATTCGAGAAGCTGTTCGGCAAGAACGCACCGGAGAGTATCTCACAAAGTCAGTCACAGGCACAGCGTTCCACTAATGCCGCAAAGAAAAACCCGTCCGTGAGAGATGAATCCTCAGTAAAGCTGCATACCGGCAACGGCGGCAAAAAGAAAAATCTCCGCAAAAAATAACGATGATCTGCAAGTAAACTACTGAAAGGTTGATTTATGATTATGGATAAACTGATCATTAAAAATGTCCATATAATTGACCCCTCACAATCGCTTGATGAGGTATGCGATATTGTTGTTGAAAACGGTGTTGTCACGGAAATCGGCAAGGATATATCGTGCGAATGTGATATGCTCAATGCTGCGGGACTCTATGCCGCGCCGGGTCTCGTGGATATGCACGTTCACCTCCGCGATCCGGGGTTTACCGATAAGGAAGACATCATTACAGGCTGTAAAAGCGCGGCTGCGGGCGGTGTAACAAGCTTGCTTGCAATGCCGAATACAAGACCTGCCGCTGATTCGCCCGAGACGGTGAGATATATTCTCGATAAGGCTAAGGATGCCGATGTCCGCGTCTATGTTGTCGGTGCAATAACTAAGGGACTTAAAAGCGAGGAAATAACGGATATTGCCGCTCTTAAAGAGGCAGGAGCTGTCGCACTGTCGGATGACGGCAGACCCGTTGTAAACACAAGGCTCATGGCGGAGGCTATGCAAAGGGCTGACAAGCTTGGGCTTACGGTGACGGCACACTGCGAGGACTTATTTTTGGCTGACGGCGGAAAAATCAACGAGGGCAGGGTTTCAAGACTCCTTGGCATTAAAGGTATTCCGGCAGCCGCAGAGGATACAGGCACAGCAAGAGAAATCGCACTCTCTGAAGCCTACAATGTTCCCATACATATATGCCATGTAAGCACGGCTGTTTCAGCTGCAATGATTCGTGATGCTAAGGCACGGGGAGTTCACGTTACCGCCGAAACCTGTCCTCACTACTTTACCTTTACGGAGGATGACCTTCTGAAGCGTGACGCTGACTTTAGAATGAACCCGCCGCTCAGGAACGAAAATGACAGGCGGGCGATAATAAACGGGCTTCTTGACGGGACTATTGACGCAATCGCCACGGATCACGCGCCACATACACCGCAGGAAAAGTCCGACTTTGTTAAAGCCCCGAACGGGAGCATAGGTATGGAAACGTCCTTTTCGGCCTCTTATACCGCCCTTGTGGAAACGGGGATTATGACGCTTGATAAGCTCATAAGGCTTATGTCAACAGCTCCTGCAGAGATTCTCGGAATTAACGGCGGTACGCTTTCTGTAGGTTCACCAGCCGATATTGTACTTTTTGATACCACCGAGGAATGGACGGTTGACGAAAACAAGCTGCACGGAAAATCTAAAAATACTCCGTTTAAGGGAAAAATGCTTAAATCACGCATAAAATACACTATTTGCGGAGGAAAAATAGTGTATAAGGATAAGTAATAAGAAGTCGCTGAATAAATAACGCACAACGGCTTAATATGTTCAGCGCGTAATATTTTATCAACGCTTTTTAAAATAAAGTTTACGGAGGTTATCACGATGTCATTTGACAGACTAATTGACGGGATCATAAAAACACAAAATCCTACTGTTGCGGGACTTGACCCAAAGCTTGACTTCATCCCACAATATATAAAGGATGAAGCGTATTCAAAATACGGCAAAGGTCTTGATGGAGCGGCGGCGGCTCTGTTCAGCTTTAACAGGGAGCTTATAGACGCTCTCTGTGATATAGTTCCGGCAGTTAAGCCACAGGCGGCGTACTATGAAATGTACGGCTGGCAGGGAGTACGCGCACTTTGTCAGACAATAGAGTACGCAAAACAAAAGGGTATGTTCGTCATAACCGACGGCAAACGTAACGACATCGGTACGACAATGGAAGCGTATGCGAAGGCACATCTCGGCTCTACTGATATTGAGGGTGAGCAGTTCGAAGCATTCGGCGCGGATGCTCTGACAGTGAACGGTTATCTCGGTACCGACGGTATTAAACCGCTGCTTAATATTTGTGCTGAACACGACAAGGGCATATTCGTTCTTGTCAAGACCTCAAACCCATCCTCGGGAGAGCTTCAAGATCGTGAACTTGCGGGAGGGGAAACTATTTATCTTACAATGGGAAATATGTGCGAAAAATGGGGAGATGAGCTTCTCGGAAAATACGGTTACTCGGCTGTCGGATCTGTTGTCGGTGCAACATATCCTGAACAGCTCGGCGAGTTAAGAGCAGCCCTCACGCACACATTCTTCCTTGTTCCCGGATATGGTGCGCAGGGCGGCGGTGCAAAGGACGTTGCACCCGCATTTGACAAAAACGGCTTAGGCGCAATAATCAATTCGTCAAGAGGAATTATGTGTGCCTACAAGAGAGAAGGCTGTGATGAAAAGGATTTTGCCGCAGCCGCAAGACGTGAGGCTGTCAGAATGAGAGATGAGATAGTTTCCTATATTGGAGAAATCAAGGCTTGATATATAATAAAAAGTCCCGACGGAGCATAAAACTGTGAGCAGTTCAAAACCGTCGGGATATTTTTATCCTAAATATGAATCAATATTCATATTTATATATTAAAACAATGCCGTAGAGAGATACCTTTCACCTGTATCCGGGAGCAGCACCACTATATTCTTTCCATGGTTTTCGGGACGCTTTGCGAGAACAGTGGCGGCATGAATAGCCGCGCCCGATGATATACCGACAAGAAGCCCGTCGCTCTTGGCTACAGCTCTCGCACCCTCAAAGGCGTCCTCGTTCGCAACCTTTATGATCTCATCAACTATATCGAGATTCATGACGCTCGGAACAAAGCCCGCGCCTATACCCTGTATTTTATGTGGTCCGGGCTTTCCACCGGAGAGGACAGGTGAGCTTTCGGGCTCTACCGCAACGATCTTGATTTCAGGATTTCTCGCTTTCAGCACCTCTCCGTTGCCGGTAACAGTGCCGCCTGTGCCTACGCCCGCAACAAAAATGTCAACCTTTCCGTCTGTATCAGCCCATATTTCCTCGGCAGTAGTTTTGCGGTGAATTTCTGGATTAGCCGTATTCTCAAACTGCTGAGGAATGATAGCGTTTCCGTATTCTTCTACTAGAGCATTTGCTTTAGCGATAGCGCCCTTCATTCCCTCTGCTCCTGGGGTGAGGACGACCTCTGCGCCGAGAGCAGAAACTATCTTTCTCCTTTCAATGCTCATGGTGTCGGGCATCGTAAGAATAAGATGAAGTCCCTTAGACGCCGCAACAAAAGCAAGCCCGATACCCGTATTTCCGCTTGTAGGCTCGATGATAACGGTATCCTTGTTAATCTTTCCGTCGGCGATACCCTGCTCTATCATTGCGAAAGCGACTCTGTCCTTGACGCTTCCAAGGGGGTTAAAGTATTCGAGCTTTGCAATGAGCTTTGCTTCAAGTCCATTTTTCTTCTCATAGTTTGTGATCTCAAGGAGCGGTGTGTTTCCTATCAGGTCTGTAAGCTTTTGCGCTATTTTAGCCATATCAAAATATCTCCTTTTCATAAAGTAATTTCGTTTTAAGGTCAACATCTAAAATTTGGCGGGTGTCGCGCATAGGGTACTCCTACACAGCTTATCCTATATTTCATATATATTTAATATGTTTACCATGCTTACATTATATTATGCTTTAACGAATTTGTCAAGAATTTTATTAGAATTACTTAAAAAATGCTCCCAAAGACTGAAAAGGTCAGGGAGCATTTTTTAAGACTGAATTTATTATTTATCGTCATTTTCCTCTATATCATCGCGGAAAAGCTTACGATTATAGAAGAGCCAACTGTTTTTGCCCTTGTGCTTTATCGAAAACAATGCCAGACTTGAGTTCGCGTAAAGCTCGTCATAGGAGGCTCCATCCTGCGGATACATTGAGATGCCCACACTGCCCGACACGGACGCGTGATTTTCGCCCGATTCATATTCGCGGTTAAGAATTTCGCATATGCTTTCGGCGCGCTTGGGAAGTATACCGTCGCTCTCAATATTCTTTATGAATATGACAAACTGATCTCTGCCTACTCTGCCGATAATATCCCGCTCGCAGAACAGCTTTTTGAGCCTTTCCGTTATATCCTTTAGGACCGTGTCGGCAAAAACCTGCCCCATTTCATCGTACACATTCTTGAAATTGTCAATGTCTACTATCATAAAGGCGTGTACTCCGCACTCAGCCTCACTTGTTTGAAGAAATTCATCAATTTCCGCCTTTAGCGAACGGCGATTCAAAAGCTGTGTCAAAAAGTCATGACGTGCAAAGCCCTTTAAATTTTCATGCTCACGCCTTTCATCGTCAATATCGGTGTCAGAGCCAACGATAGAATCGGGTACTCCGTATTCATCCGTAACGCAGTTAAGCCTTATCTTGCTCCATCGGTAATTATCGTCAACACCTGGTTTTTTGAGTCTAACGAAGCACTCTCCGCTGCGGCATCCGGACTTTGCCGCGAGCAGATGATCAATATACTTTTCCCTGTCCTCGTTATGTACCAGATCGGTGGTTTTGACAAATTCTATGAGGTTTTCCGTCGGCGGTTCGCATCCATATATTTCTTTAAAGGATCCCGAAAACCATATCTTGTCATTCTTTATCTGCCAACGAAATACTACGCACTTCATTTCCATCATGATCTCGTTGTACATATCATGGGTAAGTGCAAGTTCATATTTCTCGTGGCTCAATATTGGCGTCGTCGGGATATTCTTTGACAACTCCATTTCGGTGCGAAGCTTGTCGATCGTGAGCGCCATAGATGTGTGATAGTGAAATTCTTCATTACAGAACTTGCGAACCGACTCAACAGTCGTTGCCGAGAGATCCTTAGAGAGACGAACTGTCATACCGCTCGCGCTAAAGTACCTTAATAGATCGCGGAGAAGCCTGTTCGGATAATAGCCGTATATGACGCTGTTTATTAGGTTGGCGGACAGTTCAACAGAATCAAAGAGCTTATCGGCAAAGCATTTGACGTTCATATACTCTGTCCCAACAGAATAGATACCCAGCTTGAAACCGAACATATGTATCTCGTCCGAAAAATTAGTAAGCTGACGGTAGCTCATTGTGTTGAGCATATTCTGAATTATATTTATAGTTATTTTGCCGCAGTCTATCGGATGCACCTCTAATATGTCGGAGATAGTTTTCAGAATGGTCGGTACGTCGGCGCCCTTGAACAGAGTATACAGCGTAATTTCAGGCAGCTCTCCGCACTCCTGCTCAAGCTCATATAGATCCGCAAAAAGCCTTTTAATGCAGTTAATGCCGAGTACGGTAGCATTATCTGCAACACTCAGCATCTCGCACAGATCCTCTGCTGAATATTGAATGTCGGTGTTTGGCAGTTCAAGATAATCATATGATGCAATGCGATTGGTACCCGCGTCCAAAACGGGAATAAAGACCCTTTTAAAATTATATATATCTACCTTTTCATTGTCAGAAATGAGAGAAAGTACGGGCCTCTCGTCAAAGAATTTTCTCATATCATTATGGTAGAAAAGGTACATATTCTTTCCGCGGAGCTTTGCCATTTCCGTCGCAAAGTCAGCGTTATTCATAAGCTCAGTGAAGTTCGTGCCATCTTTGGGATACTGTGCAACACCCATGCTGACAGAAACATTGTGCTTTGTCAGCAGGTAGTCAAACGACATATGCATTGATTCATACAGGCTTTCGACAGATAACAGGACATTCCTCACATCAAAGCAGTCTCGAACGAACACCGCGAAGCCGTCGGAATCTGTACGCGCTATAACCGAATCTCCTGTGAAATGTGTCCGCAGTTTGTCGGCGATCCTGCACAGCACCTCATCTCCAAATGTAGTGCTGGTCGCGAAGCTGAGCGCCTTGAAGTCGTCAACATCAATATTTATAAGGACGTGCATACCGTCCTTGCCGGCGTTTAAGAGGTAATCGTCAACTGCTTTTTTCAGATAATCAACATTCCACAGCCCTGTAAGCCCGTCATGCTGGTCTTTATATCTGTCATCGCTGCTTTCGGCGTTTTTCTCGCTGATTTTTGACGCACAGCAATATAGCTTTCTCAATACTCCGTCCTCACAAAAGGGTATTAAAATACAGCGATACCATTTGTAGGCATTATTTCCTTTTATAAACCTGCCGTCAAACTCGAGCTTTTCCTTGCCTGTTTCGACGGCCCTCTTGACATTGCTCAATCTAAACATCTTATTAAAGGCGACTACATCATCCGGGTGACAGGATGATGCTATCATAGAGACAGCCTCGGTATAATTCTTCGGAAAATAATTATACATGTTTTCCCAGTTGCCTTTTCTGACATAAAAGTTGTCATGCTTTAAGTCACACTCAAACACCAAGTCATTTATTCTGTAAAAGATCTGGCAGTCACGTTCGTGAGTTTCCTTTGCGACCTGCTTCTGACGCTCGAGCGCACCTATAAGCTCCTCACGGCTCATATTGGCATATATGCTCATGGCTGTGTCTGTGAAATTTCTTTTGACCATATTATTTGCTGCGTTGAGCGAATTTTTCGTCTGTTTGTCCTTGTCAATATGGGCGGTATCGGCATACGTCTTTGCAAGAAGCTCGAATTGTGGCAGGACAAGCGTAAAGCACTCCATGAGTTTATCGGAAAAGCAGCCGCACGCGCCTGTCTTTATCATTTCGGCAGCCTTTGCGTGAGGTATGCCCGCCTTATACGGTCGGTCACTTGTCAGGGCATCATAGCAGTCTGCAACCGATACGACCTGCGCCCATATGGGAATATCATCGCCGCGCAAACCATCGGGATAGCCCATACCGTCCCACTTCTCATGATGATAGCGGCATATGTCATAGCAATACTGGAAATATTCGCTTTTCTCAGGCAGGTCGAGAAGATTAAGTATTTCGCTGCCCTTGGTCGTATGCTCCTTCATGATTCGGAACTCATCATATGTAAGTCTCCTCGGAGCGAGCAGGATAGAGTCGGGAATAGCTATCTTGCCTATATCATGCACCGACGAGGCAGAAACAATGAGGTTTATTTTACTCTCTGTCAAATTATACTCCGGGCATTTCTCCGCCACTACGCGCAAGAGTATCTCGGTAAACTTCCTGATGCGATGAACGTGTTTGCCGCTTTCTACGTCACGGTATTCAATGATCGTGCTCAAGGTATCGAGCATGGTGTTGTTCATATTGCTGATGATCTCCTGCTGCCTGCTGATCTTTTCACTTTGCTGCATCAGAAAGGTAGCCTGCTTCTTGAGAAGCTGCTCAAGTTTATATTTCTGCTCATATAGTTCGACGAGGTTGTCGACACGGCGAATGACCGCATTGGGGTCAAATGGCTTCTCTATAATATCGGACGCGCCAAGCTCATGGCTGTTGGCAATATAGTCGGCGTCTAAATCCGCGCTCATCAAAATAGTAGGGATAATATTTGTGACCCCAAATTCTTTAAGCTCATTGATTGTTTTTATACCATCCTTTTGCGGCATCAGATCGTCGAGCAGGATAACGTTTATTTTGTCTATGTTTTTCTCAGCGAGTGCGATAGCGTCATCCCCGTTGTCCGCCTCGATAATATCATACTTATCCTTCAGAATCTCACGAAGGATCGCCCTGTTCATTTCTATATCGTCAACGATCAAAACAGTGTTGCGACTTGACATTGTTTCCACCTCCTATATACCTGACCCCCGAATGAAGTCTACGATTTCATTATAGTTTGTATCTAATCTTTCGATCGCGGAGAGCGCGTCACTTGCATTTCCGTTTTTTACCGTTTTAATAAGATCCCTTGTATCCTCATACATTTGAGTAAACCCAAGATTACCGACAATGCCTACTAATGTAACAAGAAAATTTCGCGATTGCCACAGCTTATCGACCTTGAATGATTCCTTAAATTTTTTGTATGTATCATCATCAGGAAATGCACGAAAATATTTCAAATACAGATCCACATTTCCTCCGAAACGTGCAATGGCGTCATTTACATTGATCCCCTTATCTTGCATAAGCTTTTTTTGCTCATCTGTCATTGTCGCGACCTCCGCAACTATTGTATTTCTTCTATATTATACATAAAAAAAATAGTTTTGTATAGTCTTTTTTTGTGTTTTTGGAAAAAGTCTTTTACAAAAGACAAAAAATATATAAAAATATATATAATATCGTAATAAAAAGACCGTCCTGCCCAAAAGCAGGAACGGTCTTGATCGTTTCAATTAAACTATTAAGCGATGACTTCAAAAATTAGTCCTTAGCAGAAGCTTTTTTTGTCATAACAACAGCTGTGCCGAGAGAAGCAGCAACTACAGCGATGAGAACCCATGCTGCAGATGAGTCACCTGTCTGAACAGGAGCTGAATCGGAAGCAGCGTTGTCTGTGCCTGTGGCAGTGCTTTCTGCAGTTTCTGTGCTTGTTGTAGTTTCAGTGCTTTCTGTAGTTTCTGTGCTTTCTGTGCTTTCTGTAGTTTCTGTGCTTTCTGTGGCGTCAGCAGCTGCATAATGCTCATGAGCAACAACAGCAACTGTCTTTTCGCTGTCTACAGGGTTTTCAGCAGTCTCGCCTGTGAGTCTGTAAATGTCACCGTCAACGATCTCTGTGATGTCAGCTGTCTGAACGCTTGCACTACCGCCCTCAGCAGCGTTGTTGAAGATAAGACCGCCTGCCTCTGCAGGAATAGTTGCCTTAGCTACACCATCAGTTACTTCAGCAGCTACGCCGGGCCATGTTGTAGCCTCTGACCAGCTGTCGTCATCGGGCTTCCAGTAGTGTACGCAAACATTCTCGCCCCACTCGTCATACTCGAGCTTGTCTGTTATCTCAGTGCTGGGGATCTCAAAGTAGACTGTGATCTTGTCTGCTGCGGATGTGCTGACAGCGCCAACTACAAACATTGTAGCTACAATAGCTGCCGCGAAGATAACGCTAAAAATTTTCTTCATTGTGGATTTCCTCCTAAGTATTAAAAAATTTTGTAATTCCTCATATGAGAAATTCATTGATTAGATTATACTATGAAATTATCGAAAAATCAAGAGGTATATCAAAAAAAAATTATCTGATAGCTATAAAAGATGTGAAAAAACGCAAAATTTAATTGTCAATTTTATACAAATCATGCGAAGGTTTTTTTAAAGAACTTTAGCAGGCACTCGACCCGGACACTATCCGCAAAAAAGCCCCCGCAAAAAAGCGGAGGCTCAAAATTATTTTGATTAAAAATTGCCCAGAGAATTACTTAGAAGAAACCTTCTTCTTTGTGAGAACAACCGCTGTGAGAGCTGCCGCCGCAAATACTGCCGCGATAGCTATCGGAGCAGAGTCACCTGTAGAGACACCCTTGCCGTTATCTTTGCCTTTAGAAGGATTGCTCTCTGGCTTGTTGCTGCTCTCGGGATTCTTGGAGTTGTTGCTGGGTTCAGAACTAGGCTCTTCGACAACTTTACCCTCGAATGTTACCCATGAGCCGTCATACTTCTTAACAGCGCCCTCCTCGGTAACTTCCTCTGTTGACATATCGGGAACGTAGATCATGCCCGCTTCAGCCGGAGTGGCAGCGTCAACTGTCTGTGCCTTAGGATTCTGAGTGCTGTAATCAGCATCGGATACGAGGTTGTTGAAGATGATAGCTGTTGTTTCGGGATTGTACTCGATAGCCCAGATGTTTGTACCCTCGATCTGAGTAGCTGCAGCACCCGGCCACGGAGCGTTCTCGGCAGGTGTCCACCAGTAAGCGCCGACCTGACCCCACAATGTCTCACTGTTGTCAAAGAAGTAGTAGTTAGCAAGCTTATCCTCGCCGCCGAGCTGTGCTATAGCAGCCTCACGCTCTGCAGCGTACTTGCCTGCGGGAACAGAAGGCTCTTTTGAAGGCTCTGTGGACGGGTCAGTAGGATCTGATGGTTCTGTAGGAGCATAAGGATCGGAACCTGACGGATCTGTTGTGCTGACAGTCCAATAGTCAACATTGCCGCGTGTGTCGAAATAAACTGTTACGTCAGTGCCATACTCTTCCTCTGCAAATACACAGTTGTCCTGGCTGTTCGCCGTTACGCCGTCCGCGTTGACAGCACCCCAGCTGTATGCCCAGTCAGCGTTAGCACGAACCTTGTATTTTCCGCCTGCCTCGGGAACAGAAACCTGAGCTGTGTAAATGCCGTCACCGTCATCGTCAGCCATAGGAATATCGGTTGACCATTCTGTCAAATCGCCGATAACGCCATATGTTGCGCCTTCCTTATTGAAGTTTTCGTATACCGCGTCAGCGACAGCAGCGGAAGCAGCAACAAGAGATGCGACTGTAGCGCCGGCAATAGCAACGCTCAATACTTTTTTTGTCTTGTACATTGTGTTTTCCTCCTAAGAATTTAATTTTATTGAATGTGTTCTCTGTAAAATTTATGTAATACCGAGAGCATATATTCAATTTGAGATAAATATAGCACATTTTTCGCGTCTTTGCAAGGTTTATTAAAATTATTTTCATTCTTAAAAAACTTTTAGGCTGATTTCACCAAACTTTTAGCCGGCGGTTTGTATACTTTTACAGCGTTTTAAAAAATTGTTGCTAATTTGACAAAATTACTGTTAATGTATTATAATATTACAAACAATTTAACCTTTGAAAGGTGGTTCCGACGTCAGCCTGCGCGTCTCTGATTATGATCAAATATTGTTTCAGATGTAAGAAAATTTATGATACAGAAAATAACATATGTTCCGAATGCGGCAAAAAACTCGTCGAGCATCCCGCAGGCGAATCTCCCGTTGCAATTATAACCACGGGCGGCTTTGAGCTTGAGCGCGTTAAAGCCGCTCTTGAGGACGAGGGTATCCCATGCTCGGTTCAGGAAGCAAGGGGCAACGTAAACATGAAGATCCTCAACAATGCAGACAATGGAGAGAATATTATTATGATCCCCCTCGCCGCCTATAACCACGCCTGCGATGTCCTTATCGGAATAGGAGCTATGAAGCCGCAGGATAACACTCTCACAGTACCCGATGATATAAAAATAGAAAACACCGACGAAGAAATGAGTCCGCGAAAACGCTTTTGGGTTCGCGCAGGCTCAATAGTGCTTTTTATTATTGTAGTATGGCTCGCGATAACCGCGACCGACATTGGCATTTTTCTTGTAAAAAAGCTGTTTGCCAGTTAAAACTGCAAGCGGACGATTTAAATATAATAATTTTACGGAGGTATCAACTATGAGAAAAAACTTAGGCGTACAGCCAGCGTTGTTTCCTATGCCTGTTACAATTATCGCGGCATATGACGAAAATAACAAGGTAAACGCAATGAACGCGGCTTGGGCAATGATAAGCGATACGGATAAAATTGCCCTCTTTATCGACGAGGGTCACAAGACCACAAAAAATATCCGTAAGGTAAAGGCTTTTACCGTAGCGATCGCGGATACGGAACATATGGAGGCTGCTGATTTCTTTGGCATTGCAACAGGCAACGAAATGAGCGATAAGTTCGAACGTACAGGTCTTCATGCTGTAAAGAGCGAGTTTGTAAACGCTCCGATGATCGAGGAATTTCCCGTGACTATCGAGTGTGAGCTTGCCGAGATAGTCGAAACCGAA
This sequence comes from uncultured Clostridia bacterium, assembly GCA_947627055.1. Lineage (GTDB taxonomy): Bacteria > Bacillota > Clostridia > Oscillospirales > Acutalibacteraceae > Pseudoruminococcus. The sequence continues at coordinate 39,330 of CANQUS010000009.1, read as the reverse complement.
AACCTCCACGCTGTTGTCGGAAAAATCGTTAATGTGAGCGTTGATGAAAAGGTACTTTCGGATGACGGTAAAATCGACCCCGGAAAAGTGAAAGCCCTTGTATTCGACCAGTTCCAATCGGGATATTACTCTATAGGCGAAAAAGTCGGTCAGGCATGGAACGCCGGCGCGGAGCTTATGAAATAATCGACTTTAATATAAATCAGCCTGTGCGGGACATTGCACCGCACAGGCTTTATTTGATTAGTTGTCGGCAAGAAAAAATATATAAAATGCGATTTCTGAAATTTCCACAGTCGTAAGAGTTTATTTGTAAAAGCTTGATTTTGCTGCCACGGCATTCTGTAAATCTGTTGCAGAAGGTGTGGAGAAAGAATTAACGATTCCTTTGCGGCAATTTTGAATTTAACTTTTGCAATCCAATAAATTTTTCGGTAAAAATAATATAAAATAGAGCATATTCGTCCTCCGTTTATGGTTTATTGTTTATCTCCATTTTACGGATTTTTGTCAAATATGCTCTGCTTTTTTTATTTTTCCTTTCGGGCTCTGCTTGATTGCTTCAACACTTATTTTAAAGCTTATTAAAAAAATGTCGGATTAGCTTAAAGCAAATGTCAATAATCATTTAAAAGCAGGAGCTTTGACATCTGCTTCCGCAAAGGAATTATCCGAAGGTGACGGCTCGGACATACTGAAATACATTTTGGCGGCTTTTGTTGTACCGAAATCACGGTTTGAACCGGTATCCTGTACCTTATTGAACGCCTCTCTGAACATGGCGTTGTGTGCTTCCTCGCGATTCAGCAGAAAGTCTATTGTTTCTTTAACCTTTTTATCGTCTATTTGTCTGTAAAGATATTCATAAACAACCTTTGCTCTCTGCTCCGACGCAATATTTGAAAGCAGATCGGCGCACAGGTCGCCGGTCACCGATACATAATCTCCCGTCCATGAGTAACCCGAGGCATTTATAAGTCCCGGATTAAGACCTAATAATACGTGAGTCTGGATCTCTCCGCTCGGTACCGAATGTGCGTCAACATCATGACCATTGAGCAAGTTGATAGTTTGCGCTACCATTTCCATGTGTCCCAGTTCTTCTGCCGCAATATCAAGAAACAGATCCTTTATTTCGGGATCCTTTATTCTGAAGCTTTGCGACATATACTGCATGGCTGCTTTCAACTCGCCGTTCGCACCTCCAAGCTGTTCCTGCATAAGCACTGCATATTGCGGATTCGCTCTTTCAACCTCGACCGGATGGAATAGCATTTTTTCATGTTTAAACATAGTCAAAACCTCACTTTCAAAAATATTATTTGCTTATTTATGAGGTGATATTCGACTTGATGTAAATAAAAATGCCGATACAAAAGCACATTATTCGTTCAAATGAATTAAGTCTATCGGGATAAAATGAGAGATTTTTGCGGGCAAGTGCTGATCAAGGATATTTTCAAAACATGGACAAAAAAACGCGCTCGATAAATCTCGAACGCGTAATAGTGTGCGGCTGTTCGCCGCTGGTGGGGCATCAGGGACTCGAACCCCGGACCGACCGGTTATGAGCCGGTTGCTCTAACCAACTGAGCTAATGCCCCGTATATCACACACCGCTGTTCCTCAACAGTGCATTATGGATTATATCATAGAAGCAAAGCTCTGTCAATATTTTTTAAAAATTTTTTCAGTTTTTTACGAAGTGTTCATAGAATTTTTTTATATTCCTTGTATTACATAAAAAATGTGGTATTATATTTATGTAAAATTTGTAAATCAGGAGGAAAAGAAAAATGGAAAAGACAAAAATTACGGATACTGTAAAATATATAGGAGCAGACGATCTCGATATAGATCTTTTCGAGAGCCAGTATATCGTTCCGAACGGTATATCATACAACTCCTACGTCATTCTCGATGAGAAGGTCACCGTAATGGATACGATAGACAGTCGTAAAACCGACGAATGGCTTAAAAACCTCGACGAGGCGCTCGGAGGCAGAAGTGTAGACTACCTTGTGGTTCAGCACATGGAGCCTGACCACGCCGCAGGCATTCAAATCCTTGCCGGGAAATTTCCCGAAATGAAGCTTGTCGGCAACGCAAAGACCTTTGCGATGATACCTCAGTTTTTTGATATAGACCTTACAGACAGAACCGTTACCGTCAAAGAGGGCGATACACTTAATATCGGTTCGCATACTCTCAAATTTATTATGGCTCCGATGATACACTGGCCTGAGGTCATGGTAACATATGAGGAAAGCGAGAAGATCCTATTCTCTGCTGACGGCTTCGGAAAATTCGGCGCATTGAGCGTTGACGAGGACTGGACGTGCGAGGCAAGGCGCTATTACTTTAACATTGTAGGTAAATACGGCGCACAGGTTCAGTCTCTCCTCAAAAAAGCAGCCGCACTCGACATATCTGTAATATGCCCGCTCCATGGTCCTATACTTAAAGAAAACCTCGGTTACTATATTGATAAATATAATACATGGAGCAGCTATTCTCCCGAGGACAAGGGCATATTTATCGCCTACGCATCCATACACGGCAACACAGCGGCGGCGGCAAAGCAGTTTGCCGAGATGTTAAAGGCTAAGGGTGCGCCCAAGGTTGCGATAGCCGACCTGTCGCGTGATGACATGGCGGAGGCTGTCGAGGACGCCTTCAGATATGACAGACTTGTTCTTGCCGCTTCATCATATGACGGCGGAGTATTTCCCGTTATGCAGGACTTCCTGCACCATCTGAAAGCAAAGAACTACCAAAACCGAACAGTAGCAATCATCGAAAACGGCTCGTGGGCACCGTCTGCCGCTCGTACAATGAAGGGCATAATTGAAACTATGAAGGATATTACTCTTTGCGATACGGTAGTAACCGTCAGGTCAACGGTAAAGCCCGAAACAATATCCTCTCTCGAAACTCTCGCAGACGAACTTTGTAAATAAATACGCAATGTTATAAGCGAATATAAGCCAAAAGAGACTTGAAATATGGATCGCTCCATTTTGTATTGACAGTACAAAATGGAGCTTCGTTTATTCTGTCATGTCAGGCGTTTGTATATTGCTGATTTTATGGGTTCGGTCCATATTGCCGCCTCAATTTAATTATTGACAAATCAGCGTTAGAAATTTATATTATTCATATGCAATATTGACATACCCGGAAAGCGTTTATACGGTGCTTTGCGTGATATTACAAAAGGGATTGATTTTAAGTGGCTGAATTTAAAACAAACGCGATGCGTATTATTGATAAGGCAAAGCTGCCATATCGGGTCCATACATATGACCACAGTGACGGAGCTATTGACGGCGCGTCCGTGGCCAAAAAAATGGGGCAAAATCCCAATGAGGTCTTTAAGACGCTTGTGACAAAGGGAGCGGGAAGGGACTACTATGTTTTTGTGATTCCTGTATTAAAAGAACTCGATCTTAAAAAGGCGGCTAAATCTGTAGGCGAAAAGCACGTCGAGATGATCCCGGTAAAGGATATAAATAAGGTCACGGGATATATCAGAGGCGGCTGTTCACCGATCGGAATGAAAAAGCGGTTTGTAACGGTCTTTGACAAGAGCGCCGAGAGTATAGAAAGTATAATAGTCAGCGCGGGCAGAATCGGCTGTCAGATAGAGCTTGCGCCGAACGACCTGATAAGCTTTGTCGGGGGAAAGACGGAAGATATTACACTTGATTAGGGGAATACAATATGCCGTACTCAATAGAGATAGACCTGCACGGTCATACCGTCGATAGTGCAAGGGCGCTTATTACAAATACGTTAAAGACTCTGCCGTGTGATGTTCGGGAGGTCGAGATCATTCACGGATACCGAGGGGGGACTGCTTTGCGCGATATGGTAAGCAGATATTCAAACTCCAAAATTGAACGGAAGATATTCGGACTTAATCGAGGGGTTACGATATTTGTTATACGCAGACAGTAAATATAATGTAAATTATTGATCCGACAGGGAAACGGCTGGTATCCTTTGTCGGATTTTTTATATTTTTACAGAAATACCTCTTGACACATTATACTATGTATGATATAGTATAATACATAAAGAGGTAAATAGATCTGCGGAAAGGGGATGCTTGGTTGGATGCACAGTTAAAAAAGGGAATGCTTGAGGTTTGTGTCTTAAAGGTTCTCACAAAGGGGGAGAGCTACGGATATAAAATAATCAATGACTTATCGCCAAAGGTTGAAATTTCCGAATCGACGCTTTATCCGATTTTAAGGCGTCTGCAAAGCTCGGGATGCCTTACGGTGGATTCCCGTGAGCATAACGGGAGATTGAGAAAGTATTATAATATAACCGATTTGGGATTACGCCGAATAAACGAATTTCTGACAGATTGGGAACAGATCGACAAAATTTACAGATTTATTGCGGAGGTACAGGATGGATCAGATTGAATATTTAAAACAGCTTAAGCGTCATCTTTCACCTCTCGAAAGAGATGAAAGAAACAAGATCATAGAGTATTATTCAGAACTTATAAGTGATAAGCTCGAGTCCGGGATCACAGAGCAGGAGGTACTGAAACAGTTTGGCGAGCCGAAGGAGCTTGCGGCAAAGATACTCTCAGAATCGCATGATCATGAAAAGCATACCGAGCACAGCGACGGGAAGCTGAGCGTCGGACGGATCATAGGGTTCTCGATTTTAATTCCTTTTGTTATCATTGCGTTGGCAGTCCTTTATGTTTTAGCTGTGTCGTTTGCATTAGCTGCTGTCGGGTGCCAGTTGGGAGGAGTATTCTACTTTCTTGGCTCGTTTTTTGTACTTGCTAAGGATCTTGCGGTCGGACTTTTCAATCTTGGAGCTTCTTTATTCGCTATGGCGCTCGGAGTTTTTATTGCGTTCGGGGCGTGGAAGTTTATCCGACTTTGTATAAAGATCACCATCAGCATTTGTAAAGCGTATAAACAAACATATGTGAAGGAGGCTGTCAGGATATGAAGCTTAAAAGGTTGCTCACGGTCTCGGGAATCGTCGGCGCGGTCGGATTGCTTATAATGCTGACGGCTCTTATCACAGTCGGCTTTGATATTGAGATGCTCGACTTGGACGGTAAATATACTAAGAAATCGTATTCCGTAAGCGCGGAAAAGATCACGGCTGTTGACCTTAATACGGAAAATATGAAGGCAGAGCTTCGTTATCGTGACGATGACAGCGGTGAAATAAAAATAACATACTATGAAAGCGAAAACAGCAAGGCGGTTATAGTCGATAACAACGGAGTATTAACGTTTAGCGATAAGCCTGACGCGGGCAGGGAGGTTTTAAACAGCCTTTTCGGTCTTGACGGTATCATGCATGGGATCAAGAGGAGTCGTCTCACGGCGGTCGTAGAGCTTCCAAAGGAATGTAGGGATCTGAAGCTCCGCATTATTACAAGCAATGGCGCTATTAGCGCCGAGGGGATATATGCCGATAGTCTGGAGCTTACGACCTCCAACGCTTCAATATCGGTCAGCGGAGAAATAAACGGCGATGTCAGGTGCGCGACCTCGAATGCGGGCATAAAGGCAGGGAGGCTTATTGCTGATAATGTGACGCTTGGTACGAGCAACGGGGGCTGTGATACGGGTGACGTCAGATGCGGCAGCTTAGAGATAATTACCTCAAACGGACAAATAAATTGCGCGGATGTTGAATCCGGTCTCGTCAAGCTTGATACCTCGAACGGAAGAATTGAAGCGGGAAGCGTGGCTGCGTATGATTCGTTTTACGCGGAAACGCATAACGCGGGAATATATATTAAGTCTGTCGAATCAGATAAAATCGAGATGTATTCAAGCAACGGCGGAATAAACGCGACAGTAGTCGGGAATGACGGGGATTATGCTATCGAGAGCGGCACCTCCAACGGAAACAACAATGTATACGGCCGTGGAAACAGCAAAGCTGATAAATCACTTCGGATATTTACATCAAATGCAGACATAAATATTGATTTCATACCCTTTTTGTTTTATCATACTGCTTGTTAGGATATTTGCCTCAAACGCAGACATAAATATTGATTTCACCTATCAGGTAAATACAAACAGATCGAGCAGATCACATATGCTCGGTCAGCCTCCGCTTGAAAGCCGAGCTATTATTTGCTCCGTAAGCGGTATGAGATAAAAGGTCGTCATTATTAACCAAAACACATGAAATATATTTATTATCGCATAAAGTCCTATGGTAAAATCAAGAATATACCATACGGGCTTTATTTGCTTTGTACTTATATCGCGCAGTCTGTGACGTACCACGAGCAGTAAGCCAAGCGGAACGATACATTTCAGCACAAATCCCCAGAAGTTGTTTATCGGTATGCTGAGCAAAGGATTTAATTCGGCAAACAGACCGCTGTTAAGCAGGAGAAGCGTAAGGATGTAGTCGCTTACGTTCAGCGCGTAAATTATTATAAGCTTTTTGTCGAAAATTGTTGCAGTTGAAAACTTTTTAACCATTTCTCTCATTAAATAATCACCTCTGATATGAGGATTGGCAAAAAAGGAAAATAAAATACACTCATACACTCGAAATTTGCTTTTAATTTAAATAGCTCATATGACAAAAATTTTCGGCATAAAATATACGGAAATGATTTTGGGGTGATATTGTGCTTGATAAAAGGATTCTGTACGCGCCTGCCGACGAGGAAAACAGGCGCGCGCTTATGGGCGAGCTTTTTTTGAAGTATCCCTTTTTGAGAAAAAGCTGTATAGGAGAAAGCCTCTGCGGCCGTGAGATACCTATGGTAAGCGTAGGCGAGGGCAGGAAAGTACTGTTTGTCTGTGCGTTTCATGGCATGGAGTGGCTTACGACGCTCGTTATATTGAGATTCCTCGATGAGCTTTTAGAGAAGGTGTACAAAAAAGGCTTTTTCTGTGGGATTAGAGCCAATATGATATTTCGCGACAGGATGCTGTGTGTTGTGCCATGTATAAATCCTGATGGAGTTGAAATTGCGATCCACGGTGCGAAAAGCGCGGGTGAATACTGCGAAAGTGTTTGTAGGATAGGCGGCGAAAGCCGATGGCAGGCAAACGCGGCGGGAGTAGATATAAATCATAACTTTAATGCAGGCTGGAAAGCGTTGAAATCCCTTGAGATGAAAAACGGAATAACCGCTCCCGCGCCGACAAGATACGGAGGGATGAGTCCTGAGAGCGAGCCTGAAAGCAGAGCGCTGGCAAGACTTTGCAGAAATACGAGCTTTATCCGTGCGCTTGCGTTCCACAGTCAGGGCGAGGAGATATACTGGAGCTTCGGGGATTACTCGCCGGAGATCGCAAGGCTGCAGGGCGAGCTTTTGGCTGAGCTTAGCGGATATAAGCTCAGTGAGCCTGACGGACTTGCGGTAGGAGGAGGATTTAAGGATTGGTTCGTTGAGACGTTTAACCGACCCGGTTTCACTGTTGAGATCGGAAGGGGTGAAAACCCGCTTCAGGTATCAATGCTTGACGGAATATACGAAAGGCTTAAACAAATGCTCATAATCTCGATAATTATGTAAAAACGATTTATGGCAAAAATGTAATTTTACTATGCTTGAAAAAATAGCAAAATTGTGGTAATATAATCATATAGATATATGTGTTTTGACTTGTTAAAGGGGATGCATAATATGAAAAGGAATTATAAAGTTGCCGCTGTATTTGCAGCGATGACCATTTGTGCGCTGTCATTCGCAGGCTGCGGTGAGGAAGTGGATGATTATAAATCGGCGGTATCAGACACTTCGGCTGCGGACGGCAGTGCGGACGGCGACAGCAGCGCTGAAATCTCCGAGGCTATGGATCCTAATGACAATGACAACTCGGATCCCGACGCCGATTATGATGAAAGTCTGCATGATACTTCCTTAGAGGAGAAGCCCTCAGATGAGGAAAGCATAGATGAGTCACAGAACATGGATAACGCAAGCAGGGCGCAAACCCCGAGTGAAAGCTCAAGCTCCACGGATAACGCAGACTTTGACGAACTGTTCGCAGGCAACAAGCTTGATGCTGACTATGAGGAAGAAATAAAGACTGCCTTGAATGACTCGGATATGATAAATACCTTGCTTAAATATAAGGATTATTGGGTCACGGAGGCGGCAAACGCAAATACACAGCTTCAGGGCTCATCTATTTCAGATGAGAAAAAGGCAGCGATTCAAAGCGAATACGACGAGTGGGCAGCGGGCATAGACGCAAAGTATAGGGAGATACTTTCAAATGAAAAGGAATTAAACGGCAGCGGCACGATATACAAGCTAAACGCCGCCGGACAAATCAAGCAATATTGCCGAGACTATGCGATGGAGCTTTACAAGACGGTGTACGAGAATGACGGGACCTTTGAAATGGCATATGAGTGATTTTCATTGAAAGGAGAGTCCTTGGATGAAGTTGGCAGCCTCTCTTTTAAGGAGATCGTTCTTTATGATACTTCTTTCTGTTATGATGTTTGTACTTTCCGCCTGTTCGGCAGAGGAGGCGGGCAGGAGTCGCGAGTATTATGAACAGCTTTCTTCATATACGGATACGCTCCTGATGCAGAATAGAGAGCTTAATAAAATCAAGGAAAAGTGGGACTACAAGGATAAAAAATCAACGAAGAATTATATTGACAAGCTGTCTGAAATTGAAGAGTCCCTTGGAAAAATCAGAGGGCTTGACGCAACGGAGCTGCTAAGTAAGACGGATGAGGAGTTGAAAAGCCTTTGCGATACAGCGCTTGAGTCGTTAGCCCTGACGAAGGCTACGGCGCAGAGCGCATATGATACGAAGGATATTTCCGTTTATGACAAAAACGATGAGGAAAATTTTGCGGCATACAGTGACGCATATGAAGATATAATAGGTTCGGTAGAAACCGTAAGAGTGATGATAAGATAAAGGCATACCTTTGCGATAACTTTCATATAAATTACCATTAAACCATAGGAGGGTAATTATGTGAAAGGCTTTGTAGAGCAACGTGCCGTCGAGCTGGGTGAATACATTATTCAGAGCAAGGCGACTGTACGAAAGACAGCCAAAAAGTTCGGAATAAGCAAGAGTACCGTTCACAAGGACGTGAGCGAACGCTTGAAAAAGGTCAATCCTCAGCTTTATCGAGAGGTAAAAAGCGTTTTAGAAATAAATAAGGCTCAACGCCATATCCGCGGCGGAATGGCGACGCGAAGAAAATATAAAGGTGATAAACAGGATTAAAGCAAGGGACAACGCTCGCAGCAGCGCTGTCCTTTTTTTCTGAAAACGAATCGTCAGGTGATAGGATAATGAAAACGGCAGTACATAAAATGATTTGCTTTGTAAAAAAGGAGGTGATATTGACAGTTGCGTTTATGCTGGCTGTCATATCATCGTTTTTTGTCGCGCCGAGTGAAAAATACCTTGATTACATAGACTTTCGTGTGCTTGGGATACTTTTGAGCCTTATGATGATCATGTCGGCGTTTCAGCGGATAGGTATTTTCGACAGGATAGGCACAACTATGCTGTGGCATATCAAAAACACACATCAGCTTTATCTCGCGCTTGTGATGCTTTGTTTTTTTTCAGCTATGCTGATAACAAATGATGTCGCGCTTATCACGTTCGTGCCGTTTGCCCTGATGACACTCAAAAAAGCCGACAGGGAGGACGATCTGATATTTGTTGTGGTTTTGCAGACCATAGCCGCAAACCTCGGAAGTATGCTCACGCCTACCGGCAATCCGCAGAATCTGTACCTTTATAATCTCTCGGGTATGTCCCTGACCGAATTTATCTTCTTTATGCTCCCGTATACCGGCGTGTCGTTAGTCATACTGACCACAGCTGTCCTGCTTCGCAAAAATGAAGCAGTCGATACAAAGCTTCTCTCAACAGCGAAAACAAGTGATAAGCCCGGCCCAAAGGCTAAGGCACTGACGGTGGTATATACATTCCTCTTTGTGCTGGGGATACTCTCGGTGTGCCGCGTTCTGCCGTATTATATTCTGCTTGCCATGGTGGCAGTCACTGTTTTTATATGCGATAAAAGGACTTTTTTGAAGGTAGACTACTGTCTTATACTTACGTTCGTATGCTTTTTTATCTTTATTGGAAATATAGAGAATATAGATATTATACGGAACGTTTTCGAGCACACCGTGCGCGGAAACGAGGTCATGATAGGCATATTGTCGAGCCAGGTCATAAGCAACGTGCCTGCCGCACTGATGCTGTCCGGCTTTACAAGTGATTACAGGGCGTTGCTGCTCGGCGTTAATATCGGCGGTCTGGGAACGCTCATAGCGTCTATGGCGAGCCTGATATCATACAAGCTCTATGTGCAGGACCATAATGATAACAAAGGGAAGTATTTTTTCCGATTTACGATGTGGAACATTTTGTTTTTAGCAGTGCTTCTGTTTTTTGTGACCGTTTTTACACTATAATGCGCATCGACGATTGAAATTTATAAATTGAAATGCTATTATTGTTATATTGGAAAAATTATTATTTTATAAAAATATTGGAAGGGAAACTCAGATATGAACAGGGTCAAGGTTTCAGCAGTTCAGATGGCTATGGGCAGTTCGCGTGAGGAAAATATAGAGAGGGCGGCTGCCCTCGTCTGTCAGGCGGCTTCACAGGGAGCGAATATCGTTCTGCTTCCGGAGCTTTTTGAAACACCGTACTTTTGTCAGGAACGCAACTACGAGTACTATTCTCTCGCGTATGAAACGAGGAACGACCCCGGAGTCAAAAAAATGCTTGAGCTTTCACGGGAGCTCAATATCGTCATACCGGTCAGCTTTTTTGAGAGCGCTCGCAACCTGAGATTTAACACGGTCGCGGTGGTTGACTGCGGCAGACTGCTCGGTGTATACCGCAAGACACACATTCCCGATGACCATTTTTATCAGGAAAAATTCTATTTTTCTCCCGGAGACACGGGATTCAAGGTTTTTCATACGACATTTGGCAGGATAGGTGTGGGCATATGTTGGGATCAGTGGTTTCCTGAGGCGGCGAGATGTATGGCGCTTATGGGAGCGGAGATACTCTTTTATCCGACGGCGATAGGCTCCGAGCCGATACTCGAGGTTGACAGTATGCCGCACTGGAGGCGCTGTATGCAGGGACATTCTGCCGCGAATGTCATACCCGTCGTTGCGGCAAACCGTGTCGGAATTGAAAAAGTCGAGCCGTCATATGAAAACAATCATCAGACCTCATCGCTGTCGTTTTACGGCTCGTCCTTTATAACAGATGAGTTCGGAGAAATAATGCAGTCCGCTGACAGGACCTCGGAGACTGTCATTTCAGAGGAGTTTGACCTGCACGAAATTGAGGGGGAGCGCCTGAGTTGGGGGATCTTCAGAGACAGACGGCCTGAGATGTACGGTATTATTTGCGGCAGCGAAATTTAAAATTATTACTTTTAGAAACAGCAGAGTAAACGGAAGGGAAGTTAGGGTCATGACTGAAAAGGAAAAGGCACGGTTGGGCATGCTGTATGACGGAAATTATGATGAGGAAATGGCTAGGGAACGCTTGTACTGCAAGGATATGTGCGCGGAATACAATAGGCTCAAACCGTCACAGACTGACGAGCGTACGGAAATTTTAAGAAAGCTGCTTGGTAAAACGGGCAAACGCTTTTGGATCGAGCAGACGTTTTGGTGCGATTACGGATATAATATAGAACTTGGGGAAAATTTTTATTCTAACCACAACCTTGTGATACTTGACGCGGCAAAAGTAAAATTTGGGGACAACTGCTTTGTAGCGCCGAATTGCGGCTTCTATACAGCGGGTCACGCCATTGATGTAGAGCAGCGAAATCGGGGACTTGAAATAGCTTGGCCAATAATTATCGGAAATAATGTGTGGATAGGCGGAAGCGTCGCCGTTATGCCCGGAGTGACAATAGGCGATAATACGGTTATCGGAGGCGGGAGCGTTGTGACTGGGGATATTCCGTCAGGAGTGATCGCCGCCGGCAACCCGTGCAGAGTTATAAGGAAAATCACGGACGCGGATAAGGATAAATACAAAAGGTAGATCCATTCCGGAAATGGCTCTGCAATCAAATATTTAACGAGGTTTCAGTTTTAACTATGTCCTGTTGAATGAGGTATGATATGTCGCTGTTCAACTTGAAAATTACCGCTTTGCCAAAGGTCGGACCTAAAACAGCGGAACTATACGAAAGACTGGGCGCGCCGACTGTTGGCGATCTTATCAGAATGTACCCGAGGACCTATGAGGATCTGAGCGCGCCCGTAAAAATTGCGGACGCTCCCTCCGGCGAATCCGTCTGTATAAGGGCTCATGTCGTCGGAAACAACCCGCCTGCCAGGGTTCGCGGCGGCATGACGATATATAAGCTCGTCGTCAGTGATGATGAAAGTCAGATGCAGATAACGTTTTTCAATCAGGCTTATATGTATGACAAACTAAAGTGCGGCGGCGAGTTCCTTTTTTACGGGGCGTTCAAGCGCAACATAAATAGCTTCGAGATGGTGTCTCCCGCTGTGCTTTCGCCTGAAAGTGACGAGATAATCCACCCGATATACAAGCAGACAGGGACGCTTACCTCGCGCAAGATAGAGGCGGCGATGCGTGCCGCGCTGAAAATGCTCCCGCCCAGTATTAACGATCCTATCCCAAAAGCGATACGGGACAAATTCGGACTTTGCGATCTTGAATTTGCAATAAGGAATATTCACTTTCCGAGTGATGTCAAGGCACTTGAGACGGCAAAAATGCGTCTTACGTTCGAGGAGCTTCTTGTTTTGCAGCTCGGTATGACATTCAGAAAATCAACCGCTAAAAGTGAGACCTCCCATAGAATCAAACAGGATTTTTCGGAGGAATTTTACAGGCTGCTTGCCTTTTCACCGACAGACGCACAGCGGAGGGCTGTTTCCGAATGTATAGGTGATATGATGTCGCCGGCTCCTATGACGCGCCTCGTTCAGGGCGACGTAGGCTCCGGCAAGACGGCGGTAGGCGCCGCCTGTTGCTATACCGCCGTAAGGAATGGGCTTCAATGTGCCTTTATGGCACCTACAGAGCTTCTTGCGACACAGCATTACAACACTCTCTGCGAGATGTTTGGCGGCTGCGGGATAAGCGTTGCGCTTTTGACGGGTTCTCTTACCGCATCAAAAAAACGTGCCGTTTATGAGGCTCTGTCATGCGGGGAGATCGATATAGCAGTCGGAACTCATGCGCTGTTTTCGCAGAGGGTAGAGTTTAAAAGGCTCGGTCTTGTGATAACGGACGAGCAGCACCGCTTTGGGGTGGCGCAGAGGGCGGAACTGCTCGGAAAGGGCGAAAGTCCGCACCTGCTCGTAATGTCCGCGACGCCTATTCCCAGAACGCTTGCACTGATGATTTTCGGTGACCTTGACCTGTCCGTTCTGGACGAGTTGCCTCCGGGCAGGCAGAAGATATCTACATATCTGATAGATTCTGCGATAAGACCTCGTGCGCTTAACTTCCTAAAAAAGCACATAGACAACGGGTATCAGTGCTATATAGTCTGCCCTCTCGTAGAGGAAAACGACATGAATATGGCGAGTGTCGAGGAGTATGCCGAAAGGCTCAGGACGACTGTTCTCGGGAACTGCAGGATAGGCGTTCTGCACGGACGAATGAAGTCCGCGCAAAAAAATGCCGTGATGAACGATTTCAATGGCGGCAGGATCGACGTCCTCGTGACCACGACAGTAATAGAGGTCGGTGTGGACGTTCCCAACGCTGTTATTATGATGATAGAGAATGCGGAGCGCTTTGGGCTTTCGCAGCTTCATCAGCTGCGCGGCAGAGTGGGACGCGGGAGCGTCAAAAGTCACTGCATACTCGTATCCGACGCGCAGAATGAAGCTACACTTGAGCGATTGAAAATCATGTGCAATACAAACGACGGTTTCAAGCTTGCCGATGAGGATCTCCGTATTCGTGGACCGGGCGACTTCTTCGGCTCGCGCCAGCACGGTCTGCCTGAGCTTAAAATAGCGGGAATGTCGAGCATGGTGTCGATAAACGACGCTAGGGAAGCCGCTGAAATGATAATAGCGGACGACCCTATGCTATCGAAAAAGGATTACCGTCCGCTTGCGTTTGAGGTCAAGAGGCTGTTTTCTAATGTTGGAGGTACATTGAATTAGCAATTTTTCAAAACCTGCCGTTGTGTTTTTTATTATGCTGAAACAACCGTACGCCTTTACACTATGCCATTGTACCATCAGGAGCTGAGCGAACGTTTAATATTTTTGATGATCTTCGTCAAAATTGATCAAAAAAGGAGGTTCGGTAAATGCCGTCGTCGGATACAAGGGGATTGATATGTCAGGGCTTCAAAAGGCTTATGGCTAAAAAACAGTTTGATAAAATAACAGTCACGGATATATCCGAGGAATGCGGGATAAACCGTCAGACGTTTTATTACCATTTCCATGATAAATACGAGCTTTTGAATATGATTTTTTATAATGAAGTTATATCGGAACTTGTTGACGGTCTTTCGGTTTATAACTGGTACACAAAATTCCTTGAAATGCTAAAAAAGATAAAAAACAACTCGAAATTCTATAGAAACGCTCTTAATATATCATACGGGGGAGAGTTCAGAAATTATCTGCTTGATGTTTCAACAAAGCTGTTTTATGATACAGTAGAAACCTTGTCGGGAAATCAGCCGATAGACGATAAGGAAAGATTGTTTATTTCTAAATTTTTTGCTTACGGTGTTTCAGGTATGATAATAGATTGGGTAACATCGGGAATGAAGGAAAGTCCCGAATGTATAACGAGTCATCTCAAGGAAATTATTGAGGACGGCTGGATAGCATTTATAACAAACTATATGAAAAGCTGATACTTTATATAAAGATACCGCCGCATGATTACAGTGCGAGGCGGTATCTTTTATTGATTGATTCCTTTTAGCAGCTTCTCTCTTCTCTTGTAATCGGGAATATACCTTTCTATGAGTGAGTAAAACTCTTTGCCGTGATTTTTATGCATTATGTGAGCAAGCTCGTGGACTATCACATAATCTATAGCTTCATCGGGATATTGCATGAGTCGGTATGAAAAGCAGATGCTGTCTCGTCCGCTGCAGCTCCCAAAGCGTGTTTTGGCGCCCGTTATTTTTACGGCTGTGGGGTACAGCTCCATCATATTGGAATAGTATTCAAGCCTTTTCGGAATGAGCTGCTTCGCTTTTTCGATCAGATCCTTGACCTCCTCGTTAGATAACTCCTCAGGGTATAGTTCGGATCTATGACGCATTATCTCCATATGCTTTTCTATCCATTTCTTGTGTGATGATACGAACTTGTCTATTTCGCTTTTTTGAAGCCTGATCGGCGCACGTACGACGAGTGTCATGTCACGGGAGATCTCTAATGAGAGGGTTTTTCTCTTTGAACGTATCAATTTGTATTCATTCATAGCTGTCACCTAAAGACTAAGTTTCTAAAGAATTTTAACATAAATTTTTGTGGATTTAAAGAGATAATAGTGATATTCCATACCTTGACATTGGTTAGCTTTTACACTATAATGTTAGATATGGAACAGTTTTAAATCTAACATTATTTTAGGGGGTGGTTTTGTTGCGGGATGATATGGCGGTCTGTCTTGAGCTGCGCAGGGTCAACAATATGATAAATCGAAAGGTAATAGGCTCCCAGAATATCAAATATGTAGATGAACTGACGGGCGCGACAAGCTGGATAATAGGATATTTGGTCCATCACAGTGGCGAGGATGTTTTTCAGCGCGATATAGAAAGGGAGTTTTCTATCAGGAGATCTACTGTTTCTAAGTGCTTGACCTTTATGGAGCAGAAGGGACTGCTTGTCCGCGAATCTGTAAACCATGACGCAAGGCTTAAAAAACTCGTTTTGACTGAAAGAGCGAAGGAGCTTAATGAGTTGATAGTAAAGGATATGCAGAAGATCGAAGCAGAGATAACCGAGGGCTTGACTGAGGAGGAGTTAGCCGCTTTCTTCGCTGTTATTAAAAAAATAAAGGATAATCTGTCAAAGGATAACGTGCATTCATAGTTTTCAGAGAATATACACATTTTTACTGGAGGTAGAACATATGATAAAAAAGCTTTTGGCAAGTGTTAGAGAATACAAAAAGCACTCGATACTTGCTCCGATTTTTGTTATACTTGAGGTCGTAATGGAAGTAGTAATACCTCTTTTTATGGCGGATCTCATAGACTATGGTATTGACTACGGCAACCTGGATTATATAGTCAAGACAGGCGCTTTGCTTGTTATATTTGCCGTTATTTCGCTTATGTTCGGAGCACTGTCGGGCAGGAGTGCGGCGATAGCGTCCGCCGGCTTTGCTAAAAATCTCAGAAAGGATATGTATTACAGAGTTCAGAATTTTTCGTTTTCGAATATCGACAAATTCTCAACCGCAAGTATCGTTACAAGGCTTACGACAGACGTTACAAACGTCCAGCTCTCCTATATGATGATCATTCGTGTCGCCGTTCGCGCGCCGATAATGCTTATTTTTGCAATGGTCATGTCGTTTAGTGTCAACGCGTCAATGGCGTGTATATTTCTGCTATGCGTTCCGATACTTGCCGTCGGCTTATTCTTAATAATGAGTAAGGCACACCCGGTTTTTGAGCGTGTATTCAAGACATACGATAAGCTCAACAACGTTGTTCAAGAAAATCTGTATGGTATAAGAGTAGTAAAATCCTTTGTACGGGAGGATCACGAAAAGAAAAAATTCGGCAACATATCAAGATCCATATACAATGACTTCAGCAAGGCTGAAAAGCTAATAGCATGGAACTCTCCTCTTATGCAGTTTTGCGTATATGGCTGTATGATCTTTATTTCATGGTTTGGCGCAAGGCTTATCGTTGCATCCGGCAACGACCCCGATGTCGGTATGACAACGGGACAGCTTATGAGCCTTATTACATACACTATGCAGATACTTATGAGCCTTATGATGCTCTCGATGATTTTTGTCATGATAATTATTTCGCGCGCATCCATGGAGAGAATCACAGAGATACTTGACGAGGAGAGCGACATAGTAAACGGCGAAAACCCCGTAAAGGAAGTAAAGGACGGCTCGGTAGTTTTTGACAACGTAAGCTTCGGTTATCAAAAGGGCGGAGAGCTTTCACTCAGCAATATATCCGTTTCTATCGCTTCGGGCGAGACTGTCGGCATAATAGGCGGCACAGGCTCGGGCAAAACAAGCCTTGTAAACCTTATACCCCGCCTTTATGACGCAACGGATGGCAAGGTGCTTGTGGGTGGCCGTGACGTCCGTGATTACGACCTCGAGGTTCTCCGTAACTCTGTCGCGGTAGTTCTGCAAAAGAATGTTTTGTTCTCAGGCACAATAAAGGAAAACCTCCGCTGGGGTAACGAAAACGCTGCTGACGAGGAGCTTATAAACGCCTGTAAGCTTTCTCAGGCGGACAGCTTCATCTCGACATTCCCTAAGGGGTACGATACATATATTGAGCAGGGCGGCACGAATGTTTCGGGCGGTCAGAAGCAGAGACTTTGTATTGCCAGAGCGCTCTTAAAAAAGCCCAAGATACTTATTCTTGACGATTCAACAAGTGCTGTAGATACAAAAACAGACGCTATGATCCGTCAGGCATTTGCACAGGAGATACCCAATACAACAAAGATAATTATCGCACAGAGAATCTCATCCGTTGAACACGCGGATAAGATCATTGTTATGGACGATGGCGGAATCAATGCGGTAGGTACACATGAGGAACTTCTCAAGTCGAATCAGATTTACCGAGAGGTTTATACCTCACAGCAAAAAAATTCGCAAGAATAACTAATAATAATTGAGAAAGGAATGACAGAATACCATGAGCAAGCCTGACAAAAAGCCTGTGAGCAAAAACATGGGAAAAACCATTAAGCGTCTTCTCTCATACGTTTTTAAATATAAGGTAAGATTGTTAATAGTTCTTATATGTATTCTTTTAAGCGCACTTACCGGTGTTGTATCGTCAATTTTCCTGAAGGTGCTTATAGATAATTATATCAATCCGCTTCTTATAGAGGCGGAGCCGGACTTTTCGGGACTTTTGACTGCCATACTATTTGTCGCGGGGATCTATATTGTTGGGATCGTTTCGACGCTGCTTTACAACAGATTGATGGTCACTGTATCGCAGGGCGTCCTCAAAAGCATCCGTGACGAGATGTTTGATCATATGCAGACGCTTCCGATAAAATATTTTGACACGCACTCTCATGGCGATTTGATGAGCCGATATACTAATGATACGGATACTCTCCGACAGATGATCTCACAGAGTCTGCCTCAGATGTTTGCATCGCTCGTGACTATTGTTTCAGTATTTTGTACAATGGTAGCCATGAATCTGTGGATGACGCTTCTTGTTCTTTTGTTTGTTGCTTTTATGCTGTTTATAACCGGAAAAATAGCGAAAAACAGCGCGAAGTATTTTATTCGTCAACAGCAATCCTTGGGCGATGTAAACGGCTATATTGAGGAAATGATAAACGGCCAGAAGGTCATCAAGGTCTTTTGTCACGAGGAAAAGGCGAAGGAACTGTTTGACGAGAAGAACGAAGAGCTTTACCATAATGCGGCGTCGGCAAATACATTTGCGAACATACTTATGCCTGTAATGATGAACCTCGGCAACGTTCAATATATTCTTATAGCTATTGTCGGCGGTATATTTGCGATAAACAACATAGGCGGCGTTACGCTTGGTTCAATAGCTTCGTTTTTAAACCTTTCAAAATCGTTTACAAACCCGATGGGACAAATCTCGCAGCAGCTCAACTCCGTTATTATGGCTTTAGCAGGTGCGGAGAGAATTTTCGAGCTGATGGACGAGGAGCCGGAGGTGGACGATGGATATGTCACTCTTGTCAATGCTAAGTACGGCGAAAATGACGAGCTTGTTGAAAGTGTGGAGCGCACAGGAATTTGGGCATGGAAACATCCGCACTCAGACGGTACGGTAACATACACGCAGCTAAAGGGAGAGGTTCGTTTCTATGACGTTGATTTCGGATATGTAGAGGATAAGATAGTTCTGCATGATGTATCTCTCTATGCTAAGCCGGGTCAGAAGGTCGCATTTGTCGGTGCGACAGGCGCGGGCAAGACCACTATTACGAATCTAATTAACCGCTTTTATGATATTGCCGACGGCAAGGTGCGTTATGATGGAATAAACATCAACAAAATCAAAAAAAGTGATCTGCGCCGCTCTATCGGTATAGTTTTGCAGGATGTAAACCTGTTTTCGGGTACTGTTATGGAAAACATCAGGTATGGCAATCTGAATGCCACCGATGAGGAGTGCATAGCCGCCGCAAAGCTCGCGAACGCCGACGGTTTTATAAAGCACCTGCCGAACGGTTATAACACGGTAATATCGGGCAGCGGCTCGGAGCTTTCACAAGGTCAGCGTCAGCTTATCTCTATCGCGAGAGCGGCTGTCGCGGATCCGCCCGTAATGATACTCGATGAGGCGACAAGCTCGATCGATACAAGAACAGAGGAGATCGTTCAGCGGGGAATGGACGGACTTATGTACGGCAGAACGGTATTTGTTATAGCTCACAGGCTTTCTACCGTTCGTAACTCCGATGTTATCATGGTTCTTGAGCTTGGACGCATAATTGAGCGCGGAAGTCATGAAGAGCTTATCAAGCAAAGGGGGCAGTATTACCGTCTATACACCGGCGCGTTTGAACTCGAATAGCGGGACGTCGCGCAGTATGTATTTAGCGCTGTACTCGCGTGGCGTGGCACAATGTGTGCTGATTGCCGTTCATTGGAAACTTAGTCCCCACGCGGACATAAACGGCTCTTGCTAATGTCGAGCGGAGCGTAAGCGAGCGATTATGCGGCGGAGTGCCTCCGCAGTCAAGTCGCGAGGTCATTTTTCGCCGTACGGCGAAAAATTTCGACGTCGTCAG
Source organism: uncultured Clostridia bacterium (assembly GCA_947627055.1). Classification (GTDB taxonomy): domain Bacteria; phylum Bacillota; class Clostridia; order Oscillospirales; family Acutalibacteraceae; genus Pseudoruminococcus. Next base: position 19,343 of record CANQUS010000009.1, on the reverse strand, counting down.
GGGACTATGATGTACCGCGCAGGACTTAGTTAGCACTGAACTCGCGTGGCGTGGCACAATGTGTGCTGACGTATAATATTGGCAGCAGAGATCAGCACACGAAGTAAGCTATTCGCTATCTTAATAAAAATGGTGCAACACCTTTATGTGTTACACCATTTTTTATGTGAAAAACTGTATTAAGATAATCAGGGTTTGCAAAGATTATTTAAGCCATTGAATGAAGGCTGTCTTATCGCTGCAATTATATCCTGCATTACGATAAAATTTCAGTGTTGCTTCTTTTTTTGAGCCTGTCAACAACATCATTTTATAACAGTTAGCTTTCTCCGCTATTTTCTGCGCATAACGCATACATTCTGTTGCATATCCTTTCCCTCTGTAATCTCTATGTGTGACGAGGTTTTCTATAAAGGCATATGGTTGTATATTTCTTGTAAGATTCGGAATAATCACGCATACGCAGGAGGATACTATTTTACCCTCTATCTCGTCGACAATAATGTGATGATTCTCATCCTGCATGATTGCATTCCATGTATTTTTTAAATGCTCTGTCATCTTCGGAACAGATTCCTCATGCAAAAATAAGTACAATTCTAATAGTTCATATAATTCATTATTTTTAATTTCTCTGACCATGCCATCACCCATAAATCTCAGTTTTTTAATATAGTGTTTATAGAGGACGCTCTTGTCTGCGTGGGGACTAAGTTACAAATGAAATGCCGTCAGCTAACGCAAGCTCAGTGCTAACTGCCTACAATCGCGGTACACAAGCGATCATTATCAGTGTCGAAGTTTTTAGCCGTACGGCGAAAAACGACCAACGTGACTTTCGTGTCGAGGTACTCGACCGTTAGTCGAGGAAATCCTTTAGCTTTTTGCTGCGGCTGGGGTGACGGAGCTTTCTGAGGGCTTTTGCCTCGATTTGCCTTATGCGCTCCCGTGTGACATTAAACTCCCTGCCGACCTCCTCGAGCGTGCGTGAACGTCCGTCCTCAAGACCGAAACGAAGTCTGAGAACCTTTTCCTCCCGCGTAGTGAGCGTTGAGAGAACCTCCGAAAGCTGCTCCTTGAGAAGTGTGTGCGACGCCGCGTCCTGAGGTGCGGGAGCGTCGTCGTCGGGAATAAAGTCGCCGAGATGACTGTCCTCCTCCTCGCCGATGGGTGTTTCGAGCGATACAGGTTCCTGGGCTACACGCATAATTTCTCGAACCTTGTCAACCGACATATCAAGCTCGCAAGCAATCTCCTCGGCAGACGGCTCATGACCGTTTTGATGAAGAAGCTGGCTTGATACCTTCTTGACCTTGTTGATAGTTTCCACCATATGGACGGGTATGCGAATAGTTCTCGCCTGGTCGGCTATCGCCCTTGTTATGGCTTGGCGGATCCACCATGTGGCATATGTTGAGAACTTAAAGCCCTTCGTGCAGTCGAACTTCTCGACGGCTTTCATAAGTCCCAGATTGCCCTCCTGAATTAAATCAAGGAACTGCATACCTCTGCCCAAGTAACGTTTTGCAATGCTGACAACAAGCCTGAGGTTTGCCTCTGAAAGCCGCTGTTTCGCCGCGGTATCGCCCTCGGAAATTTTTATGGCGAGTTCTATTTCCTCATCGGGGCTGAGGAGGGGAACACGACCGATTTCCTTGAGATAAATTTTGACGGGATCGTCGATCGTTATTCCGTCAGGAGCAGGCTCAGCATCATTATCGTCATTATCACCGTCGCTTACGTCGAAAGTGTCAAGGGCGATGTCATCCATGTCTTCTATGATCTCTATTCCGTTTGACTCGAGCGTGTCGTAGATTTTTTCGATCTGCTCAGGCTCGATATCATCGCCGAGAGTGTCAAGGATCTCCTTGCTTGAGATTTGTCCCTTGGCTTTTCCTATATCAAGAAGTAATTTCAGCGGATTTACTGTTTTCTTTTCCTGTTGAGGCGTTGTGTTCATTTTTATGCCCTCCTATTTTTTTCTTTCCTTTAATTTTTTCATATGTTCCATGATTTCCTCGGCGCTTGCGGAGACCGCTTTTTCGGGCGTCATCTTATCATTTTCGTCAAGCAGAATATTTATATAATCGTTTGCCGCCTGTTTAGGATTGTTTTCGCGCGGTCTGGCGTTTAAAATTGAAGCAACGCTGCCGATCTCTTCGTTTGAAAGCTCACCTGAAATATCCATCAACGATATGGGGCGTGAATCGTTTATACGGTCTATAAGAAGCGTAAATATACGCCTGTTAAATGATGTGATGAATTTGTCCGGATCGATCCGTGACAGTATAGTATCGGCTAAGTCAGGGTTATTTATTAGTAACGCGATGATAGCTTCCTCGGCGCTTGCGGCCCGAAGATTTCTGTGCTTTTCGGGATTTATCCTGTCTGCGGCGGCAGAGGTAGTCAGCATGATATTTCGCATTTCCTCCTTGCGAGCTTTTCTGTATGACTGCTTTTTGTATTTTTCGATTTGCGATATTATGGAGTTTTTAGTGACGGCGAGTTCCTCGGCAAGCTCACCAGCGTAAACATCAAGCTCGATGCTGTTGTCGAGCTTCGCAAGCAGCTTCGCGCATTCGGTGAGAAAGGTGACGCGCTGCTCGGGAATTTGTGTATCGTGCTTTTTGCGCAGCTTTTCGATTTGATAGCGTATATCGTTCCCGCTTACGTCAAGAAGCTTGCGGAAACGCGCCGTCCCCTGCTCGCCGTAGGAGCGTATGAACTCGTCGGGGTCTTTTCCGCTCGGAACAGTGACTACCCTGATTTTGATGCCTGTCGGACGAAGTATACCGATTGCTCGCGTCGTTGCCTTTTGACCCGCTTCATCGGCATCGTAGCATATAGCGATTTCATCGGCATATCGTTTGATTATCATAGCCTGTTCTGTTGTGATAGCTGTACCTAGGGTCGCGACGGCATTCTGAAAGCCCGCCTGATGAAGAGCAATCACATCCATATAGCCCTCACAGAGAATCAACATACCCTCGCCGACGTTTTTCGCAAAATTAAGCGCAAAAAGGTTAGAGCTTTTTTTGAAGACAGGCGTATCAGATGTGTTGAGATATTTGGGCTTTTCGTCAGACATTATTCTGCCTCCGAAAGCGATCACATTTCCTCTCACATCAATTATCGGAAACATTACCCTGTCGGCGAACCTGTCGATCGCGTGACCGCTGCGAGACATAAACGCAAGATTAGCGCTGACAAGCTCCGAATCCTTGAAGCCTTTTGAGCGGAGATAGTCAACAAGGGCATATCGTGACGGAGGCGAGTAACCGAGCCCGAAGTGCTTTATTGTTGCCTCCGAAAGCGAGCGCCCGCGCAGATATGAAAGCCCTTTCGCACCTTCATAGGAGTATAGCATCTTGTGGTAAAAACGAGCCGCCTCTCGGTTTGCTTCATAAATACGCTTTCTCAGCTCACCCATGCCGTTTGAAGCCGTGTCGGTCGGAACTTCAAGCCCTGCTCGTGATGCAAGCAGTTTGACGGCGTCTATGTAATCGAGGTTTTCGATCCTCCTTATAAATGTTATAACATCTCCGCCCGCACCGCATCCGAAACAATGAAAAAAGCCGTTTTCGGGGGAAACATTAAAGGACGGAGTTTTCTCACTGTGGAACGGACAAAGTCCCACGAGATTCCGTCCGCTTCTTTTCAGATTGACATATTCTGAGATAACACTTACAATATCGGTGCGGAGCTTGAGCTCCTGTAAAAAATCATCGGGTAACGGAATGATGCTCAACCCCCTTTATATATAGATCAGACATACTAAAGTTTATTCCATGATTTAGGTATCAAAATTTCCTTGAACAGTTCCACGGCATAATGATCCGTCATGCCCGCGATATAGTCGCATACTGCGCGGTCAAGGTCTCCGTCCGAAAGCCTTATAATCTCCTGCGGGATTTTCTGCGGATGCTTGTAAAAATATGTGTACAGTGTTTCTATAAGCTTCGGTATCTTTTTTTCCTCGCCCTTAGCAAATTCGTTTTTGTAAACGGATTCAAACATAAACGAGTGAAGCTCGTCAAAGTATTTTTTGACATTCTCCGACATAGTTATCTCTCCGTTTTGTGAGTTCTCTATAACTGAGATTACAAGACGGTTTATGCGATCGCTCGTTTTGCTGCCGAGAACGCTCTGAATGCGATACGGAATATCGCTTTCGGATATTATACCCCCTCGTATAGCGTCGTCGATGTCGTGGTTTATGTAGGCTATCCTGTCAGCTAAGCGAACTATCCTGCCCTCGAGAGTTACTGCCTGTTCACCTCGTGTGTGGCAGAGTATCCCGTTTCGTGTCTCAAACGTCAGGTTAAGCCCGACGCCGTCCTTTTCGAGATAATCGACGACGCGAACGCTTTGCTCATAGTGTTGGAAGCCGTTCGGAGAAATGTCGTTCAAGGCACGTTCTCCTGCATGACCGAACGGAGTGTGACCTAGGTCGTGACCTAGGGAAACAGCTTCCGTCAAATCCTCGTTAAGTCGCAAGGCACGCGCGATAGTTCTCGCGATTTGCGAAACCTCAAGTGTATGTGTAAGACGTGTCCTGTAATGGTCGCCCTCAGGAGATAGAAATACCTGAGTTTTATGCTTCAGCCTTCTGAAGGCTTTGCAATGAATTATCCTGTCCCTGTCGCGCTGAAAGCAGGTCCTGACGGAACAGTCGATTTCAGCTTTTTCACGGCCGACACTGTTTTTTGCGAGAGCTGCAAGAGGAGAGAGCGTTTGCTCCTCGATTTTTTCGGTTTGTTCTCGTATATTCAAAGCCATCATCTCCGATAACCTTCATAATATAGCCGACTGACAGTTTAAAAGGCAGCCGAAATCAAAAAACATACAAAAGTTTGCAAAACCTCATATCAATATATACGCTAAAAATATAAAAATCCCTTTAAAAAATTAAAATAAATTTTTAAAAATCTCGTATATTAAGAAAAGAGGGTGTCGCATTAAGGTTTAAAAACTTAAGCGATACCCCTTTTATTCAGTTCTGAAAATACTGCACAAAATAAATATCGCCGCCACGGGCGGCGAGGTGATATATTACAAACCGCAAGCCTTTTGAAGAAGGCTTGGTCTAAAACTGAATTTTAACCGAATTTAGTACGTTTATTCCTCAAATCTTAGTGCGACAGCTCCTTAAAATGTATAATTCTGTATATATAACAAATCAACGGCTGACTATACTGCCTATCGGCAATAAACGATTTCTCTCTTTTCTTACGGATGATATGAGCTTTTCTGTTTCTACGACTATCAGCGGAATGAGTGATAAGCCCGCAACTATCATCCATTGAAGCGGAGAAAGTGGAGTTGCCTTGAATACAGCGGCAAGCGGCGGTATAGATATTACGGAGACCTGCATGATAATGCCTACAATGAATGCGATTATCAGCTTAGGATTTGTGAATAGACCTCCCTTGAAGATGGAGTGTTCACTTTTTATATTGAACGAATGTACGAGCTGACAAAGGCTGAGCGAAGCAAAGGTCATTGTACGTCCGATTATCGGTTCACCGCCTTTGTCGAAGAAAACACGCCCTATAGTGAAAGCGAGGAATGACAGCGCGCCGATAAAGCAGCCCTCGACAGCTATATTGAAAACCATTCCGTCAGCGAAAAGGCTTTTCTTTGAATCGTTCGGCTTTCTTTCCATTATGTCGTCGGGAGTAGGCTCGACGCCGAGAGCGAGCGCGGGCAGGCTGTCAGTGACAAGATTTACCCACAAAAGCTGTATGGCGAGCAGCGGCGACGGCAGCCGCAGAAGAAACGATGTGAAAACGGTGATGATCTCTCCTATATTGCTAGACAGCAGGAAGTGGACTGTTTTTTTGATGTTCTCGTATATCCCTCTGCCCTCGGAAACAGCGTCAACAATGGTTGAAAAATTGTCATCAGTAAGCACCATATCGGCGGCGCCTTTTGCAACGTCTGTACCTGTTATGCCCATGGCGCAGCCGATGTCGGCAGCCTTGAGAGCGGGAGCGTCGTTCACTCCGTCGCCGGTCATTGCGACGACCGCCGATGCAGAACGGAACGCCTTGACGATCCTCACCTTATGCTCCGGTGATACACGGGCAAAGACAGAGTATGAGAATATATTTTTCTTCAGATCGTCGTCGGAGAGCTTATCAAGCTCCGCGCCGGTCATTGATTTGTCGCCGTTCGTATATATGCCGAGCTCCCGTGCGATAGCCCGTGCTGTTTCGATGTGATCGCCCGTTATCATTACTGGTTTGATACCCGCTGTTTTGCAACGTGCGACAGCGAGCTTTGCCTCGGGGCGGGGAGGGTCTATCATGCCCGCGAATGCCGTAAATATCAGTCCTCGCTCGGCGTCATCAGCGGATGTGGGGATTTTGTCCGTGTCGCGGTAAGCAACGGCAAGCACTCTAAGAGCGTCGGACGCCATTTTTTCGTTTTTCGACAAAAGCTCTCGGCGCAGAGCATTGTTCATGCCGTGACCGTTTGATGTCGATGTACACAGCGGCAGGAGCATATCGGGCGCACCCTTCGTGATGATGCGGTAGCCGCCTGTTTTCAGCTTATGTACCGTCGTCATACGCTTGCGCACCGAGTCAAACGGAAATTCCCTAACACGCGGAAGCTCCGACTCTAACTTTTCTTTCGTGCGTCCGGCTATTGATGCGGCTATTATCAGAGCTCCCTCTGTGGGGTCGCCATAGGCTGTACCATCCGCGTTGAGCCTGCTGTTGTTGCAGAGCGTACACAGCGAAAGAGCGAACGCGCCATCCGATGAATTAAAGCTTACTGCCCCGGACTGGGTTTCGAGCCTTGTGACGGTCATGCGGTTTTGAGTGAGTGTGCCTGTCTTGTCTGAGCATATAACATTGGCTCTCCCGAGAGTTTCGACGGCTGGCATCCTGCGGACTATCGCGCGTTTCGACGCCATGCGCTTGACGCCGAGTGCGAGGACTATTGTGACTACCGCAGGCAAGCCCTCGGGGATAGCCGCGACAGCAAGGCTTATCGAGATCATGAACATATTGAGCGGCGGTATCTGCTGCATTAAGCCGAGGATAAATATAGCCGCGCATATCGCAAGCGCGCCTATTCCGAGCAGCTTTCCTGTTTTCGCAAGACTTTTCTGGAGCGGGGTTTTCGGGCTTTCCTCCTCGTTTATCAGCTCGGCTATTTTGCCTACCTGAGTTCTCATGCCCGTTGCGACGGCGACGGCGGTCGCACTGCCTGAGGATATTATGCCTGTTGAAAAAAGCATATTGCGGCGGTCGCCTATCGGAGCGTTACAGTCGCATATCATGCCGCCGTTTTTCTCGGAAGGGACTGCCTCGCCGGTGAGAGAGGATTCCTCGGACTTGAGAGCCGAGTCGGTGATGATCCTCGCATCACAGCACAGTATGTCCCCCGTTTCGACAACTACTATATCGCCAGGAACTACCTCCTCGGACAAAATACTCATTTCTCTGCCGTCGCGGATGACGCGAGCGTGGGGCGCGCTCAGTTTTTTGAGGGCATCTATCGCCTTTTCGGCACGATCCTCTTGAATAACTCCTGTTATAGCATTGATTATGACGATAAGCAAGATCATTATAGGGTCTATAAAATCTCCCGTCCCCTCGATGATAGCTGTCACAAAGGAAATACCCGCTGCCATGAGGAGAATGAGTACCATAAAATCCGAAAACTGCGCGATAAATTTTGCGAGTAGGGACGGCTTTTTTTGCTCGTGCAGACGGTTAGCGCCGTACCTTTCAAGCCTGCGGCGTGCTTCCGAGGAGGTAAGACCGTTTTTTGCATCGGTTTTAAGACTTTTTATGACTTCGGTTGAGGATTGTGCGTGCCAGTCCATTTTTTAAGCTCCCTTCTGGTTTTTTACAATAAATTATACTCGCGCGGCTGGGACGATATGCCAAAAACGACAATATTACATAAGATGATAACAGCACCGTTTAAGGGGAGTTGCTTTATGGAATTTATCGGATTGCTGCTGTTGTCGCTTTCACTCTCGGTCGATGCGTTTACTATCGGGGCTTCGTGTGCGTTCGGAGGTATAAAGACCTCGTGGCAGGCGCGTATTATGATCTGCTTAATATCGGTTTTGATCATGGGAGTGTCTGTGGTCAGCGGCGAGTGGCTCGCAAGGCTGATAAACGAAAATGTATCTAAGCTGATAGGCTGTGGTATGCTCAGCCTGTTCGGAATATACATAATATTTGGTTCGTTTGGCAAAACTAAAAAACGCAGAGAAAAAAAGAACGTTACTTTTGTTCTGAAGCCTCTCGGCATAACCGTCAATATAATAAGGGATCCCACCTCATGCGATATTGACCAATCGAACTCGATAGATATGCTCGAGGCGTGCTATATAGGCGCTGCGCTCTCGATAGATTCCGTCGGAGCGGGGATCTCGATGGGCATCAGTGGGGTGAACGCATTATCCGCCGCGGGTTTGAGCGGGTTGTGTCAGCTTATATTTCTCTGTGCGGGTCTGGGCTTAGGAGGAAGGCTCAAAAATATAAGGCATATTCCGCAGCGGTTATTTACGGCTGTATCGGGGGTGATAGTTATCTTGGTATCCGTTATCAAAGTGTTTATATGATTACGGCATATATTCAGATAACAGTAAGACTGCACACAGAGAAAAATGTATATTTTTGACTTGTAAAAGCATATGCATTATGTTTAAAAAGCTGTTTTGTGCAAATTGCTGTCAAATGCACCTAAAAAACTTGCCGAAAGAAAAAAACAAGACTGTAATTTTTTTATAAAGAAAAATATACTCAGTTTTTTAATAAATCGGTTAAAATTTTTTCAAAATTTTATATTAAAAATATAGCAAAACAGTACAAAAAAACAAAAGCCAATTTATGCAAAAAGTAAAAAAACATTAAAAAACGAGTGAAACTAAACAAAATTTAGGCAATATTTCTATCTACTTGAATAAAAATTACAATTTATGGTTGCAAAGTTTAAAATCATATGCTATTATTACTACAGAAGGCGTGCAGGTTTACGGCTATGTGAGCAGTTTGAACAAAATTGTCAGTACTGTAAAAACCGCGCCGGAGAGCATGGGGCGTCCGCTTCATGTGCAGATCCGAAAATAAAAATTTTAATGAGAGAAGGATTTTACAATGGTAAGTAAAGCAAAAAAGACTACAGCATTATTGCTTGCGGCACTCATGTGCGCAGGCGCGTTTGCAGGCTGCTCGGGCAATGGCAGCAACACAAACTCAACAGCTAGCGGTACCACCTCAACAGCGAGCGGTCCTTCGGCGGAGAGCGGCTCAACAGATGCGGCAGCTCCTACGACCGAGCAGATGGTTGCTAAAATCAAGGAGGAGGCAAGCGCAAACGGCGGTAAGGTCGAGATCAAGGTTTGGGCGCCCGGCGGCGACAAGAACTTTGTCAAGGCTGCTCTTAACGGAGATAAGGACAAAAATGGTGCCTACGACTTCACAGGCAAGGGCTTCAAGGATATTTACAAGGCTGATGGCGTAACGTATGACTTTAAGGTCGTTGAGGTCGGTGAGAACGACGCTGTCGGTAAGCTGACAGAGGATCCTACAAAGGCTGCCGACGTATTCCAGTTCCCTACGGACACACTTTTAAGAGCTCAACAGGCAAAGGCTATCGCCGAGGTTCCCTCGCTCCTTCAGGGACAGATCAAGAGCGAAAATATGGAGAAGGCAGTAGAGGCTACTCAGATAGACGGCAAGATTTATGCTTATCCTATGACCTCCGATAACGGCTATATACTCTTCTATGACAAGGCCACGTTCTCCGAGGACGATGTCAAGACATTTGAAGGTCTTCTTGATAAGGCTAAGGAGAAGGGCGCAACTGTTCTCATGTCTATCGACAATGCGTGGTACAACGCCGGATTCTTCTATGCGGCCGGCTGCGACATCAAACTCGACACAAGCACAAACAAGATGACTCTCGAGAAATTCTCCGGCGATGAGGGTGTAAAGGCCGTTAACGCCATGAAGTCTCTCGTAGATAACTACCAGAATGTCTTTATTGGCACAGGTGATGACGCGGCTATAGCTACACGTCTCGCTGACGGTAAGCTAAAAGCTGTTGTAACAGGCACATGGAACACCACAAATCTCCAGAATACATGGGGTGCGGATAATGTAGGCGCCGCTAAGCTTCCGACAGTCAAGATGGGCGGAACAGATACACAGGTTCATTCCTTCGGCGGATATAAGCTTATCGGTGTAAACTCACAGTCCAAATACCCCAATACTTCCGCTATCATAGCCTCCTACCTCACAGGCAAGGACGTTCAGGAGCAGAGATATAAGGGCAGAAACCTTATCCCAACAAACAAAGAGCTTCGCGAGAGCGATGAGGTCAAGTCCAATCCTATTGTTGAGGCTATTGACGCTCAGCAGGAGTTTGCTCATTCGCAGTCCGTATGCACACAGGCTTTCTGGGAACCGATCGCTTCTATCGGTACAGACCTTAACAACGGCAATCTCAAGAGTGACGATGACATCAAGAAGGCTCTCGAGACTCAGGTCAAGAGCGTTGAGAACGCATAAACAGCACCCTGTCTTTTGATAAGGATAATCAAACTGTAATTTAAAATGCGGTAAGCTTTATGAGAGCAGCTTGGATAGGACTATTCAGGCTGCTTAAATAAAGCCGAAACATAATCATTTTTCAGAAAGGGTGCATTGTATGGATTTTCTTGATTATATGCAGTTGAGCACAGGGCAGAAAATAGCTTACCGAATTAAGACTTTCTTCACAAACATACCCGCTTATCTCGGCAAGTTTTTTACGGCGATCGGGCAAGGAATTTTAAAAATCATCAACACTATAGTCAACGGCTTTATTTTCTACGGAACGACCTTTGTTAAGGGCGGTATCGGCGTCAAACTGTCATACATCATCATGGGTGCCGGCAATATCTTTAAAGGTCAAATAATGAAAGGTATTCTTTATCTGGCTGTAGAGATAATTTATTTTGCATATCTTTTCGGCTTCGCGTTTAAGTATGTCAGCAAGTTCATTACTCTCGGAACTGAAGGACCTATTGAGGTCATAGACGCAGACGGCTGGGGTACAAAAATAGTTCCTCGCGATATATCCCTCGATATACTTCTTGTCAGCGTTATGACATTTATAGTTACTATTGCATTCTTTGTTATGTACATTATGAATATCAAATCTGCCAAGACCGTCGAGGATATGCTTAACGCGGGCGAGAAGCCTATGAGCTTTAAGAAGGAAGCGCTTATGTTCCTTGACGAGCGTTTTCATGTAACGCTTCTCGGTCTTCCGGTAGCTCTCATCCTCTGTTTCACGGTTCTCCCAATAATATTCACTATTTTCCTCGCGTTTACAAACTATGATAATCTGCATCAAAAGCCTAATCTGTTCACATGGGTAGGTTTCCAGAACTTTGCGGATGTTTTCTATGACAATCCGGAGAAATCCTACACATTTGGAAAGATACTTGGATGGACGTTTATATGGGCTGTATTCGCGACGTTTACAAACTACATTTTCGGAATGATTCTTGCTCTCCTTATCAACAAAAAGGGCATCAGGTTTAAGGCGATGTGGAGAACACTCTTCATTATCACGATCGCTATCCCCAACTTTGTTACGCTTCTCACTATCAAGCAGCTTCTTGCTGACGCAGGTACGCTTAACCTAGCGCTTCAGAATTGGGGCGTCACCAATGAAACGCTCCCGTTCCTTTCCAATGCAAACTGGGCGAGAGTAGTTGTCATCATTGTCAATATGTGGATAGGTATTCCGTATACTATGCTTATTACGAGCGGTATTCTTATGAATATCCCCGAGGATCTTTATGAAAGCGCTAAGATTGACGGCGCTAACGCATTCCAGACCTTTATGAAGATCACGCTCCCGTATATGCTCTTTGTCACTACCCCGTATCTTATTTCCACATTCGTCGGAAATATCAACAATTTCAACGTTATTTACCTCTTGACTGGCGGCGAACCGAAAAGCTCGGATTACTACAGCGGCGCAGGTAAAACAGACCTGCTCGTCACATGGCTGTATAAACTGACCGCCACGAACCAGGATTATAACCTTGCGGCTGTTATAGGTATCATAATCTTCGTCATTTGCGCGGTAGCATCGTTGATCACCTATAATATGTCAAAATCGGCTAAAGATGAGGAGGCATTCGGATGACACAGGTTGCCGGAGAAAAATCTTATTCTCAAAGACAAAAGACTGTCAATATTGTAGTATATATTATTCTTACGGTCATGGCAATTATCTGGCTGCTGCCGATAGTATGGATCATTCTGACGTCCTTCAGCGGTGAAAGCGGTCCACAGTCACACTTCATACCGCAGAAGTGGACGTTTGACAACTACCTGAATCTAGCAAATGAGAATTTCCCGTACTGGCGTTGGTTCTTTAACACATTATTTGTAGCCATCATATCATGTGTTATTTCAACATTGTTTGTACTCATGACGAGCTACACGCTGAGCCGTCTGCGCTTTAAATGGCGTAAGAAATTCCTCAATATCGGTCTTATTCTCGGTATGTTCCCGGGCTTCATGGCGATGGCTGCAACATATGCCATCATCGAATGGATTGGTCTCAGCCAGTCGCTCTTCGCTTTAATACTTGTATACAGCGCGGGTGCGGGCATGGGCTATCAGATCAGCAAAGGCTTCTTTGATACAATTTCTCATTCACTTGATGAGGCGGCTACTATCGACGGGGCGAATAAAAATACTATCTTCTGGAGGATCATCCTCCCGCTTTCAAAGCCGATACTTGTATACACGGCATTGACAACATTTATCGGTCCTTGGGTAGACTTTATCTTTGTAAGTTATATCATGAAGGATAACAGAGATAACTACACTGTTGCTCTCGGCTTGCAGAGAATGCTCGAAAGAGAAACATTTGTTGAAAACTATACTACATTCTTTGCGGGCGCGGTCGTTGTCGCGATACCTATCACACTTTTGTTTATCAAGATGCAGAAGTATTATGTCGAAGGTGTTACAGGCGGCGCTGTTAAGGGCTGATCATCAAAAAATGAAGCAAGGGGTGACCTCTGTCGCTCCCTGCTTCTTCTTGTAAAGGAGAGATTTAATTGAAAAAGCGACTTTTGGCAATAATGCTGTGCGCGGCTATGCTTGCCTCGGCGGTATTTACCGGCTGTCAAAATAATAGCGACAGCAACGACAGCGGCAACGGCAGCACACAGAGTTCGACATCAGGATCAACGGGCAGTGTTCCCGAGGACGGCGGCTTTAAAACGGTAGAGTTCACGCCGTCATCCGATAAATATAGAAATTACTACGAGATCTTTGTCTATTCGTTCTGTGATTCCGACGGAGACGGCATAGGCGATTTTAAGGGACTTACCTCTAAGCTCGATTACCTTAACGACGGCGACCCGAATACTACGGACGACCTCGGGGTGGACGGTATTTGGCTCATGCCTATCATGAAGGCGGGCACATATCATAAGTATGATGTCAGAGATTACTACAGCATTGACCCGGCCTATGGAACAATGGACGATTTTAAAACTTTCCTTGATGAAGCGCATAAGCGCGGGATCAATGTTATCATTGACCTTGTAATAAACCATACATCAAATGCGAATGAGTGGTTTAAAAAAGCCAAGGAGGAGCTCAAGGAGGGCAAGACTGACGGCTACGCACAGTACTATCACTTTAAGCAATCCGACACCAAGCCTGTAGATTCCGGCACCACATACTATTACAGCGGTGTCAAGGGCTGGTACTATGAGTCAGCCTTTGACAAGGAGATGCCTGACCTTAACTGGGATAACGAAAAGGTCAAGGAAGAGATTAAGAAGATCTGCGATTATTGGCTTACAGATATAAAGATCGATGGTTTCCGTCTTGACGCAGCATATCATTATGATACCAACTACAAAAATTCCATTAAGGATGTAAAGTGGCTCAACGATTACTGCAAATCCATAAAGGAGGACGCATATATCGTTGCCGAGGTATGGCAGGGCGGCGGAACTATCGCGGAGTTCTATCAGAGCGGACTTGACAGCTTCTTTAACTTCGATATGCAGGGCTCTTCAGGCAGAATCGTTAAAGCTGTCAACACGGGGAATTGCCAGGACTATTTTAACTATATCAAAACATGGCAGGATTCCATCTCTGAAAATAACAAAAACGCTATCAGCGCTCCGTTCCTTTCCAACCATGACACAGCGCGCAGTGCGGGATTCCTCACAAAAAATACTCAGCGTGAAAAGAACGCGGCTATGTTGTATCTCATGGTCCCCGGAAATCCGTTCATCTACTACGGCGAGGAGATAGGCATGACAGGCTCGAGCAACGACCCTGAAAAGAGGACCGGTATGGTATGGTCACTTTCCGATAATACCGGATATGTCGCAAAGATCCCCGGCTCAAGCAACACAGATAAGCCTGCGGAGGGCATAGAGGAAGCATTGAAGAACGAGAACTCACTTGTCAACTTCTACAAGAAGATCATCAGACTCAAGCTGCAGAATCCCGAGATTGCGAGAGGGACTTTTACCCCTGTCGTTCTCGACGAAAACAATGTAAAGGTCGGCGCGTATACCAGCGAATACAACGGCTCTAAGGTTATGGTCGTAATGAATATCAGCGATGATACACAGACAGTTACAGTTTCAAAGGATACTATGGCATACTCAGGAGTAAGGGGATATGCTGTAAGCGATACCACAAATACTGAAAAGGTCGCCCTAAACGACAATCAGCTCACGATACCTGCAAACAGTGTTGTAGTATTGAAGTAGAGCAAACACATTACAATATCGGCGGCGAGGCAGAAAATGCTTCGCCGCCTTTAGTTTTAATTGACAACACATTTCCCTTGCGGTAAAATAAGACTTAGTTCTCACCTTAATATCAGCTTATAATTACTATACGAGGGGTTGGCTTCAATGAGATCATATTTACGAAGAACTTGGGCTAAGATAGATTTGAACGCTATTGAGCATAATTATAACGAGATAAAAAATCATGTTCAAGGCAAGAGTGAAATAATGTGTGTCATTAAAGCTGATGCTTACGGTCATGGTGCGGTATTTCTCGCCCGTGAGTATGAGAGAATGGGAGTGAAGCGCTTCGCTGTTTCGAATATTGAGGAGGCTATGCAGCTCCGCAAGCACGGTATAGAATCGTCTATTCTGATACTCGGCTTTACGCCTGCCGATCTTGCGAGTGTACTTGCTGAGAATAATATATCGCAGGCTGTTTTTTCCGATGAATATGCCGCCGACCTGTCGAGATGCGCGCTCGAGTCTGGCGTGACGGTAAAAATACATATTGCGCTCGATACCGGCATGAGTCGTATAGGATTTATGTATCAGGATACAGATAGGGATCAGCCATCCCTTGATACCATCGAGCGTGTTTGCAGACGTTCGGGACTTGAGCACGAGGGGATATTTACGCACTTCTTTGTATCTGACGAGGGCGGCGAGGGCAGAAAAGATACACTATACCAGTACAGATGTTTTTCAGATGCGATAGAAAGACTTTCTGCGCGTGGGATAGAGTTCCCGCTCAGACATTGTGCCAACAGCGGTGCGATCATCGACTATCCCGATACACACATAAATATGGTCAGAGCGGGAATAATCCTTTACGGGCTTGCACCCTCCGGAAAGCTTGAGGGCAGGCTGGATCTGATACCCGCCATGCAGCTTAAATCCGTCGTCGCGCAGATAAAAACAGTTGAGCCGGGTACCAGGGTAAGCTACGGCGGAACATACAAAACGACAAGACGTACACGCATAGCTACCGTTCCTATCGGATATGCTGACGGCTATACACGCGCGCTTGGCAATAAGGCGCATATGATAGTCAACGGCAAGTACGCGCCTGTTATCGGCAGGGTGTGTATGGATCAGCTCATGCTCGATGTAACCGACAACGACAGCGTTACTACAGGCGACGAGATAACTGTTATAGGTACGGACGGCAACTGCCGCGTGACTTTTGAGGAGACTGCGGCGTTGGCAGGAACAATAAATTACGAGATAATATGTATTATAGGTAAGCGTGTCCCGAGAGTTTATTTTAAAAACGGCAAGAATGTCGGAACTATGGATTATATTTATCCGGGTAATTTGCTTGAACAAAAGTAAATACTGCTTGACAGAGCAACGCGAAAGCTTGTTTAATAGGGGGATTTTTACATGAAGCTGCTTGTTATAGACGGCAACAGTATTTTAAACCGCGCCTTTTTCGGAATAAAACTGCTAACGACCAAGGACGGGCAGTATACAAACGCAATTTTCGGATTTATGACAACGCTTGAAAAGGTTCTCGGAGAGACTGATCCCGATGCGGTCGCAATTGCATTTGATATGAAGGCTCCGACCTTTCGACACAAGCTGTACGGCGGTTATAAGGCAAAGCGTAAGGGTATGCCCGAGGAGCTGGCGTCACAGCTGAAGCCGCTGAAGGAGCTTTTGACACTTCTCGGCTATAAACTCGTTGAATGCGAAGGCTATGAGGCGGACGATATTCTCGGAACGCTTGCCGCGGCATGTACAAAAGACGGAAACGAATGTGTTATTGCAACAGGTGACAGGGACAGCCTACAGCTCGTCTCAAAGACAGTGACCGTAAGAATAGCGGCAACAAAGGGCGGAAAGCCTGAGGTCACGCTTTATGATGAGGCGGCTATCAAGGAAAAGTACGGAGTGGCCCCCAAGCAGCTGATAGATATAAAGGCTATTCAGGGTGATACGTCCGACAATATTCCCGGAGTCGCGGGTATCGGCGAAAAAGGTGCGGGAGAACTTGTTTCGCGTTTTGGCAGTCTTAACAATATATATGAAAATATCGAAACCATTGATATTAAGGAGGGTATGAGGAAAAAGCTCATAGCAGGCAGGGAAAGCGCTTATATGAGCTATGAGCTTGGAAAAATATGCGAGGACGCACCTATCGACACGGATATAAACAGCTATATTCCAAGTCAGCGTGATGCTGCGGGTGCGGCGCGGCTTATGGCAAGCCTTGAACTTTTCAAGCTGATAGATAAGCTCGGACTAAGTGGGGAAGATGTACCAGCTGCCGAAAAGAAAAATACCGAAGCCAAAAGGCTCAGCATCGTTCACGATTTTGACTGTAACGAAGCAATAGGCAGCTTCATCGGAAAAACCGTTTCAATAGCATATGGATTTTCCGATGAAGGATTGACGGAGCTTGCGGTGCTGTGCGATGACAGAATATATGTTTTTTCAGCCGATAAGCCGGAATTTGGCATTATAGTGAGAAATATTTTTGAAAATCCCGAAATAAAAAAACAGCTCCATAATATAAAACCTCTCATATCAACTCTGTTGAAGCGGGATATAGAGGCTCAAGGGATAGTCTGTGACACTATGCTCGCGTCGTACCTGCTAAATCCCAACTCGTCCGATTATTCTATAGAAAGGCTGTGGCAGGAGTATGCTCCCGACAGCTTTGAATCAGATGACGGCGGCAGCACTCCTCTCGTTCGGGAATGTGCCGAGATCTCTTCGCTTGCTTCGTGTCTCATGAGACTTATTGACAATAAGGAGCAGACGAGGCTTTTGGAGCAGATCGAGATCCCGCTTGCTGTCGTTCTCGCCGATATGGAGAACTGCGGCTTTATGGTCGACAAAGACGGTATAATCGAATACGACAGGTTGATAAGTGAAAAGCTTGACTCGATAACTAGAGAGGTATATGAGGCTGTCGGCTATGAGTTTAATATCAATTCTCCCAAACAGCTCGGTACAGCTCTCTTTGAGAAGCTCGGACTGCCTGCGGGTAAGAAAACAAAGAGCGGCTATTCCACAAGCGCGGAAGTGCTTGAGGGCTTAAGGTACGAGCATCCGGCAGTTGCGCTGATATTGGAATACAGGACGTATTCAAAGCTAAAGTCCACATACTGCGATGGACTTTTAAAGGTCATAGGAGAGGACGGAAGGATACATTCGAGCTTTAATCAGACAGAGACACGAACTGGCAGAATAAGCTCTACCGAGCCTAATCTCCAGAATATTCCCGTCAGGACCGAACTTGGCAGAGAGCTTCGCAAGTTTTTCCGAGCAAAGGAGGGTTGTGTTCTCGTTGATGCCGACTACTCGCAAATAGAGCTTAGGGTTCTCGCCCATGTCGCTAATGACCCCGCCATGATAGATGCGTTTAAGAATAATGACGATATTCACGCTATAACAGCGTCTCAGGTTTTTAACCTGCCGCCCGAAATGGTCACAAAGACTATGAGAAGCCGTGCAAAGGCGGTAAATTTCGGTATAGTCTACGGTATAAGCGCGTTTTCCCTTTCCAAGGATATTGGTGTTACACGCAAGGAGGCTGACCGATATATCAAGGACTATCTCACGCACTATTCGGGAGTTAACGAGTATATGAGATACACTGTAGAAAACGCAAAGCGTGACGGCTATGTTACAACTATGTTCGGAAGAAGAAGATACCTGCCGGAGCTTACGTCCTCGAATTTTAATCTGCGCGCTTTTGGTGAAAGAGTCGCGAGAAATATGCCTATACAGGGTACATCGGCAGATATAATAAAGATAGCGATGATCCGTGTGAGAAATCGCCTTAGATCCGAAAATATGGAGTCAAAGCTGATTTTACAGGTGCATGACGAGCTTATAGTCGAAGCACCGGAAAGTGAAGCGAAAAGGGCGGCTGAGATCCTCCGCGAGGAAATGGAAAATGCCGTCACGCTGTCTGTGCCGCTTGTCGCTGACGCTGGCATCGGAAAGACGTGGTTTGATGCCAAGACCTAAAGGAGCTTAAACAATGAAGATACTTTTTATATGTACGGGTAATACCTGCCGCAGCCCTATGGCCGAGGGCGTATTTGATAAGCTGACAGAAAGCGACGACACTGTTTCATGCTCAAGCGCAGGTATGAGCTTATGTGACGGCGACGCAGTGAGTGAAAATGCCGCCGCCGCGTGTAAGGAAATAGGAATTGATATAAGCAGCCATACGGCGCGCTCCATAAGACATGAGGATATAGACAAATATGATGTTTTTGCGGTAATGACGGAGGCTCACGCAAGGGCTGCGATGTCAGCAGGTATTCCAAAAGATAAGATATACATCATGGGTGGAGGAATAAGCGACCCGTTCGGCGGAGATATAGAAACATATCGGAAATGCCTTGATGAAATAAAGAGTGCCTGCGAGGATCTATATTATTTGATAAAAAACAAAAAATCTGATTGATTCAAGATATGATCTTGCAGAGTTTGATACAAAACCGAGGAATAATTTAAAAGTGCGCTTTTGCAGTGTAATTTTCGCTTGCGGTGTAAAATGTACGACGAGTTAATAGCA
>CANQUS010000008.1 GCA_947627055.1 uncultured Clostridia bacterium | reverse complement strand
GCTGTGCCGCCGGTCGCCTTGGCGGTCATCTTGACCGATGAGCCCAGAGCGATAGACGTTGCGCTGATCGTTGAGCTATTTGCGAGCGCGGAAGTTACCTTTACCGTGAAGTACTTTGTAGCCGTCTTATTTTTAGCGTCCGCAACTTTTACGGCAAAGTTGTAGGTAGCTGCTCTGCCTGGCTTGTAGGTATAGGACGCTGCCGTAGTAGGACCCGAAAGCAATGTGTATTTTGACGAGCCTGAGAGCTTGCAGTAGTATGCGTATCTGTACGGCGCTGTGCCGCCGGTCGCCTTGGCGGTCATCTTGACCGATGAGCCTAGAGCGATAGATGCTGCGCTGATTGTGGAATTGTTCTCAAGCGCTTTAACAGGGTTTGTGGGTAAATCGACAAGAGCGCCGTCAACAAACAGCTTCTTGTCTGTGACACCCATCTTAAGCCCGGGTTGGTTCGCGCCGGGTATCTGTGTGCCTGCGCCGTTTGAGAAAATTACATTGACTGTGCCTTTAAACTTTGAATCAAGCTTGTAAGTCCAATAATCGCCATCGACCTCAGTCATAGCGATGCCGGGCCATGCCGCGTTGCTGCCCTGTCCGTCAGCATAAACATAAGCGTATACTTTAGCCCAACCGTAGGCTTCATTATCAAATACGACGCCCGGACTATTCAATTCGGGGTAGCCTGTTCTTTGAGCCTTTTTAGTATAAGTGTATGACTTAGACTTTACGGTTCCGTCAGAGGCTGTTGCAGTTATTGTAAGGACAACACTTTCGCCCGGTGCAATGGAAGATCCTATAGATATGGTCTTGCTTCCCGTGAAAGAGCCTTTTGCACCTTCGCTTGTTTCATATGAAGCGGCGGCATTTTCTACCGTCATTGTGACGTTAATGCTGTCCGTTGAGAACGTTGTGGAACCGTTTTCGGTTTCAGCAGAAATCTTGATCGTAGTCGGCTCCTGAGGTTTGACCTCTCCGTAATTTTTAGTGGGATTGTATATAACCGCAACACCGTCGTCGCTTGTGACAGTGCCCTTGAGAACACCGCCCGAAACAGTGAACTCTTTGCCTGTGACCTGATCCGTGTATTTTCCGTCCGTCATACCGACGCTGAGACTTATGCTTCCGGGACCGTCCATCTTAGATATAACTATACCCGTTTTGCCTCTCATGTTATAAGCTATCTTTCCGGACGAGCCAAGCTTCTCGCTCTGTCCGATAAAAAAGTTGTGGAATCTGTTCACCGCTACAACTGACGGGTCTGCCCATGTGAGAGTCCCGACGTCGCCCATTTGAGTATAGTCCGTCTGAGCAAGGATCTCCTCGTCAGTCTGTCTTGCACTCGTTGTGTCGTTGGCGAGAATGTACTTTGAGTAGTACGGACGAGCGAAGAACAGTGCCGTCGCGCTCTTTCTTGAGCCGACCATAGCCCATGTCCTTTTAATGTCGCTGTCCGTGCAGTCATATGACGAGCCGCCGCCCATATATGTATCATGTGATTCCGCCCAAAGAACCGCCTTGTCCGCCCGACCGGCGATATAGCCGCAATAGCCCGACTGAGCCGCGCCGCTCGCCTGCTTATACTTTACGCTGTTGCGGATATTGTCACTTGTCGAGTTGTCAGTCAAGGACATTTTGCTTCTGTAATATGCTTCCGCCTTTGAGTCATCAATGCGGTTGAGAACCTCGCCGTAGAAATATATGCCGTCATAGTGGTTTACGCTCTTGTAATGTTCTCTCGCTCCGTCAAGAACTACGTCCCAGAAGTCGCTCGCGAACTTGGGGTCATCGGCAGGCGTTTCAATATGCTTCGCCGCATCGAAACGGAAGCCGTCCGCGCCGCAGTCGATACATTCATTCAGAAGGTCGAGAACCATCTTCTGAACCTTGCTGTCGCCCGTATTAAGATCGGGCTGACCCATATTACCCTGAGTGACGTCATAACGCCCATCGCTCGAATGTGTCCAAGATGTGCTTATATGCCAATATGAAGGGTCGGTGAGCATATCGGGATTCCAGAACTCGCCTATTTGCGGCGAAATATCGCTCATGACCTCCTCTACGCTGCCTATCTTCCAGCCCTGAATATTGCCCATATGGTTGGCTACTATATCGACTATGACTCTGACGCCGTACTTTTCGGCTTCGTCGCACATTGCCTTGAACTCCGCCTTCGTGCCGAACCATGTATGTCCGTTGTCACAGATCGACATCGTTACGGGCTGATATACCTTCCACCAGTTGCCGTGGTCGGAGTCTCCTGTGCCATCGGGGATACCGACATTTCCGTAGGCAACGCCCTCCCAGTAATAGTCCTTGGGCTGAGTTACGGGAGATGTCTGAACAGATGTATAGCCCGCTGCGGCTATATCCTTCATGTACTTTTTGATGTTGTTGTACGACCAGTTCCAGCAGTGCAGGATAACACCGTCCTGCGAATTTGAGGCAAGTCCGTAATCTGCTGTTGCTGCAGCATCAACCGTGCTTTCCGCGGGATTGACGACACCCAGACCTGTAAACACAGAGGCGATCATCGCTGCGCAAAGGGTAAAGCTTGTTGCTTTTTTAAAAACACTCACTAAAAATAACCTCCATTTTAATTTTTAAGTTTAAAAATTTGCGTACTATAGTATCTTTATCACTCTTTTCCTTTAGATTTTACATTGATTTAATTATATAGTATTTATGTTTCATTGTAAAGAATATACTTTGTTCATATTCGCGATTTACGGTGCAAAGGTTTGACATTTAAATAAAGCGAGTTGACCGAAGTCGTGATTTTCTCCAAAAAATCGCACTTAATATTTACTTAATTAACAACACAATAATGCTATATTAAACAAAATGCACAATGACATACAGTGAAAAATGTCATTGTGCATAAATCCTTCAATTATTGCCTTTTTCAAGCTCCTTTTGTATTTCTGACACTACGATATCGAGAGCCTTTATCCTTGCGTAGAGCTTGCTGTTTGACTCGAGAACAGTCCATTTAGCCGCCTCGGTCGAGGTTCTCCGAAACATTTCGTCAACAGCAGTCTCGTAAAGATCCCACTTCTCACGGTTGCGCCAGTCCTCGTCAGTTATCTTCCAACGCTTGCTCGGAGTGTTCTCTCGCTCCTTAAATCGACGGAGCTGCTCGTCCTTGTCAACATCTACCCAAAACTTCACAAGCACCGCGCCCCAGCGTCGAAGCTCCTCCTCAAACTCGTTTATCTCTCTATATGCACGTTTCCATTCGCTTTCAGTGCAAAACCTCTCTATTCGCTCGACCATGACCCTGCCGTACCATGTTCTGTCGAATATTGCAATATGGCCGTCTTTGGGCAGTTTTTTCCAAAATCTCCACAAATAGTGATGTGAAAGCTCGTCCTTGTCAGGCGCGGCAGTCGGATTAACGCTGTAGCCTCGCGGGTCGAGAGCCTCGCTCAGTCTCTTGATATTGCCGCCCTTGCCAGCAGCGTCCCAGCCCTCGTACATTATGATAACGGGTATCTTCCTCTGATAAAGTATACCGTGTAGGTAGGATAGGCGGGATTGAAGCTTGTCAAGACGTTTACTGTACTCATCCTTATCAAGGCTGAGCGACAGATCTATATTTTTTAAAACGGGATAACCTGTTTGTGCGGGTTTAACGATAATGCTCGGGTGTAGTCCTCGTTCGTTTTCTGCCTCATAACTGTCATAAAGCGGTTCACCTGTCTCGGCGCGCTCGACAGCTCTCTTTATCTGAGACAGCAGCACCTCATAAATCTCAAGCGCCGCCTGCTCGCTCT
This sequence comes from uncultured Clostridia bacterium, assembly GCA_947627055.1. Taxonomy (GTDB): domain Bacteria; phylum Bacillota; class Clostridia; order Oscillospirales; family Acutalibacteraceae; genus Pseudoruminococcus. The sequence continues at coordinate 72,526 of CANQUS010000008.1, read as the reverse complement.
GCTCTGCGGAAATTACGTTCCAACGCGCGTAAGGCGTATTGGTACTTAAAAGCAGGCTGTCTATTTTTTTATAATATTTTCGATAGTTTTCATTTTCCTTTAAGTCCTTTTTCTTAACGCGCCACAGAGTGCTTTTATCGGATACCAGTTTTTCAAAGCGTTCCGCCTGCTCCTTTTTACTAATATGCAGGAAAAACTTCAGAATAAGCGTTTTGCTGTCAACAAGCTGTCTTTCAAATGTGTTGACGCTCTCTATTCTGCTCTGATACTCCTGTTCGGTAAGTCCGCCGCTATACACATCGCTGTATATATCTCTGTACCAGCTTTTGTCAAGGATAAGTATTTTTCCCACCTTGGGCGTCTGTTCCCAATAGCGCTTTAAAAACGGATACCGTCTGTCGACTTCGCTCGGAGCAGTGCTTGAGAAAACATCGAAGTTTCGGGGATCTAAAGGCTCGATTATTCTCTTTATCGCCTTTCCCTTACCGGACGCCTCCCAACCATCTATCAGGATTATTACAGAAAGCTTATGTTTTTGTATAGTTCTCTGCAAAAGCTCAAGCTCGGCTTTCATAGGTTTTATTTTTTCACGATATTTTGATTTTTCGACTCGTTTGGACAAGTCAGCCTCAGTAAGCATGGAGTTATCCTCCTCATTTTGTTTTTTTGAAAGATTTGACTTTTTTAATATAGTAGGTCACGGCTTTTTTTGTGCCTGCACCGCCCTCGGACTTATTATCTTGACGTTTAAAGTCCGCTTTGCTGAGCGACGCTGTTACGAGGATCTTGGGTGTGCCAAACTTATTTTTTGAGATCCTCTTTTTTCGTAATCGGACATGGACAACACGCCTTAAAATAGTATATACCACAGAGGTTATCGGAACTGAAACGAGCATACCGACAAAGCCAAACATACCGCCTCCTACGATTATAGCCGTCATGACCCATAGCGACGGAAGTCCCACTGTTGTGCTTGCGACTCTCGGGTATATAAGGTTTCCCTCTATCTGCTGAATGATTATCATCATTACAACAAACCATATCGCCTGCGTCGGGCTGACAGTCAGTATCAAAAGCGTACCGATAATGATACCTATCGTTACACCGAACATAGGTATCAGCGCCATAACACCGATTATACATCCGACCATCATGGCATACGGGAATCCGAATATAGACATAGAGATCATTGTGATAGTTGCGAGGATAGTACACTCTATCATCGAGCATGATACCGAACGTGAGAACGTTTCACTTGTGAGCTTAAATATAGAAACGACCGTATCAGCCTTACCCTCAGGCAGGAACGCATATGTAAGCTTTTTGAACTGTGCTGAAAGCTTTTCCTTTTTCGCAAGGAAGTAGATCGAAAAAATGAATCCGAGGCATATGTTTATGATAAAGCCTATTGTACTCACAACTATTCCAAACGCCTGCCCCACAAGGTTTATGGAAAAGTCCTGGACCCAGCCGAGCAAATTGTTCGTTATATCGTCCCAATTTATGCTTGTACTGAGGAAAAAGTCCTTTATTTTCGGATTTTCATCCATGAGCCACTCTATCCATTCCTGAAAGCGCATAACCGAATCAGGCAGGTTTTGTATAAGCAATATGAGGCTGTTTATCAGTTCAGGTATGATCAAAAACATAATCGTTGTGATAATACCCAGTACAAGCAAAACCGAAAGGATCAACGATACAGGGCGTCGGGCTTTCCCTCCCCGATGAGTACCGTCCTTTCGTGTGAAAAGCTTTCTCTCAAAGAATTTTAACGGTACGTTAAATACAAACGCAAACGCAAGTCCTATCAGCAGAGGTGTAAAAATAGACAGAAGCCAGCTAAGGAAGCTGAATACGATATTCATATTTTGGAGTCCCAAAAATATCAATATTGCCGCCGCTATGATCAAAATCAATGTTTTAACATTATTTTTATTAAGTTCCATGCACACAACTCCCAAAAAACGGAATTTATACCATTCATTATAATACACTTCCCACAAAAAAGTCAACCATGGGGGTTCTATGTGAATTGCAAACTACGCTTCGATTTTCAGTCTTTCATAATTCAGGTGTTTATCTTTTATGCATTTTGTGCTATCATATACTTGACTTATGTTGCTGTATCCGGCATTGTTTTTTTCACTTAGCATTGTACCACAGGTTCTCAATATGAGTCTGTATTTTTGTTCTGCTCGGTAATTTTATTATACAACTTAGCGTTCAAAAACGGATGAAATTTCTATAGTAAAATCTGTGGCGATATGATATACTATGACTTAATAAAGAAATAGGGGGAAGAATATGCTCAGAATTAAGCGGCACAGTCACAAAAGAATAATTACTTCTGCGCTCGTAATGATTTTAGTAGCAGTCATGACTGTTTCTATAGCTTTACTCGGCTATCACCTTGCCTCACGCTACCGCGAAACGATAACAGACGCCATAAATGGTATTACCACGAAAATCTCGGGCTTTGAAAAAGATATTTTCCCATCGGGAGATATATCGGAGTCTGATACAAAAAAATAAAATTTATTCTCTATTTTTTAAAAATTAAATTGACATTTTCGGTTTAAAATACGATAATAATACTATAGGATAGACAATGAAAGGAGAATTGCTATGGATAAATATGTATGTGACGCTTGTGCGTGGGAGTATGACCCCGAGGTTGGTGATCCCGATAACGGTATCGCACCGGGAACAGCCTTTGAAGATCTTCCTGACGATTGGGTATGTCCTTTATGCGGTGTCGGCAAGGATATGTTCTCAAAGGTAGAGTGATTATATCATGATGATTACTGCGGGAATACTCGCAGTAATTTTTTGCGATTTTATATGCGGAAAAGGAGCAGATTATGGATGTCGGGTTATACGGAGGGAGACGCTATCGTTCTCTTGACTATATGCTTAAGGAACGCTTCGGTGAAAAGCTGTATAAGATCTCTCTCAATGGCGGAATGACCTGCCCGAACCGTGACGGAAGGCTTTCCGAGGCGGGTTGTATCTTTTGCGGCGAGAGCGGTTCAGGGGATTTTGCCGCGCCTCTCACGGCCGATATGAACAGCCAAATCGAGGAAGCGAAAAAGCTTGTCAGCCGAAAATATAAAGGTGACAGGTTTATAGCGTATTTTCAAGCCTATACGAATACATACGCGCCCGTTTCGTATTTGCGAGAGCTTTTTATGAGTGTTGCCACTAGGGGGGATATTGCCGCTTTGTCGATAGCGACAAGGCCTGATTGTTTGGGACGTGCTGTGACGGAACTTTTGCGAGAACTTAATTCAATGAAGCCCGTTTGGGTAGAGCTTGGACTGCAAACGACCAACGAAAGGACGGCGCGGATGATAAACAGGGGATATGATCTGTCATGCTATTATGAAGCCGTGAGGGCTTTGCGAAATGTCGGCGTGGAGATAGTGACACATATGATGATCGGACTTCCGCATGAGACACATGAGGATATTCTCGAAACGGCTCGGTACATAGGGGAAACGGCCGACGGAGTCAAGCTCCAGCTTCTTCATGTCCTAAGGAATACAAGGCTTGAGGAAATGTACAGGAACGGAGAGTTTGATGTTCTGACACGAGATGAGTATATCGAAATCGTTTGCGATATAATCAGCATTATGCCGAGGAACGTAACAATACACCGTCTCACGGGTGACGGCAATCCGCAGGAGCTTGTCGCGCCGCTTTGGAGCTTGAAAAAACTCGATGTTTTAAACGGAATAAACCACAGGCTCAAGGAACGTGGCATAAAGCAGGGAGGGATTTTATGAACGAAAAAGCAATGGCTGATACCGACGGTTCGTTCCCGCCGCATGAGTTGACGTCTGTAGGATTGCTGCTGGCATTTGTCGGCGGCTTTCTTGACGCTCATACATATATTGCTCGAGGGGGAGTTTTCGCTAATGCTCAAACGGGAAATATAGTTATGCTGGGAATATCCTTTTGTCAGATGAATTTTGCAAAATCTCTATATTATTTAACTCCGATTTTTGCTTTTACGTTCGGCATATTTATAACAGAAATACTCAAACGCCGATTTTCCGACAGAAGATTTATAACATGGATAGATGTTTCACTTATCACCGAAACAATGATCCTCATTATCTTAGCTTTTTTGCCCATAGAAATACCAAACGAAATTGTCAATGTGACGATTTCGTTTGTCTGTTCGATGCAGGTCAACAGCTTTCGCCGAATAAAGGGCGCGGCGTTTTCAACAACTATGTGTACGGGCAATCTCCGCTCGGGCTGCGAGAGCCTGTACCTGTTTCTATCCGAAAGAGACAGTGAGGCGGGCGCAAGAGCAGGCAGATACTTTCTCGTTGTCGGAGTGTTTATACTCGGCGCGGGAGCGGGAGCGTATCTGACGGGAATAATGAGCAACACGGCTCTCCTTGTATGCTGCGTTATAAATATCATTACACTAACTCTTCTGATTACATATAACGCTAAAAGAGGTTGAATATCCGCCGCTGCAACCGCCGCACACGACCTGTTCGCAAGGGAAAAACGCTATTGGCGGTGACCAGTCGATAGACTGTTCAATTTGTATTTTTGTTATAATTTTTAATGGAATAATTTGTTGAAATCATGGGAATTTTCGGAATTTTTGTATATGCACTGTATTTTTTAAGCTAATTGTGATAATATATAAAGTGGCATCATTCATTATGATACCCTGATCTTTTGCCGTTATATTCGGAAAGGGTTGAAAAACTATATGAAGACAAAGATTTTCAGAATGAAAATACTGCTGATTTTGGCGACAGCTGCGGTTATGCTGTCGCTGCCGTTTGCCGCTGCCGCTGAAAATGAATATGATTATAATGAATATTCGGATACGATATCCTCTAATGGCATGACGTCTGAGGATTGGGAAGAGCTGCAGAGCGAGGTCGGGGCTGTGATCAGCTCACAAAATGCTGAAAACAGCACAAGTCCCTCACAGGGCAATAGCCAAAATCCGAAGGGCGGCAGCTTTAAGGACTTTAAGGACGGTAACTATGTCGGAAACGGTGAATGGCTTCTTGTCATTGGAATCATTCTTATTGTGTTAGGTGCGGTCGGGATCAGCTTTATCGTGTTTATGATGGTGCGCCGCAAGAGATTGGTTGACGCTATGACCGCAAAAAGTGCGAGACGCCCCCCAAAACGTGAGAAAAATAGCGAACACGATATGGAGGATTTAGGCTTGTTTTTGGCAGAGTTTAACGAATCTACGCGTCCGTATAACGGAAACGGACAGTCAGGCAGACGAATCGCTCCAAAAAGCAACAGATAAAATTCTGAAAAAGCTTTTGAAACAGGGAATTTGATATGTGTCTTGTTCACTATATGGGAGGAATATGATAAATGGACAAAAGAGAAAAGGCAGCCTTAAAGATCACTGCTAATAAGGTAAGACAGCTTATAATAGAGGGTGTTTACAGCGCAAAGTCCGGACATCCCGGTGGTTCGCTTTCTGCAGCCGACATCTTTACATATCTCTATTTTAAGGAGCTTAACGTTGACCCGCATAATCCCAAATGGTCGGAAAGGGACAGATTCGTTCTCTCTAAGGGACATTGCTGCCCGGGACTTTATGGCGTGCTTGCTCTGAAGGGCTTTTTCCCGGAAGATGAGCTTAAATCTCTCCGTCATATAGGCGCAATGCTTCAGGGTCATCCTGATATGAAGGGTACTCCCGGCATTGATATGAGTTCCGGCTCTTTAGGTCAGGGTGTTTCAGCAGCCTGCGGAATGGCAATGGCAGCCAAGCTCGACAATGCCTCCTATCGTGTATATGTCATGCTCGGTGACGGCGAGTGCGAGGAGGGTCAGGTTTGGGAGTCTGCTATGTTTTCGGCTCATCATAAGCTCGACAACCTCTGCTATATCGTTGACTGCAACGGCTTGCAAATAGACGGCAGAGTAAGCGACGTCGCGGGTCTTGAACCGCTCGATGAGAAGTTCGAGAGTTTCGGTTTTGAGGTCATCAAAATAAACGGTCATTGCTTTGACCAAATCGACGAGGCATTCCAAAAGGCAAGGACAGTCAAGGACAAGCCTACTGTCATAATCGCGACGACAGTAAAGGGCAAAGGCGTTTCCTACATGGAGGATCAGGTAGGCTGGCACGGCAAAGCTCCGAACGCTGAACAGTATGAGCTTGCTATGAATGAGTTGAAGGAACAGCAGAAAGCTTTAGAAGCTGATCTCGCGGAAATATAATTTTTGCTTCTTTTGATATTTGAAAGGAATGGTCATAAAATGGCAGAGAGCGTAAAAATAGCAACACGAGAGAGCTTCGGAAAGGCTCTTTGCGAGCTTGCAAAAACACACAATGATATAGTCGTTCTTGATGCGGATCTTTCCGCCGCGACTAAAACAGATATTTTCGCGAGGGAATACCCCGAGCGCTTTATCAACTGCGGTATCGCGGAGTGTAATATGATAGGCGTTGCTGCAGGTCTGGCCGCCGCGGGTAAGGTGCCTTTTGCGGCATCGTTTGCCATGTTTTCGACGGGACGCGCATATGAGCAGATCAGAAATACAGTCGCATACCCCGCTTTGAACGTAAAAATTGCAGGCTCGCACGCGGGTATCTCCGTGGGTGAGGACGGCGCAACACACCAGTGTCTTGAGGATATAGCTCTTATGAGAACTATTCCCGGTATGGTTATTCTTAATCCTGCCGACCATTACGAAATGCTTGCAGCGACAAAGGCGGCATACGAATATAAAGGCCCTGTATATATAAGGCTCGGCAGACTTGCAATAGACAGCTTTAACGACCCTGACAGCTATAAATTTGAAATAGGCAAGGGCATCACTCTCCATGAGGGCAGCGATGCCACTGTCATAGCAACCGGCCTTGTTGTTTATGAATCTCTTAAGGCGATCAAGGCTCTTGAGGCTGAGGGCATCAATGTCAGACTTGTCAATATGCACACCATAAAGCCGATAGACAGAGATATTATCGTTAAGGCGGCCAAGGAAACAGGCAGGATCATCACAGTCGAGGAGCATAACATTATAGGTGGTCTTGGCGAAGCTGTTGCTTCTGTCGTTTGTGAGGAATGCCCCGTTCCTGTAACGAGGATCGGTATAAACGACAGCTATGGTCACTCGGGTCCCGCGGTCAAATTGATCGCCGAATACGGTCTTGATGCCGCGACCCTTGCGGACAGATTCAAGAGCATCATGGGCAAATAGCTTTGGATCATGAATTTCACAGCGATTAAACAGTTAATGTTTGCGATGCTTTTTATTGTATAGAAATCTTGACATAATAAAGCGGCGGAAAGTTCCCGAAACATTGAACTTTCCGCCGCTTATATTTGTTGTTATGGTCTGTCGGAGAAGAATGTATTACCTACAAGAGCTTGCGTATCAGAAAACAAGCAACATTAGTCTCAATAATCAGTTGGACAAGTCTTTTCTGATAAATCTGCTTTCTGTTTCGTGATTATCAAACCCAACAGAATCAATAACCTTCTGATTATCCGAATCGTATACAACCAGATTGAGGCCTCGGATATTCGCAGCGTAATTCTTGCCACCTATAATTATTTCAGCTTTATCACCTTTTTGCCAAGCCTGACTTCTCAACACGAATCTTGTTCCTGTATTTACATCAAAGCCCGTGAATCCTATCGGATCTCCCGATGCCTTTGCCTTTGCATTGCAAATAACATTACCTTTTCCAACCATTCCAACATACATTTGCCATAATGCACTTGAAAAGTCAGTAAATCCAAACTCATGTATTTTGTCAATTACTTCCTGGCTCAGGTTATTGCCGGGAGTGTCTCTGACTGCCAGTATGATCATATATTTATCTTTCAGTATATTGAGAATATCGAGGTACGCATTGATGTCATTTGTTCTTTTTAATTCCGAAATCAACGTATCCGGACTTTGTATATACCGTTTTAAGTGCTCGGTTTCCATTGTTAATTTTTGCAGTTTTGTGTTAATACTAATGAAATCCAGTAAATCAGGATAGGAAATACCATCTGTGTGAATACATACACCAAGGAATTTAAGTGTTCGTTGAAATTTAAAAGAACGTGCCTTCCTTCTTATATCCGAATTTGTAGAATAAATCCACACGGTTTCATTTCTTAACAAAACGTCACACGACTGTTCACTAAGTTTATCCTTCTTAATACATAATGGTGTAAGAAATTTCTTGCATACCTGCATTAGATAGCCATCGCTTAGCTCTTCATTAAGGAAAGCAAATATATTACTTTTGTCAATGCTTCCGAAATTTAAATCGCTAATAGGATCTTTTGATAGATCAAATATAAAAAGTGTATTTTTTATTTTTGCGATTTTATTTTTATCAAGCTTAGTTAATTTTACGGTATATCCCATTGTGTCAGCTAATTTCTGAATCTGCTCGAGGATTTGTGGAGTAGAAGAAATTGATTGATAACCGCTGAACTTTGCAAAAAGGACAACTGCATACAGACTGCTGTAAAACCACCATGTACGCGCAAAATTTATACCAAAGGCATATTCATTTTCAAAAAAAGCTTTTGTTACTCCATCAAGAGATGTAGAACAGGTTGACAACACATTAGTAAATTTAATGTTATGTTCTGCTAAATACTTCCCTAAAATCTGAAAGTGCACATTTGGCAGGAGAATTGTATCATTGCCATAAGCATCCGTGATCATTTGCTGATTTAACTTTTCGTTAATATGAGCTTTAAGATATACGCATTCAGTATCAGGAACAAAGAAATCAATTGAAAGCTTATCCATTGCGGAAAATATCTCTGTCCAACTATAATCATAATATCCCAACATGGCAGTTGCTTTCTTTTTGTTTCTATCTCGACAGGATTGCTCGCTTAACAGGCCATAGCTATTTTGTATGATCAATGTGCTTACCTTGTCCTTGATGAAGTCCCAGTTAAAGTCATCAAGTCCAAAGCACTTATACAATTTATTCATGTCCTCATCAGAAATATTGCTTATCGCTCCAATACAATCCCAAGTTGTATATTCTTTATCAGCAAAAGTAGCTGGTATAACAGAATCGCTTCTGAAACAAGGATCGGCATATTCGGCAAAAGGAGATGTCGCTTTATATTTTTCTAATACATTAAAATATCCTCTGTTGAGAACCGGGTGAGTACGCACTGTCACATTTCTTACTATTTGAACCCATGTATACCTGATCTTATTGATATTCAAATATACTGCAAAGTCGGCATCGTGATTGTCATTAAGTGCAAATATTTCAGAAAAATCGTCCACTGAATAGTCTATTCTGTCGAATATAGCATCAAAGTGATCCACAATCTTTTTTTCCACCGTATCATTCGGAAGTCCTTCCGGTATTGATCTGTCACATATTAAACTTTCAGCGATAACATCATCAAAAATTCCATTTTCCTTTAATTTATCCTTCAAAAAGAATAAATTTTTTGATTTGTACACAGGACCATGGATAAACAAAACACAATGATCATCATGGTGATACATGAGTTTGTGTGCAACTGCCTGCATAAATGCCGTTGTCAATGGTGCAAAATAAGCAATCATCTTCATTACCTCTTTTATACTTTATAGGTTTTGGGGTGATTTTAAAGATACCAAAATGAAAATCTTATGCCATGCTCAATTATAGATAAGCTGACAGTGGAAAAATAGCAAATGGCTAATAAGAATTTAATTGTATCCGGTTTCGGTTTTATGCCTGACTGTGATGTTCCTCAGATGATGATGCATAAATAGCGTCAAACGGTCTTGCAGTATAATCACACAGAAATCCTTTAGTAATGATCTCGAGCTTGGCGGAATCATGCGATGCTCTACTTGTCAGAATTTCAGGCTTGCACAGATAACCGCTGTAAATGCCGTTATGTCTGCCCCAGAAAATCACCTTGTTCTTTCCCTTTAAATATACACATATCTGATTGTTGAGCGGGGTCGTACCGTCAGTCCATTCAAACTGATGCAGCTTGAACTCTCTTTTTTCCGACTTGTCACCAAGCAGTGTGCCGGATATTTTCAGAACATCTGAATATGACGGTGCAATATTCGAGATATTTACAAACTTGATCTCCGCATAAAAATCGCTAAACTGAAAGTTTTCAAGCTCGATCATAATGAGTTCTGTGCCGACTTCTCCGCGGGAGCTGTCTGCGTCTGTCTGAAAAATTACTTTTGCTTCCTGCTTCATAATTTCTTTCTTCCTTTTCTCTTTTTCCAGTTCAGCCTGCAGTGAATTAACCTGAAATCGTAGTTCATCAAAAGTACTCTGAGAGGATAATTTTTTTAAAGTGCTGTTAAGGAATGAGTTCTCATTTAGCAGATCGCGGAATTCCTCGATATTCATGCTAATGATAGGTGTGTTAGTATCGCACGTGACAAGACCATATATTTTTAGCAGCTCAGTCCAGTGCTGTTTCATCGTAACAAGCCCATGGTGATGCTCCCAGTATTCCTGAAGATCATCAGGGTTATCAACAAAATGTTTTATTTTTGCAAGCATATCCTCGGAATTACCACTCTCAAACCGAAATAACTCACTGTCGCATAATTCAGATGCGCCTCCTGCCGAGCTTGTGAGAACGGGAACTCCATATGCTGCAGACTCAATGGCAATCTGAGGAAGGTTATCCTCCCAGAGTACGGGAACGATGCTTAAATTACACCCGTCAAAAATATTGGGAAGATCGTCGTGAGTATAACCATTTATGACTTTGAGAGAGTTAAAATGTCTGAGCATAGAGTAGATCTCGGCATGCTCCTTTTGCTTGACAGTGAGAACGAGATCGATTTTTGACGCATATTTCGTTTCTAATTGGTGCAGTGTTTCAAGTAAGAAAGGATACCCTTTTTCTTCAAAGTCAATGTCATTGCCGAGAAAAACAATTTTTAACCTTTCTCCGACTTTATACGCCGCATGACCAAGCTGATGCTCCGCGACCTTTGTTCCAATATATGAGACCGTCATTTTAGAAGTGTCAAAGCCGTTTGCCTCTGCAACTTCGTATACACGTTTTGAAACCGCAAGAATCGAATCGCAGTTCTCGTTTAATTTTTCTGTTGCTGTTTTTGCAAATTCAAGTATCCTATCGGGCGAAACATCCTCATCAAGTCTCTGGAACTCGAAATTATTTATCCACTTATGTTGTGAATAGCACTTGTCGAGGTCTTGTCCGTATTTTCCTCTGTCGTATGTGGAAACAGCAATGCTGTGTCGTATATCTGCCCTTGTACACTTAAAGCAATCCTCACCGGTATGAGAAGGATCGCAATTGCAGTGCTTATGGCGCATATAGTAGCTTCCGTTTACGCATAGCGTAACATAGTTGTGAATTGAAAATATAAACCTTGTTTGAGGAAACTGTTTCTTCAAGTCAAGTATATCAAGTGAGAGTCCTTCAATATTGTTAAAATGGATAGCATCGAAAGGACCGTATTTTTCAAGAAAGTCAGTGAAAACTTCTTTCAGACTCTCATTTTCAAGTGCCACCAGAGGATTAACATACATATATCTCTGTTCTGCCGGTATGGGCGAATTAACGATTTCATACTGGTGAACTCTATCGCCGAAAATGTTGCCAATCTTTCTGTAGAAGGTTCTCAATTCTGTTGCCATATAAGCAAAACCGCTGGAGAGAAAATAAATATTTATTTCGGGATTTGTTTTCAGTATTTCCTCGATTAAATTTTTGCAATAAACCGTAACGCCTCCGCCCCAACCCCATTGGTTATCAAATGGAAGCCAGTTATATATAAGAATTTTGGGGCATTTAGATTTCACGGTACTTAATGGGGAAAGTACCGAATAATATTTTTGTTGATCCGCTACACTGGAGTTATTTAAGAATATATTTTCATCAAAACGCTTCATGAGAAGGGCGGCCTGATGATTGATCTCTTCCTCGTTCGCTTCATAATTTGAAGCGTTCAATGCATCGGTGTAATACATCATTGCCCTTGCGTATACACATTTTAATGTATCAACATCCGTAACATGATATCTCTCTATTACATCAAAGTTATCCTGCATTCTGACTAAAGGCAGAACCACATCTTTTTGCAAATTTTCTGACGAATTAGGATTTTTCTTACGGTTGTAGTACAGCGGCTCATTCAGCCACATAATGCTCTTGGCGGCACAGAGAGTTTCATAATAAAAAGGATCGTCTACCATACCCTTTCCTTTTGCTGCAATGAAGTGAACATTGTTTTCCATAAGAAATTCTCTGCGGTAAATTGCACTCCAGACGGAAGGATGCCCTAATATAAATTGTCCATTTGTTTTTAAGACAAATGGCTTGTTCGTATCGGGAATATTGATACGGTTATGGTCAACTTCTATTTTGGGAGTTGTCATACCGTCCTCATAATAGTTAAAAAAATTCGCCTTGACTACATCCACCGTGCCATTTTGTGTAAGTGCATACAACTTTTCATACATTTGGTTGTTAATAAAATCGTCACTTTCCACAATTCCAATATATAAACCTGTTGCAGCTTTTAATCCGGCGTTCATAGAATCGCCATATCCTGAATGGGGCTTATCGACCACTCTGATACGCTCATCCTTGCTTTCGTATTCCTTCAGTATTTCCATAGAATTATCCGTACTACCGTCATTGATGCAGACAATCTCAATGTCCCTGTATGTTTGTGCAATAACACTGTCTAAACATTTGCGCAGATAACTCTCCGCATTGTAAACAGGAATCAGAACAGATATTTTAATTTGTTTGTTTGTGTTATCCATAACAATTCTCCACTTCTATGATGAAAATTATAAATCAATTCACAAAAACCTATTCGAGCGCAAAGAAATTATCCTTAAACGAAAAACGAAAATTTGTGATGCACCAATTATATTAGTCACTGTCACATATTCTATCATTTCACTATCTTTTTGTCAATGACTTTTGTATTTTTAAAAAAGGAACACATTATGGTTAATGGTTATTAGTAAGCAATCATAAGTATAGAATATGCTATTATTATACTACGTATTCAGGTAATGCGACGATTTATGCTGTGCGATGAACGTGCTGCTTTAAACCTGTTAAGTAGGCAGTTTATAGCGCTTTTTGTAATCCTTGAAGTCCTTGATGAACTCTGTATTTCCGCCTGTTCGTATTTCATTGAGGTATTCGTGAGTATCAAATGATTTCTTATCGATTTCAATGACACACACGGCTATATTTGAGCAGTGGTCGGAGATCCTCTCGTAATTCGTTATCAAGTCCTGAAGTATAAATCCAAGCTCGATAGTGCATCTGCCGTCACGCAGACGTTTTATGTGACGAGCCTTGAGCTCTACCTTCAGTTCGTCTATTACCTGTTCAAGAGGTTCGACCTTATGTGCGTTTGCAACGTCGGAATTTTCAAATGAATCCATTGTTGTCGTTACTATTTCCCTGACTGCGTCAGACATTACATTGATTTCCTCTTGAGCCTTTTCTGAGAACGATACTTTTTTCTCGTCCATTTCCTTGGCTACGTCGAGGATGTTGACGGCATGGTCGCCGATTCTTTCTATATCGCCGATCGCATGAAGAATCTTGGATATTTCGTTGCTGTCCTTTATGGAAAGGCTCTTGCTGCTCAGCTTTACGAGGTATGTACCGAGGACGTCCTCGTACATATCTATTTTGCTCTCATTTTCTGTGATTTCCGTGTCATCCTTTTGTGAGTAATTGCATATCTGCGACATTGCAAGGAACAGATTGTTTTTGGAAAGCTCAGCCATTTTATTTGTCATATTTTTGCACTGCTCCACGGCGAAGGACGGTGTATTGAGGAAACGCTCGTCAATAAAGGGCATATCCTCCTCGGCGTCCTTGTCGCGTATTGTAAGTGTTGCGAGTTTGCCGAGCTGCTTTGAGAATGGCAGCAGGAGAGATGTAGAAAGAACGTTGAAAACGGAGTGTATGAGCGCAATATCCGCAGGGTTGACATTCAGATTGGTAAAATTGAAGTGGATAAATGCGTCACATACATAGAAAACAGTAAGCCATGTCAGTGAGCCTATCACATTAAAGTAAAGGTGTACAAGGGCTGTGCGCTTTGCGTTTTTGCTTGCACCTATGCAGGAGATAAGCGCTGTCGCGCACGTTCCGATGTTCTGTCCCATTATAATAGGAATTGCCGCTCCGAAAGTTATAGCTCCCGTTTTTGAAAGCGCCTGCAAAATACCGACGGACGCTGAGGAGCTCTGTATGATCGCCGTCAGCAGCGCTCCGGCGATAACTCCGAATAACGGGTTCTCGAACATTGTGAGGAAGCTTGTGAACTCGGGAATTTCCGCGAGAGGTGCGACGGAGCCGCTCATGGTTTCCATTCCAAACATTAGTATAGAGAACCCGAGAAAAATATTTCCTATATCTCTTTTTTTGCCTTCCTTGCACACCATTATCAGGATAATGCCTATCACAGCTATTACCGGAGAAAAGGTCTCGGGCTTCAGCAGTCTTAACCACAGGCTGTTTCCCTCGATTCCTGTAAGGCTGAGTATCCATGAGGTGATCGTCGTACCGATGTTCGCGCCCATTATGATTCCGATAGCCTGAGGGAGCTTCATTATACCTGAGTTGACAAATCCCACGACCATGACGGTCGTAGCCGATGAGGATTGTATGATACAGGTCACTCCCGCTCCGAGGAGAACACCCTTAATGGTGTTGTTCGAGAGCTTTTCGAGAATACGTTCGAGCTTGCCGCCCGATAGCTTTTGAAGGTTATCGCCCATAAAGTTCATGCCGAAAAGAAAAAACGCCAAACCGCCGAGTAAAGTGAAAATCGACAATACGTCCATGATACCTCTCCTAAACGACCCGCTTACGCAATTTTACCGCACGGCTTTAAAAGCCGATGTCGTATGCAAGTAACATTTTCTTATTTAAATCATACCTACTCTATTATGACACAAACTTACAAAATTGTAAATTGTCTAAATCCATAAATAATACAAACATATCCCCTTTTTTTTATTATACGGGCGGGTAGCACCATCAGGCAAGTCGCATCAGAAGACCCTTGCGGTCGAGCCGCATAGTCGCTGCGCTCGATGTCGGCGGGGAGCCGGCGTCTGCGTTGGCAAGCGGTTTAATGTACGGTACACTGATAGCCCCGATCAGTGTCGTGATTTTTTCGACGCACAACGAAAAACGCCCCCGCACCATGTTCGCGAGGACGTTTTTTGATAGGTGGTGTATGTATCGCATAGGAAGTCTTTTGTATACGGCGGTTCATCGGTAATTTTATGCCCTGCCGCAGAGATACGGGAGACAACTGCTGACGTCGAGCGCAGCGACTACGCGGCTTGCGTGCGGAGACACTTTGCTAAATTTTGCGCTTTGCTCGACGCTTTCTGGTGGCAAATAGAGTGATTGCCGCGCCAGCAAACGAGATGAGCGCCACAGAGGATATTACAATAATTACCGGCATAGCAAAGTCGGGAATCTTGTACTTCTCCGAATAGTTGTATATAACATAAATGTCGTTTTCCGTAAAAACGCCTTTCGCGTTTGCGGGAGATTCGATAAGCTCATAGTCCTCATATGTTTTGGCTTCGGTATTATAGGTTGTTGTTCCGTCAGCCTTGCCAACCTGAGTGTTTTTTTCGAGGAGCTTTCCGTTGCAAAGGTAAACCGCTACGACCTTTCCCGAGTATGTCGTCGATTCGTTCTCTACCCAACACGTTCCTCTAACGGAATATCCGTTTGAGCTCGTGCCGGAATCGGTCTTAATACCCTTTTCGGAATCCTTCATGTTTGTAAAAATGCAGTATGCGGATGTCACATCCTTTAGAGTTAATGTGTACCATCCGTCCTCCGAACCTTTTTTCATTTCTGTTCCGGGGCGGTCCTTTGAGATTGCCTTGCGGTTGCCGTCGCTGTCGAGCGTGAAAACATACGCGCCGACCTTTTCCCAGCCGTTTTTATTGTAATAGTTGATAACGAGAGGGTCAGAGGCTTTGGTTTTATAGTAGTACAAAACCTCGATCTCACCGTTTATGAATGTTCCCGCACTGTTGTCGGGCAGCTTCTCGACATCAAGCTCAAAGCCGTCTATCGTTTTAACGAGAGTTGAGTAGATACTGCCCTCACGCCCCTCAATAGTGACTGAGGAGGTTATCTCCTGCTCCGATACACCGAATGTTTCGTCGCCTTCACGGAGATATTTGACAGTGACCTTTCCGATATTCCCATTGAACCTGTTGTAATAATACGTTACAGTCTGCTCCTTTTTCGCAAAAGCGCCACTCTCATCTCCGACAACACTGTCAAAGTCGTATTGTAGGTTGAGGGACTCGTCTTGTGAGGTTATATACTTGTCTCCCTTGCAGCCTGTAATAACCTGTGATGATATGACTTCGTCGGTCGCCTTGTCCTTGTGTTCGATAGTGAGCTTGCATTTGTCGCTTTCAAGCTTGATTTTATCAAAGCTGTTCTTTTCAACGAGTATGAGAGCCGAGCCTGCGTCAACCTTTACCTTGCCGCCCTTGACTGTGCCGAGACTTGTGACGCCCGCAGCTGTTTTGTTGGCAATTATGACCCACTCAGAGGGAAGCTTTTTGCCGTCAGCCGCCTTCAGCGTTACCTCCTGCTCCTCGTCGGTCGAATTGAAGATAACAGCGACCTGCGACCATTCATTTTTAAGATTTTTTTCCTTGTTGGTGAGGGTGTAGGCGATAACTCCGTCGCTGTCGCTTTCTGAGAACACCATACGTTTTGAAGCGTCGCACGACGGATCCCTGAAGGGTGAGAACGCCTTCTTGATTTCTATTAAGCCGCCGTAGTACGAAACTAAATCGCGATATTTCTGAACGCTTGACCAGTCAAGCATATTTATGCTTGTAGATGACTTGAAGCTGTTTTCGTCCCCCTGCTTTGTGCGGGCAAACTCCTCGCCCGCCTGCATAAACGAAATTCCCTGCGATGTTATAAATATCGCGGCAGCGAGCTTGTTCATGTCTACAAGAGCGTCGTCGCGCTCGGTATAGTTCTGGTCGGTCTTTGATGTGGCGACAAGCTTATCATAAAGCGTCAGGTTATCATGGGCTGAAATATACGTCACGCACTGTGACGGACGCTTTGACCAGCCTCCCGGGGTGGTTTTCCTGTTGTTTGCCTGAATGCCGGCGATGACGTCGCTGTCGGTCGTTCCCCCCTGAATGAAGCCGCTGTCCTTGTCGAGAAAGACGTTGCCCTTTACGGCGTCGCGGATCTTGTCGTTGAACGCGCCTATGCGGTCGTCAAGCTGATCTACATTCGCCTGTACGGCTGTTGGTTCACTTGTTCCGAGAGTGCCGCCCGTCCATGGCTCTCCGTAGAGGATTATCTTCTTGCCGCCGTCGAGCTTGTCAACAGCCTTGCGGATCTCGTTCATCGTCGTGACGTCGTGCACGCCCATGAGGTCAAAGCGGAAGCCGTCGATGTGATATTCCTGTATCCAGTAGAGAATGGAGTCTATCATGTATTTTCTGAACATGAGGTGCTCGCTCGCGGTCTCATTGCCGCAGGCGGAGGCGTCGCTGTAGGTCCCGTCCTTGTTCATACGGTAATAATAGCCGGGTACTGTCTTTTCGAACCAGTCGTTTTTCGCATCATAAGTATGGTTATATACAACGTCCATGATAACGCCTATGCCCGCGTCGTGCAGCGACTTTACCATCTGCTTGAACTCGTTGATCCTGACGTTGCCGTCATACGGGTCTGAGGAATATGAGCCCTCAGGCACATTATAGTTTTTCGGGTCATAACCCCAGTTGAACTGTCCGTCCTGAGTTTCGTCAACGGACGCATAGTCAAAGACAGGCATGAGCTGTACATGAGTCACACCGAGCTTTTTGAGGTAGTCTATACCCGTCGATATGACGCCATTGCCGTTGACGGTCGTGCCGCTCTCGGTAAAGGCGAGATATTTGCCCCTGTTCGCGTCTGTCACGCCCGAGTCGGGGCTTATAGAGAAGTCGCGCACATGGACCTCCCAGACGACAGCGTCGGTGGGATTGTCATACAAGATATGCTTATCCTTGCTCCAACCGTCGGGGTCGGTAGAGTCGAGATCAACGACCATCGCGCGGTTGCCGTTCACACCGACAGCCTTAGCGTAGATGTCACACGTTTCTTGTTCCTTGCCGTCGGTCTTGACTATATAGGTGTAATAAGTATTCTTTATGTCTCCGAAAACCGTATAGTACCATATGCCGTTGTCACCCTTGAGCATTTTGAGTGTGGATATAACTCTCGCACCCTGCTCTATGTCACTGCCGGTGGTGTAGCGCTTCAGATAGACCTTTTCCGCGCTTGGCGCCCAGACCTTAAAGGTAGTTTTTTCCTTAGTGTAGTTAGCTCCAAGGTCGCCGCCGGAGTATGCCTGCTTGTCAAGCTCGTGCGCGTACTTTTTTTCTGCTGCAAATGCTGTTTCGCTCATTGCCATTGTCATACCTCCCATAATAATAGATGCGGATAGTACCGCTGATAAAATTTTTCTGAATTTTGCCAAAGCTGTTCCTCCTGCAAGTGTAAAGAAAGTGTGATTATAATGGATATATCAGAATATGCCAAAATAATTGTATCATATCCACAGCAAATTTCAAGGGAGATTTATAATTTTTGTATATAAAATGATCGGCGCGTGCCTCGTCTGCATATTTATAATAAAAATTTTTAAAATAATACCGTTATATCCGTCATGATCAATAAAAATATTAGACTTGTGCAAATGTATACAAAATGGTATAATTACAATGGAATTTTATATACAAAAGGGAAGGTGAACGATGCCATGATCGGGAAATCGTATCTTTCAGTACAAAAGGGACTTATAAATACCGCGCGAGGTGAGGAAGCTCCTGACCTTATACTGCGCGGCGGGAAAATAGTTGATGTTTTCTCAGGAAAAATAACAGACGGAGATATACTGATAAGGGACGGATATATAGCGGCCGTGGGGAACTATTCCGACATTTTTCCGTCCGACGGAGATATAAGGATCGTCGAGCTTGATGGGAGATATGTTTCTCCGGGCTTTGTCAACGCCCATGTTCATGTCGAGTCATCAATGGTGCTTCCGGCGGTCTACTCACGGGAGGAGATCCGTCACGGAGTAACGACACTGATAACAGACCCTCATGAGATAGCTAACGTCGGCGGTCTGCCCGCTGTCGAGTGTATACTGGGCATGACGGAAGCTTTGCCGATAAATTACTTCGTCATGCTGCCGTCTTGTGTTCCGTCAACACCTTTCGAGAACGCGGGAGCGGTACTTGACGCCGACGACCTTGTAAAGCTGAAGGATAACCGCAGGGTATTAGGCTTAGGCGAGATGATGAACGTTCCCGGCGTACTCGGGTGCTCCGATGGAGTTATGGACAAGCTGTCCGCGTTTTACGGAAAAATAATTGATGGTCACGCACCTTTGCTTTCGGGTCATGAGCTGTCGGCATACGCGGCGGCAGGTATCATGACGGATCATGAGGCGGTATCGTTTGACGAGGCGCTTGAAAAGCTGAGAGCAGGTATAGCCGTTCTTGTTCGTGAAGGCTCCGCATCAAAAAATCTCGATGCTGTTATACGAGGTGTTGTCGAAAATGACATTGATACACATAATATTGCATTTTGTACCGATGATAAGCACCTTAGCGATGTATGCGCCGAGGGTACCGTCAGATGCAATATACAAAAGGCTATCGCGCTCGGACTTTCACCTGTAAAGGCGTATCAGATGGCAACGATAAACGCGGCGCGTATTTACGGCCTCAGGCATATAGGAGGTATCGCCCCGTCATATAAAGCCGACCTTGTGATCCTTGACGACCTGAACGATGTAAGTATTTCCGCCGTATATAAGGACGGAACAGAGTTTGGAGAGCTTGACTTCGATAAAACAGCCGATTGCTCCGAATATCTGTTAAATTCAGTTAATTATGCTCCGATGGATGCTTCGAGCTTCGCGCTTGAGCCGAGAGATAAATATTCGGTAATTGGAATAGTAGACAGGCAGATAATAACAAAGCGTCTTGAATATTCGCGTGATGAAGCCGAAAACGCCCTGAAGAGCGGCGAGCTTCTGAAAATAGCCGTCATTGAGCGCCACCACGCGACGGGGAATATCGGCGTCGGTCTGATAAGGGGATACGGACTGCAGAACGGAGCTGTCGCGACTACTGTCGCCCATGATTCACACAATATAATAGTTGTCGGAAGTAATGACGATGATATGCTTGCGGCGGTCGAGGAATTGAAGCGTATAAGGGGCGGATATTCCGTAGTCAGCGGCGGGAAAATACTCGGCTCGTTGTCACTTTCATTTGGCGGGCTGATGAGTACGCTGTCTGCGGACGAGTTTATACCGGAACTTGAAAAAACTATACGATCGGCTCGTTCCCTCGGCGTCAACCCGAACATCGACCCGTTTATCACGCTTTCGTTCATGGCTCTGCCCGTTATACCGGAAATAAGGATAACGGATATGGGCGTCATTGAAATGTAAAAAATTATAATGAAACCGCTGATACTTTTACAGTATGATCATTCAGCTTGATTTTTTCTAAATTATGCTGCGGAAGTATGAATGCCAAAGGGATATATCATAATACCAAAACGGTATTATAATATATCCCCTTTTTAACATTTTTTAGTTGTCAAAATCAGCAGCAGCCGCTTTTCGGGCTGAACGAAAGACAATCCGTGCATTGTTTAACAGTTGGGTTGCTTTCGTGTGTGCCGACCTGAATGGTGTCCAGCGAGCAGTAGTTGCACGTGTCGCAATGGTTTGAACACTGTGTTACCGTACATTGAATACTTTTGTTAGCATTGCTGTTAAGATCCATCATAATTCACCTCAAAATATTTTTGGAGCGACTGCCCGTACCGATTTTGTCGGTCAGCTTTTGCCGCCTGATATTATCTTAACCGAGGCTCATCGGAATATTCATACCGTTTCACGAAATCTTTACCTCGTTTAATGTCATATGGTCTAATAATAATAAAAGCAGGAGGTGAAAGCATGGCTGAATATCTTTGTCTTACCGATCTGCTTGACAGTGACCTGACAAGCTATGAATATTTCTGTTCTCTTCCGGAGAATGTTAAAAAAGCGGTCGAGGAGGAGGACGTGAGGACCTTTGAGGAAATGCAGAGCGTAGCGCGACAAAAGAGAGAGCTTCCGAGCGATGCTGTTGACGTATTTATTTAATTAAAAAAATTTGTAATAGTTTGTGAAAATACGAGAAAGATATAGTATACGATAATATAACAGGGAGAATAAAAATATGGAGATCACTATTACAAATGTCAAGGGAAGAGAGATCATAGACTCACGCGGAAATCCGACCGTAGAGGCTGAAGTCACGCTTATCGACGGCTCGGTCGGACGTGCCGCCGTACCGAGCGGGGCATCGACGGGAGTTTATGAGGCGCATGAGCTGCGTGACGGCGATAAAATGAGATATGGCGGCAAGGGGGTCCTCACGGCTGTAGAGAACATCAACTCGCTTATTTCTAAGGCAATAGTCGGCATGGACGCGCTCAACCAGAGGGCTGTCGACAAGGTCCTTAATGCGGAGGACGGTACGGAAAACAAGAGCAGGCTTGGTGCGAACGCAATACTTGCCGTTTCTATTGCTGTGGCAAGGGCGGCGGCGGATTCGCTTTGCGTCCCGCTTTACCGATATATAGGCGGTGTAGGTGGAACCGTTCTGCCCGTACCGATGATGAATATTTTAAACGGCGGCGCTCATGCCTCGAATAATATTGATATTCAGGAGTTTATGATAATGCCTGTCGGCGCCGACTGCTTTTCTCATGCGCTGAGGATATGCTGTGAAATATACCATACCCTCGGCAGGGTCATAAAAGGGCGCGGCGGCTCTACAGGCGTCGGAGATGAGGGCGGATACGCGCCCGACCTCGAAAGTGACGAGGACGCGCTGAAGCTTATATGCGAGGCAATAGCAGAGGCGGGCTATACAACAGATACCGTCAAGATAGCGCTCGATGCCGCCGCAAGCGAGTGGTATTCCGACGAAAGCTACAGGCTGCCAAAGCGTGGGACGACGCTTACGAATAAGGATATTTCCGAATATTTTGGGGAGCTTTCGGAGCGCTATCCTATTATCTCGATAGAGGATCCCCTCAGCGAGCATGATTGGGACGGCTGGTCGCACATCACAAATGAGCTTGGCGGCAGGGTGCAGCTTGTCGGTGATGATCTGTTCGTTACAAATACCGAGCGCCTCAAGCAAGGTATAAGCCTTAAGGCGGGAAATTCCATCCTTATAAAAATGAATCAGATAGGTACGCTTTCGGAAACTCTTGACGCGATAGATACGGCGAAGCGCGCGGGATATACCACGGTCATATCCCACCGATCGGGCGAAACAGAGGATTCGACTATCGCTGATCTTGCTGTCGCGGTCAACGCGGGGCAGATAAAGACGGGAGCGCCGTGCCGCAGCGAACGTGTCGCGAAGTATAACAGGCTGCTCAGAATAGAGCAGGAGCTTGGCGGCTGTGCGGAATACAAATTTTAATACAGCTCCTGCCTTTAAGGTTGGGCGTTGCGCCGCATGACGCGGCAAACCCATTATAAAAAATGACGGTCAGCAAAAAGATGCTGACCGTCGATTTATTTTAGGGGTGACTTATTATCCGATTTGACTTAAAAGGACGCCTGCCGCGACCGCCGAGCCGATAACGCCGGCGACATTCGGACCCATGGCGTGCATGAGGAGGAAGTTAGCGGGATTTTCCTGCTGACCGACCTTTTGCGAGATCCTCGCCGCCATAGGAACTGCGGAGACGCCCGCCGAGCCTATGAGAGGATTGACCTTGCCGTGTGTAGCGGCGCACATGATCTTGCCGAAGAGAACTCCGCAAGCGGTACCCATGCAGAACGCGATAAGTCCGAGCAATATAATGCCGAGGGTCTTAGCACTGAGGAATACAGTACCGGTGGCAGTCGCGCCTACCGTTACGCCGAGGAATATGGTCACAATATTCATAAGCTCGTTTTGAGCCGTGTTGCTGATACGCGATACAACTCCGCTTTCTCTAAAGAGGTTGCCGAGCATGAGCATACCGACAAGCGGTGCTGCGTCAGGCAGAAGCAGCGAGATCAAAACAACAACTATTATCGGGAAAAGGATCTTCTCCACCTTAGATACGGGACGGAGCTGCTTCATAACGATCGAGCGTTCCTTCTTTGTTGTCAGGAGCTTCATGATAGGCGGCTGTATAATGGGTACGAGAGCCATATACGAATACGCCGCTACGGCTATCGGCCCCAGCAAATAAGGCGCCAGTAGTGACGTGACGAAGATAGCTGTCGGACCGTCCGCGCCGCCGATGATGGCGATAGAGCCCGCCTCGTTTGGAGCGAAGCCGAGAAGCGTCGCTCCGATAAATGTGATGAATATACCTACCTGAGCCGCCGCGCCGAGGATGAAGCTCTTAGGATTGGCAATGAGCGGACCGAAGTCAGTCATCGCGCCAATACCGAGGAAGATGAGCGGCGGGAATATACCGAGGTGTACGCCCTGATACAAATAATACAACAGACCGCCGTTTTCTGTCACGTTATAATATGTCACGCCGTTGAGGGCTGTGGTCGTGTACGACGATGGGTCAAGATTCCGCTGAAGGACCTGAGCCTCTGTGAGCATTTCTGTCGTAGGGCTTGCCATGATGTCAGGAAAGACATTGACGAGCAGCATACCGAACGCTATCGGTAAAAGCAAAAGCGGTTCATACTGCTTCTTTATTGCAAGAAACAAAAGAACAAACGATATACATACCATGACGTAATTTTCCCATGTCAGGCTTGCAAGTCCGGACTCTAAAATGATCGAGCGAATCGACTCCCAAAGGGAGTTAAAAATATCCATTTAATTATCGATCCTTTCTTATTTATCGTATTATATCTCTAACCGACTCTATGTTAGAAAGGCTTGGTGTTTTCAAAAAGTCCCGCATTTCTCCATGCCGAGCCTGAGCCTCTGCTGCGCTTGACAGATTTTATTCTAACAGGCTTGTCTCCGTAGAGCGAGCAGACCGCCGCCGCGATAACGGCGACCACTTCACCCGGTACAGTGCCGTCTGCCGCGGGAGCGGCTTTCGGAGCAGCAACAGCAGTAAAGGTATTTGGTTCTTCCGCCTTTTTTACTGCTTTTTCGGTATTTTTATTCTTAGACCTGTTTTGGACAGTTTGAACTATCTTGCCGTATATCATAATAATAATTATAAGAAGTATAAGTACAAAGAATACGATAACGACACCTGCCAACAAAAGGTTTAAGGCAAATTCCATATTTCCCATTACTCTTTCCCCTTTTCATAAGACTGTATTAAGAGGTATCTATATAAGCGAAGCGACCGTATCGCCCATTTCGCTCGTTGACACCTTTCTTGTACCGTCCGTATAAATATCCGGAGTTCTCACTGTTTTCAGAGCCTCTGCCACCGCGTTTTCGATAGCCTGCGCCGCCTGTGGCTCGTCAAGAGAGTAGCGCAGCATCATGGCGACCGACAGTATAGTCGCGAGCGGGTTCGCTATGCCCTGTCCCGCTATATCGGGAGCGGAACCGTGAATAGGCTCGTAAAGACCGCTCTTTTCGCCGCTCAGGCTTGCTGAGGACAGCATACCTATCGAGCCGCTTATCATGGAAGCCTCATCAGAAAGAATGTCGCCGAAAATATTTGATGTGACGATAACGTCAAACTGCTTCGGATTTCTGACGAGCTGCATAGCGCAGTTGTCAACGTACAAATGTGAAAGCTCGACCTCGGGGTACTCCTTTGAAAGCCTTATCATAGTTTCTCTCCAAAGTCTTGATGATTCAAGCACGTTAGCCTTGTCTACGCTTGTGAGCTTTTTGTTTCTCTTCATGGCCATATCAAAGGCTACGCGTCCTATCCTCTCGATTTCGGGAACGGAATACTTCTCTGTGTCGTAAGCCGCGGGGATGCCGTTTTCCTCAAGCCTGCCTCTTTCGCCGAAGTAAATGCCGCCCGTAAGCTCTCTGACTACCATAATATCCATAGCGTCGCCGATGATCTCGGGCTTGAGCGGAGAAGCGCTTTTCAGCGGCTCAAAGATAACGGCGGGTCTGAGGTTGGCAAAAAGACCGAGCGCTCCTCGAATACCGAGCAGACCTGCCTCCGGGCGGTTATTGCCCGGTTGATTATCCCATTTGGGACCACCGACAGCTCCGAGCAGAACGGAGTCCGCAGCCTTACACTTGGCGATAGTTTCCTCAGGGAGCGGAACGCCTGTCGCGTCAATGGCACAGCCACCGAGCAGAGCCTCGTCGTATTCGACCTCAAAGCCGAACTTCTCCGCCGTCTTATCAAGGACCTTGACAGCCTCATTCACGATCTCAGGGCCGATGCCGTCGCCCTTGAGGACAGCGATCTTATACTTTTTCATGATTATCCCTCCGAATGCGGATGCAGCTCCGCAAAATATCAAAATAACTCAAAATAATTATAGATAAAATTTCCTTAATAGTCAAGCGCGGAGTTGACAGACAGGCGAAAAACATGAAATTATATCGGAGCATAGTTATAAGAGAAAGACCTGTTTGCTCAGACTTGATGCCATACGATTTAAAAGTATTTCAAAGCGACATCAGAGGCAATTTATACGCTCCGCGATCAGTTATTCTTCTGTCAACGCACATTCAAATATTTTGTTGATGTCCGTAAAGCAGAGATGTTATCGGGCATTATTAGATCCCTTCTTGCTGTTCAAACAGACTGCGGACGCTTTTCACAACATCATAGCTTACTTCCTCGATAGCTCTCGATGCATCGATAACGACGATATTTTCCCTCTCTCTCAACAGGTCGAAAACCTCGAAAAAGCGCGCTCGTATTTTGTTCATTGTATTTACATTTTCAAAGATCTCACGGCTTTGGCGGTGATCTATGCGCTCATCGCACAGAGCGGTGGGAACGTCGAGAAAGATACATATATCGGGCTTTATGATCTCAGGGCAGTTGAGATTCATATCCATGACCCACGAAAGCTCGGTGTCCGCGCCCTGATATGCGAACGACGAATAATAGTATCTGTCACAGATAACGGTAACACCTTTTTCAAGGAGGCTTTTAATGCCGGCAGGTGATGTATTATGAAATATCCTGTCCGTAAGGAAGAGCGCCGCAAGCTCGTACGCGGTGCGCTTTTGAAGTCCCGCGAGGACGTCTCTTATCAGACCGCCCGTAGAGGATTGTGTTGGCTCGGCTGTTTCGTGGACGGTAATACCAATATCCGTAAGGGCCTTTGACAGCAAAGCGAGCTGTGTTCCCTTGCCGGAGCCGTCGAGCCCCTCAAGGACTATGAATCTGCCCCGTTTACAAGCCTCACTCATTGCTGTCCTCCGCAGTGCTTTCCTCTGTTGTGTCCTCGTCCTCATCGGCAAGCTTCAGGAAAATCGACGCCGAGGTAAAGGCGGGTACGGCGCAGGCACATGAAACACAGCCAAACACTACAGAGCGGCTGCTGTTGTCCGTACCGTCATTTATAATTGCGATAACCAGCGCGATAATAGAAATGATTATAAGTGTAAGCGAAAGCATGAAGTAGGTAGAATTTTTCATGATTTTTACCTCAAAATTTAAAATTACATGGATTCAGGGGCGGTTATTTTAAACATGGAGAGAACATTTTCTATGACAGTTTTGGTCGCCATACAAAGCGCAAGCCTTGCCTGCATAAGTGATTCGTCCTCGCCCTTGACGCGGTGGGCGTTATAAAATTTATGGAACAGTGTCGCCGTATCATAAATATAGCGTGTCATTCTCGCGGGATCATATGCCTTTGCGGAGGCGACTATCTCGTCTGTGAGGGACGCAAGCTTGTTGATAAGCTCGATCTCCTCCGGCTCTGTGAGCAGTGAAAGCTCCTCGTCGGTACATTTCCTCGGTTTAATTCCGCTTTCCGCAAGTCCCTTGATAATATTGCAAATCCTAGCATGTGCATACTGAACATAGTATACGGGATTCTGCGAGGACTGCTCGATAGCGAGGTCAAGGTCGAAGTCAAAGTGGCTGTTAGGCTCTCTCAGATTAAAGAAAAAGCGAGCCGCGTCTATCGGTACCTCGTCTAAGAGAGTTACAAGGGTTATAGCCTTGCCGCTCCTCTTAGATGCCTTTACGATCTCACCGTTCCGAACGAGACGGACCATCTGCATGAGAACCGCGTCAAGCCTCGATGCGTCCACGTCAAGAGCGGTAAGCGCCGCTTTGAGCCTGGGCACATAGCCGTGGTGGTCGGCTCCGAGAACGTCTATAGCCTTATCGTAGCCGCGTGTCACAAGCTTGTCATAGTGGTATGCTATATCGGGGACGACATACGTCGGTATGCCGTTTGAACGAACGAGGACAAAATCCTTGTCGGCGCCGAATTCGGTCGCTTTGAACCAGACGGCTCCGTCCTGTTCGTATGTGTGTCCCTTTTCCTTCAGAAGCTCAACGATTTTTTTCACGGCTCCGCTCTCGTGCAGAGTGCTTTCTCTGAACCATCTGTCGTACTTGATGCGGTACTTCAAAAGGTCATTTTCAAGCCCCTTTATGTTGAGCGGGAGAGCATAATCAACGAGAGCCTTTCTGCGTTCCGCGCTGTCGGCTTCGACATACCTGTCGCCGTTGATCTCAGCGAAATTTTTTGCGTGGTCGATTATATCCTGACCATGATAAGCGTCCTCGGGAAGCTCGACGCCGTCCTTATATAATTGCAGATAACGAACCTCAAGTGATGTTGCGAACTTCTCTATCTGATTGCCCGCGTCGTTTACATAAAATTCACGCGAAACATCATAGCCCGCTGCAGAGAGTACGCTCGCAAGAGAATCCCCGAGCGCGCCGCCTCGCGCGTTGCCTATGTGCATGGGACCTGTCGGGTTTGCGGAGACAAATTCGACGAGTATCCTTTTTCCTTTGCCGTAGTCGCTTTTTCCGTATTCCGCGCCCTCCTCCTCGATCTCTCTCAGTGCGGCGATATAGAAGCTTTTTCCGTAAAAAAAGTTCATGAAGCCCGGTCCCGCAATTTCACAGCGGTCGAGATTTGTCCCCTCAAGCTCAATGTATTTTACGATGGATCCCGCTATTGCGCGGGGGGCTTTCTTAAACGCGCGCGCCGAAACCATAGCCACGTTTGACGCGAGGTCGCCGTGACTTCTGTCGGCGGGTGTTTCAATAGTGAAGTCGGGCGTCGGCTCAAGCGGAAGCTCTCCCGCCGCCATAGCGCGTCCCATAGCGTCAATTATCGCATTTCTCAGCAGCTTTACTGTATTCCCTGCTGTATCGTTCATTTTTAACATTCCTTTCGATATAACTTAGGCAATATGCCCCTGGATCTTAGACGGCTGGTGATGTATTACTTGCGCGGATCACGCAGCTTACGCTGCGCTTAGTGACGGGGCAAGCCTATTATTGAATCATGTCTATTTAAAAGAGCGGCATAACGCTCCGCTGTTTGATTTATTATGCTCACTCCGAGGTGATAACAAGGCGGAGAGTGTTGCGGCTCAGCTCGCTGCCGTCGATGCAGAGAGAGTATTGAAGCTCCAGCTTGCCGCCGTTGTCCTCAAGCGCGTTTGTGATCCTATGGGTATGAACGTCAAACAAAATCATTCCGTAGGAAGTAGGGTATCTGCATGAGTGGATCTTGCTTTCCTCAAGGATCATGCCCTCGCTGTCGCCCTTTATAATAGTTATAGTATTATTGTCTTTGATTTTTATGGTTGTGCGCAGCTTTGTGTTGCGAACTTCATCTTTTTCTATATAAGAAATATATCGTGTACCGTTTATTTTGACATACGATGCGTTCATCTCAAAGCTCATGCTTGTTGAATCACCGTCAACGGTCTGCTCTGTGGATATTTTCAGGTTGTAATTATTATCCAAAACAGCTTCACATCCTAAAATTCTTAAGATCTGACAAAATTATGTATGCTCATATACGCTCGATATCTACACGGCTTACCGAGGCTGATATATCCCGTCCGAGGAATATCCCCGCAAGCGTCGAAAAGCCCTCGGTAGTGTCGCTGACGTAAAATTCACATTCACCCGGAGTATCGTCCGCGGCGAGCGCGTTTTGCTCTTTTAGAATAGACGCCGCATAAATAGCCGTTTCCCTGCCCGAGTCGATGAGCCTGACGCCGGGAAGCGCCTCTGAGATCGCCTCCGCGATGATAGGATAGTGAGTGCAGCCGAGTATAAGCGTGTCTATCCCCGACTCGCGCAGCGACGAAAGGTATCTTTCTATCACAAGCTTTACTATCTCGTCGTCGGGGGAGATGAATCCATTTTCGACAAGCGGTACAAAAAGCGGGCAGTCCTGCTCAAAGACCTCTGTGTCAGGTGAGAGCCTTTGTATCTCACGCTTATATGAGCCTGTTTTAATAGTTGCGGTAGTTCCTATCACGCCTACTTTGCCGTTTTTGGTCGCTTTGACTGCGGCGGCTGCTGTAGGTGCGACAACGCCTGTAAAGGGAACGGATATATTGCCGCCTATTTCGGGAGCGACCGAGCTTGCCGTTCCGCAGGCGGCGATTATGAGTTTGACGTTTTTGGTAAGCAGAAAACGCGCATCCTGAATAGAATATTTTTTTATTGTCTCACGGCTTCTGTTACCGTACGGTACTCTGCCCGTGTCTCCGAAATATACTATATTCTCGTTTGGCAGTACCGTCAAAAGCTCTCTTACAGCTGTAAGGCCGCCTAAGCCCGAGTCAAAGACGCCTATTGCTTTTTTTGCCATTTGTATTTCCCGTCCTTTAAAAAGGTAAAATCTTTGTCGGTGCGTTTACTTCTCAAGAGCTAAGTCGATAAGCTCGTCAATGAGCCTATCGCCGTTCTTGCCGCAGGCTGCCATGAGTTTGGGGTACATACTGATAGAGGTAAAGCCCGGGAGAGTGTTGAGCTCGTTAAGAAGTATTCTGCCCTCGTTGGTCACGAAGAAGTCAACTCGCGTGAGACCCGCGCAGCCGAATATACGGTAAGCCTTTTTTGCGGTAT
Organism: uncultured Clostridia bacterium; assembly: GCA_947627055.1. Classification (GTDB taxonomy): domain Bacteria; phylum Bacillota; class Clostridia; order Oscillospirales; family Acutalibacteraceae; genus Pseudoruminococcus. The sequence goes on along the minus strand of CANQUS010000008.1, from coordinate 42,500 downwards.
CACGAACCTCTGCCATTACCTCGTCGCTGATCTTTGCGGGAATATAAAGCTCGCTGTCGCCGCTTTCATACTTTGCCTCGTAGTCGTAAAATTCCTTTGACGGGGCGATCTCGCCCGCAATGGAAACGAAAATATCCTCGTTGCCGAATACGGCGCATTCGATCTCCTTGCCGATAATATTTTCCTCGACAAGTATCTTTGAGTCCTCGTTCGAGGCTACCTTAAACGCCTTTATCAGTCCCTCGCGGTTTTCCGCCTTGCTAATGCCGACGGAGGAGCCTGCGTTAGCGGGCTTGACAAAAACAGGGTATGAAAGAGCACTCTCGACCTGAGCGACGCATTTATCGAGTGAGCTATTCAGTTCGTATGTATAGAACCATGTGAAGCCAGCCTCGTCGATCCCGCTGTCACGAAGTATCATATTTGTAAATACCTTATCCATGCAGCAGGCGGATGCGGCAACTCCGCAGCCGACATAGGGGATCCTGCTTAATTCGAGAAGCCCTTGAACCGTTCCGTCCTCGCCATTTTTGCCGTGAAGTACAGGAAAAACAACATCAAGCCTTATGACATCACTTTTGCCGTCGCTTAAAACGACAAGTCCTCCGAGCGTCGGGTCGGGCGATATGAAAGCCTGCCTGTTGTCGGGGAGGCTTTGCCATTCGCCGTTTGCGATTTTTTCCGTGTCGGCATTTGTCAGAAACCATCTGCCGTCCCTTGTGATCCCTATCGACAAAACATCGTATTTTTCTCGGTCGATACAGTTTATAATGTAAGATGCTGAGAGACATGAAACCTTATGCTCCGACGAGGCTCCGCCGAAGATAACGGCTATACTCTTTTTGCTCATAAGCTCACTCCTAAAAATCCATTATTATATAAGGTTTAATACATTTTATCATAATTTTTGATTACCTGCAAACTTTATAGTGAAGAAACGGTCGATTTTAAATTTAGAAATAAGGTTTATCATTGGATTTATTTTGTGTAGTTTGCATAAATTTACAAATAGGTTACAATTTTAAAGGAAAAGGGCTTGATTTTTTTCCATGAAGATGATATTATGTAACCAATTTGTAATTTGTTTTTTTGAAAAATTGCAAATTTAAATTTCGCATTTATTGATTAAGTTCCGCGGAAATGGATTGCGGACGAACGCGAAAAATGCCTTTTCGGCAAGATACTTAATTAAAAAGGAGTTTTTCGATGAAAAAAAGTATCACAAGAAGAGTAACTAAGAAATTCGCATCTGTAGCTATTGCGGCGGCTCTGATTCTTTCCGTTGCGACAACGGGTACCACAACGACATCTGCCGCTGAAAGCACCGGCGTAGGTTTGTCGGCTCATGCGCTAACGGCTTATAACGAGCATTGGAGATATGTATATGGCGGAACAAGCTATGGCGTAGTTGACTGCTCGGGACTGTTTGTCACCTATAACGGTGTCGGCGGCATAAGAACAGACCTGTTGAGCGCATCTCCCGAATGGGGCTATGTATCGAACGGTATCCCGAGGATCCATGGTCTCGGACTTCATATGCCGGGTCATGTCGGAATTTATATCGGCAACGGCACGGCTATCGACGCGAGAAACGAGTCTGCCGGCGTATGCTATGACAGTGCCTATGGAAGAAGCTGGGTAGAGTGGTTCAAGGTCGCCGGTGTTTCATATCCCTCGACGGGCTGGGTACTCTTTAACGGCGATTCTTTCTATTATGAGAACGGTCAGTATGTCGTAAATACAACCAGAACTTTAGACGGTGTAACATATACTTTCGGTTCGGATGGCGCGTCAAATATCGCTCCTCCGTCAAGCGCTTATGAGGCAACGGATTACAGCCAATCAAGTGTATCACAGGCTCAGTCCTCTGAAACCTCCAAACCAGAAAGCTCTAAGGTGGAAAGTGCTGAGCCTGAGGAAAGCCCAGAACCTGAGGAAAGCCCAGAACCCGAGGAAAGCCCAGAGCCTGAGGAAAGCTCAGAGCCCGAGGAAAGCTCAGAGCCTGAGGAAAGCTCAGAGCCCGAGGAAAGCTCAGAGCCTGAGGAAAGCTCAGAACCTGAGGAAAGCTCAGAACCTGAGGAAAGCTCAGAGCCTGAGGAAAGCTCAGAACCTGAGGAAGAAGAACCTAAGTTTGAGGTTCTCACTGAGGGTGCTTCCGATTATGGCGACGACACTAAAATAACAGATATACAGACAACACTTTCGGCACTCGGATATTACACATACGAAATCACAGGATATTACGGCGAGGCTACGACGGCCGCTGTTACGGACTTCCAAAGCAAGGTTGGTCTTGAGGCTACAGGTAATGTAGACGAGGAAACATGGAACGCTATCTTCTCCGAGACAGCTCCCGCAAAGTACCTTGAGTACCAATCGGGTGACTATGACGAAGAACAAAGCGGTATCTCAGATATTCAAAGTAAGCTGGCAGAGCTTTCGTACCTTACTGAGGGTGAATATCAGGACGGCACATTTGATGGCAATACAGTTATCGCAGTCAAGCTTTTCCAAGCCGCTAACGGTCTTGAGGAAAGCGGCACAGCAAACCTCGCGACGCAAATAGTACTCTTTGGCGGCTTTGCTGCGGCTAACCCAAACCCCGGAGCGGTCATATACGGCATGAGCGGCACTGCGGTCACTAAGATGCAGGAGAGACTGCGTGAACTGAGATATACAACTGACGAACCTACGGGTATTTTTGACGATGCTACGCTTGAAGCGGTACACGCATATCAAGCTCAGGCGGGTCTTGAGATGAGCGACTCTCTTTCGGCATCAGACCTCGAGGTCTTGTACTCCGACAAGGCGGCAAAATCCCCTGATTATGATAATCTAAAGGTAGGCTATGTCGGAAGCGATGTAAAGTCTCTTGAGGATAAGCTCACAAAGCTCGGATATTACAAGGGCTCAATTACGGGGACCTTTGATGTTGAGCTGGAAACCGCCCTCGAAGATTATCAGAACGGAAATGACCTTACAGTTACGGGTGTTGCCGACGATAACGTTTTCGACAGTATAGGTAAAAGCATCGCAAGACAGGCGTCTGAAACATCTCAGGGTATCATAGTATCGACTGCTACGGCTGCCGACAAGGTAATGTCCGGTATTGCCGACACTAAGACCGAGAGACTTTCCCTAGAAAAGGAGAAAAGTGAAAACAACCTGACAAGCGTTAGAAATACGCTGTTCATCTTCCTTGGTCTGATACTCGTTCTCAGCGCGTCTGTAGTCGCTGCTATGGTCAGATCCAAGAGACGCATGACCGACGCAATGAAGTCCGCCGTTGCCGTAAGAAACGACAACCTGAGAAAACCGAGATACTATGATTCTTCAATAAGAAGATTCTGAGTTTGCTGATGATTTGAATTTTACTTGCAAAAAATAAAAGCAACTGAAGATTCGGAGCGATTCGGTAAAAACAGATAATAGAAAAAGCGCCTCCTGTGGCAGTATCTTTCATTCTGCCACAGGAGGCTTTTTGTTATGTCAAAAATCTGTAACTTGATACACGATGTCCCGGCTTTTTAGGAGGCGGGGATATTTTAGTGATCAGCAGATTGGGATTCCTGTTGATCACTCACGCAGCTTACGCTGCGTTTGCCGCGTTGAAATAACGGAGCAAGCTCCTTATTAAATATTTACTGCCTCCGTTTGGACACATTTATCCATCTATCGTATGACATACAATGTCATACATATACCGCCAATACCGAGAATATGCCTTTTCATTGTTATCTGACAGAGGACTTACTTTCGTGTTAGATACTCAACTCAGCGCTTACCCTTGTCGCGGCTTGCGTGACGGGGAATCGACGGATTTTGACGCGGACGCTGTTGATGTTGACGTTGCGCAGAACGATCCGTAACAGATCTGCGAGCATGATCTCGAAAATCCGCAGCACGCTGACTCGTTGAACGCGCATCAGTTCTCCGCGTCTGATGTGAGTCAGCTTTTCTCGGATCGGACGAGCGCTGATCGGCATAGCGTGCGCCTCCGTTAGGATTCGGTTTTACTGTCGGACGTGAAGCCGGACGGGTATTTTTAGGGGATTCCGCATATCTGATATTCTGTTGGCGTATCTGCTGACGGGCAGGACGCTTTTCGGCATAGCTCACCTCATTGCCTGCTCGTGCAGATGAGGTCTGAGGATGAGCCGGCCGAGCTTTTTGGGGCGCCTCTGCATAGCGTACATTCTGTTGCAGTAATTGCTCTGCCGAACGTTTCTCCGACGAATATATCTGATCTCCCGAACGCATCGCCTGTACAGCTTCAGACATTCTGCCCGACTGCTGCCTTGGCACGGGACGCTTCTCCGCAGTTTTTCTCACGGTATCGGACTGACTGCCTTTGACAGGAGGTGTTTCAGCAGCTCCGAAGCCGCCTACAATATCAGGTACAGGCAGCTTATTGTTATATTTACAGTCATATATGGCATTTGCTATACGCGTGCAGCTGTTTCTGTCAATAAAGGCGAAAAAGTCCTCTCTGCGTGCAGTATACTCTGAAGACATTTTAAAATCAGACTCTATAACTTTACGAATTTCCTCGACAAGTGTATCTATATCTGTGACTACCGTGCCAAATCCCTGTTCACGGTAGCTGAAGGTCGATATATTATCCTGGCATGATACGTTAGGATTTTGGTAATATATTATCGGCTTGTGCATATAAGCGAAATCGAAAGCGATATTACTGTAATCAGTTATAAGCATAGCAGATTTTTCAATGGTCTCCTTATATCCTAACTCCTCAAATGAGGAAACCGTGACCTTTTCGCTCTTGTTCCAAAGATATTCCTTTTTTGCAAATTCTTCGGGCAAAATCAGAACAATATTGCATAAATATCTGTCGAGATAAGACAAAAGGCGTTTGTCGTTTATCAAGGCATTAAATACGGAATACAACGGCTCCGTAGTAAAAGCTTGATAACCGATACGGGAATACTTTCCAAAGCTGCGTCTTAAAGCAGGGCATACGAGTATCTGTCGTGACGGAACCGACATCAGTCTGTCGGTATGAGGATAGCCGAACGAAAAAAGATGCTTTTTATCATAGCCGTAAATAGGGTGGATCAGTCTGTCGTATTCCGACTGAGAACCGCAAAATCGAAGAGTAGTATTATCATAAAATCTATTCTCTACTTGAGCCGAGCGTGTCATAGAAAAGCCACCGCCGAACGAAACAATATCCGCCATTAGCAGGTCACGATAAAATATCTCTTCTCCGTCCTCAAAGCCGAGGATTTTATAAACATTATAACCGTTTGCTACTATGACATCGGCATTCATGGCTATGATTTTCTGTGCGGCGGAGCCGCACGCAAGCTTTGTGCTTTGCATAGCCGTCATTATAAACGCATCGTCAGGATTTATTCCCCGCTGAGAATAAAACGCCTCAACTCCGCGCTTGTCCTGTAATGAATTTATATAGTTATACAGGTCATACCCGTCATGCGAAGCAGATTTCGTACTGTCGCACATAAGCCATATCTTTCTGCCTGAGTATTTATCGACAGTTGAGAGATACTTTTTTCTCAGACGTTTTATTTTTATATACTTCTGCATAGGAACAGCATGCTTTATATCCGAAAGGAAGAGTCTTTCATTTTTGCTCCGCATAAACGCCGCAGCGCGTCGAATCGTGATTTTGCGCGCTTCTAAGTCAAACGTAACCATCCTGCCGTCAACAACAAAATAGCTGTGCGGGAATTTTTCTGTGAGGTGCGCTCCCGTAGCACCAAACGAGAATCTCAGTCTGTAACTCATTCCTCCGAGTGCTATAAAAAACGAAAGCACAGTCATTTCCTTAATATTTCCGAGAGGAACGGAGAACGTAAAGCCATAACCCTTATCAAACGGAATCTCAAAAAGTGTTTTCAGTGAATAAAACTGATAATCCCTAAACGGGATCTTTTCTCTGTTGGCAACGGCAAAAAGCTCATAGTCTATCTTGTCAAGGCACGAAACATCCGTCACATATCCTATAAAGCGCAGTGACGCCCTCTCAAGGCTTATCGACATGATTCTGACATCAATATGATCCGACGAGGAAATCATCGCTCCACCGAGAGTCGCCGTGAAGCAGCCGTTTGTTTTGACCTTTACGGCTTTCAGCGCATAGTTCCTGAACTCATACTCACTCATGACACCGATAGGAAAAAAGTTAATATCCGGCTTGAGAGATTTGTTGCGGTACTTAAGCCTGAGCATTTTAAATGTAAGCTCCGGCGGAAGAAACGCACGTTTAGCAATATTTCGATTGAGTATGATCGCATCGTCAACTGCCTGCATAGCCTCGCTTATCAGGTTAAAAAAGTCATTAACACTGTTTGATCCCATTGTAAACATATACCTGTCGCCTAAGCCGCAGGCAAACCGCAAATAAATGAGATACATAACAATATTCATAACGATAGGAGAGTCTCCTCTGCTTTTCAGAACAGGCATAATAAAGCGTATCACAAAGTCTGTAAAATATGATTTAAAATACTGCTGTTTCAGATTCCTGATGTCGTTTTCTGCTGAATGTGTTGTCGAGAACGTGAAACGCGGTATGTAAAGGTATAACTTGGTTTTTAAAAGTAGATCGAGGATAAAAGCTGTAGAAAAATCGTTTGCATAGGTTTTAGCAAAGCGCAGCTTGGTGATAGCATCATGCTTGAAAAAATAAGCTCCGAAAATAAGTCCAACCCTATCGGGGTATTCCTTCAGGTTGACCTGTCCTTCTATCGCACCAAAGTTATATGGGACAGCACCGTTCCTGCGTCTTGATGTTTCGGATGACACGCATATTGCCGACGCTTTCATAAACGCTGTTGTCTCTGATATTCCCTTTAAGGTGCCTTGTGAATAATAGTCACCTGCGCGAATAAACGAAAGGTAGCTGCCGAGGCATATCACACGCGCGTCGTTAAAACTTTCCGCCATACCCTTGCCCTGACAATCTACAAAATATATATTTTCGGGAAATTCATCGGTGTATTTCAGACATAGTTCGGTACTCTCTTTCGTTACAAGAGAGTCAATAAGAATAAGCTGAACGCTGCTGCGAAAAAATTCCTTATCCGAAGTAAACGATGAAATTGTTGTCTCCAGAAGCGATTCATTATCAATATATATATTTATGCTGAATTTATATTCCTTAGACATAGCATACTCCGATTATAATAAAGAAACGCATTATTTTAAAGTGATCTATCATTCAAGTCCGTACTTCAATTCCTCACGCGCAAAGCTCTTATATCTGTCATAATAATAGTGAGAACGCAAGGTGACAAGATCCTCAGGCGTAGTGACCTTTATATTGTCACGCTCACCTATATATATATGGATCTCCTGACCCAGTTCTATGAGAAGTTCGCTTGACGAGGTAGGCGATACTATACCTCTGCGCTCGGCTTCAAGGTGAGCGCCCATTATCTTCCTCATAGTATAGCCCTGCGGGGCCTGTGTGATATACATAGAGCCTCTCGGCAGTGCACGAGAGCAGTGTTCGCCGTCATCGCTCCAAAGGACGGAGTCGATGCTCGGTGTAACAGGGACAGCGGTTTCATGCTTTCTTGCGATCCTGATACAATTTGAAATAAGCTCCTCGCTCATAACAGGTCGAACGCCGTCGCATATAAGTACAATATCCTCAGGCTTTGCGAACTGCTCGACGCGAACAAGTCCGTTATGGATAGACTCGTGACCGGTCGCGCCGCCCTTGACAATATCGACGATTTTACGAACCTTCCATTTTTCAATGAGATTCCAAAGCTCCTCTATCCAAGCCTCAAGGCAGGATATAACGATCCCGTCAACCTCCGGGTGAGTTGAAAAATTCTCAAGAGTTCTTATGATAATAGGCTTTCCGTCAACCTCAATAAACTGCTTCGGTATATCTGAGGTTTTCATACGAGTACCGGTCCCACCCGCAAATATCATTGCATTTACCATAATTTTGACCGCCTTTATTTTTAATATTTCCCATATTATCCTGCTTACCATTATAATACAATTTTTCTATCTTGTCAATTTGTGTTCAAAAACGGATTGTGTCAAGCTGTGTTGTTTACCATATGACGGCTTACACAATTGCCAACTGTATCAACAGTCTCTTTCATATACATAGATGTATTATGAACTAATTCTGCATATGGCACCTCTGTAACCCTTTCACACGGCTCTGCTTTGATAAGATCATCAGTATAATATGCCATTTTGTCCAATATTTTTATGATTTTCTCTATCGTTTGAACCTCAGTCATTGCTATGATAGTTAGCACGGGTATCACCTTTCCTTTATGTTATCTTGTATTTGTATCAAATTATGCAACGAAAGGTGTATCATCGCGCTTTTTTTATTTTTTCGCCCGAAGCTGTTCGACATACCTGATCCGCTTTTTCTTCTCTATAAAATCTCTCGGATTTATTTTACACTAACACACCTTTAGGGGATTTTCAATAAAATTTGAAATTATAGTGGAAAATCATCCCGATAAAATTGATAAAAGGGTCGTCGCATTAAGTTTTAATAAACTTAAGCGATGCCCCTTGTTATATTTCTGAAATACTATACTAAATAAATATCGCCGCCACAGGCGGCGACCAAAGGCTCTGCCGTTGGAAACCACAAGCCTTTTAAAAAGGCTTGACCTAAAACTGAATTTTGACTATATTTAGTGCGTTTCCTCCTCAAATCTTAGTACGACAGCCCCTTTCAGCTGTTTTAAATATTTGACTTCTCTCTTTTAATGACCTCTACGGCGCTTTTAATGCCCTCGTCGCTCATGGGAAATTCCTCACTGTAAAGTATCTCGCTTTTTTCCCTGCAAAGCCTTCCTCTCCATATTTCAAGCAAAAGAGAACGTTCATTTTCCTCGTTATCCTTTGGGGAAATGCAGTAGCGGAACATTCCGTCACTCTCCGAGAAAGGATTGCCGCATTGAAACCAAAGCAAAAGAGGAATATCATCACATATCATGTTTTATACCCCTTGTACAATAAAATATCATTTATACTTATACAAAGTATACGATCTCATCTTTCGGCTTTTGTGTAGGAATGACCGACAGAATATTCAAAACAGGCCCTACGCCCTGATAAACGGGGTTTTTCTCAACGCTTACCTTAGCTGTTACCTTATACCAGCCCTTATTTTTCAGCTTGACATCGTTTTCGCTGCTGCATAAAAAGCCTATATAGTTTATATCGTTGGCGCAGCACGTCATACAAAAGCGCCCTGCGATGAAGTTATTTTTCGGCAGCTTTGGAGACTTTGCGACAAGTCCTGTATATGTTATCGTTTTGCCGTCATATTTCTCAGGCTCGTCCATAGCGTCGAGATATAAGATCCCGAAGTCCTCGTCCTTTATCTCGATAAGAGAGGCGTTCAAATCAAACGGCAGCTCATCCTTGATGTCGTCGGGCTCTACAGAGCCGTCTTTATATTCAAAGACAATGCTTGCACGTCTGTTGAGAGCGCGGACAGCGTCGTGAAACTTTTTCTTGTCGATTCCGCTGTCACAGCGATTTATCGCTATCATCTCCGAGGCGGACAGTTTATCTATCATGAGCTGACGCATATTTGCGTTGTATACATCAAAGGTCGTCGCGTCAAGCATCATCATCGTCTGATATATCTGCCAGTTTTTCGGCAAGGAGGAGATAAGCGACTGCAAAAGCCACATTCCGTTGTACTCGACTAGAACACGTTCCGCGCGGCATTTTTTGCGTAGCTCCTCAAGATGCTTCGCGTTAAGCTCGGACTCGTTTTCGATTGCTTCAACGGTTACATTCCCGCCGCAAAATTCAGACGGGTCAAATTCTTCAATGCCCTCCTCACAGACGAGGATGAGAGTTTTGTCTCCGTCATGGAAGCGCTTGTCGGACATAGTTTCCTGTATGAATCGAGTCTTGCCGCCCTCAAGAAATCCCAAAAAGAGATAAACAGGTATTGTCATTCGATCAAATCCTTTCGGAATAGTCAATCAGCAGTTAAAGAGAGCCTCAAGCGCGCTCTCGTTAAGCTTTGAACCTATAACACACAGACGTCCCGTATAGTCGGCCGAGCCTGTTCTAACGTTTGACTCCTCGGGAACAAAGTCAAAATGAATCCATTCGCCGTTATCTGAGGGCAAAATACCCTTAGCGCGGAGGATAATGCCATATTTCTCGGTGTTGTTAAGTGCTTTAAGAATTTCAGAGATCTCGTCCCTTGTAAAGTGCTTTGCGGTTTCCTTGCCCCAGCTCGTGAATACCTCATCCGCATGGTGGTGATGACCGTGGTCGTGGTCATGATGATGCTCATGCTCATGCTCGTGGTCATGATGATGCTCATGCTCGTGGTCATGGTCGTGATGATGCTCACCGGTCGGGCAGGCCTCAGCTTCCTTGAGAAGCTCCTCAGTAAATGAATTATCCCCCTCGATAGCTGTAAGGATGTTTTCGCCTGAGATCTCGTCCCAAGGTGTTGTGACGATCCTTGCCTTGCCGTTATGTTCACGAATAAGAGCAAGCGATGATTCGAGCTTCTCCTGTGAAAGGTTTTGCGTTCTGCTGAGTATGATCGTGCTTGCATATTCGATCTGGTTAATATAAAATTCGCCAAAGTTTTTAATATACATCTTGCATTTAGTCGCGTCGGCTACTGTGACAAACCCGTTCAGACGAACGTCGTCGGTGACAACGCTCTGAACTGCCTTGATAACGTCTGATAACTTGCCTACGCCTGACGGTTCAATGATGATCCTGTCGGGTGAGTAATCCTTGAGGACCATGCCGAGAGCCTTTTCAAAGTCGCCCACGAGAGAGCAACAGATACAGCCCGAGTTCATCTCGTTTATCTGTATTCCCGCTTCCTTGAGGAAACCGCCGTCTATTCCTATCTCGCCAAACTCGTTTTCGATGAGAACGAGTTTTTCTCCTTTAAAGCTTTCCTCAATGAGCTTTTTGATAAGCGTTGTTTTTCCCGCGCCGAGAAAGCCGGAAAAAATATCAATTTTAGTCATAATAAATCCCTTCCACTGATAAAGTTGTTTGTTCTGTGAATTTTTTGCTTTATAGCTTTATTTAATATATATTATATACCCTTTTTCGGATAATAGCAAGTGTGGGATCAAGGCAACCGTGTCGATCTGATTTCGTAGTAAATTAGATCGACGTGCTCCAATGACCACAGGTTGATATTTTGTCGAAATTCTGATACAATAGAGAAAAATAGGGGAGGAATGTCAGGTATGAAATCAAAAAACCTTATTGACCTAGAGAACTTATCCGTTAAAGAAATCCTCGATATAATTGACCTTGCCGATAAGATAAAAGCAAACCCGTCAGAATATGAAAATGCCTGCCGAGGGAAAATACTCGCAACACTTTTTTACGAACCGTCTACAAGGACTCGTATGTCCTTTTCAACGGCGATGCTGCGACTCGGCGGTAATGTCATCGGATTCGATAATCCGCAAAACTCCTCGATCTCAAAGGGAGAAAGCTTCAAGGACACCCTGACGGTCGTCGGCGGCTATGCGGATATTATCGCGATACGACACCCGCTTGAGGGGGCGGCTGAAGCGGCGGCGATGTTTTCCGACGCGCCTGTAATAAATGCCGGCGACGGAGGACATCTGCATCCGACTCAGACGCTCACGGATGTAGTCACGCTTTATAATGAAAAGGGCAGACTTGATAACCTTTGCATAGGTCTTTGCGGAGACCTCAAGTACGGACGCACCGTCCATTCTCTAATAAAGACGATGAGCCGTTTTAAGGGTAACAGATTTGTACTTATCTCTACTCCCGAGCTTACAGTGCCTCAATATATCAAGGATGTAATGAATACTGCGGGCTGTGAATTTACCGAGGTTTCGGGACTCAGGGAGGCAATGGGTGAGCTTGATGTCCTCTATATGACGAGGATACAGCAGGAAAGATTTGACAGCGATGAGGAATACCAGCGGCAAAGGGGCGTTTTCGTACTTGACAACAAAAAACTGGAGCTTGCGAAAAAAGACCTGCGTATATTACACCCCCTGCCAAGGGTAGACGAGATTTCTTATGAGGTCGATGACGACGAAAGAGCAAAGTATTTTGCACAAACAGTTTACGGAATGTATGCGAGAATGGCTCTGTTCATGACAATGCTGAACGGCGACAGGAGTATTACAGAAAAGCGTAAAAGCAACGGCTTATTTAATGCCCTGCAATGTATGAACGAGCATTGTATAACTCGTCATGAAACATACCTGCCAAAAAGATATAGGGAATATGGTGATATGCTTGTCTGCGAATACTGCGAAAACACAAGAAAAAGAGAATTTATATAGCTGTAAGGAGGACAAGACATTGGCGCTTGTTCTTTTTGCTTCGCCGAGAAACGGGTATACTAAGAAACTTCTTGACGCTTTTCTTGACGGACTTTGTGATAATTATGATGTCAGGATCATTGACTGCTATAAGCTGTCGCCTGCACCGTGTACTGCCTGCGGTGTCTGTGAAAGGGCGGATACGTGCGTTTTTAGTGACCTTGACGAATATAACACATTATTAAACAAAGCGGAACTGCTTGTGTTTGCAAGTCCTGTTTATAATCTCTCGATGCCTTCACCGCTGAAAGCAATAGTTGACAGAAGTCAGCGTTACTTTTCAAAGCGTTTTTCACTCGGGGTAATGCCGCCGATCGAGGTTTACAAAAGAGCCGTATTGCTTTTGACCTGCGGCAGCAGCGACAGAAGCGGCTTCGATATTATAACGAAACAGCTTTCAAAAATGTTTACTATTTTGAACACCAAGCTTTATGCTTCTGTATGTATGCCGAACACAGACGATATTACGGATGTGACTCCATATGAGAATGAGGCTCGTATAACGGCAAAAAGCCTATAACTCGGGCAGGATGCCGTTACCGTGATCAGTGGCCGGATCCCCTGCTGATCACTCATGAGGCTTGCGCTGCGCTTGCCGCGCCCCATAAAGAGGGCAATCTCCTTAATTAAACAAAACCGTACCCCTATAAATCAAACGTGACTTATCCGGGTACGGTTTAATTTTGTTTCAAGAGCGGCTTTAACAAGCTGCAAAAATTGCAGAGCAATTTTAATGGCTTCAGAGTAGGGGGATCTTGTAGCGGTCATATCGGAGATGAATTTTGATCCGCGATATTGCCGTAAAGAGTTAGAGCACTTTTACTTTTGGTGAAGAATGGATTTGTTACCACCATTTTTGCGTTTTTATTTGCTTCTGTATTATCCGAGGTGATATTTTCTATGGTTGCAAGCTCGACCCATTTTGTATTTCCGCCAATATGGTCAAGAGTATAAATCTTATCATCCTCAATTTTATATTGTCCTTGGAGAAGCTTGTTGATCGTATTTCCTGAGTGATTTGAGCAATACATACTAAACTCATATAAACCGTTTGCCTTAAAAGAGAATTGATAGCTCAGAGTATCGGAGGCATGACAATATGAACAGGGCAGTCCCACGCTCTCCCAGACCGAAACATCGTCTCCGATATGAATTGAGGTGCTCAATATCTTCGCCAAATTATTGAGCTTTTTCAAGGTGACGTCAATATGGTCATAGCCGGACAACGATTGATATATTTTTATCGCATCGGTGTATTTGCCATTGGCGTACAGCTTATCAGCCTCGTGTCGTAATGCAAGCTTAGCCTTGTCGTCCGCCTCGGAGTTGCCGGTAATATCCGCGATTTCCCGAAACATCTCACTTGCGTTAGAATACTGCCTTTCTTCAAACATTTTTGAGGCGGCGTTGAGAGCGGCTTTCTCCGATTCCGATGCTTTCGCGGCTGCGCCTTCATAATCTCCGAGTTCTCTAAAAACCTTAAGGGAGGTTATATAGTTATCGGCTGAAAGCTGCTGCTCGCCGTATTCGTACATCGTTTCAAAATATTTTTGTTGAGAATCATTATAATCGCCCAGTGCGTAGAAGATATTTGAAGCCTCAAGGAAATTTGAGGAGGTTTTTAATTTCTCAGCCTTGAGATATTTGGCTCGCTTGATTTGCTCCTCGCTGTCACCGTAGCCGTCGAGCTTTTCCAACTCGGCAACGGCTTCATCGTACTTACCGTCATGAATAAGTGATACGGCGGTATAGTAATTGCTTGCAGGCATTATGATAAAATATACACCGAGCGTCAATACGACAAATATGAGGAGCGTTGCGGTAAGACCCGTAATTATCTTGACCTTTTTTTTGTTTTTATGCTTTAAAGCGTTTTTGCGCTCGTACTCAAAGCTTTCCTGCTGTCTGTGCTTATATAGCTTATCGTAAGACATAGAGGAGCTTTTTTCGGATCTTATGCTCTGCCTTTTTAAGGTATCCTCATTGCTTCTGCGTATGCTGACATCGGTAACTTCTGCAAGCCATTCAAGCTTTGCGCCGCATTCACAGCACTTATCCTCGACGCCCCAGTTTAGCGTTCCGCAGGCGCATAGCCAATAGTCCTCCTTAATGATCGGGGCATAGAGCAACCGTTCGACTTTAAGACCGTTTTCCGCCCATTCGGTTTTCAGTTCCTCGAAGTATCTGCCCATATAAGAGGAAATATTATTTTGCTTGAGCGGCAGCTTGAACGATTCATGTTCGTCGTTTGTCCAAGTCTGACCGTTCTGCGCGGTCGCGCTTTTTAGGATAACATCTACAGCCATAGTGTCGTTATTTTCTATATTTATTATTTCGGAATCTGCGAAGCACTCGTTGCGGTCGACCTCAAGGTTTCCAATAGTGTAGTTTTCTATCCTGCCGATTTCATTTCGTATGATGCCGTAACAAATTATATCGAAAGAAACAGCCTTGATTTGTTCGGGCTGAACGTTCATGAATTTTACCTTTGCAAAAAGCGCTCCTGTAGAGGCGCTTTTGTAAAGTTCGGTATAGCACAAGGATAAAGGAGAGCCTCTGAACCAGCGGCGTTCATTGTTTGAATTTAAAAGCTGGTTTTTATTTTCATCCATAAAAGTGCCTCCTTTCTTATAATATTATACATAATTTTATTTTATAGTGCCTAAGTTTGCGTGTCAAGAGTTAAGTTCATAAACAGTTCATAAAATGTTTTAAGCCGAATGCTCTATATCAGTTTAACATGATTGAAAATTGTAAAATAATCCTGTATAATAGAAAATGTTGAAACATATTGATTTTTAAAGGTTAGGAGCTTCCGAAATGGAAATAAGGACTATTAGAGCGGAAACTGTCACCGATACTGTGGAAAGGCTCTACAAGGAGCTTAATTATTGTATCGGAGAGGATATAAAAAAAGCGCTCGGCGATTCACGAAACCGCGAGGAGTCTCCCGTAGGCAGGGCGGTGCTGGCCCAACTTATCGAGAATAATAATATTGCCGCCGAGGAACAGGTGCCTATCTGTCAGGATACGGGAATGGCTGTTCTGTTCGTTGAATACGGTGAGCGCGTCGTTATTGACGGCAGCTTTAAGGAGGCTGTCGAGGAGGGCGTGCGCCGCGCGTACATAGGCGGGTATCTACGTAAATCTGTCGTATCTGATCCTGTTTTCGACAGGGTAAATACCAAGGACAACACCCCCGCGATAATTTATACAGATATTGTAGAGGGCGACAGGATAAAAATACTTGCGGGATGCAAGGGATTTGGAAGCGAGAATATGTCTGCGATAAAAATGCTTACACCGTCGGCAGGCATAGAGGGTGTTAAAGAATTTGTGCTTAATACTGTCCGTTATGCGGGTTCTAACCCCTGTCCTCCGATAGTTGTCGGAATAGGCATCGGCGGAACATTTGAGAAAGCGGCGCAACTTGCGAAAAAAGCGACTTTGCGTCCTATAGACAGAAAAAACGGTGATCCTCGGTACGCGGAGCTTGAGAATGAGCTTTTGCGGGAGATCAATAAAATGGGCTTCGGACCGGCGGGACTTGGAGGAAGTACAACGGCATTGGGAGTCAACATAGAAACATTCCCGACACATATCGCGGGAATGCCTGTCGCTGTGAATATATGCTGCCATGCGGCGAGACACAAGGAGGCGGTCATATGATAACGAGGGCAATTGACGGAAAAATCAGGATAACTCTCCCGCTTACCGACGAGGATATAAGCGAACTTCATGCCGGCGACAGCGTGCTTATTACCGGAAGCATAATAACGGGGCGCGACGCGGCGCACAAGAGGCTTTATGAGCTTATCAACGGCGGCAAGGAACTGCCTGTCAATATAAAGGACGAGGTCATATATTATGTAGGCCCCGCTCCCGCAAAGCCCGGTCATGCGGTAGGACCTGCGGGTCCCACCTCAAGCTATCGTATGGATAAGTATTCTCCCGCTCTGCTTGATTTGGGATTAAAGGCGATGATAGGCAAGGGTGCGCGGACGCAGCCTGTTATTGACGCGATAGTACGCAACGGAGCCGTTTATTTCGCGGCGATAGGAGGCGCGGCGGCGCTTATTTCAAGGAGTATAAGGAGCAGTGAGATCCTCGCGTATGAGGATCTGGGGACCGAGGCTGTATATCGCTTTGAGATAGAGGACTTCCCCGCTGTGGTCGCGGTCGATTCAATGGGACGTGACGTTTATAAAACAGGCGCGGAAAAATACAGGAAAGTCTGAGAGCGTAAAGCAATAGAATTTAAAAACTAATTGACATATTATAAGTAAAAGGGTATTTTAATAATGTGATCGTTTATTTTACGGAGGGATAATAAATCATGAGTGAAACAAAAAAACAAAAGGGCTTTGCTACACGCGCGGTACATGACGGAAACGGAATTGATAAGGATACGGGCGCGATAAAGCACGCTATCACAATGGCAAACAGCTATGTTTTGCCATATGATGCGACAACTCTGAATTGGAGCGACGCCGACGTGAATATTTACACGAGAAACGGCGGAGCTAACCAGGGCTATCTTCAGGAAAAGCTCGCCTCTCTTGAGGGCGGCGAGGACTGTGTGGTCCTTGCGAGCGGCGTTGCGGCGCTGTCGGGACTTTTCTTTGCGCTTCTTAAAAGCGGCGACCATGTGATATTTTCAAGTGTTACATATATAGCCGTATATCGACTTTTGAACGAGCTTTTTAACAACAAGTTTAACGTAGAAACAACGATAGTCGATACGACGGATCTTGAAGCGGTCAAGGCGGCTGTTCGTCCTAACACAAAGCTCATACATATTGAAACTCCCGGAAATCCCACGCTTAACGTTACCGATATTGAGGCTGTCGCTAAGATAGCTCATGATAACGGCGCGCTTTTGTCCGTTGACAATACGTTTGCTTCACCGTATAATCAGCGTCCGATAGAGCATGGGGCTGATTTTACGATCGAAAGTCTGACAAAGTATATCAACGGTCACGGAGACGCAATGGGAGGAGCAATTATCGGCAAAAAGGAATATCTTGATATAGTAAGGGCGCAGTCTCAGGTAAATCTCGGCGCGACTATAAGCCCGATGAACGCTTGGCTCATCATGCGCGGTTCTGTTACGCTTCCGCTCAGAATGAAAAAGCATAACGAGAACGCTCAGGCTGTCGCGGAGTATCTTGAGTCACTGCCCTGTACGAGCTTTGTCGCTTATCCCGGACTGAAAAGCAGCAAGTACCATGAGCTTGCCAAAAAGCAGATGACCGAGGGCTTTGGCGGCGTATTCTCATTCGGACTTAAAGCCGACCATGATACGATAAATAAATTTATCAGTGAATTGAAGATGATAGTTTCCGCTGTTTCACTCGGACATGAGGGAAGCCTTATCGTATTCCTCGGTGAGGATGACGAGAGGCAGTATCTTTTCCCTGAGGAGTTCCACAACGGATTTATGCGCTTTTCGGTAGGTCTTGAGGATGCGGAGGATATTATTGCCGATCTCGACCAGGCTCTACGCAAGTCGGGAATCTTGAAAGGGACAGTATGATGCTTTGCAAAAGCTTAGAAGAGGTTCGTGAGAATATCGACAGGATAGATAATGAAATTATCAGGCTGATTGCCGAAAGGGGCGCTTATGTCACACAGGCGGCTTCATTCAAAAAGAGTGAGGACGGTGTCAAAGCACCCGACAGAGTAGAAAGGGTAATTGCCTCGGTACGCGCAAAAGCTCAGGAATACGGAGCAAACGCCGATATGGTTGAAGCGCTTTATCGGGAGATGATCTCACGGTTTGTCAAAATGGAAATGAAAGAATTTAATAAGCAATGATCGTGTCATAGGGTTGATGGAAAATCAGCCCTATTGTTTCATAATAACATTGGAGGTAAGCTCATGCCCTTTACTTATGATGATGTACTTAAACTTAAAAAGTACATGGATGAAAAGCTTTCTGTGTATGTTCATTTTCATGATTCCTGCGGCGGTCAGTATTTTAACCTTGACGAGCCGAATGAAGAGGCAAAGCAGGCTCTCAAGGATTATTTTGCAAAGGACGATATGAAAGTGATTTTTTCAGATGATAATATGACATTTAAAGTAGTGGAGAGATAATATGTTGGGACGATTTTCAAGAACTCAGATTCTGTTCGGTGAGGACGCTATGGAAAGACTTGAAAAAAGCCGTGTCGCTGTTTTCGGGATAGGCGGAGTTGGCGGATATACCGTTGAGGCTCTTGTCAGGAGCGGTATAGGAACGATAGATATTATCGATGATGACAAGGTGTGCCTGACAAATATAAACCGCCAGATCTACGCTACAACAAGCACAATAGGAAAGTACAAGGTCGATGTTGCCGAGGAACGTATAAGGGATATAAATCCTGATGCCGTCGTCAATAAGCACAGGATGTTTTTCACTCCGGAAACGAGCGGTGAATTTGATTTCACCCAATATGATTATGTGGTCGACGCTATAGACACCGTAACGGGGAAGATAGAGCTTGCTGTGAGAGCAGAAGAAGCGAATGTTCCGATAATCTCCTCTATGGGAGCGGGCAATAAGATAGACCCGACGGCGTTTGAGGTCGCGGATATTTATAAGACTTCCGTTTGTCCTCTCGCGAGGGTGATGAGAACAGAGCTTCGCAAGAGGGGTGTCAAAGGGCTAAAGGTTGTTTATTCCAAGGAAAAACCGATAACTCCTGTGGGGGATATGTCGATAAGCTGTCGAAAAAATTGTGTATGTCCTCCCGGAACTGCACGAAAATGTACAGAAAGACGGCAGATACCCGGCAGCAATGCTTTCGTTCCGTCCGTTGTCGGACTGATCATAGCGGGAGAAGTCATAAAGGATCTGTCGGGTTTAAAAGCGATTTTTTAGGAAACAGTTGAAAATCGCACGAATTAAATATATAATAGTCAGGTACGGCAGCTTGCACTGCCATTGGCAAATAAAATACCGAAAGGATTTTTAATATGGCTAATCAAAAGAAAATGGTTGAGGCTATAACCTCAAGAGATGAGGATTTCTCGAGATGGTATACCGATATAGTAAAAAAGGCTGAGCTAGTTGACTATTCGGGCGTTAAGGGATGTATGGTCATTCGTCCTTACGGATATGCTATTTGGGAGAATATTCAAAGGGAGCTTGACGCCCGCTTTAAAGCAACGGGTCACGAAAATGTTTATATGCCGATGTTTATTCCCGAAAGCTTGCTCCAAAAGGAAAAGGATCACGTCGAAGGCTTCGCGCCGGAGGTCGCTTGGGTAACTCAGGGCGGCGACGAGAAGCTCACGGAGCGTTTATGCGTTCGTCCGACATCCGAGACTCTATTTTGTGAGCATTACGCAAAAATAATCAATTCCTATCGCGACTTGCCTAAACTGTACAATCAGTGGTGCTCTGTCGTGCGCTGGGAAAAAACAACAAGACCGTTCCTCAGAACATCGGAGTTTCTCTGGCAGGAGGGACACACGATGCACGAGACCGAGGAGGAGGCAAGAGAGGAAACTCTCCGTATGCTCAAGGTGTACGAGGACTTTTACAGAGATGTACTCGCGATCCCCGCTGTAGTCGGTAAAAAGACCGAAAAGGAAAAATTTGCGGGAGCGGTCGAAACATATACTATTGAGCCTATGATGCACAACGGCGTCGCTCTTCAGGGAGGCACGTCACACTATTTCGGAGACGGCTTTGCGAGGAGCTTTGATATTAAGTTTACGGGCAGAGATAATACCCTGCAATATCCCCATCAGACCTCATGGGGTGTTTCTACAAGAATGATCGGCGCTATCATAATGGTTCACGGCGATGACGACGGTCTTGTCCTTCCGCCTAAAATTTCTCCTGTACAGGTCGTTATCGTTCCGATAGCACAGCACAAGGAGGGTGTCCTCGATAAGGCGCGTGAGCTTTACGGCAGACTTTCCGATACATATAGAACGAAGCTTGACGACAGCGACAATTCCCCCGGTTGGAAATTCTCACAGTATGAGATGAAGGGTGTCCCCGTAAGAGTAGAGATAGGCCCCAAGGATATAGAAAACGGTCGGTGCATTCTTGTAAGACGTGACAACAGAGAAAAAACCGTCGTCGCACTCGAGAATCTTGAGGAGGCTGTGGCGAAGGCGTTACAGGATATACACGACGCAATGTATGCAAGCGCGCTAAAAAACCTCGAAGAAAAGACCTACACGGCGACGACACACGAGGAATTTCTCGATACGGCAAAAAATAAGCCGGGCTTTATCAAGGCTATGTGGTGCGGTGAAACAGCCTGCGAGGAGCAGCTCAAGGAGGAGACAGGCGGTGTGAAATCAAGATGTATTCCGTTTGTCGAGGAGCATATTGCTGACACCTGTGTTTGCTGTGGCAAGCCCGCGAAGTATCAGGTGTTCTGGGGAAAGCAGTATTAAACGTCGGACGCGGCAAAAATGTGTAATGGCGGAGCGGTTGAGAAGACCGCTCTGTTTTTATTTCGGCATGGTTAAGATGAACGCTGCAAAAAATCTGCCCTTTAAGCGCATTTGTTAATATGCACAAAAATAATATAAAAAATTCTACCTAATCTACAAAGAAAAACCTTGCATTGTATGGATGTATATGGTATTATAATTGAGCGTGACTGCGACAGATATGCGATGAAGCGGGAGGTTGCGACCACATGGTCGGTTTTTCCGTGGAGTATGTCCGATTTTAAACCGGGCGAAAGAATAAAGTAAGTAAGTAAAGAGATACATTGAGTTTCTGTGTCTCCGAGCTGCTATGACCTTCTTCTGACTATCCACCCGGATCTCGGCTTGCCGAGTCCGGTTTTTTAAAGGTGGTTAATGAAACACCCGGCAGGGTGTTGAGAAATATGAAGGGAACGCCCGCCAACTACTATAAGGAGGCGATTACAGTGGCAGTCAAGGAAAAAATCAGGATAAGAATCAAGGGTTACGACCATCAGCTCGTTGATCAGTCTGCTGAAAAGATCGTTGCAACGGCTAAGCGTACAGGCGCAAGGGTATCGGGTCCCGTACCTCTCCCCACAGAGCGCCAGGTCATAACGATTCTCCGCGCTGTTCATAAGGACAAGGACAGCCGTGAGCAGTTCGAGATGAGGACCCACAAGAGACTTATCGACATTCTCAGACCTTCAAACAAAACTGTTGAAGCGCTCATGGGATTAGAGCTCCCCGCCGGTGTTGAGATCGAGATCAAGCTGTAATCTCGGTTTTAACCTACAGGCAGGTCGAGGTCAAGTTGGTCAGAAGCTTTGCTTTGAGCCAACCAATAACCTATCAAGGAGGAAACAAAATGCAAAAGGCAATCATCGGTAAAAAAATCGGCATGACGCAGATTTTTGATGAAAAGGGTAACGTCGTTCCTGTAACGGTCATCGAAGCGGGTCCCTGTGTCGTATCACAGATAAAGACACTTGAAAACGACGGCTACGAAGCTGTTCAGCTTGGTTTCGGTGATATTAAGCTCAAGATCCAAAACGGCACCGGCAAGGGCAAGAGAGTCCGCTGCGAAAAGTTCAAGGATCAGCCCGTTAATATCACGCTTCCGATGCTCGGTCACTTCAAGAAAGCGGATGTAGCACCGAAAAGAACTCTCAGAGAGTTCAGAGTTGAAGATATTTCCGCTTACAGCGTCGGCGACATAGTCAAGGCTGACGTTTTTGCCGAGGGCGACAAGATCGACGTCACCGGCAAGAGCAAGGGTAAAGGCTACGCAGGCGTTATAAAGCGTTGGAACTTCCAGAGACTGAAGGAATCACACGGTTCGGGTCCTGTTGCCCGTCACGGCGGTTCAATGGGCGCCTGCTCAACACCTTCAAGAGTTTGGAAGGGTAAAAAGATGGCAGGTCATCTCGGTGCCGAAAGAGTCACCGTTCAAAACCTACAGGTTGTAAAGGTAGACGCTGAAAACAACCTTATCGCCATCAAGGGCGCTGTTCCGGGTCCCAACGGCGGAACCGTTACAATTCGCAACAGCGTCAAGGCGTAAGGGAAGGAGGAATTACAGTGCCTAATTTAGCAGTTGTAGATATGACCGGCAAGGAGGTAGGCTCCGTAGAGCTTTCCGACGCGATCTTCGGCATAGAGCCGAACGAGCCGGCAATGCACAGAATGGTAGTCAACTACCTTGCAAATAACCGTCAGGGCACACAGTCCGCTCTGACTCGCTCGGAGGTTTCCGGAGGCGGCAGAAAACCCTGGAGGCAAAAGCGTACGGGCCACGCAAGACAGGGCTCGACTCGTGCTCCGCAGTGGAGACACGGCGGTATCGTATTTGCGCCGAAGCCGAGAAGCTACAGATTTTCGGTAAACAAAAAGGTCAGAAGACTTGCTCTCAAGTCAGCGTTCTCATCAAAGGTTCTCGACAAGGATCTTATCGTTGTTGACAGCATTACTACGGATGAGTACAAGACAAAGACAATGGTTTCTTTCCTTTCGGCAGTCGGAGCAGACAAGAAAGCACTCATAGTCATCCCTGAAGTAAACGACAAGGTTATCAAGTCCGCGAGAAATATCCCCGGAGTTAAGACGGCTCAGGTAAACACAATAAATGTTTACGATATTCTCAACGCAGATAAGCTCATCATTGCCAAGGATGCGCTGACTAAGATCGAGGAGGTGTACGCATGAACGCACGCGACATCATTATAAAGCCTGTAATCACAGAAAAGAGCATGGCGGGCGCCGCGGAGAAAAAGTACACCTTTAAGGTTGCTAAGACCGCAGGCAAGATCGAGATAGCTAAGGCTGTCGAGGAGATCTTCGGCGTTAAGGTCAAAAAGGTAAACACCGTTAACGTCAGAGGTCATTACCGCCGCCAGGGCAGAACTGACGGATATACGGCTGCCTGGAAGAAGGCAATCGTTACTCTCACGGACGAGAGCAAGACGATCGAATTTTTTGAAGGCATGATGTAAGCCTGATATAATACAGGCAGAATGAATGGAGAATGCCATTTCTCCGCAAAGCCATCATGAGGAGTGTGAAATCTAATGGCAATAAAGAATTACAAGCCGACTACACCATCAAGACGTAATATGTCGGTTACTGATTATTCCGGTCTGTCAAAGGTTTCTCCCGAAAAGAGCCTTCTGGCTCCCAAATGCAAAAATTCGGGCAGAAACAGCTACGGAAGAATTACGGTCCGCCATAGAGGCGGCGGCAACCGTCAGAAATACCGTATAATCGACTTCAAGAGGCGTAAGTTTGATGTAGAGGGTACGGTTCTTACTCTTGAGTACGATCCCAACCGTTCCGCTCATATCGCCCTCGTGCAGTATGCGGACGGCGAAAAGACATACATCATAGCTCCGAACGGCCTCAAGGTCGGAGATAAGATCACGGCGGGTCCTACAGCGGACATCAAGCCCGGCAACGCGCTTCCGCTCATAAATATCCCTGTGGGTACTTTCGTCCACAACGTTGAGCTTTACCCGGGCAAGGGCGCACAGCTCGCGAGAAGCGCGGGCAATATGGCTCAGCTCATGGCTAAGGAGGGCAGTCTCGCACTTCTGAGACTGCCATCGGGAGAACTCAGAAATGTCCCGAACACCTGCATGGCTACTATCGGTCAGGTCGGCAACATCGACCATGAAAACGTAAAGATCGGTAAGGCGGGTCGCAAGCGCAACATGGGTTGGAGACCTAAGGTAAGAGGCTCGGTCATGAACCCGAACGACCACCCGCACGGCGGCGGTGAAGGCAAAAGCCCGGTCGGACGTCCCAGTCCTGTAACTCCATGGGGCAAGCCTACAGCCGGTTACAAGACAAGAGCTAAACACAAGAACTCTGACAAGATGATCGTCAGACGCAGAAACGGTAAGTAAGGCATACAGAAAGGAGCTTTGAACTATGGGAAGAAGCGTTAAAAAGGGTCCTTATGTACAGCCTAAGCTGCTTAAAAGGATTCAGCAGATGAACGAATCAGGTGAGAAGAAGATCCTCAAAACATGGAGCAGATCTTCAACGATTTTCCCTGACTTCGTAGGTCATACGTTTGCGGTTCACGACGGCCGCAAGCACGTTCCGGTTTATGTTACGGAAGACATGGTCGGCCACAAGCTCGGCGAGTTTGCCCCGACAAGAACTTTCAAGGGTCACGCCGGTTCTAAAACTACGAAATAAGCCGAAAGGAGTGTATGAAAATGGAAGCAAGGGCAGAGCTTAAATACGCCCGCATTTCACCACGCAAGGTCAAGATCGTTTTGGACTTGATCCGCAACAAGCCCTGCGATTATGCAATGGCTGTCCTCAAGCATACCCCCAAGGCTGCTTGTGAAGACTTGCAAAAACTTCTAAAATCAGCAATGGCCAATGCTGAGAATAACCACAATATGGATGTTTCCAGATTATATGTAGCTGAGTGTTTCGTATCTCAAGGTCCGATTCTCAAGCGTATTCGTCCGAGAGCACAGGGTCGTGCGTACAGAATTGATAAGAAGACATCGCACGTAACACTCGTACTCAAAGAGAAAGAATAAGTGATGAGGAGGTAAATTATGGGCCAGAAAGTTAATCCGCACGGTCTCCGTGTAGGCATAATCAAAAATTGGGATTCACGCTGGTATGTTAACGACAAGGATTTCGGCGACACACTCGTTGAGGACTATAACCTCCGCAAGCTCCTTAAAAAGCAGCTTTATGCGGCGGGTGTACCGAAAATCGAGATAGAGCGTGATGCTTCCAGGGTAAGGATCCATATTCACTGTGCTAAACCCGGTATGGTTATCGGCAAGGGCGGCAGCGAGATAGAGAAGCTTCGCGTTCAGTGCGAGAAGTTCCTCGGCAAGCCTGTTGCTATCAATATCGTTGAGGTCAAAAACCCCGATCTTAACGCACAGCTTGTAGCGGAAAACATTGCGCAGCAGCTTGAGAAGAGAATTTCCTTCCGCCGCGCTATGAAACAGTCCATCGGTCATGCGATGAGATTCGGTGCAAAGGGTATAAAGATCCAATGCTCAGGTCGTTTGGGCGGTGCCGAAATAGCACGAGCCGAACAGTATCATGAGGGTACGATCCCCCTTCAGACACTTAGAGCCGATATTGACTACGGCTTTGCTGAGGCAAACACAACGTACGGTATAATCGGTGTCAAGGTATGGCTTTACAAGGGCGAGGTTCTCAATGAGACACGCAAGCCCCGCAGGGAAGGAGGCAGTAAATAATGCTGTTGCCAAAGCGCGTAAAACACCGCAGAGTTCACAGAGGTCGTATGACCGGTAAGGCTACACGCGGTAACAAGGTTGTTTACGGTGATTACGGTCTTCAGGCTCTTGAGCCTGTATGGATCACCTCAAACCAAATAGAGGCGGCTCGTGTCGCTATGACACGTTACTGCAAAAGATTCGGCAAGGTCTGGATCAAGATTTTCCCGGATAAGCCCGTTACAAAGAAACCTTTGGAAACTCGTATGGGTAAAGGTAAGGGCGCACCGGAGTTTTGGGTAGCTGTTGTTAAGCCCGGCAGAGTTATGTTCGAGCTTGGCGGCGTCCCCGAGGAAACCGCAAGAGAGGCGTTGCGCTTGGCGGCTATGAAGCTGCCGGTTAAGTGCAAGTTCGTTACTAAGGAAGAAACGGAGGTTGAGTAATTATGAAGGCTTCAGAACTCAGAGAACTTAATAATACAGAGCTTGAAGAAAAACTCAAGAGCCTTAAAGAGGAGCTTTTCAACCTACGTTTTCAGCTTGCTATAAACCAGCTCGAAAACCCAATGCGCATTTCCGCTGTTAAAAAGGACATCGCTCGTGTTCAGACAGTTCTGCGTCAGAACGAGCTCCGTGACAGCGCTGACGCATAAGGGAAGGGAGGAAGCGCAAAGTGGAAAGAAATCTCAGAAAGACAGATGTCGGCAGGGTAGTAAGCACTAAAATGGATAAGACTGTCGTCGTAGCCATTGAAAACAGTGTCAAGCACCCGCTTTATAATAAGATCATCAAGCGTACAGTCAGACTGAAGGTACACGACGAGAAGAACGAGTGTTCAGTAGGCGACCGCGTGCGTATAATGGAGACACGTCCTATCTCTAAGGACAAGAGATGGCGTCTGGTAGAAATCATAGAGAAGGCGAAGTAATTTCGTTTTTGTTAAAAGGAGGAACGCACTGTGATACAGCAGCAGACCTACCTCAAGGTTGCCGATAATACCGGCGCGAAGGAGCTCATGTGCATTCGCGTTCTCGGTGGTACCGGCAGGAGGTACGCTAACATTGGCGACGTAGTCGTAGCTTCGGTTAAAAAAGCAGCACCCGGCGGCGTTGTTAAAAAAGGCGATGTAGTTAAGGCAGTTATAGTACGCTCGGCTCGAGGCGTACGTCGTGATGACGGAACATACATCAGATTTGATGAGAATGCAGCCGTTATCATCAGAGACGATAAAAACCCGAGAGGTACTCGTATATTCGGACCGGTTGCAAGAGAACTCAGAGACAAGGATTACATGAAGATCCTGAGCCTTGCTCCCGAGGTTCTTTAAGGAGGTGCCGGAAATGGCTGATAATAAAAACAAGGTTCATGTTAAGACAGGCGATACTGTTGTCGTACTCTCCGGCACGCAGCGCGGCAAAAAGGGCAAGGTCCTTCAGGTCAGTCCCAAGGAGGGCAAGGTCATCATCGAGAAGGTAAACTTTGTTTCCAAGCACGTCAAGCCACGCAAAATGGGGGAGGCAGGCGGCATTGTTAAGGCGGAGGGCGCTATGTACGCCAGCAAGGTACAGGTCGTTTGCCCGCATTGCAACAAGCCTACCCGTGTAGGTCATCAGATTCTGAAAGACGGCAGCAAGCAGCGCATTTGCAAAAAATGCGGCGAGGCGCTCTAAGGAGGATAACAAATGGCAAGAATGAAAGATTTATATATCTCCGAGATTGCTCCCGCTCTTATGAAGAAATTCGGTTACAAGAGTGTTATGCAGATCCCTAAACTCGACAAGATCGTTATCAACGTCGGCGCGGGTGAGGCTAAGGACAACTCGAAGGCAATAGACGCCATTTCATCCGATTTGGCGGCAATAACAGGTCAGAAGCCCATGGTTTGCAGAGCTAAGAAGAGTGTTGCTAACTTTAAGATCCGTGAGGGTATGCCGATAGGAGTCAAGGTAACGCTTCGCGGAAACAGAATGTATGAATTTATAGACAGACTCTTTAACGTAGCTCTCCCGAGAGTTCGTGACTTCAGAGGCATCAGCGCCAACTCCTTCGACGGCAGAGGCAACTACAACATGGGTCTTAAGGAGCAGCTCATCTTCCCCGAGATCGAGTTCGACAAGATCGACAAGGTGAGAGGTATGGATATCTGCTTCGTTACTACAGCACAGACTGACGAAGAGGCAAGAGAGCTTTTGACGCTCCTTGGCGCTCCGTTTGAGAAATAAGGAGGGATAATTGTGGCCAAGACATCAATGAAAGTTAAGCAGCAAAGAACTCAGAAGTTCTCTACAAGAGAGTATAACAGATGCAAGATTTGCGGCAGGCCTCATGCATACCTCCGCAAGTTCGGCATATGCCGTATATGCTTCCGTGAGCTTGCCTACAAGGGCGAGATCCCGGGTGTTAAGAAAGCAAGCTGGTAAGGCTTTAAGAAGGAGGTTTCCGTATGCAAATTACAGATTCAATCGCAGATTTGCTTACAAGAATACGTAACGCAAATACTCAAAAGCATGAATCCGTCGAAATCCCTGCTTCTAATATTAAGAAGGCTATCGTTCAGATTCTCCTCGATGAAGGCTATATTAAGAGCTTCACAGTAGCTGAAGACGGCAAACAGGGTGTTATAAAGGTTGTTCTTAAGTATACAGAGGACAAGGCTCCGGTTATTACAGGACTTCGCAGAGTTTCCAAGCCGGGCTTGCGTATATACAGCGACGTAGAGAACCTTCCGAGAGTTATGAAGGGTCTCGGTATCGCGATCATCTCGACATCCAAGGGTGTTATGACTGACCGTCAGGCGCGCAAGGAAAATGTCGGCGGCGAGGTTCTCGCTTATATTTGGTAAGGGGGTGCAGTAATGTCTCGAATTGGAAGAAAACCCATAAATATTCCCGCCGGAGTCGAAGCTAAGCTCGAGGACGGTGTTATCACGGTCAAGGGTCCCAAGGGTACTTTAACTCAGAAGATCCACCCTAACATGACCGTTAAAATAGAAAACAATGTCATAACTGTCGAGCGTCCCGATGACGCTAAAGAGAACCGATCACTGCACGGTCTGACACGTTCGCTTATAGCTAACATGGTCGAAGGTGTATCTAACGGCTTTAAAAAGCAGCTTCAGGTCAACGGCGTCGGTTATCGTGTTCAGAAAAAGGGTAAGGATCTCGTAATGAATCTCGGATATTCACATCAGGTCATCGTTTCAGATACAGACGATATAAAGATCGAAGCTCCGGATCCCAATACGATCATCATCAGCGGTCCTGATAAGCAGAAGGTTGGTCAGTTTGCCGCAGAAGTAAGAGAGAAGCGTCCGCCCGAGCCTTATAAAGGCAAGGGCATCAAGTACGCCGATGAAGTTATCCGCCGCAAGGAAGGCAAGGCCGGTAAGGGCGGCAAGAAGTAATTAAGGAGTGAATAAACTATGGTGAAAAAGCCTGATACAAACAAGGCAAGACTTAACCGCCACAAGAGAGTGCGCGGTAAGGTAAGCGGTACGGCTGTTCGTCCTCGCCTTAACGTTTTCCGCTCCACTAACAATATCTATGCTCAGCTTATCGACGATGTCAAGGGTGTCACACTCGCTTCTGCATCTTCGCTTGATAAGGAAATAGATGGTTATGGCGGAAATAAGGACGCTGCCCGCAGGGTCGGCGCTCTTATCGCAAAGCGTGCAGCTGAAAAGAACATTACAGAGGTCGTTTTTGACCGCGGTGGATATATTTTCCACGGACGCGTCAAGGAATTGGCCGAAGGCGCTCGCGAGGGCGGTCTCAAATTCTGATAAGGAGGAATAACTTTGGCTATAATTGACGCATCTAAGCTTGATTTGAAAGAGCACGTTGTTACTATCAACCGTGTATCAAAGACCGTTAAGGGCGGTCGTATATATAAGTTCGCTGCTCTCGTTGTTGTCGGTGACGGCGACGGCATAGTCGGTTTCGGCATCGGCAAGGCAGGCGAGGTTCCTGACGCTATCCGCAAGGGTATCGAGGATGCTAAGAAAAACCTCTTTAAGGTAGCCCTCAAGGGCAACACGATCCCCCATGAGGTCACAGGCATCTTTGGTGCGGGCAAGGTTATTATGAAGCCTGCGGCTCCCGGTACCGGTGTTATCGCCGGCGGTCCTGTCCGTGCCGTTGTTGAAGCGGTCGGCATCAGGGACATCAGGACAAAGGCTCTGCGTTCTTCAAATCCCTGCAACGTTGTCAGAGCTACACTCGCGGGTCTCCGCAGCCTCAGAACAGCCGAGGAAGTCGCTGTTCTCCGCGGTAAGTCAGTAAAAGAAATTCTTTAAGGGAGGAAGCAAAAATGGCAGAAATCAAGATCACTCTTAAAAAGAGTCTTATCGCAGTTTTAAAGGACCAGATTGCGACCGCCCATTCACTCGGTCTTAAAAAGCCCGGCGACACGACAGTTCAGCCGGACAATGCCGCAACAAGAGGTAAGATAGCTAAGATAAGCCATCTCATCGAGGTTGAAGGTTAAAGTAAGGAGGTGCGAGTAATATGAAATTGCACGAATTGACAGCAGTTGAGGGTTCTACTAAGGAACGCAGGAGGATCGGACGCGGTCACGGATCAGGTCAAGGCAAGACTGCCGGCAAGGGTCATAAGGGTCAAAAGGCCCGTTCCGGCGGAAGCATCCGCCCCGGCTTTGAGGGCGGTCAGATGCCGCTTCAGAGACGCATTCCAAAGAGAGGCTTTAACAATATCTTTGCTAAGAAGATCGTTGCCATAAATGTTTCCGACCTTGACAGGTTTGAGGATGGCGCAGAGGTTGACGCACAGGCTCTCATCAGCGCGGGTATCGTTAAAAAGGAATACGACGGCATTAAGATCCTTGGTAATGGAGAAATTTCCAAAAAGCTTACTGTTAAGGTTTCCGCATATTCCGAGTCTGCAAAGCAGAAAATCGAAGCCGCCGGAGGAAAGGCCGAGGTGGTTTAATTGTTCAAAACAATCAGAAACGCCTGGGGAATAGTTGACCTTCGTAAAAAAATACTTTTTACGCTTTTCATTATCATAATATTCAGAATCGGTTCGGTCATACCGGTCCCGTTTCTGAATATTGACGCACTGAATACGCTCATGGGCAACCTTACCGAAAACGGTGGTATGCTCGCGTATCTCGACACAATGTCGGGCGGCGCATTCTCAAACGCTACATTGTTCGCTATGTCGGTAACACCGTACATTAACTCTTCAATTATCATACAGCTCCTGACTGTTGCCATACCTGCCCTCGAACGTCTTTCTAAAGAGGGTGAGGAGGGCAGAAAGAAAATTGGTAAGATCACACGTTATGTTACAGTCATTCTCGGATTGATCCAGGGCGGCGCATACTATTATTGGCTGTATGCCTCTAATATAGTAACATACAGAGACGGCTTCTCTGCGGTATTCACAGCGGCGGTAATTATTCTGTCGTTTACTGCAGGTACGGCGCTTATGATGTGGCTTGGTGAGCAGATAAACCAGAAGGGAATAGGAAACGGTATTTCTATTCTTCTGTTTTCCGGTATCGTAGCAAGACTTCCGTATATGTTTTTCGCTCTCTACGACTTATTCATGCTCGGTGTCAACGGACAGATACAGTACTTCATACTTGTTCCGCTCTATGTAGTTATTTCACTTGTGGTCGTTTGGATCATCGTCTTTATGAACGATGCTGAACGCCGCATTCCGATACAATACGCTAAGCGTGTTGTCGGTCGAAAGATGTACGGCGGTCAGAGCAGCCACCTTCCTATCAAGGTCGGTCTCTCGGGCGTTATGCCTATCATCTTTGCAAGCTCTATTCTCTCTATCCCGAGTACGATCCAATTTTTCATTGGCGCGGATAATATTACAGGCTTTTGGAAGGGCTTTTTTGACCTCTTCTCTATCGGTGGATGGCTCTATATAGGCCTTTACTTTATCCTTATTCTCGGGTTCGCATATTTCTATGTTGCGATTCAGTATAATCCGCTGGAAATGGCCAATAATCTCCGTCAGAATAACGGTACTATACCCGGTATCAGACCGGGTAAGCCGACTGTGGATTTTATTGCCAAGATATTGTCGAAAATCACTTTGATCGGCGCTTTGTTCCTTGCGTTCATTGCCCTTGTCCCGTTGCTTTATTCAAAATTCACGGGCATGAATACAAGCAGCCTTATGATGGGCGGTACTTCGGTTATCATTTTGGTAGGTGTCGCTCTTGAAACTATGAAGCAGCTTGAGTCACAGATGATGATGCGTCACTACAAGGGCTTCCTTGATTGACAGCACACTGAAAGGAGTACGATATGAAAATCATTCTTTTAGGCGCTCCCGGCGCAGGTAAAGGCACGCAAGCCGAGGTTATCTGCAATCGTTACAATATTCCCGCTATTTCTACGGGTAACATTATCCGTGAGGCGTTGAAAACCGGTACGGAGATGGGTCTCAAGGCTAAAAGCTATATGGATGCCGGTCAGCTCGTTCCTGACGATGTCGTTATCGGCATTATCAAGGACAGGATAATCAAGGATGACTGCAAGGACGGTTTCATTCTTGACGGCTTCCCGAGAACTATCCCTCAGGCCGAGGCTCTGGACCAGATGGGTATTGTCATAGATAAGGTGATCGACATTGAGGTTGCCGACGAGAAGATAATAAACAGAATGTCCGGACGCCGCGTCTGTGAAAAGTGTGGCGCAAGCTATCATCTTGAGTACAAGTCACCCAAGGTTGACGGTGTTTGCGATGTTTGCTCAGGCGCCCTTATTCAACGCAAGGATGACCATCCCGATACAGTTAAGGCACGCCTTGATATTTATCATAGTGAAACAGAACCACTTAAGGATTACTATGATAAGCAGGGCAAGCTCACCGTTGTCGAAGGTCAGGAGGAGATCGAGGATACGACACGTCTTCTTCTTGAAGCACTTGAGGCTTAACGAATGGTAGTCCTCAAGACGACACGCGAGATCGCCGCTATGCGTGATGCCGGCAGGATCTCGCAGCAAGCCTTGCGCTTAGCAGGTGAAGCTGTTGAACCGGGTGTATCGACGTTCGAGATCGACAGCATTGTCCGCAGGTACATTGAGGAACAGGGGGCTGTCCCCTCGTTTCTCGGCTACGGCGGATTTCCCGCAAGCGCGTGCATTTCTGTAAACAATGTAGTCATCCACGGCATACCAAGCAAGCAAACGATCCTGAAGCAAGGCGATATCGTCAGTATTGACGTGGGCGCCCGCTATAACGGCTATCATGGGGATAACGCATGGACGTTTCCGTGCGGCGATATTTCACATGAAGCTCAGGCGCTTCTCGATACTACGCGCGAGGCTCTTTATGAGGGAATTAAGAGAGCTGTCGCGGGGAACAGGATCGGTGATATAGGCAGCGCGGTACAACGGTATGCCGAGCCGCGCAGCTACTCGGTGGTACGAGATTTTGTCGGTCACGGAGTAGGTGCGAAGCTGCATGAGGATCCAAGTGTACCTAATTACGGCACACCGGGGCGTGGTGTGCGCCTCTTACCGGGTATGACAATAGCTATTGAGCCTATGATAAATGCCGGAAGCAATAAGGTAAAGGTGCTGAGCGATAAATGGACTACCGTTACAGCAGACGGAAGCCTTTCAGCACACTTCGAGCATACGGTAGCAATCACTCCCGACGGACCTGTCATTATGACACTTCCCTAATGAGAGAAAGGACGTCGAAGCTATGGAGTTTCAGAGAGGGTTGGTCGTTCGCTCGCTGAGCGGACATGATAAGGGCGGTTTCTTCGTTATTCTTGAGCTTGACTCAAGGTTTGCGGTCATTTGTGACGGCAGGAGAAGAAAACTTGAAAAGCCCAAAAAGAAAAACCTTATACATCTGGCGGCAACAAATACGGTCGCTCCCGAGGTTTCAATTCGGACCAACCGTGGGATCAGAAAGCTGCTCTCACCGTTCAACGGCGGGACAGAAGATACGATGCTCTCCGACTGACGGAGAATATCCATTACTGATATGAGGAGGTTATAAGCTTGTCAAAGCAGGACGTAATTGAGATCGAAGGTACAGTCAAGGAAGCACTCCCGAACGCACAGTTCATTGTTGAGCTTCCTAACGGACACACAATCAACGCTCATATATCGGGAAAGCTCAGGATGAATTTTATCCGTATTCTTCCCGGTGATAAGGTAACAATTGAGATGTCGCCATACGACCTTACGAAAGGTCGTATAACATGGCGAAGCAAATGATAGATCTATCCACTGCATAACATGAAAGGAAGGATATACAATGAAAGTCAGACCTTCTGTTAAAAAAATTTGCGAAAAGTGCAAGGTAATCAAGCGTAAAGGCAAGGTTATGGTTATCTGCGAAAACCCGAAGCATAAGCAGCGTCAGGGCTAATGACGCTTTGGAATTTATGGAGGTGCTAAAGTATGGCGCGTATAGCAGGCGTTGACTTACCCAGAGATAAAAGAATCGAGATCGGCCTAACATATATATACGGTATCGGTCGTAAGACAGCTTCAAATATCATAGAAGCTACAGGTATCAACCCCGATACAAGAGTCAGGGATCTCACTGAGGACGATATTTCTAAGCTCCGTGAGTATATCGACCACAACTGCCGAGTAGAGGGCGACCTCAGGCGTGATGTTGCGTTCGATATCAAGAGGCTTATCGAGATCGGTTGCTACCGCGGCGTTCGCCACCGCAAGAGCCTCCCTGTAAGAGGACAGCGTTCAAAGACAAACGCTCGTACACGCAAGGGACCGCGTAAGACTATGGCGAACAAGAAGAAATAATCTTTAGGAGGGATTTATTGATGGCAGTACAAAAAGGCGCTAAGAAGGTAGGCGTTCGCAGACGTCGCGAACGCAAAAACATTGAAAAGGGCGCAGCACACATTCAGTCCACCTTCAATAATACTATTGTCACTATATCTGACGTACAGGGCAATGCGATTTCATGGGCGAGCGCAGGCGAACTCGGCTTCAGGGGCTCAAGAAAGTCAACTCCTTTTGCTGCTCAGTCGGCTGCCGAAACAGCGGCCAAGGCGGCTATGGAGCATGGAATGAAGTCAGTTGAGGTTTATGTTAAGGGACCGGGTGCAGGCAGAGAGGCGGCTATACGCGCCCTTCAGACTGCGGGACTTGAGGTCAGCATGATAAAGGATGTTACTCCTATTCCTCACAACGGTTGCCGTCCTCCCAAGAGAAGACGTGTTTAGTATAGCATTTGGAGGTGTGATATAATATGGCAGTACAAAGAGATCCGGTTTTAAAGAGATGCAGATACTTAGGGATCAGCCCGACAGTCGTCGGCATTGCTAAGGAATCTAAAAAGAATCCTAACGCCAACAGCAGAAGAAAGGTTTCCGAATACGGACTTCAGCTCAAGGAAAAGCAGAAGCTGAAATTTATCTACGGTGTACTCGAGAAACAGTTCTATCATTACTATGAGATTGCTTCCAAGATGGAGGGTCAGGCAGGCAGCAACCTTATCGTTTGCCTTGAAACACGGCTTGATAACGTTGTTTTCAGAATGGGTCTTGCTACAACGAGACGTGAAGCAAGGCAGCTCGTAAATCACGGCCACTTCCTCGTAAACGGCAAGAGAGTTGACATTCCTTCATACAGGGTCAAGGTCGGCGACGTTATCTCCCTCAGAGATAAGAGCAAGAGCAGCCCGAAGTTCAAGGCTAACCTTGAGGCTACTCACGGCAGGATCATTCCTCTTTGGCTTGAGGCTGACAAGGATGAGTTTACCGCAAAGGTGACTCGTATGCCCGCCATCGAAGATCTTGATTATGATGTAGAAGCTCACCTTATCGTTGAGTTGTACTCCAAGTAATCCGGTCGATTATCACAGGATGCGCTTATTGGCGGCTTATGCCGCCGTTGTTAAGGAGGTTAGCTAATGATTGAGATAGAAAAGCCACGTATAGAAACAGCCGAGCTTTCGCCCGACGGTACATTCGGCAGGTTTGTTGTTGAACCGCTCGAGAGAGGATTCGGCAATACACTCGGTAACAGCTTAAGAAGAGTCCTTCTTTCCTCGCTTGAGGGTGTTGCTGTTACATCAATCAAGATTGACGGCGTTCTTCATGAATTTTCTACAATTAAGGGAGTCAAAGAGGACGTAACAGAGATAGTTCTCAACATGAAGGGTCTTACGGCAAGGCTTCATGGCAGCGTTCCCAAGGTCGTTACCATATCGTCCGAGGGACCATGCGAGGTCACTGCCGATGCAATCAAGAGTGATAGCGATGTTGAAATACTTAACCCTGAAATGCATATCGCCACTCTTGGCGATGGAGCTAAGCTCAATATGGAGATCACTCTCGACAGAGGACGCGGCTATATTTCTGCTGAAAAGAATAAGGCAGCTATGCCGCAAAACATCATCGGAGTTCTCCCCATTGATTCTATCTACACACCTGTTCTCAAGGTGAACTATACAGTTGAGAATACCCGTGTGGGTCAGATCACAGACTATGACAAGCTAACGCTCGACGTCTGGACTAACGGAGTTATAAATGCGCAGGAGGCTGTATCACTGGCAGCAAGGGTTCTTACGGAACACCTTAACCTTTTTGTCAACCTATCGGATAAAGGTACAAATACTGAGATCATGGTCGAAAAGGATGACAAGGGCAAGGAAAAGGTTCTTGAGATGACGATAGAGGAGCTTGACCTTTCAGTTCGTTCCTTTAACTGTCTGAAGCGCGCGGGAATCAATACGGTTGAAGACCTTATAAACAAGTCAGAGGACGACATGATGAAGGTTAGAAACCTTGGACGTAAATCACTTGAAGAGGTTGTCGAAAAGCTGACAACACTCGGTTTCAGTCTACAAAACGAGGAAGAATAATCCCTTAATAACCAAAGGTAAAGGAGTGAATATCTATGCCCGGAACAAGAAAGCTCGGCAGAAATACTGCCCACAGAACAGCTATGCTCAGAGCAATGGTAACGTTCCTGTTAGAGAACGGCAAGATAGAGACAACGGTAACTCGTGCCAAAGAGGTCAGCTCTATGGCTGAGAAGCTCATAACAATAGCCAAGGAGGATAATCTCCATAATAAGAGACTCGTTCTTTCCTTTATTACTAAGGAAGACGTTGCCTATAAGCTCTTTAAGGAGATCGCTCCGAAGTACGCCGACAAAAACGGCGGTTACACGAGGATCACTAAGACAGGTCCACGTCGCGGTGACGCTGCCGAAATGGCGATTATTGAGCTTATTTGATAAATACGGATATTTATGTATACAGAAAGAGTTTCCTTATCATTCGGATAGGGAACTCTTTTTTGTCTTAACTTTAAAGTGCTGTTTACAGAAGCCGCTCAGCATATTTATGTTTCCCGCTCGGGACATCGCGCAGTGGTCATTAAGTGGTTATAAAAATTAGATCTACAATAGTATTATCAGAAAAATGTTTTACGTTAATTGACAAATAATAGGATAAACAGTATAATATATAATATTTCGATGTTTTTATATATGAGCTTATGATTTTTTGAAGAATGGGGTCAAGCATTATGTCCAAACGACTTATGGCTTTTTCTGCCTTTACTATAATTCTCTTGACGGTCCTTTGCGGCATATCAGCGGCCGCATATGACGATGAAGGTATGGATACGTTGTCATTTACATCCGAAGAGAAGGATTATATATATTCTCATAAATCCTTAAGGGTGGGCTATGTTCAGGATCGTATACCGGTTTCATTCTCTAATGACAATGGAGAAGCGGATGGAATATCGAGATACATATTTGACCGTGTAAGCAAGCTTTCCGGACTGAATTTTGAATATGTCGCGCTTCCTACGAACGACGTCACATATGATTATCTTTTAAGTGAAAAAATAGATCTAATTACAAGCGTAGAATTTAACAGCGAAAATCAAAAGGCCAGAGGAATACTTATCAGCAAGCCTTATTTGTCAAGCCATAAGGTGATCATTGCAAGGGAGAATTTTGAGTTTAAATTAGATGAGGGATATTCTGTTGCTATTTCGACAGGATCACAAACACTTAAAAAAGTACTTTCCAATATGTTTCCGAATTTTGTTTTGAAGGATTATGACTCTATAAACGCATGCTTTGATGCCGTAAATGCGGGCGAGGCTGACATGATGATACAAAATCAATATGTTGCTGAGTATTGGTTATCTAATCCGAAAAATGAAAAATTGAAGGTCATACCCGTTGTCGGACTTGACGATATGCTCTGTTTTTCCGCGATGGTAGGCTTGGACAAAAATCAAGGTCCTACGCACGAGGACGGAGAGATCCTTATAAGTATATTAAATAAGACAATAGACAATATATCCGAGGACGAGCTGGGTAGTTATATTATACAGGGCGTAATGGAAAATCAGTACAAATATACGCTAAGTGATTTTTTGACGCGTTACAGATATACCATTATGATACTCGGCATAACATTTATCGTTATAATAATTTTGGCGGTTATGATCATTCGTCAACGTATACGAATTACCGAGAGCAGAGCTGACTCAAAAGCCAAGGGGCAATTTTTGTCCACTATGAGCCACGAGATACGCACACCGCTGAACGGTCTTATCGGCCTTAATCATCTTATGCATCAGAAGCTTGAAGACAAGGAAAAAATGGAAGAATATCTTGAGCAGTCCTCTATGATTTCCAAGTATCTCTTGTCATTGGTAAACGATATTTTGGATTCATCTAAGCTTGAGAATGAAAAAATGGAGCTTGTACATCAAACGTTAAATATTAAGACATTACTAGAAACCGTAAGTGCTGTTGAGCGAAGCGCTATGGATGATAAAAAGCTTAATTTCACAGTTCACGGTGAAATGACAAATCCGCATATTATAGGAGATGAAACCAGGATCCAGCAGGTCTTGCTGAATTTACTGGATAACGCTCGCAAGTTCACAAATGAGGGCGGCAATGTTGAGTTGTTTATTAAACAGGAGCTGATTGACAATGATAAGGTTCTTACCACTGTTGTTGTATCAGATAACGGCAGGGGTATGAGTGATGAGTTCCAAAAAAAGATATTTGACGTATTTTCACAGGAAAACGTTACTGTGTCTAAGGGAAATCAGGGCACGGGTCTCGGACTTTATATAAGCCGCAGATTGGCGCGGCTTATGGGCGGAGATCTGACCTGCGTCAGCAAAAAGGATGAGGGCAGCATATTTACATTTACTTTTGTTGCGGAGACAAGCGAGCCTTTTGAAAAGCCCGAGCAGCATTTCGTCGCTCCTGACCGAAAACATTCGCGTGTATTGGTGGCTGAGGACAATGAAATTAACGGAGAAATACTTCTTGAACTGCTACGATATGAAGGCTTCGAGGTCGATGTCGCGGAAAACGGCAAAAAAGCCCTTGAGATGTTTTCGGATTCAGCTACGGGCACATATGGCGTTATACTTATGGATCTGCTTATGCCCGAGATGAACGGTTTTGAGGCTGCAAAGGCTATCCGCGCCCTGCACAGACCTGATGCAAAAGCAGTGCGTATTATTGCGTGCACAGCAAACTCTTTCTCCGAGGAAAGGGACAAGGCACTTGCTTGCGGAATGGACGACTTTATAGCAAAGCCGGTGGACGTTGAAGAGCTGCTTGAAAAGATTTATAAATAATATATAATTGGTTCCTTACCATGAGGTTTGGAACTATTTTTTTTCGTATCAGATGTAATATGGAGATGTAAGACGAATTTTTATGAAAATATCAAGAAATATTTTATAGGAGGCTTTCCCCGTTATGGGGAGTGGGTAAATATGCAAGGAAGATGATCTTCTACCGATTATGACTTTTCGGTGAATCTGATGTTAATATGATAGGGTATAGATGAGATTTATATTTATGATTATTTAAACTGTGAAATATTTTTGTGCATTTTACTGAATACGAGAGAAAAATTTTAATCTTTAGTGAAAAATTTGTAGATTTATTTTTCATTGCCTCATTATTCCTGCACGGCATAAAAAAATTGATAATTTAATGTATGATTGTGATATAAATTTGTGCGGAATTTTAATTCGGATGTAACAATTCCGTATTTGCCCGCGATGCGTATTTTGAAAGGAATGTTTTGCATGAAGAAACGAAAAGGTGCAGCATCGATCATAAAGCGCGCTTTGGCGTGTTTTTTATCTGTTGCTGCGGTTGGAACAAGCGGACTGTTGATTCCGCCGGTAGAGGCTGACGCTGCGAGCTCGTCGATCCTCTCTGCCGATGAACGAGGCGTCATCTACGCAAATTCCCGTACGGATTTCCGTGATGAGACTATCTACTTCTTGATAACCACAAGATTTTACGATGGTGATCCAAGCAATAACGCGCGCACTTCAGAGGACGAAAAAGCACAGAATCCCGCAGATGATCCGTCGTGGAGAGGCGATTTCAAGGGTCTGATCGACAAGCTCGACTACATAAAGGCTCTAGGCTTTACGGCGATTTGGATAACGCCGGTCGTCGAGAACAATTCGGGCTATGACTATCACGGCTATCATGCGTATGATTTCAGTGCGGTCGACACGCGATACGAATCAAACGGTGTAACGTATCAGGATCTTATCGACGCCTGTCACGCCAAGGGCATGAAGATCATTCAGGACGTAGTCGTCAATCACACCTGTAACTGGGGCGAGAAGAATCTTCTTAAAATTACAAGCGATGTATACTCGGAACGTAATCAGGTCGTCATGAACGGTACAGGCGACCCGGAAAACATTTATCATCACAACGGATTCTGCGGCGGCGGTGACTGGGATAACTATGAAGCTCAGAGGAAAACTATCGCGGATGACTGCTTCGACCTTGAAACGGAAAACCCAAAGGTCTACAACTATCTTACCGATTGCTATACCAAATATATTAACATGGGAGTAGACGGTTTCCGTGTGGATACAGTAAAGCATGTTTCCCGTTTGACGTTTAACTCTGTCTTTGTTCCCGCGTTTAAAAAGGCAGGCGGCGAAAACTTCTATATGTTCGGCGAAGTTTGCACCAAGGGTCATGATGTATGGTATCGCGATAATCCTCCTATTTCTACAAGCTTCTACACATGGGCGGACGACGCGAGCTGGACAGGCCGCTGGAGCAACGACACAGCGTCTAACGAGGCGTTGGTCGAGGAGCATTATTCATCTCATATGAATACGTCGTCACAGCCAACGAGCACCAATGCTTTTCTTGAAGGAAACAATTACCATACGCCTGATAATTCTATACGTTCGGGACTCGATGTAATTGACTTCCAAATGCACTGGAGCTTTAACAATGCAAACAGCGCGTTTAATACGGCTCTGGGAGAGGATAAATATTTCAGCGATTCGACATGGAACGTTGTATACGTTGATTCTCACGACTATGGTCCTGACGAATGTCAAACTCAAAGATATACGGGAGGTACAGACGCATGGGCTGAAAATCTTTCGTTGATGTTTACATTCCGCGGCATCCCCTGTATTTATTACGGCAGCGAAATAGAATTTCAGGCGGGCAAGCCCATAGACGTTGGTCCCAACGCTAAATTAAGCGAGACAGGCCGTGCGTATTACGGCGATAACATAGAGGGTACGGTTACTGCCACAGGCTTTACCGATTTCGGCAATGTAAGCGGCCAGGTCAAGGATACACTCGCATCTCCTCTTTCACAGCACTTAATGCGTCTTAACAGGATCCGTCAGGCTGTACCCGCACTCAGAAAGGGACAGTATTCAACTGAAGGCTGTTCAGGCAACATAGCGTTCAAGAGACGCTACACTGATTCGTCAACAGACAGCTTTGCCTGTGTAGCGATTTCAGGTTCTGCTACATTCTCAGGCATTCCAAACGGCAAATACGTTGACGCTGTTACAGGTGATGTTCAGAACGTTTCTAACGGTACTCTGTCGGCCAATGTTTCCGGCAAGGGCAACATGAAGGTTTATGTTCTCGACACAGCCAAGACCCCTGCTCCCGGCAGAGTTATCCCCAACGGTAAATATCTCACCGACGGCGGCGCTATTGAAGATATTGTCGGCGGCAGCGTTGACATTGTTGAGCCTGACGGCATCACAGTAAGCCAATCCTCCGTAACGGTCAAGGAAGGCACGTCGGTTAAGGTAACGGCTACAGTTACTCCTTCAAACGCAACAAACAAGACAGTTACATGGACGTCAAACAATGACAGCATAGCAACAGTCAGCGGTGGAACTATCACAGGCGTAACACCCGGTTCAGCAATAGTCACAGCGAAAACCTCTAACGGACTTACAGCAAAGGTCAATGTAAAGGTCACAGAAAATACCGATATTGTCAAGCCAACAGGCATTTCGCTCAGCCCAAAGTCACTTGTATTGACAGAGGGCGAATCAGGTAAGTTCACCGCGACGGTTACTCCTGCTAACGCAACAAATAAAACTGTAACATGGTCGTCAAACAATGCCTCGGTCGCTTCCGTTGACAGCTCAGGTAATGTTACTGCTGTTGCCGAGGGAACCGCCATTATTACCGCGCAGACCTTTAACGGCTGCAAAGCTACGGCGACCGTAACAGTAGAAGCCAAGAGTATCCCGACGATCAAAAGCGGTGTATACTTTGAAAAGCCGTCGGACTGGGGTTCAAATATTAACGTATATTTCTTTAAAGATGATCATGATGTCGGAGCGGGCTGGCCCGGAACGGCAATGACGGATATGGGGGACGGCATATACGCTTTTGAATATGATTCCGATGATCCTGATCTTATGGTTATCTTTAACGACGGGAAAAATCAGACTAAAAATTTGAAATACGTCAAGAACGGTTACTATGATGTAAACGGATATGTTAAGACTGTTAAACCTGTTGTAAAAGGCACAGTAAATGTAAGATATGTTGATGAAAGCGGTAATGTCCTCGCCACAGAAAAGCTGACAGGCGATGTCGGAACTACCTATACAACAACTGTCAAAACATTCAGCGGTTACACTCTTGAAACTAAACCCTCCAACGCTACAGGCAAGTTTACAGAAGCGACGATTACAGTAACGTATGTTTACAAGGCAAATTCAGTCAA
>CANQUS010000007.1 GCA_947627055.1 uncultured Clostridia bacterium | reverse complement strand
TATGTTCTTTGCAGCGCTTATGTATTATATTGCGCAATCAATTAAAATTTGTATATGAATATTTACACAAAAATTTTCAGATAAATAAAAGACCCAAAATTTAATTTGTTATTTTGATTTTATGAAAGATAATTATTTTATTCAAGATTTCGTGATGATTGATCGTATTTTGTAAATTATATTTGTTTTTATTGTTATTATCAACTTTATAAATATTATCTTTATTTTTCATTTAATACTATATATATTTAATGGTTTTAACAAAAATAACCGCTGCACGCCGCCTCACTTCAAAATCGGCGGGAAACATCTGTTGTGGTCAAGTGGACGGTAAATAACAAACTTCCTGCTGTGAAAGATGTGTCGGCAGATGTCGGGAGAGTTAAGAATACCACTGTTTCATTTAAGGTCAAAACAAAGTGCAGCAGTGTCGCTTGTTATCGCAGCAGGGGTATATATAAATCGAACGATTAGCTATATCGCCTGTGTATTTTCGGGGATGGCGTATGGGCAGTAATGTTTTTGTAATGGGCTTATTTTCGACGCTGACACTACTAACTTGACCTATACTTCCGACAAGCTTACAGGAGAATGCTATATTATTAAAAGACCGCGCTCGTTTGAGACACTTTAAATCCGCTTGCTGATTCCTCCGGGACTACTTGATACGATCCTATCGAAATTCTCGATTGAAAAAAATATATTATTGTGTTATCATGTTCTTGCTGTATAGATACATAGATACTATTTAAAATAATAATATTTAAAAAGTATAAAACGGAGGAAAAATTTGTGATAAAAAACATTGTGATAAAGGGAGCGCGTGAACATAATCTCAAGAATATTAATGTTGTGATACCGCGCGAAAAGTTTGTTGTGCTGACGGGGCTTTCCGGTTCGGGAAAGTCCTCTCTGGCGTTTGATACGATTTATGCGGAGGGGCAAAGGCGATACGTGGAGTCGCTCTCATCATATGCGCGAATGTTTCTCGGACAAA
Source organism: uncultured Clostridia bacterium (assembly GCA_947627055.1). Classification (GTDB taxonomy): domain Bacteria; phylum Bacillota; class Clostridia; order Oscillospirales; family Acutalibacteraceae; genus Pseudoruminococcus. Next base: position 78,432 of record CANQUS010000007.1, on the reverse strand, counting down.
TGGAAAAGCCAAATGTTGATAGCATCGACGGTCTTTCCCCTGCTATCTCTATCGACCAGAAAACCACATCAAAAAACCCTCGCTCAACTGTCGGAACAGTCACAGAGATATATGACTATCTGCGGCTTATGTATGCGAGGATAGGTATTCCTCACTGCCCTATCTGCGGCAAAGAAATAAAACAGCAAACAGTCGATCAAATCGTTGACAGCGTTATGAAGCTGCCGGAGCATACCAAAATTCAGGTCATGGCTCCGATAATAAAAGGTAAAAAGGGAGAACACAAAAAAGTTCTTGAGTCAGCCGCTAAAGCGGGCTTTGCGAGGGCAAGAGTAGATGGAATAATTTATGATTTATCTGAGAGTATCTCCGTTGAAAAAAACAAAAAGCATAATATTGATATTATCGTTGACCGCCTTGTGATCAAGGATGGTATTCAGTCCCGCCTTGCCGACTCTATCGAAACATCATCGAAAATGGCGGACGGTCTCACCGTTATATCCGTTCAGGACGGTGAGGATATTCTTTATTCACAGAACTATGCCTGTCCCGAGCACGGATTCAGCATAGATAAGCTTTCACCGCGAATGTTCTCATTCAATAATCCGTTCGGAGCCTGTAAGAAATGTACAGGTCTCGGTGTGTTTATGAAAATCGACCCCCAACTCATAGTACCGGATACATCGCTCTCAATACGCAAGGGAGGCATAAAGGCAAGCGGATGGGCTATGGAGGGCAGTACCATCGCGGCAATGTATTTTGAGTCGCTTGCAAAAAAATACAAGTTCTCTCTCGACACGCCGATAAACAAGCTGAAGCCGGGAATCCTCGATATTGTTTTGTATGGTACCGGTGAGGAAACTATCAGGATCAAACGTAAGAACGAGTACGGTTCTGGAACATATGACGTTCCTTTTGAGGGGATCATAAACAACCTTGAGAGAAGATTCAGAGAAACAAGCAGCAAATGGATAAAGGAAGAAATCGAAGCATATATGAGTGCAACTCCATGTGAGGAATGTCATGGACGCAGGCTGTCTCCCGAAAGTCTTGGAGTTACTGTCGGAGGACTTAATATAAGCGAATTTTGTGATATGTCGGTCGATAACGCTCTGAATTTCATGCGAAATATAGAACTTACTGACAGGCAGAGAATGATAGCAAAGCTCATAATCAAGGAAATTATTTCGAGGCTTACCTTTCTGCAAAATGTCGGTTTAGGCTATCTTACCCTTTCGAGAGCGGCAGGAACTCTCTCCGGCGGTGAAAGCCAGAGAATACGACTTGCTACTCAGATAGGATCATCGCTCATGGGAGTCCTCTATATTCTTGATGAACCGAGCATCGGACTTCATCAAAGGGATAATGATAAACTCCTTGCAACACTCGAACATCTGCGTGATCTCGGCAATACGGTCATAGTTGTCGAGCATGACGAGGACACAATGAGAGCTGCTGACTACATTGTCGATATAGGTCCCGGTGCGGGTGAGCATGGCGGCGAACTGGTATGTGCAGGAAGCCTGAACGACATAATAAGCTGTGAAAGATCAATAACCGGTCAATATCTGAGCGGAAAAAGAAGTATTCCTGTTCCGAAGGTACGCAGAAAGGGCAACGGACAATTTATAGAGGTTCGCGGCGCAAGACAGAACAACCTTAAAAATATTGATGTCAAATTCCCCCTCGGTACGTTTATTTGTGTAACCGGCGTATCTGGGTCTGGGAAGTCTTCGCTGATAAATGAAATACTCTACAAAACTCTTGCCGCAAAGCTTAATAGAGCAAAAACAAGAGGCGGTGATCATGACGAGATCGTCGGCATAGAATATCTTGATAAGGTCATAGATATTAACCAATCTCCAATAGGACGGACGCCTCGCTCGAACCCAGCGACATATACGGGGGTTTTCACTGATATTCGTGAACTGTTTGCTTCTACTCAGGACGCTAAAATGCGCGGATACAGTTCGGGAAGATTTTCTTTCAATATAAAGGGCGGACGCTGTGAGGCTTGTGAGGGCGACGGTATCATAAAAATAGAAATGCACTTTCTGCCTGATATTTATATTCCGTGTGAGGTTTGCGGAGGCAAAAGATATAATCGTGAAACTCTTGAGGTCAAGTATAAGGGCAAATCTATACATGAGGTTCTTGAAATGACTGCCGAAGAAGCGACTGAATTTTTTAAGAGCATACCCAAAATACAGCGAAAGCTCAAAACGCTCTGCGACGTTGGCTTGGGGTATATAAAGTTAGGTCAGCCCGCGACAACGCTTTCCGGTGGTGAAGCGCAAAGAGTAAAGCTTGCAACGGAGTTGTCGAAGCGTTCTACAGGAAAAACCGTTTATATCCTTGACGAGCCTACAACAGGTCTTCATATTGCTGATGTGCATAAGCTGATCGATGTCCTGCAAATACTTGTCGATGGAGGAAATACCGTTATAGTCATAGAGCATAATCTCGACCTAATAAAAACTGCGGATCATATAATTGACTTAGGTCCCGAAGGCGGAGACGGCGGCGGAACGATCGTCGGCGTCGGTACTCCTGAGGAAATAGCCGCTGATGGAAAATCATACACGGGGCAGTATCTGAAAAAATTCATATAAATGTATTTTATCTTTTAAAAAATATTTACACTATGTTTATTTACGAATAATGAAAATTATAGTATTATAGATGATGAAGCGTATTCCTATACGCTGTCATGGAGTGATTGTTTGTTTGGTTATCTTCGACCTGTTAAGCCTGAACTAAAGGTTCGCGAATATGAAACGTACAAGAGCGCGTATTGCGGGCTTTGCAGGTACATAGGTATGGATTACGGAATAATATCCCGCTTGACGCTCAGCTACGACTGCACATTGCTCGCTATGCTTATAATGTCTTTAAAAAATGAAAGTGTTAATTTCTCACAAAAGAGATGTGTACTTAATCCCCTTAAAAAATGCTGCTTTTGCTTATCCGGCGGAGAAAGCTACCGTTTTGCGGGGGCGGTGTCAGTTATCATGACATATTACAAGTTTGAAGATATTATACTGGATTCAGGTTTTTTTAAGAAAACAGCGGCAAAACTTTTAAAGCTGCTTTTTTATCGCAGTCATGAAAAAGCGAAAAAAGCCTATCCGGAGATTGAAGAAATAGCAAAAACAATGGTAACCGAGCAGGCTGAGATCGAAAAAAACAAAAACGCGGGTATCGACCCCTCAGCAGAGCCTACTGCGACCGCTGTTTCAAGGCTTTGTATGCTTATAGGCAGCGATGATGACGAGATAATGATCCTCAGAGAGTTCGGATATTATCTCGGAAGATGGATATACCTTATTGATGCGGCGGATGACTACTTTAAAGACAAGAAAAGCAGCTCGTTCAATCCCTTTGTCAATAAGTTTAAAAAAAATGAAGAATTGGATAATCTTGAAATATCGGATTATTGTAATGCCACATTAAATCATACGGCCGCGATGGCTGTCTCTGCATTCAATTTGCTCAATTTAAGGCTGCACAAGCCTATACTTGAAAATATAATGAACCTCGGACTTGCTTATATGCAAAGAAAGTGTCTTTTTATTGACAAGAGAAAATATCTCGAAAGAAGTGATGCAAATGAAAGATCCGTATAGTGTGCTTGGATTAAATCCAAACGCAACCGACGATGAAGTCAAGCAGGCATACAGAGAGCTTGCGAAAAAATATCACCCCGATAACTTTCAAAACAGTCCTCTCGCCGGCTATGCCACAAAAAAAATGGCAGAAATAAACGAAGCATATGACCAGATCATTTCTGAACGGCGTGCCGCCAAAAAAAATGCAGAAAGCGAATACTATGACTATAACGCTGCTGACGTGCAAAATAATTCCAATTATATAGATGTTCGCAGCCTGATAAATTCCGGAAGATTCGATGATGCGGAGATGATCCTTAACGGTGTTCCCGTTGAGGGCAGGGATGCCGAGTGGTATTTTCTTAACGGTGTTATTAAATCCAACAAGGGATGGCTTGATGAAGCATACGGTTGCTTTCAAACAGCCTGCAATATGGATCCATCAAACAGGGAATATAACGCGGCGTTCAACAGAATAAAAAACAGCAGAAGCGGTGTCGGAGGATACGACAGAGGAGGAAACTTCGTATGCTGTACTCCGTGCGATATTTGCTCGGGTCTTATCTGCACCGATTGTCTATGTGACTGTTGCTGTAATTCCTTTTAACTCTGTATTTTTATAGAACTTAATTATATTTTTGCTTTTTTAACAAAAGCAGACTTAACGGCGCATTTGAAAGCATACAGACTTCCCGCAGTATGAAGCCTTCATGCAATAAGTAGCCGTATTCGGTAAAATGAAAAAAGACAAATACGGCGGCAATATCAATAACTTTGATGACAGCTATTGCTCTGACTGCTGTTGTGACTTTTTAAATCAGTTGATTAACTGCACGAGGTTTAAGGTCGATGAAGAATACAAAAAAACTTGTTTTTAGCGGTATTGTAACCGCTCTTGCGACTTTTCTTATGATTATCGCGGGGCTTATACCGATAGGTACATATGCTGTACCCGTAATAGCGAGCCTGCTGTATGTTATACTTATAAAGGAGTTAGGCATGAGCTGGGCTTTTATGTCGTACACCGCTACGTCTCTTCTGTCGCTTATTGTCTGCTTAAATAAGGAAGCGGCAGTGAACTTTATACTATTTTTCGGGTATTATCCGATATTTAAAATACTTATTGAAAAACTCAAACTGAAAGCGGCGAGAATAATTATAAAGCTGATGATATTCAATACAGCAATGGCAGGAGTATTTTTTATCGCTAAGTACCTGCTTATGATTCCCGATGAAGCTTATACAATTTTTGGATTTTATATCCCTTGGCTGATACTCGTGTTGGGAAATATTGTATTTCTCATATATGATTATGCTTTAACAGGTCTTATAGCACAATACGATAGATATTGGAGCAGGATAATAAAAAAAATAATTAAGATGTAATCAGCCTGTTATACAGTTTTATATGACACAATAAAAACCGCTTGAACATCGTGTTCGAGCGGTTTTTTTCTGTAAGAGATATTTGTTTGTACTGTTTCGTAAGCCTGTAACGTTTTGTCAAGCGCCGCATATCATATTAACGAGGAGAAAAATCAATGTCATGACAGCTTAAATAACAGACAAGCATTGCAAAGCCAACTTTTGACATAATTTCCGCAGTGCTCTACAATCGTAAATAAGTGCAATTCTATATCGAAAAGAAGTGAATCAATGAAACGGGAATACGAAAGTAATGATAAGAATCGCAGAGTAAAATGTCTTCTTATTTTAATGCTTTTAATTTTTATGACGTTCGGTATAATGATCAGCGCAAAGCTTTCGATAAGTGGAAAAGTGAATGAAAATATTTTGAAAAACGGAGATTCAGGTGAAAATCAACGTGGAGTAGGTCTGACTATAGATTCAAATGCTCAAGATAAAAAAACGCTGAAAACAAAGATGAGGAGCAAGGAGTTTCAATATCAGGCAGGGACTCTATAACAATTCCGGCAAATAAAAAAGAAATTACGGTTGATTTTTATAACCCGGAGGAAAACACAGGACTGTATTATCTTACATTTGAGCTAAGGCTTTATAATAACAGTGTGCAGGGATACGAGGTGCTGTACACCTCAGAACTCGTTGAACCCGGGCGGCATATTAACCATATAACGATTTCGCACGGACTAAAAAATGGCGTATACGATGCTGTGATTCATGTACAGCCGTATCGTATGAATGAGGAAAAAGCTCTGACTAACAATGCCGACATGAAAACAAAGCTTATAGTAAAATAAAAACTTCAATAAAATTTACTCGGGAGGAAATCAAATGAAAAAATTGTTATCAGTTATCACGTCTGTTGTCGTTGCGATGGGAATGTCAATCAGCACAAATGCTTCCTCAGATTCTATAATAACACAGGATTCACAAGAAAAAAGCGGAACGATCAATATAGGTTATGATTTGGGAGCGGCATACACTATAACTATTCCTGCGAGCGTAACCTTTACTGACACCGAAAAAACAGTCGAAAGATCTCTATTAGCAAGCGATGTATTTATAAATGAAGGAAGTACCCTGAATGTTAACGTAGCAAGTCTTAATGATTTTAAGATGAAAAACGGCGACGGATATATTGATTATGATCTTAAGGTAAACCATAATGCTATTGCGGATAAAAACAATTTTAGTATATTGACCGTTAATGCCGGTGATAGGTCGGGATGGGCAGTTTTGAACTTTGAAACAGATTTAGAAATGACTCATGCCATCTTTGCCGGCAGCTACACCGATACGCTTACCTTTACTGTATCGGTTGTTTAAGCGGCACTTTACCAAGTATAGTAATAATGACAAAAATCATGCCGCATAATTATGCTCTCCCATAATTATGCGGCGCTTAATATCTATTTGTTTTTCGCGGAGGAGGACTCGTGATAATCCTTTTCAGTGTTTACCTGCCATACGGAGGATTTATCCGTGCCTCCCGATCTGATAAGCTCTGCCGCGCGAATAGATGTCAGCATTGATCTATATTATTGTATCTGTACTGACCGTTTCTGCCGACACAATACAGGTTTGTGACTTTGTTAAGATATTCAATAAGCTCATTTATTTGAGAATATGTGTCGAAGTATGCGGGATAAGCCTTTTTTACACGCTCACGGTGTGAGTTGAGAACATTACCGCTTTCAATAATTCCCATGTTGACAAGCTCGTCAACGGCAAACCTGATACACTCATCATCGCTTTTGTTTCAGAAATCATCGCCCTCATTGCAAAAATATTCAAGCTGTTAATACTATCGGGTGATCAATTATTTTATATGTGTCGGATCTACTTTCGGAAGCATCCATTTTACTCCTCCGTATCGTCTTCGATCAATCCTCGTGTTAAACCCTCGTTGAGGCTTTCTACATTCTTGAGTTTTCTTTTTATCTGGCGTGTTCTGACACCTACGAGCTTGTCCAACTCGTCATTTGCTTTGTTTATTTTGTCCTGTGCGGCTTTAAGAACCTTCTCAAAGGTATCAAACTCTGTTTTAACCGCGCCGAGTATCTTCCAAACCTCGCTGCTGCGCTTTTGCACGGCAAGAGTTTTAAAGCCCATTTGCAGGCTGTTCAAAAGAGCCGCCATCGTACTCGGTCCCGCGATATTTACCTTGAACTCACGCTGAAGCTGCTCTACCAGTCCTCTGTTGACCGCTTCGGCATAAAGACCCTCGAACGGCAGAAAAAGTATCGCGAAATCAGTTGTATCGGGCGGAGATATATACTTATCGTGTATGTCTTTGGCTTCGTTTCTTATTGTGATTTTCAAGGCTTTTACCGCATCGTTTATATGCTCGGTATTTCCTGTATCATAAGCGTCAAGGAGCTTTTCATATGTATCTCCCGGAAATTTTGAATCTATCGGCAGATATACTGTCCCGTCGTCGCTGCCCGGCAGCTTGACAGCAAATTCAACGAACTTGCTGCTTCCCTTTTTCGTTTCAACATTAGTTTCATATTGCTCCGGCGAGAGTATCTCCTCAAGGATCGCTCCGAGCTGTATCTCACCGACAATGCCTCGTGTCTTGACATTTGACAGTACCTTTTTCAGATCCCCGACATTTGAAGCTATACTCTGCATTTCTCCAAGACCCTTATAAACCTGCTCTAAACGCTGGCTTACAAGCTCGAAGGACTGTGTCATTCTCTCGTTAATTGTCTTTTGCAGCTTTTCGTCAACGACCTGACGCATTTCATCAAGGCGCTTGTTATTATCCTCTTGAATAAAACTTAAACGTTTTTCTACAGAAACGCGTATATTTTCCAGCTTCTGCTCGTTTTCAACAGAAAATGTCTTGAATCTTTCCTCAAGAAGTGAAAGAGAACGCAGAACAGCCTTTAACTCTGCATCCTGTTTTTCTGATATAGATGTGTTCAATCGGCTTATTGCGTCAGACTGGCTCTCTCCGGTCTGCTTTTGGTTTTTTGCGATCATATCTCCGAGAAGATTTATTGTTGAGCTTATCGTAGTATTAAGCTCCATTCGCAGGTTTTGGTTAACACGTTCCATATCTACAGAAATTTTTTCAACTCGTGCGGACAGGTCAGAAAAATTATTTTCGCTATCTTTATTACTGCGTTTTTTGTTTTTTAAAATAATGAAAATATTTATAATTGAAGTTACAATTAAAACAACCAGTAAGATCAAATCAACAATATCCATTTTCTACCTCTTTTGATTTAATATCAATATAAAACTAAATAAGCAAATTATACCATACGCGCCGAATACAGTCAAGCAAAGTGATATTGTGATTCAGGGCAGCCCCATGAAAAAAATTAAATATTTGTGCAAAAACCTATTATTTTGCTTATAATTCAGGTAATAGTATCAATTAAGAAAGCCGCCTGCTTTTTATCATCCGAAATTAAGAAAGCGGCGGCAAAAGGATCGTGGCGTTTTCTCTCGATACTGACTATTACTCACTTAAAAACAGAGTCCGAGTCATATGACTTTCTCGGCAAGAAGATAGCCTGCTTGTTTTTGTTCAATGGGATAATTTTTTTGTGTTTTTTCAAGATGTGATTTTTTATAAATAAATCTCTTGACATTTTTTTTAAAAAGCTGTATATATATTATATAAGCGTTGATAGGGAACGGTGTTTTGATAACCCCCTGCAGAGAGCCGTCGTTTGGTGTGAGACGGTGCGTGTTCAATTCACAGATCACCCTTGAGCCTGCCGCCGAACATACATGGTAAGTAAGCGGTCACGGTTTCCCTCCGTTATAGGGGAGTACATTGTCTGATGTATTAAAAGGTGGTACAGCGAATTTTTCTTCGTCCTTTTAAGAGGGCGAAGTTTTTATTTTATCCATTGTGAGGAGAGTTTATATGCTTACACTTGACAAAATTTATCATGCTTCATATGTTCTTAAAGAGGTTATCAGACCAACGGACATGATCAAGGCGACTAATCTGTCCGATGACTGCAATATCTATTTAAAGACTGAAAACCTTCAGGTCACGGGTTCATTTAAGGTGCGCGGAGCATACTATAAGATCTCGCAGCTTTCCGAAGAAGAAAAGGAAAAGGGTGTTATCGCTTGTTCCGCCGGCAATCATGCTCAAGGCGTCGCGCTTGCCGCGGCAAAAAACAATATTAAATCCTTGATCTGTATTCCCAGCGGTGCGCCTATATCCAAGGTCGAGGCCACAAAAAACTATGGAGCGGAGGTATGCCTTGTAGACGGTACATATGACGATGCTCACGATAAGGCTGTCGCCCTGCAAAAGGAGAGCGGAGCAACGTTTATTCATCCATTTGATGATGAAATGGTCATAGCGGGTCAAGGCACTATCGGTCTTGAGATTCTTGACCAGCTTCCCGAGGTTGACGCTGTTATCGTTCCGATCGGAGGCGGCGGACTTATCAGCGGTGTTGCCTTTACGATAAAGCAGCTCCGTCCGGATGTCAAGGTCTATGGTGTTCAGTCTGCGGGAGCGCCTTCAATGTATCTGTCTGTCGCAAACAAGAAGATTGAAACCCTTCCGTCTGTCAACACTATCGCCGACGGTATTGCTGTAAAAACTCCGGGTGACAACACATTTGAGCTTTGCAGAAATTATGTTGACGAGATCATCACGGTTACTGATGACGAGGTCGCGACGGCTATTCTATCGCTTATGGAGAAACAGAAGCTCGTTGCCGAGGGTGCGGGAGCCGTATCTGTTGCGGCTGCTATGTTCAATAAGTTTCCGATAAAGGGAAAAAATGTCGTCTGTCTTGTTTCGGGAGGTAATATTGATGTTACGATTCTTTCGCGCGTTATAAATCGAGGCCTCAAAATGACAGGCAGACTTTCTGACCTGACGCTTGAGCTTATGGACAAGCCAGGTGAGCTGCAAAATGTATCTAAAATCATTGCCGATCTTGGCGCGAATGTTGTCGCGGTAAGCCATGATCGCGCGGAAATAAATTCAGATATTAACTCCTGCTATCTCAAGCTGTCTCTCGAAACCCGTGATCACAAGCATATTGATACAATCAAAAAGGAACTAAAAAGGCATGGTTATAATCTGCTGCACACTTGAGAATCTATGTTAGCCGATTTCGACACAGCAGAAAAAGTATATATTTTGAAAGGAAGATTTTATTATGTCAGAAAAGGTTTACACTAAGAATGCACCCGATGCAATAGGCCCTTACACACAGGCTGTTAAGGCTGCGGGACTTGTCTTTACTTCAGGTCAGATCGCTATCGATCCGCTCACGGGAAATGTTGAGGCGGATACGATCGAGGGGCAAACAGAGCAGGTAATGAAAAATCTCGGAGCTATCCTTGATGAGGCGGGGACATCGTTCGACAAGGCTGTCAAAACGGTTTGTTTTCTTGCGGATATGGGCGATTTTGCGGCATTCAATGAGGTTTATGGGAAGTATTTTACAGGCAAGCCGGCACGTTCGTGTGTAGCCGTAAAAACCCTGCCTAAGAATGTTCTCGTAGAAGTAGAGGTCATAGCTGAGCAGTGAATTTAAAATAACTAATTTAACGCCGCACAATGAACTATGTGCGGCGTTAAAATTTTATGAAAAAATGCATTTCTAAACTTGGCAGACAGTTAGATGTGCATCGGTAGTTATTGAGTGAGGCGAGGTACTTTAATAATATCTCACCTCAGAGTACATCATTATGTTTAATATTTATTTTTATTAAAAGCAATAGGCATTGACCTGAAATTTAAAATAAAAATATTTAAATTTATATACTCTGATTTATTTTCTTCTTTTTTTTACTTTTGCAAGGGGATTGCTTTCCGCTGCATTTTCCATCTGCGCGTTAGACAGGTGAGTATAGATTTCCGTAGTGCCTAAGTTTTCATGACCGAGAATATCCTTTAACACTCTGATATCGACATTCCCGTGCTGGTACATTAACGTCGCTGCTGTGTGCCGCAGTTTGTGCACCGAATACCCCATGGAAGCGTCCTCTGTCGCAAGGCCGATATTTGTAAGATATTTTTTTACAAGCCACTGGACGGTTTTGGGACTGATCCTGTTACCGTTTCTGCTTATAAAGAGTGCGTTTCTATCCTTTGCGGATTTTATTTTGCCCTGCGGACGTACCTTGAGATAATCATCAATAGACGATAGACAGGCTTCGTTCAAATAAATAACCCGCTCCTTATTGCCCTTTCCCAACAGTCTTAGTGTATGGTCGGTTTTTATGTCGGTGAGGTTTATCCCCACCAATTCCGATAGCCTCATTCCGCAGTTTAAGAAAAGGGTGAGTATACAGTAATCGCGTTCCTTAGTCGAACCGTCAACGGTGTTAAGAAGCTCGATGCTTTGCTCAAGGGTCAGATATTTAGGAAGCTTTTTTGAAGATTTTGGCGTATCAAGTTGTTTTGAGGGATCCGTTTCGATTACATTTATTTTTTGAGTAAGAAAGTTAAAAAACACTCTTATAGCACATGCTTTTCTCGCGCGGGCAGCCGTCCCGTTTTTTCTTTCGCTGATACAGTAATTCATAAAATAGCTTATGTCTGTAAATGTTACAGACTTTATAAAATCGAGATCTATATCGTCAATATTTATATTTTGCTCGTCGGTATTCTCGGGTACGACGCCTTTAAGAATTTTCATATATCTGAAAAAGGTTCTCAGGCTGATAAAATATTCGTTTACTGTTGTTTCCGAGCGTCCCTTGACGTTCTGCATATAGCTCAAAAATTGCCGCAGCAAGTCAAATGATTCATCCAGATATTCTTTTTTCATCCAGCAGCTACACCTTTAAATAAATTGTATTGTAACATATATTTTATTCCGTTTTCGTAAATTTCGCAAGTATTACTTTTTCGGTGTTGACATATGATATGAAATAATGTACTATATTCTTATAAAGAGAATATATATTTACGGGGGTATCGGACTGTATGGTCACGATTGAGAGTTAAACCCTTAGAACCTGTCGGCTAATACCGTGGTAGGGAAGTAAATGTAAAAGTGATTTACTGCCCGCATTTTGCGGGCTTTTTTATTGAATAGGAGGAGTAGCCTATGAGGACGGCGCTTTCAATAGCAGGCTCGGACTGCGGCGGGGGAGCGGGTATTCAGGCGGATATTAAAACTTTCGCTGCTCATGGCGTATACGGAATGAGCGTAATAGTTTCCGTGGTGGCTGAAAACACCTCGAGGGTAATATCGGTTGAAAACATTTCTCCTGATATTGTAAAAGACCAAATAGACGCCGTTTTTGAGGATATTGAGGTCGATGCGGTCAAGATAGGTATGCTTCCCTCGAGCGAGTGCATGAGGGCTGTCGCGGAAAGGCTGCGTGAATACAGGCCGAGATATACAGTTATCGACACAGTAATGTCTGCGAAGGACGGACACGCCCTAATGAAAGCTGAAGCACTTGAAACATTAAAAACGGAAATAATTCCCCTAGCCTATGTACTCACTCCTAACATACCCGAAGCCGAGGTGATAGCGGGTATGGAAATAAATGATTTTTCTGATACTCAAAGGGTAGCGCGGATCATTCACTCGCTTGGAGCGGAAAATGTCATGATCAAGGGCGGGCATCTCAGCGGAGACGCTGTAGATGTGCTGTATGATGGCTCGGAATTTTATACATTTGCCTGTGAACGCATTGATACTAAAAATACTCATGGCACAGGCTGCACATTCTCATCGGCAATAGCGGCAAATCTCGCAAACGGAATGGAGCTTTTTGAAGCAGTCAGTAATGCTAAGTCATATATCACCTCAGCTATACGTCATTCGCTCGAAATAGGCAAGGGTCACGGACCGACTAATCACTTCTATGAATTATATTTGAAAGGACTGGAATTATGAGCTATAAAACACAAATGGAAGCAGCTAAAAAAGGTATTGTCACAAAAGAGATGAAAACAGTCGCTCAGAAGGAGCAGATAGATGTGAAGGAGCTTATGGCTCTAGTTGCAAAGGGAACAGTAGCTATACCTGCTAACGTAAACCATAAGTCTCTGAGTGCGGAGGGAATAGGTGACGGACTAAAGACAAAGATAAATGTAAACCTTGGCATTTCCGGCGACTGCAAGGATTACAGCGTTGAGTTTGAAAAGGTCAAGATGGCGATTTCCTTTGGTGCGGAGGCAATTATGGATCTCAGCAACTATGGAAAGACAAACACCTTCCGCCGCCAGCTTATAGATTATTCACCTGCCATGATAGGTACAGTCCCTATGTATGACGCTATCGGTTATCTTGAAAAGGATCTGCTCGATATTAAGGCGGAGGATTTTCTCAAGGTTGTTGAAGCCCACGCTAAAGAGGGTGTTGACTTCATGACTATTCATGCCGGCATCAACAAAAGAGCGATCGAGTGCCTTAAACGCGACAAGAGAAGAATGAACATTGTTTCACGCGGAGGTTCGCTGCTGTTTGCATGGATGGAAATGACAGGTAATGAAAATCCTTTTTATGAGCATTACGATGAGGTCCTCGACATACTGCGTGAGTATGACTGTACGATAAGCCTCGGCGACGCACTCAGACCCGGCTGCCTTGATGACAGTACCGACGCCGGGCAGATCAGCGAGCTCATAGAGCTGGGTGCACTTACTGAACGTGCGTGGCAGCATGATGTTCAGGTCATGGTAGAGGGTCCGGGACATATGGCTATGAATGAGATAGCTGCTAATATGAGGATACAAAAAAGGCTTTGCCACGGTGCGCCCTTCTATGTTCTCGGTCCGCTTGTAACGGATATTGCCCCCGGCTATGATCATATCACCTCTGCTATCGGCGGAGCCATAGCCGCTAACAATGGAGCTAATTTCCTGTGCTATGTTACACCGGCGGAGCATCTTCGACTTCCTGACCTTGACGACGTCAAGGAGGGCATTATAGCATCTAAGATAGCTGCACATGCAGCCGACATAGCAAACGGCATTAAGGGCGCTCGTGATATTGATAATAAGATGGCTGACGCAAGACACGCTCTTGATTGGGAGGCTATGTTCGAGGTCGCTATTGATAAGGAGAAAGCTCGGAGATACTACGAGTCAACTCCTGTCAGCGAGCGACATACTTGTTCTATGTGCGGCAAAATGTGCGCCGTAAGAACTACGAATCTCATTCTTGAGGGTAAGGAGGTCAAATTCTGCTCAGAGCTTTAATTAAATATGGATATAAAATTTGATTCAAAAATATTCAGTCTCTATCTTGTAACAGACAGAAGCCTTATGAGTGCGAAAACTCTTGAAGAAGCGGTCGAAAGAGCTGTTGACGGCGGCTGTACGATTGTTCAGCTTCGTGAGAAGGAACTGAACTCTCGCGAGTTTTTTAATACCGCTGTAAGCCTTAAAAAGTTGCTTGAAAGACGAGGTGTACCGCTTATAATCAACGACAGAGTGGATATTGCTCTCGCCGCAAATGCTGACGGTGTGCATCTCGGTCAAAACGACCTGCCGCTTGCACAGGCGCGCAGGCTGCTCGGCAGGGAAAGGATAATCGGCGTTACAGCCCCGACGCTGTCTCTTGCGATAGAAGCGGAAAGTGGGGGAGCAGACTATATTGGTGTCGGCGCGATATTCGGAACGACAACTAAAAGTAACGCTAAGAAAAATTCGATAGAAAATCTTGGTGAGATAGCTCACACCGTTAAGATCCCCGTTATCGCTATAGGGGGTATAAACAGCACAAATATTTCACTCCTTGCGGGCAGCGGAATAAGCGGTGCGGCAGTCGTTTCCGGTATTATTGCAAAGGACAACATCACTGACGCGTCAAAAGAGCTTTTGGATATTCTTCGATCGGAGGTACTATGAGCGATATAAAAGCAGCAATTTTTGATCTTGACGGGACATTAGTTGACTCGATGTATGTTTGGCATAAGGTAGATGTTGACTTTCTTTCCGAAAGAGGCTTTGAAGTACCTGATGACTACAGTAAAGCTATTAAAACAATGCACTTTGAGACTGCCGCTGAATATACAATAGCGCGTTTTAACCTAAACGAAACTGTTGAGGATATTGTATCCGTTTGGCTAAATATGGCTGTAAACGAATATGCATATAATGTTCGTTTGAAGGTCGGCGCCAAGGAATTTATCGAAAAGCTAAAGGCTGACGGGCTGCAGCTTGGTATCGCGACCTCGTCTAAGCCGTTTTTAGCCGAGCCCGTCCTGAAAAACAACGGTATATACGATTATTTTAATACGATCTGCTGCACATCAGAGGTGGGCAGGGACAAGCGTCATCCCGATATTTACCTGCGTACTGCCGATAAGCTTGGAGTAAAGCCGAAGGAGTGTGTTGTTTTTGAGGATATTATTGACGGCATAAACGGAGCCAATACAGCCGGTATGTATACAGTTGCCGTATATGATGCCGAATCATCCTCAGAAAAAGAGGTTCTAAAGCGAATGGCGGATAAATATATTATGTCGTTTGAGGAACTGCTGTAAAGAATAGAAAATCCCTCCGCAATCATTTTGAATTGCGGAGGGATTTTTTGTTTGTTCTATGTTTGAATCGTATTGTCAGGTGATGGATTTATTTCGGATTTTGGTTGACAAGTTATGATCTTTTTAATTATATGGACGCCATCGTACTTCAATTTAAATTGTATTCTTCCCACAAACTTATTCCCGCATCTTTTGCACTGAAATGGCGCAGTAAACGCTTTGCATGAGTATTTCCATTTTTTCTTTCGTTTAGCGCAATAACCGCAGGTGCAGTTAAAGTACATTTGCGACTTATCGATCAGGGGATTATCCAGACTGCACAAAATAGTATTTTTAAACGTGAGTTTGCGGTAAAATTCGTTGTCAAACAGGCAGATATGCGGAAGCATCAGTGTATAGGAGTAAAGCTCCTTTAAGCATCTGTAAGAAAGAATACTGTCGTCAAGCGCGCGATGATGTGATATATCCGACACATCTATGTTTAGCAGCTCTGCGACAGTCATAAGCCCCATTTGATTTCCGGCGGATTTTTTATTTTCAACTATGCCCATTTTTAGGATGGCATCCTCACAGTATGTTTGAAGATCCACATAGTTCCGGATGAAAAACAGCTTATCATCTTGAAAATAGTATTTACTGTTGTCCATCAAAACATGTATATCTGTTATACCCCAGGTCATTAGGGTGCTGCTGCCGAGAAACTTTTTAAATCTGCTTAATGCATGGGTATATGTGCAGCCGTCAATAACATCATCGTTGGATATATTAGTTAAAGCGGTTATTTCATTGCTTAGCTTCTTTCCGATTTGCGGGCATATGAGCATTGAAAAAGTATCGACTATCTCCATAGCAGAGTTTACTTTGACAGCACCCAATTCAATTATTTCACTGAAAAAACCCTTTAGCCTTTTGCTGTAGGTTGTGTTCCATTCGAGATCCAGTATAACGAAATCCATTCGGTTTATCAGCCCTTGCTTGCTTTCTTCATTCGCTGTTCCTTATTAAGTATGGTTTTTCTCATTCTGATAGACAGCGGCGTTACCTCAACCAGCTCATCGTCAGTGATAAATTCAAGAGATTGCTCAAGACTGAGGATCGTCGGCGGTGTGAGCTTCAGAGCGTCGTCAGATCCTGATGCACGGGTATTTGTGATATGCTTCTTTTTGCAGACATTGACTACTATATCTTCACTCTTTGGGCTTGCGCCTACTATCATGCCCTCGTAAACCTCAACGCCGGGACCTACAAACATACGGCCTCTGTCCTGAGCCTGAAAAAGTCCGTAACCCGTTGTAGTACCTGTTTCATAAGCGATGAGTGACCCCTGTGAGCGCTGCTGAATGTCACCTTTGTACTCCTCATAGCCGTCAAATATATGGTTCATAATGCCGTTACCGTTCGTGTCGGTCAGAAATTCCGGTCTGTAACCCATAAGGCCCCTTGAGGGGATCTTAAACTCTATGTGTGTAGTACCCGTTTCTCTTGTACCCATATTGAGAAGCTCCGCTTTGCGGGTACCGAGCTTTTCCATTATCGCGCCTACGTAGTTATCAGGAACTTCGATCATAAGCAGTTCCATAGGCTCACAAAGCTTACCGTTAATCGTCTTAAAAATAACCTTTGGGCGTGAAACCTGAAATTCATAGTTCTGACGGCGCATTTGCTCGATGAGGATAGACAGGTGAAGCTCTCCGCGCCCTGAGACCTTAAAGGTGTCGGGAGAATCAGTTTCCTCAACACGCATGGCGACGTTCGTTTCAACCTCTTTGAAAAGTCTTTCCCTTATATTTCTTGATGTTACATACTTGCCCTCACGTCCCGCAAACGGGCTGTTATTGACGATAAACATCATAGAAACAGTCGGTTCATCTATCTTGACAAACGGTAATGGGTCTATGCAGTCGGGAGAGCAGGCTGTTTCACCGATATTAAGGTCGGGAATGCCGGAAACTGCTACCAGGTCGCCAAGCTCAGCCGTCTGTGCTTCGACTCTTTTCAAGCCTTCAAACTGATACAGCTTAGTAATTTTAGCATTCTTTGTTGTACCGTCATTGTGGCAGAGAACAATTTGTTGTCCTACCTTGACGCTGCCACGCTCTACGCGTCCTACACCGATCCTGCCTACATAGTCGTCATAGTCTATATTGGAGAACAATATTTGCAGAGGAGCGTCCATTTCACCTCTCGGAGCGGGAATTTCAGATATTATTTTCTCAAAAAGCGGCTGCATATTTACACCCTTTTCATGCGGGTCAAGCGTCGCATAGCCGTCTCGTCCGGATGCGTATACTACAGGGAACTCGAGCTGGTCGTCATCCGCACCGAGCTCAATAAACAGGTCAAGAACCTCATCTACTACCTCCTCGGGACGTGCGCCGGGTCTGTCGATCTTATTTACAACGACAAGAGGCTTCTTGCCGAGTGCCAAGGCTTTTTTCAGAACGAATCTCGTTTGCGGCATACAGCCCTCAAAGGCGTCTACAAGCAGGAGTACACCGTCAACCATCATGAGTATGCGTTCTACCTCACCGCCAAAGTCTGCGTGTCCGGGAGTGTCAACTATATTTATTTTTGTGCCGTTATACATAACGGAAGTATTTTTAGAAAGAATTGTAATACCTCTTTCACGCTCAAGGTCGTTCGAGTCCATGACTCTTTCCTCGACAGCTTCGTTTTCTCTGAATATACCGCTCTGTAAAAGAAGCTGATCGACAAGTGTTGTTTTGCCATGATCAACGTGAGCAATGATAGCAATATTTCTTAAGTTCTCTCTGATTTCCATTTTCAGAATCCCTCTTTTTATACTTTATTTAGCTAACAATTTATTATATCACATGGATAACTGTCATGCAATTTATAAAATAACAGAATTTAAATTAAAATTCACTAAAAAAGCTGTGATAAAAATCATATCACAGCCCTTGAATCAACGATTAACAGTATTTATATATTTTTCTGCGGATATTGCCGCGTTAGCTCCATCTGAAACGGCTGTCACAATCTGTCGTAATGCCTTTGTGCGTACATCGCCCGCCGCGA
Source organism: uncultured Clostridia bacterium (assembly GCA_947627055.1). Taxonomy (GTDB): domain Bacteria; phylum Bacillota; class Clostridia; order Oscillospirales; family Acutalibacteraceae; genus Pseudoruminococcus. The sequence continues at coordinate 59,911 of CANQUS010000007.1, read as the reverse complement.
AAATTCCCGGAGCGGAGGTCGTGCCTGTTTCATCAGCTATAACATAGCCGTTCTCATCAATGTCAACAACTCCCCTTACAAGCGCGGAATTTGGTACGGAGCCGATAGCAATAAAAAGACCGTCGGCAATAAGGATACCGCATTCATCGGTAGATGTATTTTTAAGCGAAAGCGACTCAAGCTTTTTCTCTCCATTGATCGACGTCACAATGGTATTATAAATAATTTTGATATTTCCTGTTTCCCGCACGTTGCTTTGAAGCGTCTTTGCCGCTCTCAGATCGTTTCCTCTGTAAATAATGTAAACCTCACGGCAGATATTCGAGAGAAGCATCGCATCTCCGAGCGCTGTATCGCCGCCTCCCACAACGGCAGCAACCTTATCCTTATAGAAAGCCCCATCACATACCGCACAGTATGAAACGCCCGCGCCGCGCAGAGAAAACTCACCCTCGACTCCGAGCTTCCTGTGTGAAGCTCCGGCAGCGTAAATTATAGTTTTAGCGGTGAGAGTCCTGTTGCTTTTAAATTTTACGATATATTCTCCGCTGTTGGAACGTTCAATTTTTACAGCTTCATCCTCGATAAACTCGGTACCATATGAGAGAGCGTGTTCCTTGAATTTCTCGCCAAGCTCATAGCCCTCGACTTTCGGCAGTCCGGGATAGTTATCAATACAGTCGCTTTCTATTATCTGTCCCGTAGACAGATAGTCTCTTTCACATACGATGGTAGAGAGCATGGCACGACCCGCATATATTGCCGCCGACATACCGGCGGGTCCACTTCCAATTATTAAAGTATCAATAAAGCGCAATTTTAATCCCTCCATAATTTTTATGTATTGTTAATGTTTATTATGTTGGTAACAATACCTGCTTTTGTAATATCAATAATACCATATGTACCTGAATAGCCTATAGAGCCGGGATTTAAAATATACATTCCGTTATCATAATCAGTATAAGGTATATGAGTGTGTCCGAAAAGCAGAATATCAGCCTTAAGGGAATGCGCCTGATTTATTATCTGCGAATAATCATGTTTTACACCGAAGAGATGACCGTGAGTGATAAATAAATTTTTGCCCTCAAGCGCAATTTCCTCCGAATAGCGTTTTTCAGAACACCAGTCGGCATTCCCTCTGACAGCTATGATCATTTTCTCCGGAAATTTCATTTCCAGCGTGTCAATGTCATCCTCTCCGTCTCCGCAAAAAACAACAACATCGGCAGTCGGTTGGCTCAGGACCGCCTTTTGCAGAGAGTAATAATCTTTATGTGAATCCGATGCAACTACTATTCTCATTTTGACCTCCGATAACATATAATGCTATTAGACCGAATAAAATATATGGGTGGTGATTTTAATGGATAAAAAAGAAATTGATAAGCTCATAAAAGGACTTGATAAGGATCAGCACGATAAGCTTATGCACGCCCTTGCTGATAAATCAGAAGCCGAGCGTATACTCAAGACACCCGAAGCACAGGCAATAATTAAAAAGCTGATGGGGGAGAAATAGCCTATGGACGATATGTCTCAAAAGCTCATGTCAATGATGAATGATCCGGAAATCATGAGCAAAATACAGGGATTAAGCGGGCTTTTGAGTCAAGGCAATCATGAAGAAGCCACTCCGGAACCTTCGCAGGTATCGCCATCAATACCCGAGCCCTCATCGTTTCCGCCTGAAATGATGAGTACTATGATGAAGCTCATGCCTATTATGAACTCATTTCGCGAGGACGATGAAACAACAACGCTGCTCAAGGCAATGCGCCCGTTCTTGAGTGAAAGTCGTCAGAAAAAGCTTGACGAGGGAATCCGTCTTATAAGAATCATAAAGCTTTTACCTCTTTTAAAGGGAACGGATATGTTTAGCTTGTTTAAGTAAAGGAGGAGCAGCATGAATCCATCAGATGAGGATATAGGGCGAATGCAGCAGGAAGCAGTGCGGCGTGTCCGTGATATGCAGCAGCGCGCTAAGAAGATGACCGCGCAGAATCAGCCTCAGCAGGAAAGTCGTCCTAAAGCTAAAGAAGAAATAAATACTGAAATAGAAACGCAAAGCCTCACCGATGATAGTGATTACGAGGCCGACGGCGCTTTGGCAAAGCTTTTTAAGGACAAGGAGAAAAGTCTTATTATTCTGCTGCTTGTTCTTCTTGGCGGCGAAGAGGAAAACAGCGAGCTTATGCTTGCGTTGCTGTATCTGCTTATCTGATTTGTCCGTCTCCCTCGATGATAAATTTCATCGAGGTGAGTTCGTTAAGCCCCATAGGACCTCTTGCGTGTATTTTTTGAGTGGAGATACCGATCTCCGCACCCAGACCGAACATTCCGCCGTCAGTAAATCTCGTTGAAGCGTTAACATATACTGCGGCAGCGTCTATTTCGTTTTTAAAGCGAGTCGCGTTTCTGTAGTCAGAGGTGACTATACACTCGCTGTGTCCGCTTGAATATTTTGCTATATGCGCAATCGCCTCGTCAATGGAATCTACGACTTTGACCGCAAGAATATAATCTAAATATTCTGTACTCCAGTCGGATTCCTTTGCGAGAATAACGCTGTCGCCGAGGATCTTTCTTGTGAGTTCACAGCCGCGAAGCTCCACATTTTTTTCATCGAGCCTTGCCTTGATAACGGGCAGGGCTTTTTCAGCTATATTTTTGTGAACAAGAATCGTTTCAATGGCGTTGCATACAGACGGACGTGAGGTTTTTGCGTTATATATGATATTAGCCGCCATATCGATATCCGCGCTTTCGTCAACATAGATGTGGCAGTTGCCTACACCCGTTTCGATAACGGGTACTTTCGCGTTCTCGACAACAGCTTTAATAAGTCCCGCTCCGCCGCGTGGGATAAGCAGGTCAAGATATTCGGTAAGACTCATTAGCTCTACAGAGGATCGACGCGTTGTGTCCTCTATAAGCTGAATACAGTTCCTGTCGAGCTTTGACTTATTAAGAGCGTCTCTCATGACATCGGCTATACACTTATTTGAATTTATCGCTTCCTTGCCTCCGCGAAGAATAACGGCGTTTCCGCTTTTAAGACAAAGTGAAGCCGCGTCGGAGGTAACGTTCGGACGAGCCTCAAAAATTATCCCTATAACTCCAATAGGAACACGAACTTTAGTTATATTCAACCCGTTCGGACGTTTACTGCCGCTGATCACTGTACCGATAGGATCGGGGAGAGCCGCGACATCCAGAACTCCCTGCGCCATGCCCTCAATGCGGGTTTTGTTCAAGCTGAGCCTGTCTAATAAAGATTCCGACAGCCCGCTTGCGCGACCGTTATCCACGTCAAGCTTATTTGCCGCGAGGATAGCATCAGTATTTTTAATAAGAGCATCGGCGATCAGCCTCAGAGCCTCATTCTTTTCTTCGCCCATAATTGACAGTGTTCGGGCAGCCTCTTTTGCCTTTTTGCCCATCTCTTCAAGTACGGTCATTTATTACACCTCATCTTTAATAAGTATTAAATCTTTTGCATACGGTAATGCCTTTATAAAGTCGCAGAATATGTGCCACTCGTTAAGCTTATGGTTTTTTCGCGCGTAATATATATTTATCAGTGTTTCATAATTCAATGTACAGGTTCTCATCTGATTATAGCTTGACGGAAGCAGTTGGATCATATCGTACCAATACTGCTTATCCTTTGTTTCGATATATTTTATTCTCAGTTTTTCAAGCGCTGCGATAACGGTATCAAAAAAAGCAAGGGATTCCTCATCGAGCTCGTCTGTACTGAAATCCTTCCTGGAAAATTCCCTGCTGTGGATCTTGTGCATTGTGCTTGTTGAGTTTGCTACTGTAGCGACCTTGTATGTGTCATACTCCTTCCACCAGTACATCGGGGCTGTGACATCTACCGAAACAAAAATCTGACGAAGATACTTTCTATGGTCGCTTCCTGCCCGTGCAAGCTTTTTCGCGAGAGCAAGGTCATTTTCGCCGAAAATATACATCCCTTTATCGTCATAGTAGCTGTCGCTCCTTGCCCAACTGTTAAGAGGGTTTCGTGCGCCGCGAATCGCGTTTTCAAAATTCATAACTGAGATTTTCTCGGTTTTAAGCAATGTTTCTCCCTCCTAATTCTACTAATTGCCTGCAAGGAAGAGTGTCCCCACCTGTTTTTTATCAACTATCAGGTCGCGAAGCTTGTGAGGATCATTGCCATTCATTACGCAGCAGTTGATTCCGGCTTCATTGGCGACAGCGGCGGCGGTTACCTTGGTTATCATACCGCCTGTTCCTCTGTTAGAGCCTGTTCCGCCTGCCATCTGACGAATATTGTCATCTATGTATGTCACAACGTCAATGTGCTTAGCGTCCTTGTTGACTCGCGGGTCTGAATCATACAGCCCGTCAATATCGGTAAGTATCGCAAGAAGATCCGCATCTACCAGGTCGGCGACGATAGCCGACAGATTATCATTATCTCCGAAATTATTTCCGACAAGCTCGTCGATGGCAACGGTGTCATTTTCGTTTACAATAGGTATGACGCCCATCTCAAGAAGTGTGCTGAAGGTATTGTAAGCATTTTGTCTGAGATGCTCATTCAGCAAAACGTTTCTTGTAAGCAATATCTGTGCAACAGTGTGATTATACTCGCCAAAAAATTTATCATACATGAACATAAGCTCACATTGTCCGACAGCCGCGACGGCTTGCTTATAACGTGTTTCCTTAGGTCGTTCGGGCATATTCAGCTTACCGAAGCCTACGCCTATAGCGCCGGAGCTTACAAGTATTATTTGTTTGCCCATATTCTGCAGATCGCTTAAAACCTTACAGAGCTGCTCGATACGGTTGATGTTTAGCTTTCCGTTTTCATATGTAAGTGTCGATGTTCCGACCTTTACAACAATTCTTCTTGACAATATCTCGTTCAATTCAGTCATTCCTATATTTTAAAGATTTTTCACAAGTATTCTTTCTAATGTATTATATCAAAATCACGATAAATTGACAAGTACAAAATTTGTATGCTTTTGATTAACATAGCAGCCGAATCAAAATATTTTGTTGAAAAAAGACAGTTTGTATGATATAATATAAATGATTTTTAAATGCTATGAGTGATATATGTGCATACGGATTTTTTAAAACAAGATTTTCTCGATGAAGCGAGAAAGGTTTTCGGAGAGGATTACGAAAGGTTTTTATCCTCATATGAAGAAAAGCCGTTTAGAGGAATAAGCGTTAACACACTAAAAATCTCATATGATAAAATTAAAAGTCTTTTGCCGTTTGAACCGGAAAAATCGCCTCTGTATTTGAACGGATATTATATAAACAGCGACATTGAGGGATTGGGAAATTCTCCTATCCATCATGCGGGCGGATTCTATGTTCAGGAGCCGTCAGCGTCGGCGCCGGTAACGCTTCTTGATATTCATAAGGGGGATAGAGTTCTCGATCTGTGTGCCGCTCCGGGAGGCAAGTCCTCGCAGATCGCCGCATTGCTGGATCATAGCGGGCTTCTTTGGTCAAATGAAATCGTTAAATCCCGTTCGCAGATCCTTTTGTCGAACCTTGAGCGAATGGGTGTCAGATCGGCGGTTATTTCAAACTGCAGTCCCGAAGCCTTATGCGACAGCTTGAAGGGCTTTTTTGACAAGGTGCTTGTAGACGCGCCCTGCTCGGGCGAGGGTATGTTCCGCAAAAATCCAAAGGCTTTAGATGAATGGAGCCGTGAACAGGTGCGGGTCTGTGCCGAAAGGCAGCTGTCTATTCTCGAATCAGCTGCGGAAGCTGTTAGGGCAGGAGGCTCTATTGTGTACTCTACCTGTACTTTTTCGCAAGAGGAAAATGAAGGAGTTATAGATAAGTTTTTACAATGCCATGACGAGTTTTATGTCGATAAAGTTAAGGTGAATTTCGGACGCAAGAGCTGTATAGAAGGCGGAGTGCGTATAAGTCCCCTTGAAGGCGGCGAGGGACAGTTTATGATCAGGCTAGTAAAAAAGGGCAGTGATCCACCAAGCGAATCTCCCTATAAATTTGACAGTAATAGCACATCGGTCAAGATCGTTGAGAATTTTCTAAAAGAGGTATTCAAAATATTTCCTGCGGGTAATATCGAGGTGATAGCCAGCAGGGCTTATCTTTTCCCGAACAATATTCCGAAGCTTAACGGTTTAGGTGTTATACGCGCGGGCGTTCTTATAGGTGAAATCAAGAAAAACAGGATAGAGCCTGCTCATGCACTTTTTTCAGCCTTTCCGCCCGAATTTTTTAACAGAACTCTTGATTTTAGTCAGGACGAGCCCGAGGTTATGCGGTTTCTCAGAGGTGAGGAGATAGACTGCTGCGGCGAGAGCGGATACACACTTTTTGCTGTTGAAGGTATATCCTGCGGTTTCGGAAAATGCTCGGGAGGAAGGTTAAAAAATAAATATCCTAAGGGGCTTAGAATTTAACAAATATATCCGGCGAATAAAAAATATACTTACTTTGAAAGTGTTTATATCTTAAATCAAAAGGTTGGAGAGTTGAAATATGAAAAGATTTTTTAAGGAAATAGCCCTTTCCTTAGTGCTGAACGGTATAAATATAATTGCCTATTTGATGTTTTTGTTTACACATAACCTTGTTTTAAGCATTATTCCCTTATTTATAGATATAATCTGTATAAAAGTATCTATTGATATGATAAAAAAGAAAGAAAACAAAAAGATCGAGGTCGTTAATTTAATATTGTGTATTGTGGCAGCATTAGGCGCTGTCTGCTTATTTATTTTGGGAATAAATATCCTTATCTCCAAAGTAACATCTATCGGAGCATAAAACCTTTTAACTATATAGCAATTATTAAACACTCCGTTATACATTATGATCGTCCGCTAAAATAACGCGATAACATTCTGTACCTCGGCTTTTGTGTTCTCAGTGTCGAGATAGTCATAGGAGTAGAGCATAAAGCCGTCACAGTTTATACTTCTTCCGTATAAAACCTGATTTTTAAGTATCTCATCCGAAACAAGCCATGTTCCGTTATCGCTGTCACTGCCTGCTTTATACACTCCCAGACCTATGTAGTATTTTACGTTTTTGTTCTTTATGATGTCACGCCATTCATCTGCTGATTTCTTGAATGGAAGATAGGGATGTGTGTTGCTTACATAAATTTGAGGACACAAGTAATCGACATATCCGGAAATACTTCCCCATGAAATAACGTCAGCAGATATTTTTTCATCATTTTCAGTGTTGCACTGAGGTGAGATCCCGAATTTTACATTGTTATTTATCTCATGTACAGCGGAGTATACACCTGAAATGAGTACATTTATATTTGCCTTTCGCCACTCGGAATGTGAAAGCGGAGTATAGTCTTTACCTACGGCAGAAACGTATTTTTTGTAGTCAGCTTCATCGCATTTTTCGTCGTCTGTAGGATAAAAATAATCGTCAAAGTGTATACCGTCAACATCATAGTTTTCTACGATTTCCCTAACGCCGTTGATTATCAGCTCACGTACCTCCTTGTATGCGGGATTATAATATATATTACTTCCGCTTTCAAAGGTATAGCTATCATTTTCCTTGATATTATCGTTTTTCCAGATGACATAGGGGTTATCCTCCGAAAAGTCCGCAGGGGTTTTTGAAAATCTTATTCTCAGGGGATTTATCCATGCGTGGACTTTGACATTATTTTCGTGCGCGGCTTTAATTATATATTCAAGAGGATCGTAGCCCGGATCTTTTCCTTGACGTCCTGTTAATATATCAGACCACGGAAAGTATTTTGACGGGTATAGTGAGTCACCGTTCGGGCGAACGTGAATTATGATCGTGTTGAGCTTATTTTTAAGACATTTTTGAATAATAGCGTCAAACTTTTCTTTAAATGCCTCCTCGCTTCTGTCGGTATCATTCATATTGAGAGACATATACGGCACCCACACAGCACGCATTTCCTCATCTGTTTCTGTACTGACTATTGACATGGTTTCGACAGCATTAACCTCACAGCTGCTTTTGCTTTTATTATTTATCTCGCTATTCGGGGACTTTTCGGGGAGTAAGGACGACAGCACAATCGTACCGATCAACAAAAAAACCGAAAGAAATACGGGTATCAGATTTATTATATTTTTTTTCATGTTTACCACACCTTGATTTTTATTCTTTATAAATATATAATTAAGATATGGTAAAAATTCCATGAGGTATGAAAATGCAAGAGCTTTTATATATTTATATTATTGTTATAAATATTATTGCGGTCATTGCAACAGTTCATGATAAACGTGCCGCATTAAGGCATAAATGGCGTGTTTCGGAGAACACATTGCTTATGATCGCGATATTAAGCGGCTGTGTAGTAATGTATACTGCTATGCGAATAATACACCATAAGACAAAAAAGAAAAAGTTTATGATAGGTATACCTGTCATATTTTTAATCGAGTTGTTCGCGTCGGTCGTAGTCTGTAAGCTGTTATGTGTTTTTTAAAAATACCGCTTACGACTTTTCGAGGAATCGCTTAAGATCATCAACATGATTTTCCTCTGCACGGATAAAATCCCTCGCCATGTTTTTTGATGCTTCATTTGCGTCCTTACATTCGTTGAGATGTTTTGTCAGGCTGATTATTTCCATTGTTGTGCCGTTTATCATCATTTCCGATATATGTGAGGTGCTGACATGGCTGAGTGTATTAAGCTGAGACGAATCCCACATTGCCGTTTTTGTAATAATGCTGTTATAATTCGGAAGTATACCCTCCTTTATCAGCATACTTTCCGCATCATTAGCTGTTTTGAAGTAGTTGATATATTGCACGGAAAGCTCATCTCTCAGCCTGCGGTCATCTGCTTTTTCTATCACCTCTTTTGAGGTCTGCATACCTGTTCGCGCGAGCTTGTATATACCCGAGAGAAGCTTTGCTGTGTCGTTGTTCAGCATGATAAACCCTCCGATATGAATATAAAATATTTTAAATTAGTTTTTAACGCTGCTTTAAAAATATGCGTTAAAATAAATGAGAAAGGATTTGAGTTTTATGGATGAAAGAATTGACCGAACCATTAAAGCACTTGAGAAAAACAATATGCTTGCCTGCTACTGTGAAACATCCGCTGATGCGTGTGAAAAGGTCAAGGAGTTTATTTCTGAAGGAGATGTGATCGCATGCGGCGGTTCGGTGACACTAAAGGAATCGGGAATAATAGACATTATCAGGTCTGAAAAATACAATTATATTAAGCGCATGGGGGTAAATGAAGAGGATTCTGAGCGCCGTGTGCGAGAGGCGTTTTCCGCCGATGTGTACTTTGCAAGCGCAAATGCAGTAACAGTAAACGGCGAGATTTATAATGTAGATGGTAACGGCAACCGTGTCGCGGCTATTATCTTCGGCCCGAAAAGCGTTGTCCTCGTTGTTGGCAAAAATAAAATAGTCGATTCCCTTGACGATGCCATTTTGCGAGTTAAAAAATGCGCCGCTCCGACTAATACCGTGCGTCTTGACAAAAACACATATTGTAAAACAAACGGGGAATGTCTCTCGTGCAGTAATGACCCCACCGATATGACGGCAGGCTGTAAAAGCCCTGACAGAATATGCTGCTCATATACTGTTTTGGGACAGCAGAGAGTTAAAAACCGCATAAAGGTCATAATCGTTGGGGAAGACCTCGGATATTGATTAAGGGGAAAAATATGATACCTACACCGCATATTGAAGCAAAGCTCGGAGATTTTGCCAAAACCGTACTTATGCCGGGAGATCCGATGAGGGTCAAGCATATTGTCGGAAATCATCTGACAGATGCAAGACTTATAAACTCGGTCAGAGGTATGTACGGATATACGGGAAAATATAACGGAGTAAATATATCAATAATGGCAAGCGGTATGGGAATGCCGTCTATGGGGATATACTCCTATGAGTTGTTTAATTTTTATGATGTGAACAATATTATAAGGATCGGTACTGCTGGAGCGATAAGCGATAAGCTGCATATTCATGATGTAGTCATGGCTATGGCCTCGTGCTACAATTCGAGCTTTGCAAGGCAGTATGATTTGCCCGGAACGGCTGTACCTGCGGCTGATTACGGTCTTTTGAAAAAAGCTGACGAAAAGGCTCTTGAGATGGGCTTAAACGTTTATGTAGGAACGGTTCTGACTACGGATAATTTTTACTATGACGACCCTGATACTCTCGCAAAGTGGGACAAGTTAGGGATACTCGCGACGGAGATGGAGAGCGCCGCGCTGTACTTTAACGCTATGAGAGCCAAAAAGCACGCTCTCTGTATATGTACGGTTTCTGACTGTCCGCTTACCGGAGAAAGCAGCTCTTCCGAGGAAAGAGAAAGGTCGTTTGACGATATGGTAAGCCTTGCTCTGGAAACTGCTGCCATCCTGTGAAGATAGCTTTATTGAGATTTACTGAAAAACAAAATTAAATCATTGTAAAATGAGAGCTGTTATGATATTATTATAATGTCATATTATGGCTCTCATTTTTCTTGTTCTTATTGTTCACGATTATTGAAAAGACTTTATATGTCAGGAATTTTGTGAGAAAAGTTGTCTATTCTAACTATATTATATATATTACGGTTCTCACGAAAAAATATTTTAGAAAGGTCGTAATAATTTTATGTCAGAGATAGTACGAGAGAAAATTTCCGATGGTGTAACCTTTAATTTTATATCCGACAATCGCTTTAAAACAAGTAGAATAACAGCGGCGCTTTTTCTTCCGATCTCCGCCGAAACAGCCTCCGCAAACGCGCTTGCCGCGAGCCTTATAACACGCTCCTGCAAGAGGTATCCCGACTTTACTTCTCTATCAAGGCGGCTTGATGAGCTTTACGGAGCGGCTTTATATTCAAATGTAAGGAAGCTTGGAGAGATCCAGGCTCTCACGTTTACTGCCGCGGGTATTGACGACAGGTATGCTCTTGATGATATGAAGATCTCAGCGCAGCTTACCGAGCTTCTTTGTTCCGCGCTGTTTGATCCCAACATAGAGAACGGGGCGTTTATCGAGTCGGAACTTTCGGGAGAACGCAGGCAGATTATCGAGGAAATTGACTCCGAATTTAATGAGAAGCGTCTTTATGCAGTAAAGCGCTGTATTGAAATCATGTGCGAAAATGAGCCTTTCTCCGTCAATCGCGTCGGAACTAAGGAAAAACTGTCAACACTTTCCGGTGAGTGTGTGTACAAGGCATGGATGAATGATTTGAAATCAGCAAAGGTCGAGCTTTATATGCTGGGAGATACCGACCCGTCAAGCACCTTAAACGGTTTTAAGTCTGCATTCGGTAATAAGAGCAGGGCTATAGGTCTTTCCACAACAATAATAAAAAAGGCTGACGGGGTCAGGCGTTTGACTGAACATCAGGATGTAACTCAATCAAAGCTCGTCATGGGCTTTAGAACTCCATATGCTGAGCCTTATACCGATACTGCAGCCGCGACGCTCATGTGCACCGTTCTAGGAGGTACTCCGAGCAGTAAGCTGTTTGCAAACGTCCGTGAGAAAATGAGCCTTTGCTATTACTGCGCGGCACGCTACGATTCCAACAAGGGGATCATACTCATTGACAGCGGTGTTGAAACTGAAAATATTGAAAAAACTGAGAATGCCGTTCTTGAGCAGCTAAAAGCAATGCAGGCAGGCGATATAACCGATGAGGAGATCGATGCCGCCAAGCTTGCGCTCAAAAACAGATATATAACGTGCCTTGACAGTCTTGCTTCAATGGAGGGTTTCTATCTGTCGCAAACCTTTAACCGCAGAACTCGTTCGCCTGAGCAGAAAGCTGAGGAGATTTTTTCAGTTACTAAGGAGCAGATTATCGAAGCCGCAAACGCAGTATCGCTTGATACAGTTTATGTTTTGACAGGCAAGGAATAATAGAGCTTTTATAGCGAAAGGAGATTTTGATTTTTATGGAAATAAAAGAAATAGTAAGCGAAAAGCTCCGAGATAAATATTATAAAATTAACCATGATTCAGGACTTACAATATATGTCGCGCCCAAGGAGGGCTATAAGTCCTCTTATGCGATATTCGGTACACACTTCGGCTCTGTCAACTCTAACTTTGTAACAAACGGTGAGGAGGTGACCGTTCCCGACGGGATAGCTCACTACCTTGAGCATAAGCTGTTTGAGAGTGAGGACGGCGATGCGTTTACCAAGTATGCAAAGACGGGAGCGAACGCGAACGCCTATACCTCGTTTAATACGACGTGCTATCTATTCTCATGTACCGAGAAACTTGACGAGAGCCTGAGGATACTTCTCGAATTTGTACGAAACCCCTATTTTACAAAAGAAACAGTCGCCAAGGAACAGGGGATAATAGGTCAGGAAATCAAGATGTACGACGACAGTCCCGACTGGCGCGTCATGATAAACCTTTTGGACGCTATGTTCCAGAAACACCCTGTGAGAAAGGATATAGCGGGAACTGTTGAAACAATAGCCAAAATCACTCCAGAGCTTCTCTATACCTGCTACAATGCCTATTATAACCTTAATAACATGGTTCTTGCCGTCGCGGGCAATGTTACACCCGAACAGGTCATAGCAGTTGCTGATGAGATCCTGACCAAAAAGGATGAACCGCTCAACACGAGATCTCTATTTCCTAATGAACCGTATGAGGTCGGGAAGAACTTTGTGGAGCAAAAGCTCTCGGTTGCGGTTCCGTTGTTCCAGCTCGGTTTCAAGGAGGAGGCAGGCGACAGGAGACTGACCGCAAAGGAGCTTGCACAAACAGATATACTTCTCTCGGCATTTGCGAGCGAGGCGTCTCCGCTTTACAGGAGACTTCTTGATGAGGAACTCATAAATCAGTCATTCGGGTTTGAATATTTTGAAGAGATGGGTTACCGTGCGGTCATATTTTCAGCCGAGTCCCATGACCCCGAAAAGACTGCAAAAATAATAAAGGACGCCTCCTGTGAGCTTCATAAAACAGGAATTTCGGAAATTGAGTTCAACAGGGCAAAGAGTTTGGTATATGGCAAGAATGTTGCCGCGTTAAACAGTCCCGAAAATATTGCGACCATCATGGCATCGTTCGACTTTGCCGGCAGAGAGCTTTATAATTATATTGACGCTGTAGCCGCCGCTACTCTCGATGATGTAAACGAAAGGTTAAGATCTCAGCTTGACGCTGATAATACAACTCTTTCAATAGTCAGATAGGAAGTCGAAGTGATAATATGTCCGAGCTTAATGTTTCATTTCCTCGTTTGGGTATAAGCCTTAATATAAACAACATCGCCTTTTCGATCGGTGACTACCACATCTATTGGTATGGGATTATAATAGGAATCGGCTTTATTTTGGCATTTATCTATGCGTTGTCTAACCTGAAGCGGTATAAAATACCGAGTGATAAATTTCTGGACTGTGTTATCGTGGGTCTTATAACCGCGATATTAGGTGCGAGATTGTATTATGTTTTCTTTTCATGGGATTATTACAGTGTGAATCCATCGAAAATATTTGCGATACATGATGGTGGTTTGGCTATATACGGAGGAATCATAGGCGCGCTGCTCGGCGGCTGTACAGTAGCAAAAATTCTCAGACTTAATATTCCGTCGGTACTTGATGTTGCTGCCATCGGATTTTTGATAGGACAGGGGATAGGCCGCTGGGGAAATTTCGTCAATCAGGAAGCATTCGGTACACAGACGGATCTGCCGTGGGGAATGATGAGCGAAAACACGGGAAATGTCACTGTTCACCCGTGCTTTTTGTATGAGTCGCTTTGGTGTATTTTAGGATTTGTCCTTCTGCACTTTTTCAGCAAAAGATTCAGAAAGTATAACGGGCAGGTATTTTTGCTGTACCTCGTGTGGTACGGGACAGAGAGAATGTTTGTGGAGGGTTTGAGAACGGACAGCCTTTATACGCCGTTGCTTAATCTCCGTGTATCGCAGATACTTTCTGCTGCTGTTGTGATAGTCGGCATTGTGTTGTTGATAGTATTCAGAAAGAAAAATACTTTATCTGAAAATATCAATAAAGAGAATGAAGAGGAAAAAATATCAACTGAAGCTTAATCAGAGGTGTTTAAAATGGCAAAGATAATCAGTGGAAAAATTGTTTCTCAAAGGGTTCGTGATGATGTAAAACGTGAGACAGAGTCAATTAAAGCTAAGAATGGCATTGTTCCTGGTCTTGCGGTCGTAATAGTCGGCGATGACCCCGCGTCAAGAGTTTATGTTAATAACAAGAAAAAGGCTTGCGCTGAGGTAGGATTTAAATCTGAGGAATACGCTCTGTCTGCTGAAACGACGCAGGAAGAACTGATCGCGCTTGTCAAAAAGCTGAATGCCTCACCGGAAATAAATGGTATACTTGTACAGCTCCCATTACCTAAGCACATTAACGAAAAGGCTGTTATTGAGGCAATAAGCCCCGAAAAGGATGTTGACGCGTTCCACGTTTCAAATGTAGGAAGAATCATGATAGGCGACTATCATTTCCTTCCGTGTACTCCCGCGGGAGTTATGGAGCTTATCCATTCCGAAAATATAGAAATATGCGGCAAGAACTGCGTTGTCATAGGCAGAAGCAATATAGTAGGCAAGCCTATGGCAATGCTTCTTCTCCATGAGAACGGAACGGTTACGATAACTCACAGCAGAACAAAAAATTTATCAGAGATCACGCGAAATGCCGATATACTCGTTGCCGCTGTCGGCAAGCCTAAGTTTGTAACGGGCGATATGGTCAAGAACGGTGCGGTCGTTATAGATGTTGGTATGGACAGAGATGAAAACGGCAAGCTATGCGGTGATGTTGACTTCGACAGCGTTGAGCCGAAAGCATCGTATATAACCCCTGTGCCGGGAGGCGTAGGCCCTATGACGATCGCTATGCTTATGAAAAATACGCTCATGGCGGCAAAAATTCAGAATGGTTTGATATAACTAAAGGGTGTCAGCTAATGGAAAACCAAAAGCTATACGAATTTACTCCCGAAAGACTGAGAAAGCTCCAGCTTAAGGAGCTTGATACGCTTGTTTATTTTAAGGAATTTTGCGAAAGAAATAATCTCAAGTTTTTTATGTGCGGCGGCGGTTGTATAGGTGCATTGAGAAACAAAGGCTTTATCCCTTGGGATGATGATATTGATATTCTCATGCCCCGTGACGATTACGAACGTCTATACAAACTTTGGAAAAATGACGAGCATGAGCGGTTCAAGCTGTTGAAAACAGATGATAATATTTTTACAGGCAACCTGTTTATAACTATAGTTGACGTTGAAACGACCTGCGTTAAGGCTAATCAGGCGCATCTTAATATACCGTTTGGGATAATGATGGATGTATTCCCTCTTGACGGCTGCCCGAGCGGCAGATTAAAACGAAGGCTTCAGAAGATCAACGCAATGATATTTTCGCTTTTTTTAGCGCAGATTGTTCCCGAAAAGCACGGTGGCTTTATGGCTTTCGGCAGCAGAGTTCTCCTTTCGATTTTTAAATCTCCTAAAACTCGTGAAAAAATATGGCGCAATGCTGAGAGGCGAATGACTAAATATAAAATATCTGAATGCGAATATATAACAGAGCTTTGCGAAGGTGTTTATTCCATGCAGAACGAATATCCCAAGGATTTGTTTGCGAGCGCTGTTTACAAGGAGTTTGAGGGTATCATGGTTCCCGTTCCGGTAGGCTATGACAAATATCTCACGATGGCTTTCGGGGATTATATGAAGCTTCCTCCCGAGGAGGAACGAAAGCCGCACCACGACATACTTATTTTAGATGCCGAAAAAAGCTACAAGGAAGTATTAAAAAATACCGATTAACGTGTTACATATTGGAGTTGATAAAATGGTTTTTGCGGCAATAGTAGCGGGAGGAGTCGGCTCGCGCATGAATATAGCGTCTATGCCAAAGCAATTCCTGCCGCTTACGGGTAAGCCGATAATCATTCACACGCTGGAAAAATTTTTAACCTCTGAAAAGCTCGACTATATTTATATTGGTGTTCATCCAAACTGGCTGTCACATATGAGTGATCTGCTTGCCGAATACAAAATTAACGATTCTCGGATCAGAATATCAAACGGCGGTGAGGACAGAAACTCTACTATTTTCAATATTATATTTGACATAGAAAAAGAGTTTGGTGAGAGTGACGAGCATATTATAGTTACTCACGATTCGGTTCGCCCGTTTGTAACACTTAAAATGATAGAGGAAAATATTGAAGCAGCGCTGAGGTTTGGCGCTTGTGATACGGTCATTCCCGCTGTTGATACGATAGTCGTATCGGTTGATGGAAAAAATATCACCGATATACCGAACAGAAGCTATATCTATCAGTCACAGACTCCGCAGAGCTTTAATATAAGTCTGTTAAAGAAACTATACAGTGAACTTACCGACGAGGAAAGAGAGAGCCTTACAGACGCCTGCAAAATTTGCTTTGTCAGAGGAGCTCATGTAGAGCTTATTCGCGGTGATGTTTCCAATATGAAAATAACAACCGTCAGCGATTACCGGATCGCAAATGCTGTCGCAAAAGAAAAATGTAGTGATGAGTGATTTTTCTATAATCTTTAGTGATTAAAAAATTTACGGAGGAAAAAGCAATGCAAGTTCCGTTTTCACCGCCCGATATAGGCGAGGAAGAAATAAGTGAGGTCATAGATACGCTTCGCAGCGGTTGGATAACGACAGGACCGAAAACAAAACGATTTGAAAACGAGATCGCTTCGTATTGCGGTACATCAAGGGCTGTATGCCTTAATTCCGCGACGTCATGTCTTGAAATGACGTTGAGAATACTCGGTGTAGGCAGCGGAGACGAGGTCATTGTTCCCGCTTACACATATACCGCCTCGGCAAGCGTGGTTTGTCATGTCGGTGCAAAGCCTGTTTTAGTAGATT
The DNA here is from genome assembly GCA_947627055.1 of uncultured Clostridia bacterium. GTDB lineage: Bacteria > Bacillota > Clostridia > Oscillospirales > Acutalibacteraceae > Pseudoruminococcus. The sequence goes on along the minus strand of CANQUS010000007.1, from coordinate 42,991 downwards.
GTGCTAAGGGCAGCTTTCATCTCGCTTCGGATGCTGTATCAAGTGCGATAACAGAGAAAACAAAGGCTGTTATTCCTGTGGATATAGGCGGCGTAATGTGTGATTATGATAAGCTCTTTGATGTAGTTGAATCAAAGAGATCTCTTTTTAAGCCTAAAAATGAAATACAAAAAAATTTCGGCCGGATTATTATACTTGCTGATGCCGCACACTCCTTCGGCGCGGAATATAAGTCAAAAAGGAGCGGTCAGGCGGCTGACTTTACCGCATTTTCTTTTCATGCTGTAAAAAATCTCACAACAGCTGAGGGCGGAGTCGTAACATGGCGCGATAGGGCTTTCATCGACAATGAGGAGCTTTATAAACAGTATATGCTTCTTTCGCTGCATGGGCAGGACAAGGACGCACTTGCCAAGACAAGGGCGGGCGCTTGGGAATATGATATTGTCGCGCCCTTTTATAAATGCAATATGACTGATATAACCGCGTCAATAGGTCTGGTTCAACTAAGGCGTTACAGCGATATGCTTAAAAGGCGAAGGGAAATTATTGAATATTATAATTCAGAGCTTAAAATCCTCGGGATCGACTATATGCACCATTATGGAGATGACTTCAAGTCCAGCGGTCATCTGTATATTTCCCGTATGTTGGGACGCGATCCTGACTTCCGCAACAAAGTAATATCTGAAATGGCTGAGCTTGGTGTAGTGACTAACGTTCACTACAAGCCGTTACCCATGCTTACCGCGTACAAAAATTTGGGATATAATATTAACGACTTCCCAAATGCGTATGAGCTTTTCAAAAATGAAATGACATTGCCTCTGTTTTCAAAAATGACCGACGAACAGGCGGAATATGTGATCGAATGCTTGAGAAAAATCATTCGTTAAAATGTTATATAAACTGCGGAGGAATTTTTTATGAAGAGGATAAATACACAGAAACGTACCACTTTATTATGCTGGGCATTGACTATTGTTCTTTGTGTTGGAAGTATTGTACTTTTTCCAAAATATTTGAGCGGCTCGAGTACATATAATAATGGCATACATACTCAGGCTAAAATTATTGATATTGACTACAGAAAAGGCGCTCGAAAAAGTACAACAGGCACTGCACAGTACACTGACGAGTCAGGTATGATACATAATTATTACGGTTTTCTCGGATATGATCTCATATACGGAGACTATATAGATTTAGTTTACGATAGGGACAATCCCGACAATGCCGTATTAGGCGATGCGACGGGTCATACAGTAGGCGTAATAGCGACAGTGGTCATTATGCTTTTGACTGCCTGTTTATTGTTTTTATCAATATTGCTCACCTTTTTCTCAAAAGGGAGAAAACAGGTTGTATGCGCCCATGTAGATGTTGACGATAATGAGCTTGCACGAATCGTTTCAGAATATATGCCGAAAACACGGAGAAATTTCCTTGAAAAGCGCATGAAAAATAAAAGGATCGATAAGCTCGGTAGTGACACAATAGTTGAGAGACTTCTTGCTGCGGGTGACCCTATAAAGGGTATTTACGATAATTATCGCACCATAATCGAAAGCGGTGATATTTATCCCTGCGCTGTAATAAGAGCAACTGATAATGACATTTATAATCAGATGATTGATATAAACAGTCCGAGTGTAGAGTCGGGTCTGTCAAGATTTACTGTTCCTACTGTTGTTGTGTACAGCACCGACCCATACTTTATATCAAATCCCTATGAGCTGAAGCAGATTGCAAATAAATTCGTTGATCCGCCATATTCCGATATAAGGCTTGGCGATGCTGATATAGACTTGATAAACGCTATTCAAGACGATACAAAAAGATTTTTTAATTTTAAGTATAACGGAGTTCTCAGTAATGACAGAGATGTATTTATCTCTACAGTGATCCTTGACAAATTTCATCTTTGCAACGCAAAGCTGTGCAACAAATTCATGTATGTGGTCGCAAGTCCAAATAGGACACAATATGCCGCTGTTTTGCCATCATGGTACTACTCTCTTTGGGAGCTTAGCGCGTATTAAAATATAGATTTTTTGGAGGAGTAACCTTGCCTAATAACAGAGAAATGATTGAAAAGCGAAGAACCTTTGCAATAATATCGCACCCCGATGCAGGTAAAACCACGCTGACCGAAAAGCTGCTCTTGTACAGCGGAGCGATCCAGCTCGCAGGCTCTGTCAAAGGAAAAAAGACGGATAAGCACGCTGTTTCTGACTGGATGGATATAGAAAAGCAAAGGGGCATTTCCGTCACGTCATCAGTTATGCAGTTTGAATATAACGGCTGCTGTATAAATATAATAGACACACCGGGACATCAGGACTTTTCCGAAGATACCTACAGGACGCTTATGGCGGCTGATTCCGCAGTTATGGTCATAGATGCCTCAAAGGGTGTCGAAAACCAAACAAAAAAGCTCTTTAAGGTTTGTCTCCTGCGGGATATTCCTATCTTTACTTTTATAAACAAGATGGACAGAGAGGCGAAAAGCCCATACGATCTGCTTGAGGATATAGAGGATGTTCTCGGAATAAAGACCTGCCCCATAAATTGGCCTATCGGCTGCGGAAAGGAATTTAAGGGTGTTTATGACCGTAAGAGAAACGAGATACTTGCCTTTACCGCGAACAACGGTCAGCGGGAGGTTGAGGCAGATGAGCTGAGCATAAACGATCCCGACTTGGATGAGAAGATAGGAGACGACCTCGCGCAGACGCTTCGCGATGATATTGAGCTTTTGGACGGGGCGGGAGATGAACTGAATCTTGACGATGTCCGCCACGGTAGGCTTACTCCGGTATTTTTTGGTTCGGCTTTGACTAATTTTGGTGTTGAGCCTTTCCTTGAGGAATTTATAAATATGACCACTCCTCCGTTGCCGAGAAAGACAGTCGATGGCGAGGTCGATCCGTTTGATGAGAGATTCTCAGCCTTTGTATTTAAGATTCAGGCTAATATGAACAAGGCACATCGCGACAGAATTGCTTTTATGCGCATCTGCTCCGGCAGATATGACAAGGCTATGGAGGTCTACCATGTTCAGGGCGGCAGAAAGCTCCGCCTTTCTCAGCCGCAGCAGCTCATGGCTCAGGATAGAGAGGTTATAGACGAAGCGTATGCGGGTGATATTATCGGTGTTTTCGACCCCGGTATTTTTTCCATTGGCGACACAGTATGCTCTCCTGATGCAAGGTTTGAGTTTGAGGGTATACCGACGTTTGCGCCGGAGCATTTTAACAAGGTTCGTCTCAAGGATACTATGAAACGCAAGCAGTTTGTCAAGGGAATAACGCAGATAGCACAGGAGGGCGCGATACAGATTTTTCGCGAGCTTGACGCCGGTATGGAGGAAGTCATTGTAGGCGTCGTCGGTGTGCTGCAATTTGATGTCCTTGAATATAGATTGAAAAACGAGTATGGTGTTGATATAGTTATGGAGGGGCTTCCGTATGACCGTATTCGCTGGATAGAAAATGACGGCATGGATCCGAAAGCACTCAGCCTTGCATCCGACACTAAGTGTATAGAAGACCTAAAGGGTAATCATCTTCTACTTTTCACGAGCGATTGGAGTATAGAATGGGCTCTTGAGCACAACAAAGGTCTTAACCTCTCCGAATTTGGTAAATAATCATAGTTCACGACGCTGCTATTGTCTTTGACAATAGACAGCGTTTTTTGTTTTTATTGAGTTATATATCCTCTCGTATCAGCATATAAATTTTTAGAACTAAAAAAGGAGAGGATCTTATATGGAATACGTTCTTTTAAAAAAGGCGCTGAGCATTTGTGAGACTGTTTTTGAGGGCAGCAGCGAACAGCCTGTTGATGTTGACTTCACTCTGCCTGACTATTGTCCCGATATTGAGAAGATCTTAAAATGTACGGCTGTGCCGAGCATTTTCTCAAAGAATCTTTCGGGCGGAAATCTTGAAATCGACGGCGCTGTAAATATAAAAGTGCTGTATTTGGACGCGAAAAATAAGACGATAAGGTGCTGTGAACATTCATCACCGTTTTCATGCTCATTCACAGTTAAGGGCGAAACGGAGAACGCCGTGACATCTGTTTCACTAAAAACAGAATACATAAACTGCCGTGCGCTGACTCCGCGAAGACTTGACATTCACGGAGCATTTACCGTTTCCGTTCGCGTTATGGCGAACGGTAGTCAGGAGATACCGGAAACTGTTCAAGGCGATGATATTGAGCAAAAAGTGTCCGTTGTTCCCATAAGCTCACTTGCGTGCCTGTCAAACGGGATGATAAATCTCAATGAAACTCTTGACATAGGCAGAAACCGTCCCGCTCCGCAAACGATCATCAGAACAGAACTGGATATAAGACGCAGCGAACCGAAAATTGCCGCCGAAAAGCTGATAGTAAAGGGTGAAGCTGTATTAAAAATTTTATATGTTACTGATCTTGAAACGGGAGAGCTTGATTCAGCGGAGTTTAGTATTCCGATAAATGAAATGGTAGATGCGATCGGTGCCACTGAAGATTGCTTGTGCGACATGGATCTGACCGTCCAAAGCTATGAAGCAAGTTTAAAATCGGATTTCGACGATGACAGCACGCTAATAGGCTTTGAAGCTAAACTGTGCGTGACCGCCGCAATATATGCAGAGGATACAGTGCAAATGGTCGATGATGTATATTCGCGGTCATATGAGCTTGATTTAGCATATAAACAGATGAACTGTAAGCATATCACCTCTGTGATAGATGATGAAATAACCGAAAAGTGTGACTTGAAACTCGGTGAGAACACAATTTCAAGAATCATTGATATTTACGGCGATTCGCCGCAATGCGCCGCTGAATTTCAGCATGATGAGAACAAAATGTCATTTAAAGGTAAAATCACCTGCTGTATACTCGGCTGCGATGAAAATAACGCGGTTTTCTACACTGAACGTCCGATAGAATTTTCTCGCGAATATGACATAGGGGAAACGGTCAATCCCTCATGCAAACCCGTTGTTACGCCTATTGGTATGAGTTTCAGAATTTCAGGTGAAAAAAGCTTGGAGGTCAAAGCGGGCATTTCACTTCATGCGGCAGTGACGGAATGTGCTTCTAAGCGCGCTGTGTCGGAGGTCAGCGCCGATGAAAACCAAAAAAGAGAGCGTGACAAGACAGCGGCTCTAACAATCTATTATGCCGACGAGGGAGAAAATCTGTGGAGTATAGCGAGAAGCTATTGCACAAGCGTAGAAGCAATAAAGATGCAAAATGACATTACAGATGATGTTATATCCGCTCGCGGAATGATACTTATACCGATGTAAGGAGGAGAAAATACAATGGAAGAGAGAAATATTTACAGCGATATTGCCCAGCGTACAAACGGAGATATCTATATAGGTGTCGTCGGTCCCGTCAGAACAGGTAAGTCTACGTTTATCAAAAGATTTATGGATACCCTTGTGATTCCGAATATTCCAAACGAACAGACGCGAGAGAGGGCTACCGACGAGTTGCCGCAATCTGCCGCGGGTCGGACTATAATGACGACCGAGCCTAAGTTTATCCCGGAGGAAGCAGTAGAGGTAAATATCGGCGGCAACGCGACGTTTCGTGTGCGTATGATAGATTGTGTCGGATATATCGTTCCGAGCGCCATAGGATATATAGAGGATGAACAGCCCAGAATGGTAAAGACGCCGTGGTTTGAAGAAGCGATACCGTTTAATATGGCGGCTGAGATCGGTACAAAAAAGGTCATAACCGATCATTCCACTATCGGTCTTGTTATTACGACTGACGGCACAATAAGCGATATTGAACGAGGGGAATATGAGGAAGCAGAAGAGCGAGTTGTAAACGAGCTAAGGGAGATCAACAAGCCGTTTGTCATGCTCTTAAACTCAATGTATCCCCACTCGGCGGAAACTCGTGAGCTTGCAAGATCACTGTCGGAAAAATATAACGTTCCCGTTGAGCCTGTAAGCTGTCCCGACCTCGATGAAGATGAAATCAAGCGTATTTTAGCTCAGATCCTTTTTGAGTTTCCTATCAAAGAAATAAAGGTCGATATGCCAAAGTGGGTGACGTCTCTCGAAAAAGACCATTGGCTAAGAAGCTCGGTTTTCAACTGCATTCAGGATTCCTCCCGTGAGGCAAAACGCATAAGACAAATTCGCGAGATAACCGACGGAATACAACAGTGTGAATATGTGACCTCGGCAGTCGCAACGGCTCTTGACCTTGGTTCAGGTCATGCACGTATGGAGGTACGCCTTGCACCGGAGCTTTTCTATAAGGTCTTAGGCGAAAAGACGGGTCTTGAAATCGAGGATGAGGGCGCGCTGCTCGATACGCTTATGGAGCTTTCGGCGATGCAGAAAGAGTTTGAAAAGGTTCGCCGGGCATATGAGGATGTAAACGAAACAGGTTATGGCATTGTAATGCCTACTATGGATGAGTTGACCCTTGAGGAGCCGGAAATAATCAAGCAGAGCGGTAAATACGGTATTCGTCTGCGTGCCTGTGCTCCGTCTGTGCATATGCTCAAAACCGAGATAAAAACGGAAATAACTCCTATTGTCGGCTCGGAACAGCAGTCAGAGGAGCTTGTGACATACCTGCTCAAGGAATTTGAGGAGAATCCGTCAAAGATATGGGAATCGAACATCTTCGGCAAGTCGCTTCATGAGCTTGTCAATGAGGGTCTGCACAATAAGCTGTACAGAATGCCTGCAGATGCGCGCAACAAACTGAAGGAGACAATCGAGCGCATAATAAATGACGGATGCAACGGCTTGATCTGTATCATACTATAAAGAAACACACCGAGGGGAGCGGCCTGTCAGCTTTCCTCGGTGTGTTTTTAATCGCAGCTTTAACAAGCTGATAAAATCGCTAAGCAATCATTAGGGTTTAAAAGGAAAATTTTAACCTCACTGAAACATTGTACATCTGTTATAATTCATTTAATCGCGCTATCTCGCAGCGATAACCAGCATCATTAAATCGTGTAACAGTAAATACACCGTCCTTTTCTATTAAATTTATTATCGAGTTTCTCGGCTGAGTCAGCAAAACACCTGTGATTTTCTTGCGAGATGGAATGATACTTCGATCGTTTTCACCGTGCATATCTAGCCGAACGAAAAGCTCCTTTACATCGTCGGCGGTAAACTCAATAATTCCGTAAGAGGAAAGAATGACGGCGATCTCCTGAATCATTATAAATGATGGGAGACGCTGAAAGTTGATGATTGCCTTATCGCTTTTGCAATAGTATTCAATTTCATTCATTTTCAACTTGCTAAAGTCCAACATAATTTATTTTTGATTACCTGCCTCTTTATTATCGTCAATAATGATATTTGCGGTATAATTCTTACCGAATCTTGAGGTTTTTGGTGAAGCAAGTGCGTAAATATCGTCAGCTATACATTCACATTCAAAGGAGCGGCGTGTCTCAAAGTCAAGCTCCTTTATATCTTGCGCTTTCATAACAATAGGTATCTTAGCTGTTTCACGCATTTTGCGAAGTATATCCTTGCCTCGTTCATTGAAGCCGAGTACACGAATATATGGCGGGAGAATTTTGCAGTCACTTTCTTTCAGTGTGAGTAATGCGTGAAGAATAAGCCGTCTGAGTCTTGCGGTGGTATAGCGTTTTGTCTTTATTTTATCAAAAAGCTCCTCAAGAGAGCTTACATTCATAACGGCATTTTTAACTCTGTTTTCAATTCCCTCACTTATGTCGGGGAGATTTCTATAGTCGTTTTCACTCATTGTTCTGAGTCTGTAAAGAATTACCCGTTCAAGACTTTCAAGGGTTACGGGAGCCTTGCGTTCACGAATTGCATTTTCAGTTATTTTATGTGAGTCCTCCGGTAAAAATTTTCCGTATTCCAAACCGCTTTCAAGCAGGGAGCGTATAAACGACGAGGAGGCGCAGTTTTCAACAGGTTCAGCATTATCGTGTAAAGCTCCCAGCCTCGTGATAGTCATAGGCTTTATATTGCTCTTTAAATTTCTGATAGCTCGCATATATTCGATCGCCAAAATATTATTAGGCGCACGAAGAAGCTCGGCGTATTCCTTTCCGCGCATATTGGTGACAGCGAGCTCTCTCGCCCTTGCAAGGGTTATATTACCTGTAAGATAACCAAGGAGCCACGTTTTAAATTCAATGCTTTCGAAAATATCACAAAGCTCCTCGATCTTTTCGATCTCTCCGCATTCACTGCCAAAGAACAGCGTACTGCAGCAGCCGATAGCATCAGCTATTGACACGCCTCCATGAGCAAATAATTCCGCAGTCGCAGTAGCATGAGTAACAGGGAGAAGTATAACAAGGTCAACGCCGCCATTTAATGCCTGCCTTGTCCGTTCATACTTGTCAAGTATCGCAGGCTCACCTCTTTGGGTAAAATTTCCGCTCATAATTGCGGCAATGTGTGTTGCACCGTATTCACGCATAGAGTTTATCAGATACTTATGACCGTTGTGAAAAGGGTTAAATTCACTAATTACAGAAAAGACGTTCACAATAATCACCTAAATTCATTAAAAATAGGTTGAAATACACTTTTATTATTTTATTATAATAAAAAAAATATGATAATTCAATAGATGCTTTTTAAAATTTTATATATTAAAAATGCGTTAAATCACACTGTGGAATTTACTTTGGGAATCTACGATAAAAGAATTTTTTAGAAATTTTTTAGAAATTGCTTGCAAGCAGTATAAAACTGTGGTATAATACTAAAGCATTTGAAGCTGTCGCCCTGCGACAGGTTTTAAAGCTCGCTCTATGCGGCGAACTATGAAACGGACAGTCCTCTGCATTCATAAATAATGCAAGAATGTCTTTAATTACAGGAGGATAACAAAATGGATGCACTTAAGACAATCGCAGCTTCTTCGCTAAAGGCGGAGAAACCCGAGTTTAATATTGGCGATACGATAAAAGTCGGCGTTAATATTCGTGAGGGTGAAAAGGAAAGAGTCCAGATGTTCGAGGGAACAGTTATTGCCAAAAAGGGCAGCGGTATAGCAGAGACATTTACTGTTAGACGCGTTTCCTACGGTGTCGGCGTTGAAAGAGTATTTCCGATCCACTCACCCAATGTTGCAAGCGTAGAGATCATCAGACGCGGTCGTGTACGCAGAAGTAAGCTCTACTACCTTAGAGACCGAGTCGGTAAGGCTTCTAAGGTCAAGGAACAAATCAGATAAAGCAAGTGCGGGGGACTATATGTTCCCTTTTTTGCTATTTTTATAATTTCGGAGCGATATTATGTGCAAACCTGCCCGGACTGCACTAGAGCCGAATTAAAATTTTAATTATTACTATGGTATGCCGCTTTTGCGGCGAAGGGAGGTCTTTTTTTGTCGGAGCAAAAAGAAAAAACGGAGAGCGTTGCTCCCGAAAATGAGAAAGCCTCTGATACGGAGGAAGTAAAAAAGGAAAACGAAACTGTTACAGTACCTGAAACCAAAGCTGAAACAATAAGAGAGAAAGAAAAAAACGACGATAAAAATCAAGAACCTGATGATGATGAATCGGCTGTTTCTTTATACGGCATGGTAAACTCGATCTTCGAGTGGATTCAGCCGCTGCTTGTCGCGCTTGTATGTGTAACGATGCTTCTCACTTTTGTTTTCAGACAGGTCACAGTTTCCGGCGAATCAATGCAAAATACCCTTCAAAATAATGACAGGCTTATAATAAGCGGATTATTCTATGAACCGCAGGTAGGTGATATTGTCGTTATCAGTCATGGACAGAAGTATTCCTCGCCGCTGATCAAGCGTGTCATAGCAACTGAGGGTCAGACGCTGTCTATTGACTTTGACACGGGTGATGTTGTCGTTGACGGCGTACTCCTTGACGAGCCGTATACATTTGGTGAAACCAAACGCTTAACGCAGAGTCCTATGGAGGTTCCCGCTGTTATTCCTGAAGGCTACGTTTATGTAATGGGCGACCACAGAAATGCGTCGCTTGACAGCCGCAGCGAGATCATTGGTCTGATCAACAAAAAGGATATTGTCGGTAAGGCTGAATTTAGGATATTTCCGTTCAGCAGCTTCGGCTCGATCTATTGATGGTGAAGGAATGGAAGATGTAATTTCTATACAGTGGTTTCCCGGGCATATGACAAAAACGAAGCGGCAGCTGGCTGCAAGCCTTAAATTGGTTGACTGCGTTGCTGAGATCATCGACGCTCGAGTTCCATACAGCAGCAGGAATCCTGATCTGAGAAAGCTTATTAACAATAAGCCGAGAATAGTCCTGATGAATAAATGCGACATTGCCGACGCTGCAGAAAACAAAAGGTGGATAGCCGTTTATAGGAAAGCGGGGATAACAGCCCTGCCTGTTGACTGCAAAACGGGAAAGGGGCTTAACTCGTTCATGCCCGCCGTCAGAGAGGTGCTTGCCGACAAGATAAAGTCTTGGGAAGCAAAAGGTATGAAGGGCAAAACGGTAAAGGTAATGGTGGTCGGTATCCCTAATGTAGGAAAGTCAAGCTTTATCAATAGAATGGTAAGGCAGAGTAAGGCAAAGGTTGAGGACAGACCGGGTGTCACACGCGGCAATCAGTGGTTTTCGATCGGAAAGGGCTTTGAACTTCTCGACACACCGGGTGTTTTGTGGCCTAAGTTTGAGGATAAAATCGTCGGCGAAAAGCTTGCGTTTACAGGCGCTGTTAGAGATCAGGTGATCGATACTGAGGGGCTTGCCGCGAGATTGCTTCTGCTTTTGCGTGACAGCTATCCCGACGCGGTAAAGACGCGCTATAAGCTTGATGCGGATATTTCACAGCTTCAAGGCCATGAGATCCTTGAGATTATCGGCAGAAAACGAGGTATGCTTATATCAGGCGGAGAAATCGACACGTTGAGAGCCTCAGAGACCGTCCTTGATGAGTTTCGAGGAGGCGTACTCGGGAAAATCACGCTAGACAGGACTGAGGATTATGGAACTTTTAGAGTTTGAAAATTCTATTTATGCACAGGGCTTTTCTGCGGTCTGCGGAGTAGACGAGGCTGGCAGAGGACCTCTTGCGGGGCCTGTGTGCGCGGGAGCAGTCATACTGAAAAAGGGTCAAATAATAGAGGGTGTGAACGATTCTAAAAAGCTCAGTGAAAAGAAACGCGATGTGCTTTTTGATATTATAAAGTCAGAGGCGCTTGCATACGGAATAGGTTGGGCAGACGTTGAGGAAATCGAGGAGATAAATATCCTGAATGCCGCCATGCTCGCTATGAAGCGCGCGGTAGAGGCTCTTTCCATCAAGCCTGATTTTGCCCTTATCGACGGCAATAAAACACCCATTCTCAATATTCCGTCTCTTGCGGTAGTAAAGGGAGATTCGCGTTCCGAGTCAATAGCGGCGGCGTCCATACTTGCCAAGGTCAGCAGGGACAGGCTTATGATAGAGCTTGCCGAAAAGTACCCCGAATATCAATTTGAAAAGCATAAGGGCTACGGGACAAAGCTCCACCGTGAAATGCTTTTAAAATACGGACCATGTGAAGTTCACCGTCCGTCGTTTCTTAAAAAGATTTTAAAGGCAAATGAAAATGGATAACAACGAAAAATCACTTCGAGGGACTTTGGGTGAGGATATAACCGCTTTATATATCGAGAGAAGCGGTTTCAGCATCGCCGCAAGAAACTATCACAGCCGATACGGCGAGATTGATATTATCGCCGTCAATAGTGAATTTATTATCTTTGCCGAGGTTAAAACGAGAAACGAGCATTCGCTCGAGCGCCCTGCTGTGGCTGTCACACTTGCCAAACAGAGAAAGATAATAAAGACAGCGCTAATATTTCTTGCGGAGCATGAATATGATTTACAACCACGCTTTGATGTTTCCGAGGTTACTCTCGATGGACGGACAAACGCGCTGATAGACTTAAATTATATCAAAAATGCTTTTGATGCGGAGGGCTATTATGGAACTTTTTGACCTGCACTGTGACACCCTATACCGTGCTTGTAATGAGAACAGCGGACTGTTTAACGACTGCTTCCACATTTCGTTTAATAAAACGGGCGCAATATCACCCTACATACAATGTATGGCTGTATGGATACCAGACGAATACAGAAATGAAAAAGCCATGGCACTCTTCAAAAAATGCTGTAAAAGGCTTGAAGAGGAACTTGACGGTACGGATATCAGGATGATTCGCTCTGCACAGGATGTTGACTTTGTTTCTAAGTCGGGAGGCAGGGGAGTTCTTCTGACTGTTGAGGGAGGAGGTGTCCTCGGCGGCAGGCTTGAAAATGTCGATTATCTTGCGAATCGCGGCGTCAAGATGATGACGCTCACATGGAACGGCGCTTGCGAGGTTGGCGACGGAGTAGGTGTTCAAAACGCGAGAGGACTAACGAGCTTTGGCAAAAGCGTCGTTGCAGAAATGGAGCGGCACGGAGTTATAGTCGATGTTTCCCACGCGAGCGAGGCACTTTTTTATGATGTTGCCGAAAATGCCGCAAAGCCGTTTGCCGCTTCACATTCCAATTCAAAGGCAATTTGCCCGCACAGGAGAAACCTCACCGATGAGCAGTTCTCTATCATCGCGGGTATGGGAGGTATTGTCGGGCTGAATCTGAGCAGAGACTTTCTGCGTGAGGACGGGGACAACGCAAAAATGTCCGATGTATTGAAGCACTCGGAGCATTTCCTGTCACTTGGCGGAGAAAAAACACTTGCGATAGGCACGGATTTTGACGGCACTGACATTCCGACGGATATGACTGGTATCGAGTCAATGAATGATATGTTTGACCTTTTTCTCAAGCATTACAGTGAAGAGCTTGTTAAGGATATATTTTTTAACAACGCAATGCGTTTTATCGGGTCGTACTGACGTAAATACAGCACGCCCCTTTGATTGATAATAAACTATTTTAAATGAGGGACAAAACTATGAAGTATAACAGTACAAGAAGCAATTCAACGGTTGTTTCGGCGTCACAGGCAATTTCTCAGGGTATTTCGGCTGAGGGCGGTCTTTTTGTACCGCAAGAGCTGCCAAAATATTCCCTGAATGAGATTCAAAATCTTGCTAAGCTTGACTACAAGGGCAGAGCGAAGAAAATTCTCGCTGATTTCCTGTCCGATTTTACTGAATCGGAAATAAGCGAAAGCGTTGACGCGGCATATGCCGATGAAAAATTCGGCGGCAGCAACCCTGCCCCCATCACCTGTCTGAAAAACGATAGAAATAACGCATATATTCTTGAGCTTTGGCATGGTCCAACGTCGGCCTTTAAGGATATGGCTCTGCAGATCCTACCACATCTTCTGACAAAGTCGATGCACAAGGTTCATGACGGCAAGGAGGCTGTTATCCTCGTTGCGACCTCTGGCGATACGGGTAAGGCTGCTCTTGAGGGATTTAAGGATGTTGATGGAACAAGGATCATGGTTTTCTACCCTGTAAACGGCGTCAGTCCGATGCAGAAGCGTCAGATGACAACACAAAAAGGAGAAAATGTCAACGTATTTGCTATCGAGGGTAATTTCGATGACGCGCAGACAGGTGTTAAGTGGATTTTTACAAATGATGAAATAAAGGCAAAGCTTGCCGATAACAATATGCTTTTTTCAAGCGCAAATTCAATCAACTGGGGCAGACTCCTCCCGCAAATCGTTTACTATTTCTCAGCATACTGCGAGCTGCTCAATGCGGGGAAGATTTCCGCTGGTGATAAGGTTAATATAACCGTCCCGACAGGCAACTTCGGCAATATATTGGCAGCATTCTATGCTATGAATATGGGATTGCCGGTTAAAAGGTTTATCTGTGCGTCTAATGCCAATAATGTCCTTACAGATTTTCTCGCGACCGGCACATACAACAGAAACAGGGAGTTCTACACTACTATGTCGCCGTCGATGGATATTCTTATTTCGAGCAATCTCGAAAGGCTTCTCTATCACCTTACGGGAGGAGATGATGCGACGATCTCATCATGGATGAAATCACTGTCCGAGACAGGCATCTATACCGTAGACGACAGTGTCAAGGAAAAGCTCGGCGAACTGTTCTACGGAGGATACTGTGACGACAAGGGGACGCAGGAAACAATTAAAATGGTATATGACAGAGAACATTATCTCTGCGATACACATACAGCTGTAGCGGTCAATGTATATGATCAGTATGTCGAAAAGACAGGGGACAGGGACACGCCGACGATCATAGCCTCGACGGCAAGTCCGTATAAGTTTGCTAAAAATGTTCTTGGCGCTATAACTCCAGAGGCTGTCACCGAAGATGAGTTCGCGACAGTCATGAAGCTGTCGGAGATAAGCGGCACCGATGTTCCAAAGCCGCTTGCTGAGCTCAAGGATGCGGAGGTAAGGTTCTCGACGACCTGTGCCGCGGATGAAATGAAGGACGTTGTGCTTGTAGCTTTGAACATACGATAACATTTCAGCATTTAATATTGATTTTAAAAGAGGTGACGACCCGTGTCGATTTTCGCAATAGCAGACCTGCACTTGTCCTTTGGAACAAATAAGCCGATGGATGTTTTTAAGGGTTGGAGCAATTATACGGAGAGACTCCGTGAAAATTGGGTAAGCTCCGTCGGAGAAAATGACACGGTCGTTATTTCAGGCGATATTTCATGGGCAATGAGGCTTGATGATACTGAAGCGGATTTTACATTTATAAACAATCTACCCGGCAGAAAGATATTTGTCAAGGGTAACCACGATTTTTGGTGGTCCACAAAAAACAAAATAAACACCTTTCTTGTACAAAAGGGGTTTAATACGATTTCTGTTTTGTACAATAACGCTTTTGAAGCGGACGGCGTTGCGATCTGCGGCTCACGCGGCTGGTTCTATGATGCGGAGAGCGATGAGGACAAAAAAATCCTTATGAGAGAGGTCGGGAGAATAAACGCGTCTATCAATGCGGGGAAGGCTTTAGATCTGGAACCTATTTTATTTCTGCACTATCCGCCTATTTACGGGAATGCCGAGTGCGGGGAGATCCTTGACGCACTGATAAAAAGCGGTGTAAAGCGCTGCTATTACGGTCATATACACGGCGACGGGGCTAAGCATGCGTTTGAGGGCAAGAAATATGGAATAGAATTTAAGCTTATTTCGAGCGATTTTCTTAAATTTAAACCAGTATCTGTATTATAATGTTAATAAGTATACCCCTGTTTCGTGTATCAAAAGACGCCGAATGTAAATAAATTTTAAAAAAGTATGGAATTGTTTAAAAACCTGTGGTATAATATAGTATATTTTGCAGCTTTTCAGGAGGAATTTTAAATGTCATTAAAATCATCAAACAAGGTTGAAACAAACCGTTATGAGATTACTGTTGAGGTTGACGGAGAAACATTTGAAAAAGAAGTCAACAGGGTTTACAAAAAAGAGGTTAAAAGAATCAATATCCCGGGCTTCAGAAAGGGCAAGGCGCCAAGAGCATTGATCGAAAAGGAGTACGGCTCACAGGTATTCTATGAGGACGCCATGAAGGCGCTTTATCCCGAGGCTCTTGAGAACGCCGTTAAGGAGGCCGGACTCACACTTGTAAGGGACAAAATTGAGCTTGATGTTGTTGAGGCAGGCAAGGACGGCTTTGTGTTTAAAGCAGTCGTAACTGTCGAGCCTGAGCTTTCAATAGACAATTACAAGGGAATAGGCTATGTCCCGATGTCTCTCGAAATTACCGAGGATGATATCGACAACGATGTCAAGCGTGTTCAGGAGAGAAACTCCAGATTAGTGCCCGTAGAGGGCAGAGCGGCAGAAAACGGTGATATAGCCGTTATTGACTTTGAGGGCTTCCTCAACGGCGAAGCATTCGATGGCGGCAAGGCTGAAAACTACAGTCTTACGCTTGGAAACGGACAGTTTATTCCCGGCTTTGAGGAACAGATAGTCGGTCATAATATTGATGAGGAGTTCACAATAAATGTAACTTTCCCTGAGGATTATCAGGCGGATGAGCTTGCGGGCAAGGAGACAGAATTTAAAATTAAGCTTCATGAGATTAAAAAGCGTGAGTTGCCCGAGGTTGACGATGAGTTTATTAAGGATGTCAGCGAGTTTGATAATGTTGCTGATTACAGAAACGACATCAAACAAAAGCTCGAGAAATCCCGCAAGGAGGAGGCTGAAAACAGCAAAAACAATCAGATTGCGGAGAAATTAGCGGGACTTCTTGTTGCAGAGATCCCCGAGGCCATGTATGAAAACCAGATCGACAACCTTATTGGCGAGTTCGAGATGAATCTTCGTGCTCAGGGACTCGACATCAATACATATATGCAGTACGTCGGAGTAGACGAGGACGGTCTGCGCGAGCAGTACAGAGAGAGAGCGGAATCTCAGGTCAAGGTAAGGCTTGCTCTTAAAGCTGTTGCGGATATCGAAAATATCGCCGTCACCGATGACGAGATCGACGAAGAGTACAAGAGAGTAGCCGAGGCATATAATGTTGATGTTGACCGCGTAAAGTCCGCATTCTCAACTGAGGACATAGCTAACGACCTTAAATCTAAAAAGGCAATGGAGCTTGTACGCGAGAACGCTGTAGAGGTTGAAGATGCTGAGTCCAGTGCGGATTCCGCAGAGTAATAAAATTTTAGCTAACTGATTATTTATGTACTTAAATGACAATGCTTTTTTTATCGCAGCTTAAGGAGGTTATTACTTATGGCATTGGTACCATATGTTGTTGAACAGACAAGCAGAGGAGAACGTTCCTACGATATTTATTCCAGGCTTTTAAACGATAGAATCGTTATGCTGACTGAGGAAGTAAATAATGTCACCGCTAGTCTTATTGTCGCACAGCTTCTGTTCCTTGAGGGACAGGACGCTTCTAAGGATATTTGCCTCTATATCAACAGCCCCGGAGGTTCTGTGACGGACGGTATGGCGATTTATGACACGATGAACTATATCAAGTGTGACGTTTCAACGATTTGCATGGGTATGGCTGCAAGCATGGGCGCATTCCTTCTTGCGGCAGGTACAAAGGGCAAAAGACTTGCTCTGCCGAACAGTGATATTATGATTCATCAGCCCAGCGGCGGAGCACAGGGGCAGGCGACCGATATTATGATACACGCCGACCACATTATACAAACTAAGAAAAAGCTTAACACGATCCTTTCGGAAAATACAGGTCAACCGTATGATGTTATCGCCAGAGATACCGAAAGAGACAACTTTATGACAGCCGAAGAGGCTCTTAAGTATGGTTTGATAGATAAGGTTATTTCCCACAGATAAAGGAGTTAACGAATGTCTACAAAAAGCAATGATACAAGAACGGTAGTTTGCTCGTTTTGCGGTAAGTCGCAGGAGCTTGTCGGACGAATGATACAGGGCAGAGGGGCATATATCTGCGATGAATGCGTAGATCTTTGCTCGTCGATCCTTCATGCGGAGGAGGATGACGAAAACGAGGATTTCTTTTCAGGTAACTCGTTCAATCTGCTAAAGCCGCAGGAGATAAAAGAGAAGCTTGATGAATATGTCATAGGACAGGATAATGCAAAAATCGCCCTTTCGGTCGCGGTTTATAATCATTACAAGAGAATAAACCTGCACGATACCGACGATGATGTCACTATAAACAAGAGTAATGTTTTGATGCTTGGTCCTTCAGGTGTTGGTAAGACATATCTTGCACAAACTCTTGCTAAGATTCTAGATGTCCCGTTTGCGATAGCCGATGCTACAACTCTCACGGAGGCCGGTTATGTCGGTGAGGACGTAGAAAATATATTGCTCAGATTGATTCAGGCTGCCGATTACGACATTGAGCGCGCCGAATGCGGCATCATCTATGTTGATGAGATCGACAAAATATCAAGAAAATCTGAAAACCCCTCTATAACCCGTGACGTAAGCGGCGAGGGTGTTCAACAGGCTTTGCTGAAAATACTTGAGGGCACTGTTTCTAACGTTCCTCCACAGGGAGGAAGAAAACACCCGCAACAGGAATTTATACAAATTAACACTAAGAATATTCTCTTTATATGTGGCGGCGCATTCGAGGGACTTGAAAAAACTGTTGAAAAGCGCCTTGATTCAACAAGTCTTGGCTTTATGGCTGACGTCAAGACAAAGGAAGAACTTGACAGAACAAAATGGATGAGTGATGTTATTCCACAGGATCTTGTGAAGTTCGGGCTTATTCCCGAGCTTGTCGGCAGACTTCCTGTTCTTACTGCTCTTGATGGTCTTGACGAAGAAGCGCTTATTAAGATTTTGCGTGAGCCGAAGGACTCGATCATCAAGCAGTATTCAAAGCTTTTTGCTCTCGACGGTGTTGAGCTCGACTTTGATGACGGCGCACTTACGGCTATTGCAGAAAAGGCTATAAAGAGAAAAACGGGTGCACGCGGATTGCGTTCAATAATGGAGGATATACTTACTCCGCTTATGTATGAGATACCCTCCGACCCGACAATAACAAAGGTAACTATTACCAAGGAGACTGTCGATGACAGTTCACTTGCGGATATAGTCCACGATGAGGCAAAGCCTCAGGCGCTCCCTGATGATACAAAGAAAACAAAGTCTAAGTCCTCTAAAAAACGTACAAAAAAGAATAATGCTTCTTAAAGGAGCTTGCTGGCGGAGTGTCTCCTTTGCGTCAGGTCGGCTTCGCAAGCTGCATAGTTGTCGTACAGCAAGTCTCGTTCAACTTCTGATGGGGATGGCTTATGTCTGTTTGGGAAGTAATTACCAATGAACTGCGTTGTCTACGGACGGCGAAATCTTCAGCGTGAGAAGACCTTAGCAAGGATTAACTTAAAAAAAACAGTCCGGCTGACTGTTTTTGGAAGAGGGACGCCCTCGATAGTGGCGTCTTTGCAGACAATTTGCAATATCTTACCTCGCCGCCTATGGCGGCGATATTTATTTAGTGTTGTATTTCAGAACTATAACAATGGGGTATCGCTCAAAGTGCGACACCCCATTTAATTTTGGTGTTGAGCAAACTGTTACAGAGAATTAAAAGTCTAGAAAGACGCAAAAAGCTGCTCCCTTTTGTGCGGACATAACAAATGGAAGCAGTTCAATTTCTTTATTCAACAATATGAGGTTCTTTTCCTCTTTTCATTTTTATAGGTTCAGATAATATATTAGCTTAGAAAGATATTTAATTTATATATAAGTTGCCACGGCTAAATCAATATAAATTACTTTGTTTGTTATTCAGCACGACTTGTTTCTACAAGTTCGCTGATGCATCTGCTGCAAATATTTTGCTCCTTAAAATGTGTAACATTGTCAATAGTACCGCAAAAAATACATTTTGGTATCGGCGGGTTGTATTTCTGAAGAATTACACGTTTATTTTCAGCATCAAGAAAAATTTCTACTGAATCTTCTCCTGCTTTAATTTCAAGTGACTTTCTTAAATCAATAGGTAAGACAAGTCTGCCAAGAGTATCAACTTGTCGGACATAACCTGAGTTTCTCATCATCATAACTTCTTTCTATATAGATTCGTCAGTATTCGTCAATCGTTCCCAATCTTTACTTAATTCTACTATTTTTTTCCAAATTTGTCAATAGCATATTGAAAAATATTTTTCATATCAAACAGGGTATCCCTCATAAAAATATTAGTAATAGTTTATGGTTTTGCCAAAGAAACAGGGGGATAGTGTGTGCTTGGGTATATATGGGGAGGAATGATCATTGTCAGCTTTGTTTGTTCTTTATATACGGGAAAAATGGAGGAACTTTCGTCAGCTGTGCTTAATGGAGCGGGAAAAGCTGTTGAGCTTTTAATTTCACTTTTGGGTATCATGGCACTTTGGTCCGGACTTATGAAGATAGCCGATAAGGGTGGTATTACCTCGATTTTGGCGAAATTATTCTCTCCGATTTTAAGATTACTTTTTCCTGACTATAAAAAAGACAGCCCGGCGCTCAATGCAATCTGTGCTAATATGGCGGCAAATCTTCTCGGACTTGGGAACGCGGCGACACCCTTCGGAATAGCCGCAATGAGAGAAATGCAGAAAGAAAATAAAAATCCCAAAAAAGCCAACAAAAGCATGGCGATGTTTGTCGTCCTCAACACCGCGTCAATTCAGCTCATACCTACCACGATTGCCGCAATGCGTTCAGCCTCAGGCTCAAATGATCCGTTTGACATTATAGTTGCCGTATGGGTGGTTTCCGTTTTATCGTTGATAGCGGGGATAGCCGCCGCAAAAATCTTTGAGCTTCCGTCTGAAAGGCTGCCGTCACATTTGGATTGAGGTGATATCGTTGGAAACAGTAGGTATTTATGTCGTACCTGTGTCGATAATTTTGATAATTATTTTTGGAATAGTAAAGCGAGTGCCGCTTTTTGAGGCGTTTACAAGCGGCGCAAAGGAGGGTATATCCTCAACGTTTGCTATCGCACCATCGCTCATAGCCTTGATAACCGCAGTAGAAATGCTTCGGGCATCAGGCTTCTTTGAATTGCTGTCCTCAATGCTTGCCCCGATAACGGACGCACTTGGATTTCCATCAGAGATACTTCCGATTGCCTTGATGCGTCCGGTATCGGGCAGCGGTTCGTTTGCACTTCTCAACGATATTTTCACAAACTATTCCCCTGACAGCTTTATCGGAAAGGTCGCTTCCGTAATAGCCGGCTCGACTGAAACGACTTTCTATGCTGTTGCGGTATATTACGGTGCAGTCGGAATAAAGAAAACAGGCTGCACGATCCCTGCGGCATTGATATCTGATTTTGCAGGAGTAGTCTTAGCCCCGCTTAGCGTTAGGCTTTTTGCGCCTTAAATCATCTCTCGCCGTTACTGTGTGAGGGGGAGCTTCCGACTGACGCACGGGTACGTATCACCTTGCGGTAAAATTCCTTGCCGTTAAATGGTATCAAGGGATACAGATAGCTCTTTCCAGATATGGTTTTAGTGAAAACCATTATTAAGAATATCAGGATCACTCCGCCGCAGAATCCGTAAATGCCAAAAAGCTCCGTAAAAATCAAGAGTAAGATACGCATAAATTTTACTGCATAGCCAAGCTCGTAGCTCGGCTGAGAATAGTTAGCTATTGCGACAAACGCCATATACAGCATAGCTTCACTTATAAACCAACCTGACTGAACAGCAAAGTCGCTCAGGACTATAGCGCCGATAATGCTAAGCGGTGTAGAGAGCATATTCGGTGTATTTATTGCTGCAAGCCTCAAGCCATCTATTGCAAGCTCCAGTATCATAAGCTGCCAAAATATCGGCACATTTATAGGATCCTGCGGCACGATAAATGAAAAAACAGGCGGTATATAATCCGAATATTTGAGTGCCAAAATCCAAACAGGCGTTATAAAAAGGGACGCAATAGTGACAAGATACCGTGTGAGCCTTATATAAGTTCCGGTAAGAGGCGGGAAGTAGTAATCATCTGCCTCCTCAAGAATATCAAAAATTGATGTCGGTATAATAAGTGCAGACGGAGCGTTGTCAATTAAAATCGCAATATTCCCGTCAAGAACTGCCGAGGCTGTAACATCGGGACGCTCTGTGTTCTTTACTTTCGGAAACGGAGAGTACCACTTGTGTCTGTAAACAGCTTCTGAGAGGCTTTGTAATGTCATAGTGAGAGCATCGACCGAAGCGTTTTCGATCCGACTTTTTATTTCTGCAAGAAGCTTTTTGTCTACCTTGTTGTCCATATAACAAAGAACTATATCAGTTTTTGTTTCACTGCCTGCGGAGAGATGCTTCATTCGGAGATTTTTGTCACGGATCCTGCGGCGCACAAGAGCCGTGTTAGAAACAAGCGTCTCGACAAAGCCGTCGCGAGAGCCTCGTAGAACCTTGTCCTTTTCAGGTTCGGCGGTGTCTCTCTGCGGATAGGAACGAACATCGAGCATCACCGCTCCGTCCATACCCTCGATAGCGAGAGCCATTATGCCCGAAAGTATTCCCGTGGAAATTTTTTCAAGTTCTGTTTCTCCGCTAACTTCTATATAAGGAACTTTTTGTCGGCAGAAGGTTTCAATATTGCAGAGTTCCTTTTCATCAGTTATGGAATAGAAAAATTCCATTATTTTTTCCATTACCTCGTCCTTTGTGAGACCGTCAACAAAGAAAAGGCTTGCATTTCTGCCGCATATTATAATTTTTCTCTCGACAATATCGAAGCTTTCGTTCACACAAATTGCCGAGCCTATCTTATCTATCATGTTTACATTTTTGTACAAAGTATAACGCTCCTTTTTCGCAGTATATATTTTTATTATTTGCGAAAAGGCAGTCTATATACCATATTAGATTACTTTGCTTTTTTATCAGGAAGATCTTTAGTGCTTTTTTCTTTATCATAGAAGTATTTGATTATATCCCTGCGGGTTATTATTCCGATAAATACTTCTCGGTCATCAACAACAGGTACAAAGTTTTGATCCATTACCCTTAAAAGCAGAGAATCAACGGTTTCGTTGATTTTTACAGCCTTATCTCGTTTATCTCTCAATATGTCACGGATATAACTGTCCTCAAGGGAGATAAGGTTTTGCTCCTGTGTATTTTTTAGCAGTATGTACCACAGGAAGTCACCCTCGCTTACAGTCCCGACATATTTTCCTTCGCGTGTTATAACAGGAATCGCAGTATAGCCGTGGGCGTACATTTTCTCAAGACCTTGACGAACTGTGTGGTCGTCGTACAGATATGCAACAGTTGACTTTGGTTTCAAAAAAAATAATATGTTCATTTTATCACTCCGTTGATTTAATTATGTGCAAAAAAACGGAACAGCCGCAAAAAACTATTCCGTAAGTTTTAATCAGTATTTAAAATCGGGTACATATTTTGTGATCGTTGGGAGCATACCGATCTTGTCGGGTGTATGGGGCGGGAGCTGCCAAAAATCATGAGCACAATAGGAGTTGCCCTCAATGATAGCGGGACCGTCAGGTGTTATAGCAACATCCCATCCCACATATCTGATCTGCGGCACGACTGCTGCCGCTTTAAGGCACATTTCAACTGCCTCCTTGACGAATGGGATCTGATAGCCTTCAAGCTTGACATGAGTATCGGGGTGCTCGGTGTATATTATACCCTTAGTTGTGTCACCCGAATGCGCGGGATATTTTATTTTACCTGTTTCTATATCTACAGGTGTGAAAAGACAGTTATTGTCGATAATACTGCCGCCGCAGCCCATTTTCTGAACAACATAAATACAGTGTGGAACTCTGTCGTTGTCAAGAATTGTGATAATTCTCATACTGTTTACTGCATAGGGATAAAGCTTGCTGAGCGCGGGATGCTGTACGATACAGTCCTCTACGGTACAGAAGCCCTTATCGGTAAGGTATTTATAAAGCTCGTCAAAGCTTTTGAAATCACTAACCTTTAGCTTTTCACAGCCTTTTCCGCACTCAAGATCCTTCATTTTGCAGAAAAGATATTCTCTTTTTTCGACGAATTTACGGACATCCTCCTTAGAGGATTTTTCAAGCTGCAAATAATCTCTTCCTATATAGTCCTTGAACAGCTCGTTAAACTCATCCTTATTTTCAAAGAGATTCATATACGCAGGATCGTTCATGAAAGTGTTGAACTTTTTGCTTATAAGGCGGGTAACATATGTTTTGCGCTGTTCCTTATTAAGATCATAAAATGCAAAAATCTGATAGTCGTAATATCCCGCGCCGTAACGCTTAGCGCACATAAGCATATCAAAAAAAATTGCTATACTGTTTTTACCTGATCTCTCATGGACTGTCTTGACAGCGGTTTTCATTTTTCCGAAGCTTGCATGAGCAAGTATTTTAAATATATATCCCTTATTTGTATTTGCCATTTTATTATCAATCCTATTATTTTTATTCATAAATTCTGGGAACACGCTTTGAGATCCCGCAGACAATTTCATCAACATTAGTATTTAGCAAATCCGCCATCCATAATACACTCAATTTCTCGTCCAGCAGTGTTACGGTATCGCCTCGCTTAACATCGGGTATATCTGTCACATCGACCATAAACTGATCCATACATATCCTGCCGATAATGGGGGCTTCACCGCCATTGATGATAACCTTGCCAATATTTGAAAGCCTCCTGCTGTATCCGTCGGCAAAGCCTACGGGGATGGTAGCTATTTTTGTTGTACGGTTCGTAACAAATGTTCCTCCGTAACCTACCTCGGTATCCTTAGAAACCTCCTTGACCATTGCAACATATGTATACCAGCTGATTATTTGACGCAGATCCTCCCTTTCCCATTCGTTTTCATCAATGGCACACAGCCCGAAAAGTATGTCGCCCGCCCTTACCGCATTGAGCTGAGTTTCAGGCATGAGCAAAATAGCGGGGCTGTTCGCGACGTGCTTGCAGGGGATAGATATGCCCGCTTCTTCAAGCATTTTTACTGTATCAAGGTAGAGCCTGAACTGCTTTGATGCACTTATGCCGTCGCTTTCGTCCGCTCGGGAAAAATGCGTAAATGCCCCTGTGATCTCAAGGTTTTCCATCGAATTTATTTTCAATATTTTTTCAATAATCGTACTGTCAGCGGGAAATCCTATTCGGCTCATTCCCGTATCTATTTTGATGTTTATAGGCTGAACGATCCTGCTCCATTTGGCGAGCAAATTCAGCTTTTCGGCGGTATCAACAGAAAAAATCGTAGGAGTAAGATTATACTTGATAACATTTTCAAGCTGTCCGTCACAGGTATCTCCGAGAAGAAGAATAGGCTCTACCGCTCCCGCCTCTCTCAGTGAAGCACCCTCCTCCCATACTGCAACGGCATATCTTTCAATACCGCATTTTTTGAGAGTAGGATAGATACCCTTTTCTCCGTGACCGTAACCGTCCCCCTTTAGAACAGCCATGATCTCAACACCGTCATTAAGCCGACTGCGGATGTTTTTAACATTCTTCTCAAGCAAGCCGAGATTGACCACGGCAACTGTCCTCTGGGACAGCTTTCTCATAATGTCCGCCCTCTTTCAGCCTTTAGCCTTTATCGTTTGGTATTATATCATACATTCCTACCTTTTACAACTGAAAATGAGCAAATTCTCGTAATTGAAACAAATACCCAAGCAAACGCTGAATTCATTTATTTGTTATTCTGTACATTTTTTAAAAAGTGTGCTATAATTTATTCCATTGCAAAAAGAGCTTTTTCAAGGAGTGAAAAACTTGTCCGATTTTATATTACATTCCAACTATATGCCTACGGGCGACCAGCCTCAGGCAATCGACGCACTTTGTAAAGGCTTAGAAAGCGGCAAACGCGAACAGACGCTTATGGGCGTCACCGGTTCGGGCAAGACGTTCACAATGGCGAATGTCATAGCTCGAATGAACCGACCAACGCTTGTTCTTGCACACAATAAAACGCTTGCGGCACAGCTTTGCAGTGAGTTTAAGGAGTTTTTCCCTGAAAACGCTGTTGAATACTTCGTTAGCTACTATGACTACTACCAGCCAGAGGCATATATACCCACTACTGATACCTATATTGAAAAGGACTCGGCCGTAAATGATGAGATAGATAAGCTGCGCCACTCCGCAACGTCGGCTCTTTCCGAGCGCAGAGACGTTATTATAGTTTCGTCTGTTTCATGTATTTACAGCTTGGGAAACCCGATAGATTACCGCACTATGGTAATATCGCTCCGTCCTGGGATGGAGAAAAGCCGTGATGAGCTTCTTAAAAAGCTTGTTGAGCTTCAATATGAAAGAAACGACATTAACTTTACCCGTAATAAATTTCGTGTGAGGGGAGATGTCGTGGAAATATTTCCGACAGCCTCCGATGAAAATATTATCCGAGTTGAATTTTTCGGCGACGAAATAGACAGAATAACGGAAATAAACGCGCTTACGGGCGAGGTAAAGGCAAATCTAAAGCACGCTGCGATTTATCCCGCGTCACATTATATCGTCCCTAAGGATAAGATGGAAGCGGCTATCTGCGAGATCGAACGCGAGCTTGAGGAGAGAATTAAGTTTTTTACAGACAAGGGCAAGCTGCTTGAGGCACAACGCATTGAGCAGAGGACAAGATATGATATAGAAATGCTCAGGGAGATAGGCTTCTGTACGGGCATAGAGAACTACTCACGTGTGCTTTCCGGCAGAAAACCGGGGAGCAAGCCGTTTACACTTCTCGATTACTTTCCAAAGGATTATTTGCTATTCGTTGACGAATCTCATGTTACGCTTCCTCAGGTTCGGGGAATGTACGCCGGCGATCGTGCGAGAAAGGAAAGCCTTATTGAATACGGCTTTCGACTGCCGAGCGCACTTGATAACCGCCCTCTGAATTTTGACGAATATTATGAGCATATAAATCAGGTGGTGTTTGTCAGCGCTACTCCGGGAGATTTTGAAAAGGAAAAGTGTGCTGAGATCGTAGAGCAGGTCATTCGACCTACGGGACTTCTCGACCCGCTTATCACAGTTAAGCCTACCGAGGGGCAGATGGACGACCTTATCTCCGAGATAAACATTCGAGCAGCCAAAGGGCAGCGTGTGCTTGTCACAACGCTTACGAAAAAAATGGCGGAGGATCTGACGGATTATTTTACAACAATGGGAATAAGAGTTCGATATATGCACCATGATATTGATACTGTTGAGCGCATGGAGATCATACGTGACCTTCGTCTTGGAGAGTTCGACGTGCTTGTCGGTATAAACCTTTTGCGTGAGGGACTTGATATACCCGAGGTTTCTCTCGTTGCTATCCTTGACGCGGATAAAGAGGGATTCCTGCGCAGCGACCGCTCTCTCATACAGACAATAGGCAGAGCCGCCAGAAACGCCGATGGCGAGGTCATAATGTATGCTGATGAAGTCACACGCTCTATGGAAAAGGCGATATACGAAACTGAGCGACGCCGCAAGATCCAGCAGGAATATAATGAAGCTCACGGTATCATTCCTAAAACAATAACAAAAAAGGTAAGCGATATTCTCGAAATATCAACTCACGCCGATGAAGGCAAGAGGTCTAAAAAGAAGCTGTCTAAGGCGGAAAAGGAGAAGCTTATCGAGCAGCTTACAAAAGAAATGAAGGCTGCGGCAAAGCTGCTTGAATTTGAACACGCAGCGTATTTGAGGGATAAAATAAAAAAGCTCAGGGAGGGGTAACCTCCTGATAACTCAAGCATGATATTTAAAGTGAGGAAAAAGAATTGGCAAAGAAAAATACACAGACATACGGTAATGAAAGTATATCGTCGCTGAAAGGTGCGGATAGAGTTCGCAAGCGTCCCGCAGTTATATTCGGCTCTGACGGAATAGAGGGCTGTCAGCATTCAGTGTTTGAGATCCTCTCAAACTCTATAGATGAAGCTCGTGAGGGATTTGGAAATAAAATAATCGTAACACGCTACGCTGATAAATCGGTTGAAATAGAGGACTTCGGGCGAGGTATACCCGTTGATTACAATAAAAACGAGGAGCGCTTCAACTGGGAGCTTGTTTTCTGCGAGCTTTATGCGGGCGGTAAGTTCAACAATAACGCTGCGGAAAGCTATGAATATTCCCTCGGATTAAACGGTCTCGGTCTTTGCTCAACTCAATATTCGTCCGAATATATGGATGTTGATATTCGCCGTGACGGAGAGCGATTTACGCTTCATTTTGAACACGGAGAAAACGTCGGCGGCCTGAAACGTGAAAAATATTCCAAAAGGGATACGGGTACAAAAATCCGCTGGCGCCCCGATCTGCAGGTTTTCACGGATATTGATATTAGTAAGGAATATTATCTCGATACAATAAAGCGTCAGGCGATAGTAAACGCAGGAGTTACATTTGTTTTCCGCAATCAGGTCGGTCATGAATTTGAAACGACAGAATTTAAATACGAAAACGGAATTGCCGACCATGTCACTGAGCTTATTGGTGAAAACGGCATGACGCCGGTTCAAACATGGCAGACTGAACGTACTGTCAAGGATCGCGAGGATAAACCGGAATACAGAGCAAAAATAAATGTTGCCTTAGCCTTTTCAAACAAAGTGAGCGGCGCGGAATATTATCATAATTCAAGTTGGCTTGAGCATGGAGGCGCGCCTGAAAAAGCAGTAAAAAACGCTTTTGTATATCAGATAGACGCATATCTCAAGCAGAACTCAAGGTATACTAAAAATGAAAGCAAGATAAGCTTTTCAGATGTGGAGGATTGTCTCGTTATAGTCATATCATCATTTTCAAGTATAACCTCGTACGAGAATCAGACAAAAAAAGCTATAACAAACAAGGGTATTCAGGACGCAATGACTGAATTTCTGCGTCATCAGCTTGAAATTTATTTTATAGAAAATCCTCTTGACGCAGAGAAGATTGCAAATCAGGTCTTAATAAACAAGCGCAGTCGTGAGGACGCCGAAAAGACAAGGCTCAATATAAAGAAAAAGCTCACAGGCAATATGGATATGACTGGCAGAGTCGCAAAGTTTGTCGACTGCAGGAGCAAGGATGTTGAAAAGAGAGAGGTCTTTATAGTTGAGGGAGATTCCGCTCTCGGCGCCTGTAAACAGGCTCGCGATCCTGATTTTCAGGCTATCATACCAATACGGGGTAAAATCTTGAACTGTCTTAAGGCTGATTACGATAAAATTTTTAAAAACGAGATAATAACTGACCTTCTAAAGGTTCTCGGATGCGGAGTAGAGGTCAAGTCTAAGGCGAACAAGGACTTATCATCATTCGATTTAAACAGTCTGCGCTGGTGCAAGGTCATCCTATGTACAGATGCCGATGTTGATGGCTTTCAGATAAGGACGCTTCTGCTAACAATGCTTTATCGACTCACACCGACATTGATCGAGGAGGGCAAGGTATATATTGCCGAGTCGCCGCTGTATGAAATAAACACGAAGGACGAGGTGTACTTCGCATACACAGAATCTGAAAAGGAAGAATTTATCAAAAAAATTGGTGAAAAAAAGTTCACTGTCCAGCGTTCAAAGGGACTTGGTGAGAATGAGCCCGATATGATGAGCCTTACAACCATGAATCCCTCAACGCGCAGACTTATCAAGGTTATGCCCGATGACGCGCAGAAAACAAGCGAAATGTTCGATATACTTCTCGGTGATAACCTTAACGGAAGAAAGGAATATATTGTCGAGCATGGAGCAGAGTATATTGATAATATAGATGTAAGCTGATTATTCAGTTCAAAAGCAATAAGTTTAAAGAAAAATGAGCACCTGATCTATGAAAGGTATGATATATAAAATATGGCAAAAAAGAAAAAAACTTCTCTGCGTACTGAACCTAAGCTGCACGGATATATTGCGGGAGCGGGGGAGATAGTAGAACAGAAAATAGCCTCGACTATTGAAGAAAACTATATGCCCTATGCTATGAGCGTTATTCTCTCAAGAGCTATTCCGGAGATCGACGGCTTCAAGCCCTCGCACAGAAAGCTCCTATATACTATGTATAAGATGGGGCTTCTCGGCGGCGCGAGAACAAAGTCGGCTAATATAGTCGGTCAGACCATGAAGCTCAATCCGCACGGCGACAGCGCTATCTATGATACTATGGTACGTCTCAGCAGAGGTTATGAAGCGCTTCTGCATCCTTATGTAGATTCAAAGGGGAACTTCGGTAAGTTTTACAGCCGCGATATGGCTTGGGCGGCATCAAGATATACTGAGGCGCGGCTTGACCCTATCTGCGAAGAGCTTTTCAGAGATATTGATAAGGATACCGTTGACTTTGTCGATAACTATGATAACACATTAAAGGAACCAACTCTATTGCCTGCAGCGTATCCGTCGGTACTTATCAATGCAAATACCGGCATTGCAGTCGGCATGGCAAGCTCCATTTGCCCGTTCAATCTCCGTGAGGTATGTGAAACAACGATAGCTCTCATGCGTGACGAAAACCACGATATTTCCTCAACACTCATTGCGCCCGACTTCCCGGGCGGCGGTCAGATAATCTATGATAAGAAAATCATTGATGAAATTTACCGCACAGGACGCGGCAGCATAAAGGTTCGCTCACGTTATAGCTATGATAAGTTTGAAAACTGTATTGATATTACAAGTATTCCTCCGACAACGACATCAGAGGCCATAATAGAAAAGATCATTGATCTCGTAAAGCTCGGAAAAATTAAGGAAATTGCCGACATCAGGGATGAAACAGGCATAGACGGACTTAAAATTACAATAGATCTTAAGCGCAATGCAGATCCCGACAAGCTTATGAGAAAGCTGTATAAGACAACTACTCTCGAGGACAGCTTCTCGTGCAATTTTAATGTTCTAATTGCAGGAACGCCGAGAGTTATGGGCGTTCGGGAACTTTTGGGCGAGTGGACGGCGTTCCGCATTGAATGTGTTAGGCGCAGGACACACTATGATCTCCATAAAAAGGAGGATAAACTTCATCTTCTCAAGGGACTTGAGAGGATATTGCTCGATATTGACAAAGCTATCAGGATAGTACGTGAAACCGAGGAGGAATCCGAGGTCGTACCTAACCTCATGATAGGCTTCGGTATAGATGAAACACAGGCTGAATATGTCGCGGAGATAAAGCTGCGTCACCTTAACCGTGAATATATACTCAAGCGCACACAGGAAACCGAAAGCCTTGAAAAGGATATAGCCGAACTTAAATCCATAATGGAGAGCAAAACTAAGATAAAGAATATAATAATTAAAGAGCTTACCTCGATAGCCGAGAAATACGGTCAGCCGAGAAAAAGTATGATCATCTACGCTCAGGATTTGGTCGAGGAAACGGTCGTCGAGGAAATACCCGACTATCCCGTAAATCTGTTCTTTACCAATGAGGGATATTTTAAAAAAATAACCCCGCTTTCGCTGCGAATGGGCGGTGAGCAAAAGCTAAAAGAGGAGGACTATATAACCCAGTCGCAGGAAGGAATGAACAATACCGATTTGTTGTTCTTCAGCGACAGAGCGAAGGTGTATAAAACAAAGGCATGTGAGTTCTCTGACACAAAGGCTAGCGTACTAGGTGAATACATCCCCGCTAAGCTCGGTATGGACGAGGGTGAAAACGCAATTTATATGGTTGCGACCACCGACTACACGGGGTACGTATTCTTCTTCTTCGAGAACGGAAAGGTCGCTAAAGTAAGCCTTAAAGCATATGAAACTAAAACAAACCGTAAAAAGCTGACAGGCGCATACAGCGACAAGGAACAACTTGCAGCGATAGTATTCGTGAATGACGAGGACAGCGAGATTCTTATGAGATCCTCGTCAGGGAGAATGCTTTTGCTCCATACAGGCGCAATCACCTCAAAGACCACAAGAAATACTCAGGGTGTTGCTGTATTCAAGCAGAGAAAGGGACACAGAGTAATATCGGCTGAGCCTTACCTTGAGAGTATGCTTCAAACACCGAACAGATATAGAACCAAGACGCTCCCCTCAGCGGGCTTTATGCCGACAGCTGAGGAGACCTCCGGCGAACAGCTTGAGTTGTAAAACCGCAAAAGTACAGCTTCACTCATGTATAGCATTCTTGAGTGAAGCTTTTTTATATCAGGATATTGGCTTACGTTCTGTTTTTTACTTATTTTTTATTACAGCCGAGATGTGGTTAGACGCCTGTTTACAACAACTTATTCGCTTATGCGACTAAAGCTCACCCGGAGCGCAAAAAATAGGTTGTATTTGTCTGCCTGAAAGTGCCGCTTCTATTGTTTTTGGTATCATTTCAAAGTGTGCTACAAGTGATTTTGGCTTTTTGATCGGAGCATCCTGAGAAAGAGGAACAAAAAAGACGTGGCGTGTGTTGAGCATTCTGCCGATGCTTTGAGCGGAAGCACCAAGAGCGTCATTGGTTGCAACAGCTAATACGAGGGGCTTTTCCTGACGAAGATGGGATTTTGCCGCCATTGTAACAGGCGTGTCCGTTATTCCGTAAGAAAGCTTTGAAACCGTGTTGCCCGTGCAGGGAGCGATGATCATAATATCCGTCATGCCCTTCGGACCGATAGGCTCCGCGTCCTTTACTGTCATTATGATCTTTCTTTTTGTTTTAGCTTCAATTTCTTCGATAAAATCATGTGCTTTGCCGAATCGTGTGTCTGTTGTCGCAGCATTATATGACATGATCGGGAGCACGTCATAGTCCGCAGCTATAAGCGCGTCTATCTGGGGGATTGCTCGTGAAAAGGTGCAGAAAGAGCCGCACATGGCAAATCCCACGGTTTTGCGTGTCACCGTAAATCCTCCTCTGTTATATTATAAACAGCGTTTTTTATGATTTCTCCCGCGGTTTTCGGCGCAACACGTCCCGGCAGGGAAAGCGCACGCATAGCGTGTATACCCAAACGTTCACAGGCTTCAAAGTCAACTCCCCCCGGAAGAGAAGCTAAATCAATTATTATTGTATTTGCAGATGCAGGTACAATTCGAGCGAGTGTGTGCGAGTCAAAAATCATAAAAGGAACTGTATTAAATATCAAGTCAAACTGAGCGAGGCTTTGCGGTAAGCATGAAAGCTCCTCGATGTTCAGCGGCGTCATGCCTGCTGCTCGAATAAATGCCATATCACTTTTTTTCCTTGCGCTGACGGAGACATCTGCACCAATTCCCTTGAGCATAGAGGAAAGGACGCGTCCGATCCTCCCATATCCCGCCACAAGACAGCGTGAGCCGTTTATGGTTCCCGCAAATTCACGCATAGCACACTCGATAGCTCCTTCGCTTGTCGGAACAGCATTCATAACGGCAAATTCCTCACGCTTTGAATAATCAAAAACTAGGCTTGTATTCCAAAGAGGGCTTGTAGAGAGCAAACGCTCCTTCATTCCGCAGAATACCTTTTTTCCGGAGCAAACCCTTGCAAATGTGTCATCAAGTATGATCGAGCCTTTTCCGAACGGTGTATTGAGTGTGATTCCATCCTTTGTAACAGGAAGTGGAAGAATAATAGTATCGGATTTTCTTATTGCTTTTCTGACATCAGGCTCTTCAAAAGAAAACTTAACACTGCATTCTTCAAAGCACGAAGCGCAGACTGTATATCCATCATTTGCGATAGCTTGTGCACAATAAAGCTGACGCAAATCACCACCTATAACACAGAAAACATTATTGCTCAGCAAGAAAATTACCTCCCGCAATTTAACTTGATAGTACATACTATGTCGAGAAGTAAATAAGGTGCGGTAAGCTATTGAAATTTATCTCGGCGGCTGGATGCCCCACACAGCAAGATGCGAGGTCATTTTTCGACTTGCGGCGAAAAATTTAGATGTCGTAAGGTGTCTGTTATGTACCGCACAGGACTTAGTAAGAATTATACTTGCGTGTGCTGACGGCAGTTCATTGGAAATGTAGTCCCCACGCGGACACAGGTTTCCCTTATCATTGTCGATCGAGGTAACAAGCGATTACGCTTCTTGCCTGCGGGAACACCCAGCCGTTATCCTTTGTCGAATCTTTTTTTGAGACCCTCAAGGGCTTTTTTTTCAATGCGGCTGACATATGATCGTGAGATATTGAGTTTTTTCGCAATTTCACGCTGCGTCAGAGGTTCCTGTCCGTCAAGTCCGTATCTCAGCGTTATAACAAGCTTTTCGCGCGGTGTAAGAACCTCTGAAATGTATTTTTGCAGCTTTTCACTTTTTAGCTTAATGTCAATATCGTCTACAAAGTCGTCGTCTATAGACATAATGTCCATCAGAGTCAGCTTGTTTCCATCGCTGTCGGAATCTATCGCATCGTCAAGCGACATATCCTGTGAGGACTTTTTTCCGTTCCTGAAATACATCAAAACCTCGTTCTCAATACACCTTGAGGCATAGCTTGAAAGACGAATGTTTTTGTCCAAATCAAAAGTGTTTACGGCCTTAATAAGCCCGATAGTGCCTATTGAAACAAGCTCGTCAGTGTCGCTGCATGATGCATAGTATTTTTTTGCTATATGCGCGACAAGACGCAGATTATGCTCAACGAGCTTATTTCTTGCGTTAATATCTCCGTTTTTCCATTTTATCAGGCATTCGCGCTCTTCCTTGGCTGACAGCGGCTTTGGAAATGATCCGCCGCCCGTCACATGAAGAATAAAAAACATAGAAAATTGATTGAACAGCTTTAGTATCAAATCAAGCATAACGCACCTCCGAATGAAAAATATCCAGTAGTAATTTTTATGCGGAGATAAATTTTTTTTGCTTGTCTGTTTATAATTTTGATAATTTGTAAGAAAATGCGAATGATAATAAAGCGACACCGCATGATCCATCATAAAGATCATGTTGTGTTGTATAAGGAAAGCGTTAAACCGAGATTATCTTCGGCAGATGCTTTAATGATAATTTTAAGTAAATATCTTAATTAAGGAGATAATGCAGATGAAAAAGAAGCTTGTTGCCATTTTAACTATGGCGCTTATCACAGTAAGCCTTGCAGCCTGCGGTAACGGTAATAACGGTACTGTATCACCGGATACAAACGGCACAACAAGTAGCAATACAGTAAGCGGCAGTGGAACAAACAACAATACAAACAGTAACGGAACTAATAACGGAACGAACAACAACACAAGCAGCAACGGAACAGACAGCACCAATAACGGAACAAACAATGGAACAGTTACCGACGGAAACGGCATTATAGGCGACGGTGAAAACGTTGTCAGCAATGTAGTGAGCGGAGCGGAAGACATAGTCAGCGGTACGGTAGATGGCGCAGAGGATGTTGTAAGCGGAGTTTTAAACGGAGCAGAGGATATGATGGGCGGCAACGATAGCAGCAATTCAAGCGAAAATTCATGATATGCTCATCAATGGGGCTGCAGCCCCGTACATATTATTACTTCAGCTTGTTAAATTCCTCAA
The DNA here is from genome assembly GCA_947627055.1 of uncultured Clostridia bacterium. Taxonomy (GTDB): domain Bacteria; phylum Bacillota; class Clostridia; order Oscillospirales; family Acutalibacteraceae; genus Pseudoruminococcus. The sequence goes on along the minus strand of CANQUS010000007.1, from coordinate 8,131 downwards.
GAAACCATATCCTCTTAACCTCGAAGCTCCTTCCGTTAAGGTACTCAAGACAACCCGCGTCGGTCGTGAATTTAAACACGAGCCTGTATGAATACAGCGCCTGATATTTATAACCGTTTCGGCGGTTATATTCGTTTTTCTCGTATTTCGAGTCGCCGAGGAGAGGGTGTCCGATATGTGCCATATGAGCGCGTATCTGGTGAGTTCTGCCAGTGAGAAGGTCTATCTCGACAAGGCTCAGACCATTTCTTTCGTCAAGGACACGATATTTTGTCCTGATTGTTTTTGCACCGTCGTGCGGCTTGTCGCTTATATAAACGCGGTTTTGACGTTCGTTTTTGTCGAGATATGCAGTCAGGCAATCGAATCTCTTCTTAAAGCTGCCGACAGCGATACAAAGATAGAGCTTGACAAGCTCTCTGTCCTTCATCTTTTGGTTAAGGATACGCAGAGATTCCGCGTTTTTTGCGGCTATTACTATGCCGCCCGTGTTTCGATCTATCCTGTTTACAAGCGCGGGCGCAAAGGAATTTTCGTTTTCAGGGTCGTATTCTCCTTTTTCATAGAGATAATGCTGCATTCGTGCAAGAGCGGAGTCAAAATGGTAGTTTTCGTCCGGATGTACGATAAGACCGGGCTTTTTATCTATCAAAAGAATATTCTCGTCCTCGTAAACAATGTCGAGCTTGAGAGGAGCTTTCATAAAGTCGTATTTGGCAGACTGCGGCTGAAAAAACTCATCCTTGATATAAAGTGTGAGTATATCTCCCTCGGAAAGCTTTGAGGATATTTGACAGCGCTTTCCGTTTAGCTTAATATATTTTGTTCTAATATATTTATACATAAGTGACTTTGGCATGGTCTTAAAACGTTTGGTTAAAAATTTATCAAGACGCTGCCCTGCGTCATTTTTGCCAATTGTAATAGTTCTCATGATAGTACCTCAGTATATTTTTATTATATTATATCACCGCAGGCATGTCTTAGCAAGTTATATGATATACAACACATGGTAATCTATTTTAAGTAAATTTCCATAGCAAATTACTTCCGTAAATTCTCAAAGTAAATTCCACAGTAGGAAGACAGTAGAAATTACCTTGAGAAATGATAAAATTTAGTCTAAGAAAGTGAACCATTTACCGCAAAACAACATTGTTTATGTGGTTAAAAAATAAAATAAGCGCACTTATCTAAGCCTGAGAGTATAATTTCTCAGACTAAATTCCAACAATAGTAGAATTTACTATGATAAGTATTTATTTGATAAGTTATGGAGATTGACACACTTTTTCCGGGGGAATATAGGAAATACCGAATAATGAAGCAAGCTTTTCGGAATAAGAAAAAGTGTTGTGCTATAATAAAGTTGTAACAGTAATGGCCAATGAGATATAATAACTTTTATAAAGAAAGAAGTACTCATTATGTAACAAAACTATACTCCCGAATTTAAGAAGATCGTCCGTCTCCTAAGGAGGGACGCAATTATAGAAGCATTACAGCTAAATTTATACGCTTAGCTGGTACAACCGCCATTAGTTTAAGGTTTGACAAGGTTACCTGTTTTAAGTATAATAGAGTTGGTTTATATCCTAACCTTTATAATACAGTAAGGGATGATCAAATGCTAAAAGGAAAAACCGTGCTGCTTGGCGTTACTGGAGGTATAGCAGCATACAAGATGCCGAATCTCGCTCGTATGCTTATAAAATTCGGTGCAGAGGTTCACGTCATAATGACGAAAAACGCCTGCGAATTTATCACTCCGTTTACATTTGAAACACTGACAAAGCATAAATGTATTACCGATACATTTGATAAGGATTTTGAGTACAGCGTTGAGCACGTTTCGCTTGCGAAAAAAGCCGATCTGCTTATCATTGCCCCGGCAACGGCAAATATGATTGCAAAGCTTGCCTGTGGAATTGCCGACGATATGCTTACGACAACTGCGCTTGCCTGTACTTGCCCTAAAATCATAGCGCCCGCTATGAACACAAATATGTATAATAATCCGATGACACTTGATAATATTAAAAAACTGAAAGAATACGGATTTGAGGAGATTCCTCCGGAAACGGGTATGCTTGCTAACGGAGATACGGGCAACGGCAGATTACCTGCTGAATCTGTACTTCTTGATTATATTATGCGGGCGATTGCGCTCCCCCATAATATGGAGGGGCTGAATGTACTTGTGACTGCCGGTGCTACCCGCGAGAAGATAGATCCGGTTCGATTCATAACTAACCGCTCAACCGGAAAAATGGGGACAGCCCTCGCGAGGATGGCGATGCTGCGGGGAGCAAACGTTACATTAGTCGCGGGTAAGATCGAATGTCCCCTGCCGCCGTTTGTCAATGTTGTTTATGCGGAGAGCGCGGAGGAAATGTTCAATGCCGTTACCCTACATGCAAAGGATCAGGATATAATTATAAAGGCTGCCGCAGTCGCGGATTACACTCCAAAAATAACATCTCAGCGAAAAATCAAAAAGAATGACAGCAATATGTCCTTAGAGCTTGAGCGCACAAAGGATATTCTGAAGCATTTATGCAATGACAAGCGAGAGGGGCAGCTTATCTGCGGATTTTCTATGGAGACCGAAAATCTTCTTGAAAATTCTAGGAAAAAGCTTATTGATAAAAATGCCGATATGATAGTGGCAAATTCACTTAGCGATAAGGGAGCGGGCTTTGAAGCGGATACAAATATTGTTACGATCATTACGCGAGAATCTGAGGTATCGCTCGGACTGCTTTCTAAGGACGATACCGCCGACGCGATTTTGACAGAACTCATGAAGATGCGATGAAACTTAAAAAAATCCCCGCATTCGTCGAAATTTCTTTCTATCTGATTTACTTTTCCTTTTGTATAATGTATAATAATTAGGTGAAATTTCTGAAAGGATTGATGCTATAATGAAAAAGTTAATAGGTATTCTTATTGCTCTTGCGGCAATATGCTGTGTAGTGTATTTCGGCTTTTGTTTTTATATTTCCCAGATGACAACTGAACTCGTCAACTCTGCGTGGGAGCATACTAATCAGCTTCCTGAAAAATATGAGGATGTACTGACGCTTTATGATTATAAGAGATTGGATTGGTTGAATAAGGTCGGCTCATCAAAGATCAAAGCAGCCCGTCCCGAGCTTGCATATCCTTCGACAACATGGCATATCAATACCGCGACAACTACATTTAATTATACGGTTAAGGATTCTACTACCGGTAAACCGCTTTCGGGCTGTGACAATGTAAAATGTACTATCGAGTGGGAAAACAAGGACGGCAAGTGGATTATTAAGAGCCTTACCGAGGGATAACTATATCATGCGCAAATAATCAAGGAACGTATGACACTGACGGAGGAAAATCTATGAGAGAGGATATTTGCAGTATACCTGTCAACGATGTGTTCGGTCCGAAGGAAGGCTGTCCGTTTTGCAGGATGAGAGATATGCTGGAGCAGAGATCCGCAGAGTATGTAACAGGCGCAGCGATGATGGAGCCTGATGTCCGTGTTACGACAAACGAACAGGGCTTTTGCAGCAGACATTTCGCAATGATGCTCAAAGCAGGCAGCAGGCTGTCAAACGCGCTTATACTTGAAAGCCATCTTAAAAAAATTTCTGAGGAGCTTATTCCGAAAAAGGTGAGCGGCAGACCTGACAAAAAGGTTATCGCCGCTCTTGAAAAGCTGAAGAATAGCTGCTTTGTCTGTAACCGTGTTGAAATGAATATGAACAATATGGTGAGAATTATATACGCAATGTGGCAGGAGGATGCGGAATTTCGTCAGCTTTATTCGGAACAGAAATATATCTGCCTTGAACACTATACGCTATTATTAAGCGGCGCGCAAAAGGCTATGGGCAGGAATACAGGGTCTTTCTATGAAGTGACTGCGGCTCTTGCGGGTGGTTATCTTGAGGAGCTTCAGGGAGATGTTTCTCATTTTTGCAAGATGTTTGATTATAGAAATGCTGACGGCGACTGGGGCAACTCAAGGGACAGCATAGAGCGCGCGGTAGAATTTTTAACGTCAAGACCTGTCGAGACCGAAAATGCAGAGGAATAAGCAGAATTTATACATTATTCAAGGTTTTGCTCAAGTTTTACAAAATTCCTGAGCAAAACTTTTATTTCTTAGGGTGACAGATGTTTCCGGCCGCCTTAGAGATGAGCGACACCGCGCGGCGGTTATAAACTTATGCGAGACAGCGCCCATATTTTCGGATGCTATGACTGTGATCAGCGGCATACGCTGCGCTTGTCGAGCTGAATGACGGGGCAAGACCCACTTATCGGATTTACATTTTATAATTTTATCGGGTGTTGATAATCTGAGTGCTTATATGTAAAATTTAAGCTGTATCTGAACAAAACATATTGTTTTAAGGAGGATAGAATATGCCTGCATTTGTAGAATTTCAAAATGTATTTAAAAAATACAAGATGGGTGAAATAGAAATAGCCGCTGTAAACGACGTTTCATTTGCGATAGATGAGGGCGAGTTTGCTGTCGTTGTGGGACAGAGCGGAGCGGGTAAAACAACAATACTTAATATTCTCGGCGGAATTGATAACTGCTCTGAGGGCAGAATATATGTAGGCGGCAGGGAGATAAGCCGTCTGCGCGGAAAGAATTTAGCTTCATACCGCAGATATGATATAGGATTTGTTTTTCAATTCTACAATCTGATACCGAACCTCACTGCCAAGGAAAATGTGGAGCTTGCTACGCAGATATGTAAGGATTCTATCGATGCAGTCACTGTCCTTGAGGACGTCGGTCTCGGTCATAGGATAAATAACTTCCCCGCACAGCTTTCAGGCGGTGAACAGCAGAGAGTTTCTATTGCCCGTGCGCTTGCAAAAAAGCCTAAGCTGCTGCTGTGTGATGAGCCGACAGGAGCGCTTGACTTTAATACGGGCAAAAATATCCTCAAGCTTCTCCAAAGCAAATGCAGAGAGGATGGTATGACCGTAGTTCTAATCACACATAACTCCGCTATTACCCCAATGGCGAACAGAGTGATAAGAATGAGAAGCGGCCAGGTCGTAAGCAACACAATAAATAAAAATCCCATTGATGTTGAGGACATCGAGTGGTAATATATCTGAATTAACTCAGGTGATTTAGGGGTGATACAATAATGAGATCTCTCGGAAAAAATATATTCAGAGAAATATGGAACACCAAGTCTCGATTCATTTCGATACTTGCCATCATTGCCCTCAGTGTGGGTTTTTTCTCGGGAATCAAGGCTTCTTCACCGAGCCTTATAAAAACTGCCGATGATTATTTTAATGACAATAATCTTATGGATTTTCGTCTCGTCTCCTCCGTTGGGTTTGATGATGACGATATTAAAAGCATAGAGGAAGCGGACGAGGTCGTTCAGGTCATGCCGTCATATATGGCGGATGTAATAACAGAGGTAGATAACAATGATTCGGTTGTGCGTATTCACTCCATACCCGAAGCCGACGATGGTGAAGTCCCGATAAATAAGCCTAACATCGTCGAAGGCAGAATGCCTGAAAAATCTGGCGAATGTGTTATTGAAGATACAAGCTTTTTAAACGGACTCAGGGTAGGGGATACACTTGAAATTCTGCCCACTGTCGGAGATACGGATACAAAAACATATCTTAGAAAAACTAAATTTAAAATCGTAGGCGTTGTGGATTCACCGATGTACATAACCTTTCAGCATGGGAACACCAATGTCGGGAGCGGAACCATAGGCTTTTTTGCTATGATACCGGCAGAAGATTTTGCATACGATAAGTATACCGAGCTTTATGTGAGGACTAGCGCGTCGGCGGTTGAAATCTCTGGATTTTCCGATGAATATAAGGCGCTTATCGCTGAGCAGGGGGAGATATTTAAAAAGCTTTCAAAAAGTGCGGCTGAGAGATTTAACAAGGGTACGTTAGCTGACGCCAAGCAGGCTCTCGCTGACGCCAAGAAAGAATATAATGAGAAAAAGATTGAGGCAGAAAAGGAACTCGCGGACGGAAAGAAAGAGCTTGATGATGGGAAAAAGGAATTTGAAGAAAAGATAGCCAAGGCGGAGGCGGAGATAAAGGAAAATGAAAAAAAATTAGACGACGCCAAAAAGGAGCTTGAAAAGTCAAAGAAAACATATGAAGAAGAAATCGCAAAGTCCAAGCGGCAAATAGCCGACGGAGAAGCAGAACTTGAGAGCGGAAAAGTCGAATATCAAAAGGGCTTGGAAAAATACAACATTGAGATCAGCGAGGGTCAGGCGACGCTTGACGCGGCTAATAAAGAATATCAGTTAGAATATAATAAATTTATATATGAAACAAAGCCGGAGGCACAAAAGCTGCTCGATGACGCTGAAAAACAGCTTGATAATCTCAATACGCTGATCAGGATTGAACAGGAATCTCTTAACGCACTAAAGAAAATTCCTGAAAATCTTTTAACACAAAATCAAAAAGAGCAGATTGAAAAATTTGAGCGTCAGATAGCCGAACACGAAAAGCAGTACGAATCGGGCGAAGCGCAGTATGATGAGGGCTTAAAGCAGCTTAACGACGGTGAGAGAACGCTTGCCGAATCTAAGGATCAGCTTGATGCGGCACAAAAAGAGTTCAACACAAAGAGCAGTCAGGGCAAGGCGGAGCTTGACGCCGCTAAGGAAAAGCTCAGCAGCGCGGAAAGTCAACTCACCGCCGCAAGGCTTGAACTTGAGGTTCAGAGCCTTGCGGCAGAGCTTCAATTCAAAGATGCTGAAACCGAGATCTCCGACGGCGAGAAAGAGCTTAAAGAAGGCAAAGCAGAGCTTGAAACGCAAAAAACCGAGGGTCAGAAAAAGCTTGATGAAGGTCAGGCAAAATATGATAAAGGTAAAAAAGAGGCGGAAGAAAAGCTCGCTGAGGGAGAGGAAAAAATCAAGGACGCCGAGGATAAAATCGATGACATACCCGAGTATAAATGGTATGTGTACAATCGCGATGATAACAAGGGATATTCGGGGCTGTTGGAGGATGCACAGAGGGTAGATTCGATAGCGACCGTGTTTCCTATATTTTTCCTAATAGTCGCGGTTCTGGTTTGCGTAACAACTATGACAAGACTTGTCGAGGAACGCAGAACAGAGATTGGAACATTGAAAGCGTTGGGCTACTCTCAGCCTGCTATTGCCATGAAATACTTTATCTATGCGGCAGTTGCGGCAATATTGGGCTGCCTGCTCGGAACTGTCATAGGATTGCTTACGCTGCCGAAAATCATTGTTGATACATATGGAATACTTTATAACCTGCCCTCGATGCATCTGTCGGTAGATTACACTGTTGTGTTCATTTCATCCGCAGTCGCGGTGATCGCAACCTGTGCGGTTGCTATATTTACCTGTTTGAGAGAGCTGAAGATAAATCCTGCGGCATTGATGCGTCCGAAAGCGCCAAAGCCGGGAAAGCGCATACTGCTCGAAAAGATACCGTTTATATGGAAGCATATGAACTTTACCTCTAAGGTAACGGCGAGAAACCTTTTCCGCTACAAGGCGAGATTTTTTATGACTGTTATCGGTATAGCAGGCTGTACGGCTCTTATTATAGCGGGCTTCGGCCTCAGAACATCTATTATGTCGATAGCGGGAATGCAGTTTGGAGATATATTCAAATATGACGCTGTCATGGCACTGAAGGAATCTCAAAGATATGAAAAGTGTAATTCACTGATCGATGAAATAAATCAGGATAAAAGCATATCAAATGCACTGGCAGTCCTAAGCGGCAATACAAAGGCATATACTGATAATGATTCAAAAAAGCTTGAACCAACGTTTCTTATACCGCAGAACAACGAGGACTTTAAATCGCTGGTGGATCTCAGAACGAGAACAGATAAGCAGCCGATAGAACTTACTGATGACGGCGTAGTTGTAACAGAGAGAATGACCGAGATTTTGAAACTTTCGGTAGGGGATACCTTTACGATGACTATTGATGAGGAGCCGTATGAAGTAAAAATCACAGCCATAACGGAGAACTACGCGGGAAACTACATATATATGACTCCTAAATATTATGAAAATCTAACTGGCAAGAACACACGATACAATACTGTATATGTGAAGAT